>JBEKLL010000010.1:0-71757 GCA_050010215.1 Gaiellaceae bacterium | reverse complement strand
GTGCCCGAGAGGACGCGGAGCCGCTGGGGCAGTACGTGGGCCCCGTGTCGGAGGCCGGCGGGCTGATGTGCTACATCGCTTTGCACTTTCAGAAAGAGTCGCAGGCGCCGCCAGCGGGCTGGAGACGATTCGTAAGCTCGCGCGCACGGGTGAGCTACCGAGCATTCGGATCGGGAAAGAGCGGCGGTATCCGGAGAGCGGAGTCGAGGAGTTTCTTCGCGCACACGCTCAACGCGGTAACGAGGTTGGGTCGGGATGAGCATCCGTCGCCGAGGCACGCCTGGGAAATACGTCTACCAAGTACGCGTGCCGGGTTTCTCCGCGGTCACGTTGCCGAATCGTGATGCCGCTGAGGTGGCGCATACGGACCTAATCCTCCGTAAGCGCCTCGGGCACCTCTACCAGGAGAAGCCTCGGAAGCTCGGTGACGAGCTGGACGACTTTCTTCGCTTCAAGGAGACGATGGGCGGTCGGCGTGGGGCGCTGCGCCCGAACGGGATCAGGTGGTACAGGGATTCACTGAAAGGGTGGGAGCCTCTTCGCGAGATGCTGGTGCCGGCGCTCCGGCGTTCAATCATCGAAGATCGAATCGTGGCGCGGGCCGCCACGGTTCCGGTCGCGGCGCGAAACGAGCTGCAGGTGCTCAAAGCTGTGCTTCGGCGGGCCGAGGCACGAGGGCAGAGGGTAGACGCGAACATCTTCGGTATCCCGGCACCAACTCACGAGACGCGAGAGGCGTTGGCGCTCACATTCGACGAACTCGAAGAGATCGCGTCATGGATGCCGGAGCACGTCAAACGCGTAGTTCTCTTCACGGGTCTCGTGGGCTTGCGCTTCGGGGAGGTCTTGACGCTGACGGACGATCGCGTCGATCTGAAGCGTGGGGAGGTCTTCATCCCCGGGCGATTGTCGAAGAACCGGAGGCCGAAAGCCATCTCTCTCGCTGCGTGTGAAGTGCAGATCCTTCGTGAACAGTTAGTAGCGCGCCCTCCTGGTGCTAGTCACGTGTTCGCAACGAAGCGCGGCAAGGCGTACACGAGGTCGGCCTTCAACGAGCATGTGTGGTGGCCGGCGCTAGAGGGAGTGGGGCTGAAGGGGAAGCTCCGTTTCCACGATCTTCGCCATACGGCGATTTCCCTCCAGGCTCGGGCGGGCATACCGGCCGAAGTGATCGCGGAGCGGGTGGGGCACACGGATGGCGGCGCGCTGATTCGTCGCCGCTACCGCCACCTGTACCCGGGTGAGGCGGCTTCGCACATGGCGAAGCTCGACGCCCTAGTACGCGAGGCGAGAGAGCCGGCTGTGGACGTGAGCGGGACATCGTGACCGCAAACCGACATGAAACCGTATGGGCGGTGCCGGGTTCGAACCAGCGACCTCCTGCTTGTAAGGCGGGTCGTGAGAACAGATCAGAGAGCGTCGGAAACCGCATGGCTAAGCGGAAACCGGCGCTCTCGGTCTGCTTGAGCTTCGGTCGCAAATACCCGCCATTTGCGGACGATTGGAGGCGATTTGGGCACAAGTTCCGGATTTGTGCCCAATGAAGAGAGCACGCACACCGCACGCGCGGCGACACAAAGCGAGCGGAGAGGATCGAGCTCGCGGGCCCGGTAATGCTTACACGTTAGTGGCGCGAGGCCCGCGAGTCACTCGGAAGGCCGACGTCCCGGTTTGACCGCGCGGAGCTGGATGACCTGAGCAGCCTTGTCGTCGCCGACGAGGGCGTCTGCGACTTTCCTGTTCCGGTATTCCTCGATCAACTTTTGTAAGTCGTCGACATCTTCCGGAGCGCGGGCGATCAGAGCCGCGACCAGTAACTGCCTACGGATCTCGCCGACCGTGCCCTTGCGATTGAGCACCGCGCAGAGATCGTCTAGGCGCTGACTCACGAGCGTCGGGATTGAAAACGTTCTCTGCCGCGACTCCTGCTTGTGCAGTAGATCGTCAGGGTTTGGGCCTTGTGTCATCCGACGTTTCCCGTACCATCAACGTACGTTGTGCTTACGTAGTACAAAGGTATGTTTCCCTTGAGGGCTAAGCTTAGTAGTGCCGATGGAGGAAATAAAGAGAAGAGTCGCCCCGACTGGGGTGCGAGCGCCGGGAGTCGAACCCGGAAAGCCTGGGAGTGACCCAATAGCCGGCGGGGTGAAAGCCCGCTGCGTTTACCAGTTTCGCCACACTCGCCCTCTATCGGGGCGATGGGAGAAACGGTAGAGATCGATCCGGACGGGAAAAGAGGGTCTTATGACCGACTTCAAGAGCGAGAAATTTACTGAACTGATTCTCTACTTCTCAGGACGTGGGCTAAAAGAGAATCTCGTCATAGGCTCAACGAAGCTCAACAAACTCCTGTTCTTCGCCGACTTCCGTGCCTACGCGAAACTCGGCGAGCCGATTACCGGCGCGCGCTATCAGAGACTGGAATGGGGTCCTGCCCCTCGCGCGCTATTACCTGTTCGTGGCGAGCTCATCGAGAGTGGCGAGGCGCGCTTTAGGGATTCCGAAGACTGGAGCCAGGTCCTCGAGCCGCTCCGCGATCCAGACATGTCGCGCTTTTCCGAAGACGAGCGGTTCATCATCGATGAGATCTTCGAGGAGTTGCGACCGTTCAACGCCACCGCGGCTAGCGACTATTCCCACACGAACTCCCCTGGATGGCTCGCCGCCGATGAGTTCGAAGACATCCCGTACGAAACCGCCCGGATTAGCACGAAGCGACCGCCTGAGCAGGTGTTCGCATTCTTTCGCCAACTGCACGGCGTAGCCGTTTAGTAGATCGACATCCGGTAGTTCTGATATGCCTGTGGCTGCATGCAGCCACGGTATGAGATTGAGTGGAGTCCTGAGTTCGTCGCGGATAAAGAGCGTATCTACGGCAACGCCAAGATCTTCGGCGAAGCATTCTCAGGATATGACTGGTACCTCTGCCGTCTGCCTCGGGGAGAGGGCACGTGGGACCTCAACGCTACCGGCGATCTGCGCCTAGGTAGCTTGCCAGCCGGAAGGCTTCCGGGCGGTACTGATATTCCCGCCATCTATTTCACGTTCCAATTGCGCCTCGGCGCTTCTCCGACTCTGGAACTTCTCCGAGCTTATCGCTGTGACGATTCCCGCCTTCTCGAGGTAGCGGGAGGTTCGTCTCCAACTCCGCTCTGACCGCGTCTTCGAACGGCAGGCCGATCCTCAGAGGCTCCCGCCGCTTCGTCGGCTTTCTTTCTCCGAGCGAAATGATCGAGGGCCTTTACGGGCCGCGCTAACCAGTCGGAGCCGTCCCGTACACCTTCCGGTAGAGCTTCTGCCAGTTCGCCGCGATTCCGATTCGGACGCTTCGTAGGCTCATCGAGCCCGAACAGACGAGGCTATGGAGCTTGTTCTCTAACTTGTCCTTGATCTTGTAGCCGGGAGATGGGCTCGCTCTCTCCGGGAAGAGGTTCGCGATGTCGTTCGAGCCGCCGAGCTCTAGCGAGACGATGTGGTCGATCTCTAGCGTCCGGCCGTAGAGCTTCTGCGCCATCCCGTACTCCGCTTCGACGGCGTACTTCTCGGATTGCGGGACGTTGCGGATCGAACTCGTATGGAAGCTCGCGGAGCAGATGACCGCCTTCGTGAGCTTCGAGTAGTAGGCGCCCGGAGAGCAGCGCCGGTCGGGGTTCGGCCCGAGCTTGCAGCCCGAGGTCTTTAACCGCTTCGTGAGCAGAACCGTCCTGCCGACATCGACCGTCCCGCCGCTCGAGCCTGAACTCTTCGTGGTCGTGGTCGAGCTTCCACTCAGCCACTCGGCGACGCCGCCATGGTGAGAACAAGTTCCCTGCCGGTGCTGCGAATAGCTGTAGGTGCCGTCATTACAGCGAGCAGTCGCCCCGGGCGGCGCCGAACTCGCGCTCGAGATCGCGACCGCCAGCCCAAACGTCAGGGCAACAGCGATCATCACGTACCAACGTCTCACTACGAACCCTCCCGACTCGCGAGGGAACAGTTGCTCTTTGTCTACTCCTTCTCTCTGAAAAACGGAAGGGGCTCCCGTCGGAGCCCCCTTCGCGGCCTTGGTCGAGACGGTCAAGCGCTCGCCGGCTTGAGCGTTTTCCGGGTCGGCCTGAGCGAGAGCCTAGGGCTTTCCCCGCTCTATGCCTAGATGGCCGAAACGGACATGGCGCGGGTTCGGATCGGGCTCCTACGCGTGCCTGTTCGGACAGCACCATCCGCCTCGAGACGCGCTCGCAGCGCTGGCGCGGGTTAGGCATCGTCCAGCGACGACGCGGCGCAGAAGCGCCCCTATGGCGTCGGCAAATCACGCGGCGTGAGTTATTAAGTAAAGCTGAGCGGCCTTACACTCATCACGTTTAGCCCCGTAGGCAGCAGCAAAGCTGAGAGAACGAATGAGGTTCTCGTTGGCGGAGAACGGGCGGCTGTACCCCTCGCGCGCGCGTTTTTTCGGGTGTCACCCTGTCAACCTCGCCGCATGATCGAATGCGATTGGCGCCCGCCGACCGGGGCCAGGAACCCCACCGTCCGCAGCGGCGTGCCACTGGACGAGACCTAATCTTCTCGAACGTCAAGAATGCCCGTGAACGGGATGAGATAGCTGTCGCCGTAGACCTCACTCACCGCAGCTACGTGTTCGTCCGACGCGCCGTCGCGGATCTCATCGAGGTATGCGAAGAACTGGTCGCGCGTCCTCTGTGAGAAGACGCGCGTGCCGAAGTCGAGTCGCGAGCGCAGTGGTTCCTCTCCAAGAAGCGCGGCGACTTCGTTGTCGACGAAGATCGCGTCGCACCCGGGCATCACCGTGGCGACCGTCTTTACATCGTTGAGTGTCCCACCGCCCGGCGCACGCCGCTGCCCGCTCGCCGCCTTACGCACGAACGCCGCAAACAACATGCAGGAGATCCGGAGATACGGCACCTGCTCAAGATGCGGCGAGGCGAAGAACTCGACGGTCTTTTGCCAGAGCTCCTCCTCTGGTACCCCGTGCTCGCGGAGTCCGTGGTGGATCTCGAGGATCGTTGAGGTGGCGTTTGACGGTAAGAAGACCTCCGGGTCGAAAGGTCTGGTCCCAGCAATCACCTCGGCCCCTTCGCGTATCGACTGGAGATGCAACTGGATCATCGTCTGCCCAATCGCGCGCAGCTCATTCCGGTAGACCGCGTCGAACGAGAAGTTCGGCACCTGCTGCCAATGCTCCGAGAGTTGTCGCAACCTCTCCTTTGCGTGGCTGCGGCTCTCTCTCAGACGTTCCGGCCAATCCTCTGGCTTAAAACTGCCGACCGTGACTCGGAACCTTTCCTGCCACGAGTCGATGGACCCTCGGATGAGAGTGGCGCGATCGGCAGCGACGGGATCGGTCGGTCGACCCGCGAGCCAGTTCTCGAGGAAGTCCATCAGCTGCGCCTCCCGCGCTGAAGGCGCATCGCGGAACGTCACCCCATACGAGAAACGCTCGTACATGCTGCGTAACGCCTCGGGGTGTTTCCACACGGCCGACTCTTCCCGGTGCGTCTCTGAGTCCGGGCAGATTGCTAGCTGCATCTTGCAGACGACATCGAGTTTTTCGAAGAGCTCTCGCCAAACTGGGTCGATCTCACGGCCCGCGGCGGCGGTCGGGTGCAGAGCTTTGGTCATGTTCGAGACGACCATCTGGTCGAGGTAGATCACCTTTTTACAGAGGGGCGGAAGCGGGTACTGGTCGTCGTGCCAGCACTCGCGGCACCGCCGCGTGTACTGGAGTCCACCGATCACGAGCACGCCGTAAGTGTCTTGACGGTGGCAGTTAGGGCAGGCGCGAAATGGCGGCAAGATGAAGACGCGCGGGTCAAAGATGAAGTCGTTCACCGGCTTCATCTTGCCTACGGTGGGATTCTCCGACAATCTTGGCCGGAGAAGGCGTTCCGTGACGCCTTTCGGCTGATCGCCAATCGTTCGTTGCGGCATCGGAACGTCGCGCTCGTTGTCCGTTCGGGCACTTGCCCGCGAATAGCGCGAGAATAGGTCGGTGGCCACCCTAGACGAAGATCACGGTCGCGTCCTGGACGCGATTTGGCAAGCGTTCCGGAGGGAGGGAATGTGGCCGAAGTACCTCGGGATCAGCAAGCTGCTCTACGACCAAGGTCTCAACCCTCGGACGCTGATCGAGACGATGCCCCCGGGGCTCATGCTTCCGGACCCGCAGAACTCACGCTTCGTCTGGGTCCCGCGCGATGGCGACGAGCTCCGTGTGACGCTGACGGGTCTTCAGTACTGCAAAGACACCGAAGATGACCTCTCGCTCCTCGCACGCGTTGCGCGTTACTTCGCTGATCGCGAGCACGCCTTCGCACTCGATTCACTGAGCGCGCCTCAGGAGTTGATCATCACCTCGGACGAAATTGAAGTGGCGCTTGGATTGACTAGTGAAGAACTCGCGCGCGCATACGGGCTCATCTCAACCTTCGATGTTGGAACCGCAGGCTGCAGCGGAAATGTAGGCCAGTGGAGCTGCAAGATCGACTTTGAGTCCGTCCGTCGCTACCGCACCGTAGAGAACGTGCAGGACTACTTGCGAGCACAACCCGCCCCCCGCGCTCCCGCCACCATGAGCAGGCAAGTTCTTGCATCGAAACAGGTGCGACCGCGCACGAACCTCCCGCACGGAGAGGAACCCGAGCCTGACCCACGAGCGGTTTTCGTGGTTCATGGTCGTGACTCTGAAGTACAAGCAGCGATGTGGTCGTTCCTCGAAGTCATCGGCCTGCACCCTCTGGAGTGGAACGAGCTCGTCTGCTCTACGGGGCGAGTCACTCCGTTCACGGGCGAAGTCCTGGAGACGGCGTTCGCAAAGGCCCAAGCGGTCGTCGTCCTCATGACGCCCGATGATGAAGCGCGGCTGCATGCTGCTCTGCAGAACGAAGACGACCTCGCGTACGAACGAGAACTAACCTGCCAACCAAGGCCGAACGTCCTTTACGAGGCGGGAATGGCATTCGGGGCACACCCCAACCGGACCATCATCGTAGAAGTCGGACGCCTTCGGCCGATCAGCGACCTGGCGGGACGAAACGTCGTACGACTCTCCACTACGAAAGCTCCGCTCAAGGCGCTTGCTGATCGGTTGGAGGCAGCGGGATGTCCAGTAGATCGCTCGAATGACGAATGGCTTGATACGAGCCGCTTTGCTGAAGTAGCCGCGATCAGACGACACTCGGCACCACCCGCTTCCCAGTCGGGGACACATCTAAAAGCCGGAACGATCTTGCCTCGAACAACACCGAAGGCGGCTCCACCGCTACTTGCGGCTCAGCTCTATAGCCGAGGTCGAGATGGCTACCTCCTCGAGGTGGTGAATCGTGGCGGCGTAGTTCTCCGCAACATCGAGTGGCAGATCCCAGAGGATGTGCCGAACTGGCACTTCTTAACGTCAGTGCTGCCCGAGTACCCACTTGAATGCTTGGATCCCAGGGAGCACGTTCGTGTGCCCGCTGTGATCAGCATGGGCGGCCCGGTCTACATCGATCTGGTCATGAAGGCGACGACAGAAGACGGCACGCCCTACGAGACAACGAACCGCCTGTCCGTGTACGGGTAAGGAGGAACGCATGCAGATTCGCGCCCAGCTATCCCTCGATTCCGATGGTTATCTACGTCGCCAGTGTCCTCGGTGCGAGCGCGTGTTCAAGTGGCACGACGGGCCGATCGGCGAGGTTCCTGCCGATGCACCCGAACCGGGGGTCTACTACTGCCCATACTGTGGAGAACCTTCTCCGCTCGACCAGTGGTTCACCGACGAGCAGGTCGACTACCTTCAAGCGCTGGCAATGGGAGAGGTCACACGCCTCGTGGAGAGCGAGCTTGGGCCGGTTGTCGACGACCTCAATCGATCAGGTGATTTCATCAGCGCCAGCCTCGAAGTTCCGACGGACAATCCGCCCCCACCGCTTCTCGAGCCCGATGACATGATCGCGGTCGCATCCCCGTGCCACCCGCATGAGCCGGTTAAGATCCTGGACGATTGGGATCAGCCGATTCACTGTCTCGTCTGCGGCGAACCCTTCACTGTGTCAATGTCGCAGTAGCGGGTCGCCCGGGACATAACCGCAAATGCGTTGCTGCCGCAGCAGGCGATCTACGTCCGCTGGTGGTGACCCGAGGCGCCGTTGTCGTCGGCGACGTGGAGTACCAGCGGCGGGCGGCCGCCGGATGAACGGGTCAACCATGAGGCGACGAGACTTCTGATCCAGGTCCGCATCCCGTTCGCATCTAGCCTGACGGGGCGTCTCGTAAGGACTGGATAGGGAAACTAAGAGCCATGCCTAGCAGGGCTTTCCTTCGATCGGGACGCCCGGATTCGAACCGGGGACCCCCTGCTCCCAAAGCGAGGCCTCCGGTTCGCCCTATTACCAGTGGAAACCGCATGGTTGAGTGGAAACGGCGCCTTCAAGACTCTCGGCCGAGCGCGGGAAATACCCGCGGTTTCCGGACGATTGGGAGCGATTTGGGCACGGGTTTGCGTTCTGTGCCCAATCGCCGCGAGGTGGGTCCCAGGCGTCCGGTTATCAGGCTTGCTCGCGCGCGCATCGCGTATCAACGTGTCAACCTTTGCGCGTGGATACGGGGGACGCGCGAGCTGCTACGGAAGACCTGAAACTAGGTAGGTCGCTTCTCAAGCGCGACCGAAACGCCGAAGCCGTCGTCGCCCTCGAACGAGCACGGTCAAGTCTGTCTGCCTCCGCCGACGCTATCGGCGTAGCTCGCTGCAGCCGGCTGTTGGCGGCCGCGTACAGCCCACTTGGCCGATTTGACGAAGCCATCAGGGCGGCGAAAGAGGCTCGTGAGATCTTCTCGGCGGCATCGCTCAACGTGGAGGCAGCGCTTTGTGAGGCGGCCGTGGCCAACGCGCTGCAATGGTGCGGACGATATCGAGAGAGCCTTGAAGCGATTGAGCGCGCCCGAGCGGAACTCCGCGATTCTAGTGACGACCTCGCGCTCGCGAGTGTTGACTGTGTCGCCGGACGTGTCTTCATCGCGTTTGATCGTCCGGAAGAGGCTCTGCTGGCGTTCGACCACGCAAGCGGGGTCTACAAGCGAGCAGCCGATAGGTCTGGAGTGGCGGAATGCGAGGCTGGCGCCGCTAATGCGCTTTACCTGATGGGTCGCCATGAAGAGTCAGTAGCCGCTGCTCAGCGCGCAGCAGAGAGCTACCGCTCGATCGGCGCGGTTCAACGGGCCGCCCGAGCCGAGCTGGGCCGAGGTTACGCACTCTCGCTGCTCGGCGATGCCGCCGACGCACTAGTCGCGTTCGACGCTGCATACGACGGGCTGAGCTCGAGCGAAAACACAGATGTAGCTGCCTGCTTGCAGGCGCGCGGTCACGCTCTCTTCCACCTCGGGAAAGCCCGAGAGGCATTCAATTCCTTCCGGCGTGCGCGCCGGCTTTACTCCGAAATCGGTAACCCAGTTCTCGCTGCCGCTTGTCTCGGGGACTCGGCTACGACGCTCGTGGTACTTGAACGCTTCCCGGAGGCTCTTCGTGCCTACGAAACGGCAGTATCAGAGCTCACTGCGCTCGAGCGCCCACTTCACGCATCGGCTTACGAAACGCAGCTCGCGCTTACGCTGCTCCGACTCGGGCAGATTGAAGACGCGCTCGAGCCGGCGATCTCAGCGCTTGCCACCCTCGATGCCTTTCGGTACTCACTTTCCGATTCGTCTTCTCGGTTTTCGTGGTTGACCAGTCGGTACTCGTACTCGCGCGCGCTCGCGGCAGCACTTAATGTTGCCCTCCGCCTACCGGACTTCCGACTCGCCGCTGAACTGATCGAGACAGCTCGGACGCAAGCGGTACCGCGTGTATCGATCGATATAGCTGATACAGCTCTGCCGACCCCGGCACCAAGAGCAGAAAGTCACGTAGACAAGCTGGCGCAACGCGCGATTATCACCGACCCGGCCGTTCCAGCCGCGTTTGGACTGGTTCCCCTCTCTGCACCACGACTCGTTTCCGTGCGTTCGGTCTCACGAGTCGCAGATGCCCTCCGTCCGTTGACTGGTGACGGCGCCGCAGTCCAAGCGCCGTCTCCGATCAGTCTCGAAGAGGTAACGCAAGCGGTTGCCGGTCCAAACGCCGTCTACTGGGGGAGCTGGATCGCTGGCGACAAGATCTATTGGTCGCTTGTGCCAACAGGGCCTAATAGCGATAAGCGGCTAAGCGCGGGAGCGATCGACTTCACTCCAACATCGAAAGCGGCCAACGCACTCGCTGCACTCGCCGCTGCTCTTCCGAGCCATCAAATCGAACGTTCCGAAGACTTTCGTCGCGTCGTGAGCGGCCCACTCGCGATGCCGAGCATGATTGAAGCGGAGCTGGCGTTCGCGCTCGGCGACGCTTTGATCCCGCAGCCCCTGCTAGCGCTCCTCCTTGAGGCAGGCACCGACGACCCGCTTCCACTGGTTATCGCCCCAGCTCCCGAGCTTGCGCGTGTGCCTTTTCCACTGCTGGTAATTCCGGACCCCACACAGGGCGTACGTACTGCGCCGAGGCTGGTCGAACGGGCGCTGATCCGCTTAGCACCTTCGACGGGGTTGCTCGCTTCGCGTCTCAGTCGTGGTGTGGGGGAGGTCCGAGGTCCCTTTCCACTCGCACTCGCTGTCGTCGATCCGGAGGACACGCTTGTGCATCTGCCTGCTCTGAGAGTCAAGCCGCGAAGGCTGCTTACCGGAGAGCGCCGGTTATCCTTAACCGCACGTGGTGATAAGGCAACGGTAGTCGGGACGCGAAGCGCGCTCGCTGAGGCACTTCGTCGCGTTACCGCCAACGAGTCGCTGTTTTTCTACGCGGGGCATGCAGAAGCTGGAGCAGCCGGTGTCCCAGCAGCGGCGTCGCTGAGGCTAGCTCATGGAGATCGTATCTACGCGTTCGATTTCCTTGGACTATCACACGATGGCCTCCGGTTTCCGTTGCCGTCGCGCGTCTTCTTGTCAGCCTGTGGCACTTCCGGCGGCGAGAGCGTTGAGTGGTTAGGTCTAGCGGCTGCGTCGCTGATTGCCGGTGCGACGCAGGTGATCGCAACCTGCTGGCCAACACTTGATCATCCCGCAACCGCCGCGCTCGAAGCGGAGCTAGTTGATCGGTTGTGCCGCGGAGATGATGCGGCTGAGGCGATTCGCGATCTGCAACTTGGTGCGCTCAACTGTTGGAGACGGCAGTGCCTTCCCGACTCCGCCGTGCACGAGGAGTGCTCAGCAAGTGCTCCATTCATTTGGGCGCCGTACATCACTATCGGGTTCGGATGTACACATCAGCCGTGAGATAGAGATATCTTCTGCCCGACGCGCATGATCAGCCAGGTCGTTGTGATCCCGTTAATGACCAAGAACGAGCGCGAGCGCGTGACAGCGCTTATGCGAGAGCAGGGTTTCGAAGGAAGCCTTGCGCTCGATCGTCCGCAGTTCCGAGGCGGAGCGACGTCGTGGGTGATAGAAGTCACACTCGCTGTACCGGTCGCGGCTTTTATCAGCAGCTTCGCGGCTGAAGCCGGGAAAGACGCTTATGCTGCCGCGAAGGAATGGTTAAACAGCCTCAGACGGCAGGTCTCCGGTCGAGTGGCGATCACCGATGTAACCGGCGCCTGTCTCGTAGTCGACGAGAGCCTCACAGAGGAAGCGCTCGATGCGCTTTACAGCTTCGATTGGGAGAGTGCTCCCGGGGCCGAACTTACGTGGAATACCGAAACACGACGTTGGACTGCGTCAACTGACTGAGCATCCTTGCTCCCAAAGCACGAACGCGGAAGCCGTTCGAAAGGCCGGTTTACCGCATGGTTGAGCCGTCCCGGCGTCCCTTTCGCTCTCTCCTTCAGGGCCGAAATACCCGCCGATTCTGGTCGATTAGGCGCGATTTGGGCACTGGAACGCGTCTTGTGCCCAATGAAGCGAGCAGCCACTCCGCGACTATGGCCCGGCTTTCACGTTCAGCGACCTGAGAATCCCCATTTTCACCCGCTCCACAAGAGACTCGTCGCGCTCCTGGTCGGAATCGATCTGAGTCCAGTAGCTCAGTAATTCGTCCCCTCTTCCTTTCGCTTCCGATTCGGCGAAGTGCACGGTACGATCGCCCATCTTGACCCACAAAGCGATTCTGAGATCGCCATGACCTCCGAGACTCAGAATCAGTTCACGACCGTTCTCTAGCGCTGCCCGAAACCATGGGAGTATCTCGCAGTCGAGCGATAACTCGGGAGGACTGTACGGGTCGAGCGCTCCTCCGAGTCCGGTTGTTCCCATATCGCATCGATCGAACGTCACCACGCAATCTGAGTCGAGAGCGATCCCGTCAGCGACTATAGACATAGGCCTGTCGATACTGACCTTGTGCTCGTAGGTGACGCGTCTCAGGGACCAATTCAGACGAGCCGATGCGGGGATCTCGTCGCCGTGTTGAAGTGTGAGATCGCGCATCTTGTGCAAAGCGCTCTTGACGGATTCGAGCAGTTCAGGGCCCCGATATACGTCCTCGACGGCATCAGATGACGATCCCGTCGGAGCAAGCCCGAGCGTGTACAAACGCGAGCCGACGTTTTCCATCGTAAAACGGTGCTCGCTGACGCTTTCAGTCGCCCTAGCCACGGCATGGTCGCGAGCCTCTCTACCACGCCTAACAAGATCGACCAGGCGGGCTTGGTCGGTAATCGGAACGGGGTCGCTGGAGCGAGGGCTGCGAACGTAGATCGTGCCGGCCTTTGCCAGAAGATGCGGCGTCGTGCTTGACTCCTCCACGAGCACGAGAAGCACTCCTCTCTCCTTTTCTCCTTTTCGCGCAAGAAAACGCGCACGGAACGCTGGCATCGGTACCAGGCGAGATCGGAGGATCTCTTTCACCCAGAGCTGCTCGTCTCCCGGTTTCTTCGTGAACCCGACGACCTTCCCGTCGTCGTCCACACCAACAATGAGGAACCCGCCGTACGTGTTTGCGAATGCAGCGCACGCCTTAGCAATGCCGTCGTTGGTCAGCTCAATCTTCCATTCGAGATACAAGGACTCGCCCGGCTTGCCAGCGTCGTGGACGATCGCCTCGACATCCTCGAACGTGAGGTCGTTGAGACTTTTCGGAAGTAGTTCTGCGACTGAACGCGGATCCGCCATTCCGGGCGAGACGCTACGCCGACGATCTTTCAGTGTCAACGAGTACGGGCTTCGCAACGTCGAAGCGGCATCCCCTTTTAGCCATGTCCGAAAGAGCGTCTAGCGGAGCGACCCTCGATCGCGTAGCGTGATTGCCCGAGCCCCTAGTCGACGGGAGCCGTTCCGTACACCTTCTTGTAGAGCTTCTGCCAGCTCGAGGCGATCCCGACCCGGGCGCTGCTGAGGCTCATCTGTCCCGAGCAGACCAGGCTGTGCAGCTTGTTCTCGAGCGTGTCCTTCACGTGGTAACCGGGAGCTGGGCTCGCTCTCTCCGGAAGAGGTTCGCGATGTCGTTCGAGCCCCCGAGCTCTAGCGAGACGATGTGGTCGATCTCTAGCGTGCTGCCGTAGAGCTTCTGCGCCATCCCGTACTCTGCTTCGACAGCGTACTTCTCAGACTGCGGGACGTTACGGATCGAGCTCGTGTGGAAGCTCGCCGAGCAGATCACCGAGTGTTCGATGGCGTCACCGGAGACAGGCTCCGAACTGCTCTCACACGTGCGGCCACTGCAGCCGGGGTCCCGGTGTTCTCACCACATGATCTTCGCCATCGCTGCGTATCGCTCTTGCACTTAGCGGGCGCGCCGTGGGCGCGCATCGGCGAGGCCGTCGGGCACGACGATCTAGTGACCACGGCTAGGACGTACACCCATGTCGTTGCGGATGAGCGGGAACTCGCTTACGAAACCTTGCTCGGTTAGTAAGCTGGAAAAATGAACGAGAGAAACGCGACGAAGGTCACCTGTGGACGCTGTAAGCGCGTCCTGGATGAGCGCTCTGATACGCCCGTAGAGCAACGGCAGCCATGTCCTGTGTGTGGCTCAACAGCGCGCGTGTTCGAAGTAGGCGCCACCGTCGGCTTGTCCATGTCCCTCACGATCGACGCGCAGCCCGTAACCGAGAAAGTCGCCGCCGATGCGCTGCCTCAGGCGGAAACTATCCGCGGCACCTATCAGGCCACCATAAAGTGGTACAAGCTCGAAGGCGGCATATGGCTGTTGCAGGTGGTTAACAAACAGGGTGTGGTCATCGACGGCGGCCTCGGAGACGACCCTGTAAATGCGCTTCTGGAAGTCTTCGAGCGTCTGATTCCTCCCACGTAGCACGTTGTTGTGGATGAGGCGGAGCTCGATCACGTGGGACTTCTACGGTGACGAAATACGTCGACGAGGAGACCCGGCAGCGGCTCATCACGCTGACCGAGAGGACTCACAATGAAGCCCTCGCGTGCAGGGACGCGGGTGCATACCGAGCCGCCTGCGTGATGATCGGCTCAGCGATCGAAGCTGTGCTACTCACAACCGTCGTGACCATCGAGGACAGGTTGCGCGAGTCCGGCCTCGCGCCTGACGACGATCCACTGCGGTGGAGTCTAGGAACTCTCCTTAAAATCGCGAGGCAAGCCGACTTGCTCCCCGGGAGCACACTCAGCGCCGCGGTCGAGGATGTCAAGCGGCTCCGGAATCTAGTGCACCCCGGCGCCTACGTCCGCGAAATGCAAGCCGATTTCGAGGTGGACGATACGCATTTTCAGGCTGCTTTCCGAGTTCTCGATGAGGTCTACGAAGTCACCCTCGCTGCACTTAAGAATCTTCGGGACAGTGCGTAGACGCATGAGCGTGTCCGTAGGGTGCGTGCACCCGTGCGTGCACCGAAAAGAGGCCTGCGGAGGCAAGCCCGTACGCGCACCGTACGCGCAGCGCTCTCTCACAGAGGCCCTTGAGCGGCTATCGGCTACGTCAACGACCAACCGGCACGTTATCGCTCATTGCTGCCCACGTAGTGCTGTCTCATGTCGGTGCCGACGGCGAGCGCCTCTTCAGAGAAACTCGGACAACTGAGGCGGTTGCTGGCGAACGCCTAGCCTTGCTCGGCTATTTCGTCGCGCCAAGTCTGCTCGCCTGAACACCATCCGAGGTAGAGCTCAATTCCGTTACGAGTTCCGACGTGGGTGATTGCATCCTTTTCCGCCTGAGCACCTAGGGCAGCCGCAAACGCCTTGTAGTCCTCGAGCCAGAGCGCTGTAGGGCTGAACGAATGAACCAGCGTGAGCGCGAGCGGTGCCGTAAAACGCTTCGCCTCGATCAGAGCCGAAGCCGTCCGGTGGAGAAGCTGGTAGCGGAGGTCTAAGACACCCGAACGCGACAACCCAAGTAGCTGGCAGAGGTAGTCGAGGCGATCACTCTTGCCTTGACTTGGCTCGACTCCAGCCTGGTGAGTATCCGATTCGTTCTTTCGGTTACCTCTCTCAGTGCGAAGCCATTCCTGGACAGGCTGGTCGAATGGTTCGTCTACCTTCCCCTCGACCATGATGACCACGAGACCGTTTGTTGCCCGAGCAAGTACGAATACGTCGTTCTGTGATGCGTGACGACCGCCGGGTAGCGGCACCTTCCACTCTGGAATCGCGAGCAGCATCTCAAGGTCGTGCAGCGGTTTCTCCGACGACTCCTCGAATACTCGTCGGACGGAAAGCGGAAAGTCGTTCGCCGCCTGCCAGCAGCTCGCCAGCGTCTTAGCCGATTTGCCCGTCTTCCACTGCTTCTCCGGCTGTGCTAGGCCGGCCTTCCAGCATTCGGGACTGGACGCCGCCACGAAGATCTTCGGTCGTTCGTCGCGCTCCCTCATGGCACTCCTTTGACTAGCTGCGGTAGCGCTTCTTTGAAGGGGAGAGCGATCCAGCCCTCGTGCTCGGCCGCCTCTCGATCGGTTTCAGGAATAGGCTCGCATAACCCGATCGCGGCCGCACGTGCGGTAAGGGCTGCCACGACCGCGTCGAAGCAGTGGTCGTGGGCGCTGCAGCTCTCTAGAGCTTCATCCGAAAGCGAGAGCCATGGTGCGGCATTCTGTAAATCACCGGGAGAAGTGATACCGAACCGGAGCCTCGATGCTGCTGGATAGACCTCGATGAAGCGACCTCCACCAGTTCGGTCTCGTTCATCCGCCAATAGCCGCGCGGCTCGCATTGCGGTGATACCGATCCGGTCTGTCGACACACTCAACGGCCACCGGCCCGTCGCCTGCTGAACGAAAAGGTCTGTCCGACGGAAGCGGAGGGAACGGACGTCCTCTAGCGGCCATCCCTGAAACGTCTTATGCATGGTGATAGCCTCGACGAAGCCATCTGGCCAGCCGAAGGGCACGTCCAAACCGACACGATCAACGTCTGCCGCGAGTTCTCGTAACCGTGCATCGTCAACGCCTAGTTCAAGGGCCTCTACTTGCGCCGATCTAGCTCGCCAGGCGACTCGACAGGCTGCTGTCCTTTCCGGCTGTGCGGCGAAATCCACTCCGAGCGTGATCACCCGCCGATCCTACTGCCGTCTGCCAAGCTTCTACGAATCCCGTGTTTGACCACGGGATCTCGGGAGCATGAAGGAAATCGTTCGCGAGCCGCACCCGTACGGGTCGGTACCGGCGGCGGTAGCTCTCAGATCTGACTGTTAGCCGAGCAGATTCGCAAGTTCCCTCGGCCTCCGCGCTTCGAACTCGGTCTGGTTGACGCGAACGTATCGCCACGACGTCCCCGTCGCTTCGCTCACGCGTTCGCACCAGCTCGCGATTGCTTCGTCTTTCGCCGTCGTGCCCTCCCAGACTCGGCCCTTGGTTTCGATGATCCAGTTGAGCTCGTCGGCTTCGGTCTTCTGCACTACGACCCAGTCGGGATGGTAGAAGCCGACTGCGCCGCTCGGCTTCACGTAATCGACCCGGAACTGGGTTCCAGACTCGCCCTGTTCGGTGGTGCCGAGTGCGGCGAAGCGCAGGACATCGGGAGCTTTGTCGAGGAACTCGGCAAAGTGGCGCTCGAAGTCGTTGTAGGTGGCCACGAAGTTGAAGAGGGTCTTCTCGGCGACGAGCGGCGGCAGATTGCGTCGCCAGCTGAACGGGCGCGTCTCGGATAGGCGGTAGTCGGCCTTCTCGAACTCGATCGTGCGCCGCTCGACGGTGAGCTTGGCGATCTTCCGAGCGAGGTAGTTGGCGATGCCTTCCTGCAATTCGAGGCGGGCGAGGTGTGAGCGTAGTACCTGATCGTCGAGATCGACGACTCGCCCGAAGCAGCGCGTCCTCACGTAGTCCCGCACGGCCGGGTAAAGCTCGGCGAATCGGTTGGGCAGCTTCGCGCGGTCGATCACCTTGTTGGTGATCCTGGCGATCAGCTCTTGGACGGGGAGCAGCTCGCCAGCCGCGACGTCAACTTGGTGAACTTCGGTTTCGGTCGTCGCGAATTCGAGCTTGAGCCGAACCCGGAACGGTTCCGCAAGCTCTTCTTCCTGGTCGTAGATCGCGTCGAGAGCGTCAACGTCCAGCTCCGAGAGTTTCCGGATGTCGTGTTCGAGACTCGGCTTGGTGATTGGGATAGCGATGTCGTAGGCAAGCCGCTCCTGGACCGGCTCAATGATGATCGGCGGCGGCGGGTTGGTCTTGGTGCTGGCAACGCCGACGCCTTCGAGTTCGAGCTGCGTGCGCAGGACATTCAGCAGATTGCGGGTGCCGAGAACCTCGAGGGTTTGCGTGCGGTCAGGGCTCACTTCGGTCATGAGACGGAGTCCTCGCCCGATCACTTGCTCTGGGAGAATCTCGGCCTTTGCGGTGTAGGGCCGTAAGCCAAGGACAACCGTGACGTTACGGACGTCCCACCCTTCGCGCAGCATCATCACGCTGACGATCGCTTTGATCTTGCTTTGTTGTTTATCGATATCCCGCGCGGCTTCGCGAGCCGCGTCGACGTCCTTCTTGGTGATCTCGCCTGCCGTGTCGGTGTGAATGATCAGAACTTCGGACTCCCTGAAGCCGAACTCCTTGGTCGTCCGCAGGTACTCACCGATCGCGTCCGCATGGACGTTCTTCTCGGCCATGATGAAGAGCACTGGGCGCGTGGCGAGTTGCTTGAAGACCTTCTGGTGCTCCTTCCAGCGAGCGACGGCCGCGCTCAGCCAGTAGCCGTACTTCTCGCCGATGTTCTCCTTCGTGACGCCGTCGGGATCGCTTTTCGGCTGCTTCGGGTCGTCCTCTTTGGTGACGATAAGCGGCGCCTTGACGATGCGATCCTCCACCGCCTGAGCTAGCGGGTAGTCGCAGACTGTCCAGGGGAAGTACATCCCGTTTTGATCCTTAGGCGTAGCCGAGAAATCGAGCCAGAGAGCGATTCCTTGTGGTAGCGAACCGTGAACGGCGAGCAGCGACTGGCTCCAAGCTAGATCTTCGTCGTGGACGTGGTGTGCCTCGTCGTTCAGAACCACCAAGTCCTTGAGCGACTTCACCCGCTCCAGCATCGAGCGCTGGCCAGAGGCAGCCAGATCTTTCGCGGGCTTTCTGCCTAACAGTGCCTCTACGGCGTTCTGTGGCGTCCACTCCTGGTCGCGAGACTCGTAGAGCTGGTGGATGTTGGTGAGGAAGAGGTTGCCGGAGGGATCCGGCTCCGTAACCTCGCCGCGCAGGATCACTTTCTGGGAGAACGCACCCTTCCATTCCGGCGGGATCAGCGGCAGATCGTAGAAGATGCGATTGGCCGCGAAGTCCTTCTCGAGCCGCTGATAGACGATCACGTTCGGCGCGACGATGAGGAAGTTCGTGGAGAGCGGCGAGTCGGGCACTAGCTGCTTGTGAAAGCGAGCCCAGACCACGGCCATCGCCATCACCCAGGTCTTGCCCGAGCCGGTGGCCATCTTGAAGGCGTAGCGGCGCAGCTCCTCGGGCGGCAGGTCCTGAACGCCCTCGGCATCGAGTTCCGGCACGTAGCGGCGGACCTGCCTCCGACCGTCCATCGTGGTCTGAAAGACGATGTTATCGCTGAGGAGGTCGCGCTGGTAGACCTCGGCGTAGGCCTGAATCAGCGCCTGCGCGTCTACGATCCCCGCGATCTCCATCAGCCAGGCCAGTGTCTCGATCGCCTCGCGCTGGCAGAAGTAGTAGCGGAAGGGCGCGCCGTAGCCCGGAACCTCGTGGTCTTCCTCGAACCAGTACTCGAACAGGCGCCGGGTGATGTCGGAGGCGCCCTCGTAGCCACCCTCTCGCCAGGTGTCCACCTGGTCGCGGATCTTCGGCACTAGGAGTAGCCGGCTCGGTCGGCGGCCTGAGGTGTCCTCGCGCCAGCCGGTAGGGGCCGCATCGTCCTTGACCAGAAACGAGGTTGGTTTCTCCCAAGGACGCCGGCCGGCAATCTCTGGTAGGTCCTTGTCGTAGTCGATGACCGCACGCGACACGGCTACTTCACCTCGACGTCGAAGGCCTGTGAGGTGTCGTTACCGAAGATGTCGATCACCTTCACAAGGATGCGGTACCTGCCCGGCTCTTCGTAGGTGTGCGGGTCGGACACGAGCGGGAGCTTGCGCTCCTTACGGGTGCGGTAGGCCACCCAGCCCTGCATGAAGGTATCGCCCTGGAAGTCCCAGTCCACCGCCCAGTAGTCGATGTAGTCCGACCACTTCGAAACCTTGCTCCGTACTTCCTCGGGGATCAGCTCGGTGTTGGGGATGACGAAGTCCTCGAGCGCCACCCGCGCGGTGAGCTTTTTCGGCTGCTTGATTTCGGCCTGCAAGTAGGCCAGCTCGAAGAAGCGCAAGTCGCCTTTAGCTGCGGCCTGCTGCTCCATCACCTCGCGCGGGATCTGCAGGAGCAGAAGCTTCACGCCCTTCTTCTTTGCGACCTCGACCATCAGGTCGTAAAGGCCCATCTCCCACTCCCAGCCGAGCACGTGTAGTTCGCCCTGCTTGAGCTTGGCGCACTCGTCCACCGCGGCGTCGATCTCCGCGATGGTCACCGGCGCGTCCACAGCGCCGATGTGGATCATGGCCTTCCCCTTCTTGCCGTGAAGCTGCTCCATACCGGCCACCGCCTGGGCGCCGTAAAGCTTGAGTATGAAGGCGAGGTACTCATAGAGGGCCTGCTCCGTGAGCGGTTTATCCTTTTCCTCGCCGAAGGTCACGCCCTGCCAGTACTGGCGCTCGTACTTCCCAAGGTTCAGCACCTCGAAGGGTTCGCAACCCTCGATCCCAAGCAGCCGCTTGCGGCTGACATGGATGCCCCAGCGGCCGAGATCGCAGCCGATCCAACGGCGGCCGAGCTTCTCGGCGACAGCGAGCGCTGTGCCGGAGCCGCAGAAAAAGTCGGCAACGAGATCGCCTTCACTTGAAGATGCTTTGATAACTCTCTCGAGGAGCGCTTCTGGTTTCTGTGTTGCATAATCGACTCGCTCTTCGACCCCCGATTGCAGACTGTTGATATCTGTCCAATAGTCTTCGGGGATTTTCCCTTCATCAAGATAGTACTTGTAGTACTTCGTCTCTCCCTTCTTGTTTTTTGTACCATATACGAGCCGGTATTTTCGGCCGTCCTCATCTGTTTCAATTCGTCCGCCAAACGATGACACTCCAGATTTCATCTCGACTCTCACCGCATCAGGATTGAATGTTCGAGTTCCATCGTTCTTCGCGTATGCAAGCAGGGTGTTGTGCTTTCTTCCAAACGTCCGCTTCGACTTTGCCCCTTGCGAGAAGCACCAGATGTTCTCGTTGACGAAGTTCTCCGGCCCAAAGATGTCGTCGAGTATCAAACGCAATTGTGCCGTCACTCGGTAGTCGATATGAACGTAGAGAGTACCCTTGATGCTCAGCAATTCGCGCATCAAAAAAAGCCGATCTTGCATCATGCTCAGGTAGGAGGTATAGCCCCGCCCCCATGTGTCGCGATATGCCTTCTCCTCAATTACCGACTGCTCCTTGAAGACTTCCTCGCCAGATTCTCCGATCTGCGCTGTAAACGAGAAATCTGCCCCCGTGGCGAACGGTGGATCGATGTAGATGAGATCGATCTTTCCGGAGAATTTCTCCAGCAAGGATCCCATCACCAATAAGTTGTCCCCCCAGATAAGTTTGTTGCGCCAGCCGGCCTCGAAGGTGTCTCCCTCCTTGCCCTCGTAAACATCGAAGAGCGTGCTCTGTTGCGGCAGTTTCTGCGCCTCGCGCGTGGCGCGGCTCTCGTTCACCGTCTCGATGACCTGGAAGGGCAGGCTGACGCGCGGTACCTCCTTGAGTGTGCCGTCCTCGTTGTACTTCCCGGGCCAGACCAGCTCGGTCTTGGTGATCTCGATCTTCGCCATGCGCGTTAGTCCTCTCGGTCTTCTCGTCCCTCGGCGACCTCGGCGACGGCGAGCCAGCCGTGGTCGAAGGTGAAGGTGCGCGCCTTGCCCGCTGGATCCTGGATGCGGACGATGTGGGCGGTGTCGTCGCTCGCGTGCTCGACAACGTAGAGCCAGTACGCCTCGCCGTGCTCCTGCGCGCACTCGAACTGCGTTCTAGATAGCCCCACGGGCCGGTCATGTAGGCCACCAGTCATCGCCTTCACTTCGATCCAGAGTTTCGGCTGCCCGTCGTCACCCGGCTCGAAAAGGTCGAAGCCCGGATTGTTTGGAGGGGTGCGGCGTAACTGCGACTCGGATTGCAGGATTAAGTCGATCGCCGTTTCTTCCAGCGCCATGCGGGTCTGTTGATCCAGACCGTCTGGATCCGGCTCCTCCTCGTCCGGGTGCGCGCCCACGTAGGAGGTAAACGGCCGGCCACCCGCGCTGCCAGGCGTGCGCCTGTGGTCTCTTGATGACGACGCTCGGGATCCTCCGTCAGTCCTGCTCGAACCGGCGCCAGGCGTTCCATCACCGCGTTGCGAGCCAGTTCCGAGACCAACCGGACCGCCTCTAGATTGACCACCCGAACCACTCGGCTCCGATCCCATTGGATCCGAAACTGGAGCCGTCGGTCCCGGCGAGTCGCCAAGAAGCGCCTCAACCGCCTCGTCGACGCCAGCGGGGCCGTCCGCTTCCTCAGCGGAAGGCGCCTCTTCTTCAGCGATGCCCAGTTTGTTACGTAGTTCAGCCGCGCTCGTCAGGCCTAACTCCTTCAACAGGTGCAGCACGTCGGGCTCAATCCCGGCTTCTTCCGCAAGTCGATCGATGACTGGTGGCCTGAAGTGGATTTTCGACTGGAGGAACGGGTTCGACTTCCAGCCAAGATCGTCAAACAGGATGAGCTCTGGACGATGTAGGTCGCCGTTCCCATCGGGTATCCAGGCCGCCTCGTTTAGTCGTCTTACGAACGCTGCGTCGAATGTCGCGCTTCGGCGGTGATAGTAGTACCAGGTGTAAGTCCCAGAAAAGACACCGCTACGCCGCCTGTCCTCTAGCTCGCCAAGGCTCTCCCAGAGCAGCCGCGCTTTTTCGCGCTGACTCTCCGGATCGAGATGTTGTAGATACGCCAAGAGCCTATCGAGGCCTAGCAGCGTCCGGTCCTCGATCGGTTCTTCGGTTGAGATGCTCTCGCACCCTGCAGTCACCCGCATCTCTCTGAGCTCCTCGGAAGTGAAGACGGGGCGAACCGGTACCGGTCGGAGAGATCGCGCCGCGCCACAAGCCTCAAGAAGAGAGCGCACATCCTCACCGCGAAGGCATGCGCACGAGTCGTCGACAAGAAGTACGCCCGCGACACCCGCGAACAGCTCCTTCAATCGCTCTGTCGCCAGATACACCTCACCCGGCTTCGACGTCCGCTTGCTGCCGTTCCCGGCATCAATAGTCCTGACGAATGCTGCCTCCCGGAGCGCACTGAGCAGCTTTTCTCTCTTCTCTTGAGAGTCGGTGGCGAATGCGGTGAGTATTCGGCGCGTATCGGCCTCGTAGCCGGCATCGCCGACGTCCGTCACGTCCTCACCATACGCCCCTAGCACATTCCGAACGACGTCGTCCACAAGGTCGGGCTCCGTCAGACCAAGCGATTGGAGGAGCTCGCGAGCCGTCTCGGTCGCGCACACGGAAGCGCGTACCGTTGGGAATCCCGTTTTCGTCTCACCTGGTAGAAAAGCCTGCGGTTGGCCATCGAGAAAGGCGACGACATGGGTTCCGTCTTCCAGGCGAATCAGAGGTGATTCGCTTAGCCGTCGACGCAGCGCCGACTGCCCGCTTAGAAATTCGTATAGATTCAGGAGCCAAGTATCCGGCTGTTCCTGGAGAAACGGCCCATCGAGCCGTGGGATAACCGTTTCAGGAGTGACTTCCGGGATGCTTAGCTCCTGCATCAAGTACCTACGAAGCTCGGGCGTCCGATCTTCGGTGATGTCTCCGCTCAGCCAAGGCAGCTCAACCGTCTCGCCGAATAGCGCAGAGAGTTGCATCGGGCTGAAGAGCTCGCGCAGTTCTTGCGTGCGCGCGAGCCGGGCGCGCGAGCCGGGCGTATGGCCTGCGTCGAAGCGTGGCAGCAGAGACTCGGATAACAACGCCCGTTTCGTGGTTTCGAACAACGGCGCGAACATGTTGGTCTCGCCGAAATCGGTCGGATTAAGCGGAAGACACTGAAGCGCTTTCGTGTCGAGAAGATCGTGATCACGCAGCCAGCAAAGAGCCTCCAACAAGAGCGAACCGGTTACGTCTACGAGGTGCTTGTTCCAGAGGTCGTCAGGCGGAACGTTGTCGCGGGCCGGCGTGGTGCGGTAGGGACCTTGAGCCAAGAAGCCTAGGTGCGTTTCGACCACAGTTGGAAAGAAGACGACCAACCTTGAGGCGTTAACGGGTTCGATACTCCGACGACCAGCCTTCTGTTCTCGAGCCGAGGCGAATGCGATTTCGACATAGCCGGCGTCGCGGCCGTCATCGTCAGTAACGGGTCGAGAGAAGACGAGCCATTCCTCATCGACCTCGCTCGTCCCTAATTCTTGACCCATGACCGTTACTCTGCGGATTCCAGCTTCCAAATCCTCGGCTTCGCGCCAGTAGAGCCCCGAACTCCCGCCCTCGACGCTCCACCGGATCTCTTCGATCTCGCGCAAGAATAGGAGCGCCGAGGCGCCGAGTCGCTCAAGCCCAGCAGCTATCTCTGGTTCGAGCGAGTCATCTTCCTCTTTTAGTGGGATCACGATGAGCGTCTCCGCGTCCTCAAGCGGGAGCGGGTCTGCCAAGACCGGTCGGATCCCCCCCTCGATAGCGAAGTGCTCCGGCCCGGAATGAACCTCTGGCCTGTCTGTGACCGCGTAAACAGATTTAAAGCCAATACCGAAGCGACCGATGTCCGTCAGTTCTTTTGTCGTCTCGCCAACGCTGCAAATGGCTCGGACGTCCTCTTTGTTAAAAGACTCACCGAAGTGCCTCACACGAAAACAACGCTCTGATAGTTCGAAGGTGACCGTTCTCGACCCCGACCAATCTCGCGAGCGTCTTCGGAGGGCGTCCTCGGCGTTCTGCAACAACTCAAAAACGAAGTGCGCGCGCTGCGTATAGAGCCTCGACAGAATGGCGATGCTCGCCTTGGCAGTGTCCTCGAGTCGCGCCTGATCGTTCGCGATCTCTTCGTAATCGATCGTCATCAGCCTCGCGCCTCCTGGGAGATGATCCCTTCGGCGTGACATAGCATCCGGAGGTCGCATTCCTTGCAGATCGATGCCTCGGGCGGGGTAGTGACCTCAAACTCCTGGGCCTGGATGCAGCACACCGTATCGTCGAAGTGCCGGCCGGCTTCCTCCACGCGCAACGGGTCGTATGGCAGAGCCATCAGTGCATCGTCCTTCTTCGGCTCGCTAGTCCAGTAGAGCAGTAGCCGATCGACGTGCCGGCCGCGGCGGCGCTCCAGGATGTGCGCGTAGGTGCAAAGCTGGCGCTCATAGGCGGCGATCAGCTCGGGGCTCTCCTTGGGCCGCGGCGATGTCTTGAAGTCGAGCAGTTCCAGCTTGCCGTCGCCACCGAGCAGCAGGTCCACCTTGCCAGCGAGGATGTAGCTGTCCTTCTCGAGCGACACATCCACTTCGGTCTCGATCACCCTCCGCATCTCATCCTGGTTTTGCCGGAAGTAGCTTATGACCTGTGTCAGGGCCCCCTTCTTCGCGGCATCGCCGATGGGCCGCACGTCGCTCGCGGCGAGGAACCTGAACGTCCGCTCGAAAAGCTCCTCGATACGCGACTCGTCGAGTGCGTCGAGCTTGCCGTCTAGTGCAACACGGTGAATCTCCTCGATCGTCTGGTGTACGAGCAAGCCGAAGAAGATCACCGCGGAGCGAGAGGGCGTGAAGTCGTATTCGCGGAAGAACTGGTACTGGCGCGGGCAGGTCTCGTAGATCCTGAGGTCGCCGGTGAAGCTGTAGGTCTTCTTGACCGGCATGCGGTCGCGCAGCGTGAAGTTCTGGGCAGCGAGCAGATCCTTCTCTACGTAGGGCCACTGCGGTAGACCCTGCCAGATGGGCGCGAAGTGCGCCTTCGGAGATTCAGAGGCAGTTAAGACCAGCACGTTCTGCGGCCTCGAGAAAGCAACGTAGTGCAGACGCATGCGGTCGAAGAGGGTGATGCGCGCCTCCGGCTCAAAAGGCGGGCGGTGGTAGAAGGGCCCAAGGTTGCGATCGATCTGCTTGCCGCTCGAGAGCTGCGCGCTGAGGGACCCAATCACGACGACGGGAAACTCCAGCCCCTTGGCTTGATGGATAGTCATTACCTGCACGTACCCCTTAGGAAAGGGCCGGTCCGGATCCTCGTATTCGTTGATGCCGCCGGCGTAGAGCAAGCGTAGGAAGCTGTTGAAGAAGTGCAGGCGCAAGTACTCGCGATTCCTGTACGTAACGACTGTGTAGTGGTAGTAGCTCTGGAAGACGTTCAAGAGCTGGGAGAAGACCGCGAGATTGCGGGCGGTGTTTTCGTTTTTAACTGCGCTCGTGAAGGGTTCGAGCGCGAGCAGTCGGTAGAAGTAGTCCGCGGGGCGGAGATCCAGCGCCCCGCCTTCCTGGAGACCGGCGATCTCATCCGTCCACTCGCGTAGCGCAGCGGCGAGCGGATGAGGTACGGGGAAGCGGCGGCCTAGCTCAACGATTGCGGCGTCAACGTAGTCGCCAAGAACCGCCAACGAGCCCGTGACCTGGCCACGGCCCGCGCCGTGCCATCCGAACAGTACGGCGAAGCAGGCAACGAGGTCGCGGATCGTGCCATCCTCGAAGTAGGCGCGGGCACGCGGACAGAAAGCGGGAATGCCACGGGCGTCGAGCGCCGCCAGATAGGGCCCGCTGTGACCCTGCTGCACGCTATGAAGCAGGAGCGCGACCTGGCTGTAATCCGAGACGATCTCGTTCGCCTTCAGGAACTCGACCAGGTCGGCGAAGCGCTCGGCCTCGTCACGCTTGTCCTTGCCCCAGATGGCGAAAGTCGCGGGGTAGCTCGGGTGGCTCCCGGCTTCGTTTGCCTCAATCGTCTTGTCGTAGCGGAAGGGCGTGCCGCCGGGGTTGGACCAGTCCGCTGACGCCATCCAGCGGTCGTAGCGCTCGACGATCTCGCGGTGCGAGCGGTAGTTCGTCGTGAGCTTGATTACGGCGCAGCCCGGCATGCGCTGCGGAAACTCGAGAATGTTCCGCACGGTCGCACCCCGGAAGCGGTACAGACTCTGGTCCTCGTCGCCGACGACGCAGAGATTGCGCGTCGCCTCAGTGAGTTTGAGAAGCAACCGTTCCTGCACGTAGTTCGTGTCCTGATACTCATCAACAAGGACGTACTCGAGTTGGCGGGTTACTGCTTCGGAGGTTGCGGGGTCTTCGAGAAGGTCGAGAACGATGCGTTGCAAGTGCGCGAAGTCGACGCGGTTTCCCTCGGCGAGCGCTTTTTCGTAAGCCTGGTAGGCCCGTCCGACTGCGACGAGGAACGCGTTCGAAGAACCGACAAGCTGCTCGGGGTCTACGAGTTCCTCGGTGATCTTGTCGAAGTACCCGCGGACACCCTCGATCGCTGTCCAGCGCGTACTCCAATGGCCTAAGTACTGGTCGTTCTCGGCATGTCCGATGATCTCATCGAAGTGCTCGAAGATGAACAGGAGCTGGGTCAGCTCATCTAGCGTCTCAAAGTTGTGACCGAGCGTTGTGCGGTGGCGGTGCTGCGTAAGCACGCGGTTACAGAAGCCGTGGATCGTCGAGGCAGTGAGCTCCGAGAGATCGCCCTGATAGTCGACTTTCTGCGCAGCCGCGGCGAGTCGGTCGCGCATCTCAAAGGCTGCTTTCTCGGTGAACGTGCAGAGGACGAGCTCCTTTGGCTGCGCCTTTTTGAGGAGCAGCAGGTTCAGCGCCCGCAGCACGATGCTGTAGGTCTTGCCCGATCCCGGTCCCGCGATTACTAGGAGCGGGCCGTCTAGGTAGCCGATTACGTCGCGCTGTGCGTCGCTTAGGTCTGGGTAGTGCTCCAGGATGGCCGGCGCGATCGTCACAGCAGCCCTGCCGTTCGGAAGCTGAACGACTCACTCGCCGAGACGATCAGGTGGTCGACGACCTTAACGTTCACCGTTTCGGCCGCGAGCACTATGGCGCGCGTGAGCACCTTGTCCTGCTCGCTCGGTGTCACCTGCCCGTTCGGGTGGTTGTGAGCGAGCACGAGCGCAGCCGCGCCGCGTCGAAGCGCGGACTCAACGACGCGCCGCGGATAGACGGCAGCACGGTCGATCGTTCCCTCCTCGAGCGTCTCGACGCCGTCACGCATAAGGCGATAACCGGAGTCGAGATAACCGACCTGAACGATCTCGTTCTGCAGAGCACCGATACGCATGCGCCAGAAGTCGGCGAGCCGTGACGGGTCAGCGAGAAAATCCTGACCCTCACCGCTTTGCTGGAGGTAGAGCGTCGCGGTCGCTTTGACGATCTTGAGCGCGACGGGTGTGACCGACCCGAGGCCCTTCACGGCTTGAAGCTCCTCGATAGGCGCATCCAGGATCCCGCGCAGATCGCCGAACCTCGCCAGTAGCGCCTTCGCCGGCTGCTTGACGTCCGACCGGGGAACGGCCAGCGTCAGCAACAGCTCGACGACTTCGTGGTCCGCGAAGCCGTCGAGGCCAGCCTTCTGGAAGCGTTTACGAAGGCGTTGGCGGTGACCTAGGTAATGGGGGACGTCTTCAGCCATAGCCCGTCAGAGTCGCCCCCTGTCGGCGAATGCTCGTCCACGCGCGATTCCAGAGGCACCTACGTTCGGCAATTGGGACGCGGCGCTCAGCGCGGTTCCCGTGCTCTTCGATTTATGGCCGCGGAAGGCGGTACCGTCGGGTTCGAGCGTCAGCTTGGAGTACACGTAGAGAGCCTAACGTGCCTATCTCTCGGACCTGAGAGAGCGCGTCGGGAGGTCATCACAATCGGTTCGAAGTACCGCGCTGTAACAGCGCACTCCTGGGCACCGCGGCTCGCGGGCAGAACGGCTCTTTGACGTGACGGGCCGAAGACGGATAAAGGACGGGGAGAAGGGGGGATCGAGCGCCGAGTCGTTCGTGTAATCCTCTTCCTGGCGATCACCTTGGGGGCGCTTAGGCGGTCCGGGCGATCGAAGGCCTGCGGTAAACGAGCTGGCGATATCCAACTAGGCCGCAGTTTGCCCGAGTTCGGCCGACAGTCGGGCGATCTCCGCGTCGATCGCTTCGAGTGTGAACACTTCGTGGGACTCGGTTGGAGGGCCTTCCAGAAGCGCCTCGATCTTCATCAGGCCAACAAAGTCGGAGCCGGTCAGTCGGAAATCTGAGAGCCTCAACTGGCTCGCGAACTTGGCGCGCGCGGCGTCGATGATCCGCAGCGTGTCGGCGATGCGTTCGGTGCGCTCGCGAATCAGCTTCTTCTCGGCTCTCTTCGCCGCTTCGGCATCGATAGCGTGAGCACGCTCAACCCAGCGATCCTTGCTGCAGGCGCGCTCGAGCGCCCGGTAGCCCATGCCGAACTCCTCACGTACGGCGGCAAGCGAACGCGCCGGACCGAGTGTCACGTAATAAGCGAAAGCGGCGTCGTAGTCGTAGCGCCGCGGGCGCCCTGGCTTGCCGTTAGCCATGCCAGCGCTCCCAGCGCTCGCGGATGACGTCGCAGTAGCGCGGATCGATCTCCATCAGGAAGGCGCGGCGGCGAAGTTGATCGGCGGCGATGAGGGTCGTGCCGGAGCCGGCGAAGGGATCGAGGATGGCATCGCCAGCGCGGGAACTATTGGCGAGTTGCCGCGCAACGAGCTCGACCGGCTTCATCGTCGGATGCTCGTCGCTGCGTTTCGGCCTGGAGATCTCGAACACCGAATCCTGGGCGTGGTCGCCCTGCCACTTCGAGCCAGCGTGCCGACCGCGTCCTGGTCTGCCCGGGCCTGGCTTCCAGCCGTAGAGGACGTCCTCGTGCCGGTAGTGGTAGTCAGAGTGGCCGAGCACGAACGCGTCCTTCACCCAGACGAGCGCCTGGTGGAACTGCCAGCCCGCCCGCTCGATCGCCAACCGGAACTCTGTGCCGCGTAGCCCTGCCGGCGCCGCGATGTAGAAGCGGGCGCCCTGGGCGAGCACTGCGTCGGCGGAACGCAAACTGGCGTCGAGCAGGCTCGGCAACCCCTCCGGATCGTCGTTCTCGATCCGCAATGCGGCCCGCGTCTTGCCCACGTACTCCACGCCATAGGGTGGGTCCGTCCAGAGCACCTCAGGGGCACACGAGCCAACCAGTGCCCGCACAGCCCTAAGATCGCGGGCATCCCCGCACATCAACCGGTGCGGCCCGAGCTCGTAAACCTCGCCCAGCTTCGAGTCGGGTACGCCTTCGGGTAGTGCCGACGCGTCGTCAGGATCGCGTTCGCGCTTCGCTTCAATGCCGGCGAGCAGCCGATCGATCTCGCCGGGATCGAAGCCGGTCAGCGCTAGGTCGACGTCACCTAGCGAGGCGAGCATGTCCTCGAGCGCCGGCGTATCCCATTCGCCGTACTCGTTGTTATCGCGCAGCATCCAGAGCCGCGCGGTCTGTTCGTCGAGGTCGACATAGACGACAGGAATCGTCTCCCAGCCGAGCTCGACTGCGGCGCGCAAGCGCTGGTTGCCGGCGATCACGGTGCCATCGGGCAGAGCGATGAGCGGGCGAGCCTCGAGCATCGCGGCGTCGGCTTCGAGTGCGGCCTTCAACGCCTCGAGCCGCTCGGGTCGGATCTTCCGCGGATTGCCTGGGTGCGGGCGAAGGCCGCTAACTCGCGCCCTGACAACTTCGCGCGCGACCCCTACCGTCGTCCGACTGCCGGCCGTCGTCACGCCGGCACGACCCAGTACGTTCGCGAGCTCAGGAACTCGGCGGCGGCGTGAATCCATCGAAGGGGCAACTCACGCGGCACGATTCGCCCCTTTCGGCGCTCTTACGGGCAGAAGCGGCGCGCTTGTGCCCAAAGGCCGGCGACGCCTGGCCCGCGATGCGGCTTGTGGAGCGGGTTCCGGGGCGCATAACTCCCTGCCTTCGTAGCAGGTAGTCAGGCGCCGATCGACCTCCTGGAGGCTGAAGCGAAGGCGCGCTTTCGGTCCCGATCCCAGCCGGCGAGCTCCAAGATCCGCCGCGTTTTCGTAGACCCAACCGCGCTCGACGCCGAGATAGGCGGCGACAACTGCGGCATCGACGAGGTTCGAGATCGTCTGTGAAGGATCAGACGGCGGCAAGGAAGAGACCGGCGAGTCGGCTCTAGAAGGGGATGTCATCGTCCGCTGGCCCGAAGTCGAGATACGGCTCTTTGTCTGGTTTGACCTGTTCCCGCTGACCTGTTCCCCTTGTAGAGAGAGGAACACCTGGAACAGGTGGTGTTCCTCTAGGTGTTCCTACGTGTTCCGGGAACAGCTGGGAACAGCTGGGAACACCTGAAAGGCTGATGAGCTTGGAACCGTGCGAGCCGGGTTGCTCTTCCGCGACCTCGTCGGCGATAAGGCAGTCGATCGCCTGCGCGATGTACGCCTTCTTCCCCGTCACCGCGTCAGAGATCGCCTTCCGGGGTACAGGCTCGCTCTGCTCCTTCAAGAACGTATAGACCTTCTCCATTAGGTGCGTTGGCTTCCAGGCATCGCCGGTCTCGCCCAGCTGCGCAGTCTTGCGCAGCTCCCAGGTGATGCTCCCGGTGTCCGCGTCGCTCGCTAGTTCCAGCTCGCAGGCGTAGGGACGATGGAGCGCGCCGTGTCGGTCCTTCTGGACGCGGAGCTTGGCGAGCCCGATCTGGCCGCGGGCGAAAGCCGAGATCATCTCGACCAGGATCCCCACGTCGGCGCCGCCGAGTTTGCGCTGCGCGCCGATCGGCCAGCGTCCGCGCGCCTCTCTGTCCTTCGTGACGTGGTCGATCACCGCGAGCGCCGCTTCGCTCGAGCGGAACGGGGCAAGGGTGACGCTGTAGAAGGTCTCCACGTCCGCGTTCGAGTTGCCGTCGAAGCCGTGCAGCGCCAGCGCGCCGGCCATCGCGTCGACCACGATCAGGGAGGGGTCGTACTCGGCGACCATCGCGGCGATGTCGATCTGGATCTGCTTGCCCATGATCGACTCCGACGGTGAGATGTAGTGGAAGCGCTCGAGGTCTTCGTCCGTGGCGCCGAGATCGAGTAGGCGAGCTCGAACGGCGCTCGCGCTCATCTCGAAGTCCACGTAGACGACGTGACGGTCGGCTCGGATCTGCTCCATGCAGAGAACTAACCCGATCCACGTTTTGACCGCTTCCGGCTCGCCGTAGATCAGGCAGAGGTTTCCGGGATAGAGAAGGCCGGAGATCGACGCGGCCGGCGGCGGGTTATCGCCGAGTGAGGCGAGGTCGATCGGCTGCCAGGAATGCACGGTCGTCATAACCGGCGCCTTTCGATCGCGGCCAGCGTCGGGCACCACTCGTCATGGTGGACCGTGGTCTTCCAGACGCCGGCCGCGACGGGTTCGACGGTCTGGTAGGCGTCGCAGGTCTCACACCCGCCGGGGATGCGCTTGCCGTCAAGCGGCCCGAGTAGTCGGGCGGCTGCGGCCTGCGATTCCGATAGCTCGCGTGGTTTCCGACTATGCTCGTTCACGCTGCCGCCGCCTCAGGTTCGTGCGCCGCGAAAAGGTGCGCGTCCCGGAGTCCGCGAAACTCGTATGCGGTACCGCACACTGAGCAGAGGTAGCGGCGCTCGGTCGGTCCATCCTCCTCGAGCGCCGAAAGGATCGCATCGGCGAGGTCGACGTCGCCGTCGGCCAACGCTTCGCGGGCCCGGAGAATCGCCGCGCGGAGGCTCTCGTCTCCCCGCGCTATGCTTTTGGGAGAACGAGGTTGAGTTGTGAGACGGGCTTGGCGGCCCGTTTCGCGTCTCACGGTTCACCGGCTCCGCTGCCGCGGCCTAGAAGAGCATCGAGTAGTTCGCAATAGCGGATCGCTGCTTCTCCGCGTGGTGCGCGCTGACCTCTCTCCCATCGGAAGACGGTCGACGTCGAGACGCCGACGTCCCGAGCGACTTCGCCCAGACTCAGCGCCGCAGATAGGCGGATAGCGTGGGCGGCCCCAGAACGGGTGAGTTCTCGGACTTGAGCAAGGCGAGTTAGGTCGACTACGGTCATGAGGGTAGATTGCCCAAACCTTCCCGTATTGCCTACGACCGTTAGAGGCATTCCTTAAGGGGAAGGTTGATACCGTTGACAGGTCATTCCCGTTATGGCAAGCTGATACCGCATGGACGAACGACCTCCCGTGATTTCGAACAAGATCAGGTGGCCGCACGAGGACGACGGGCCTTGGGAGCTTGTGCTCGATTTCCGGACCGTCCGAGACCGAATGGAATGCGTCGCGTTCCACCTTCGGTCGCTCGATCCGCAATCAACGCAACCGGTTACGACAGCCCTTCTTCGGGACATCCGGATCCCCACTATCGTCCGGGAGTTCCGGAAGACGATGGCCGCGGCGATCGCCGGCACTCCGATCGCCGGCACCGAAGAGCCGCAGATAAAGATGTCGCCGCAGACCAGGCTCCAACTCAAGCCACAACTAAAAGAGTGGCGAGCGAAGGATCAACGGCGTTCCCGCCATAAGCCGGAGTACTGGCAGGAGGTCGCCCAAACCTATCGTGATGCCTGGCGGGCGGGGAAGCATCCCACAAAGGCGGTTGCGGAGACCTACTTCTTGACCTACTCGGCAGCCGCGAAGCAGATCGCTCGCTGCCGAAAGATGGAACTACTCGGCCATACGACTCGGGGTAAGCCAGGCCCCTAAGGAGGACTGAACGATGCCTAGACAAGCAACCGGCCAGGTGCTCGAGCGCACGGGCAAAGGCGGGCGCACATACGCGCTGCGCTTTCGTGCACTCGGCGCCCGGCAATACATGACGCTCGGATCGGCCGAGCAGGGGTGGGATCGCAAGCGAGCCGAAGTCGAGCTCGAGAACGTCCTCGCCGACATCCGCCGCGGTATCTGGCGGCCGCCCGAGCCGCAACAACCAGCGGCCCCGAGGGAGGAGCCAACATTCCATGAGTTCGCCTCCGAGTGGGTCGACGCTCGGCGCCATGAGCTTCGCCCGCGCTCGATCGATGCGCTCGAGTGGGCGTTGAGTTGCCATCTCTTGCCGCATTTCCGCTCGCACAAACTCTCGGCGATCACGATCGAGGAAGTCGATCGCTACCGGGCCGCGAAGGTGCGGGAGCGAGAGCAGGGCCTCGTCGAGCATCCGCTCGGAAACGGCTCGATCAACAAGACGATCGCGATCCTCGGCGCGGTCTTGGACTCGGCGATCGAGTACGGACACATCACGAGCAACCCTGCGCGCGGCAAGCGGCGGCGACTGAAAGCGGCCAAGCCGCGGCGGACGTGGTTGGAGATCGACGAGGTCCGATCACTCCTCGGCGCCGCCGGCGAGCATCGGGCTTTACTCGCAACCATGACCCTCGCCGGCCTTCGCGTCGGCGAGGTGGTCTCCTTACGCTGGCGGGACGTCGACCTCGCGCGCGGTGTGCTTCGCGTAGCGGAGTCGAAGACAGACGCCGGTATGCGGACGGTCGACCTCTCGCCCGACCTACTCGACGAGTTGAAAACGCATAGGGCGAAGGCCGGATCACCCGAGCCGGACACTCTTGTTTTTCCGACTCGGAATGGCACGGCCCGGGATCGCAACAACGTCCGCACGCGCGTTCTCGCGAAGACGATCGAGCGGGCCAACAAGGCGCTCGCCGAGGCGGGTCGACCGGCGATTCAGGAGGGCGTGACAAACCACGCGTTGCGGCGAACGTATGCCAGCCTTCTCTACGAAGCGGGCGCTTCGCCGGCCTACGTCATGGCGCAGATGGGCCACACGAGTTCGGCCCTCGCGCTCGAGATCTACGCCCGCAAGATGGAGCGCTCACGCGATACCGGAGCCCGCATGGACGCTTTGCTCAAGGGCGCTGATTGGGCACAAACGGGCACAAACTCGACGAATGGCTCTGAGTCGTTGTCCGTCGAGAATACGGCCGGCGCTGCAATCCCGCTCCGGAAGCGGGCCTAACCGATGGGCGGTGCCGGTCTCGAACCAGCGACCTCCTGCTTGTAAGGCAGGCGCTCTCCCAGCTGAGCTAACCGCCCGAGCTGCAAGTGTTCCACATACTGTCGAGTCGCCGTGAGCGCTCGAGTGTAGGCTCCGGCCGAAATGGGTATGGCCTCAGCGGAGGTCGGGCGAAACGCCCGCCAGTGTCCATGCGCATAAAGCTCTTTCCCCACTCCTGGCTGCTGATCGAGGTCGGGCAGACGAGGATTCACGTAGATCCCTCCTATGTCGAGCGGTTCTACGAGATAACCGAGTCCGCGCACGGGTCGCAAAGCGTGGACGGACTTCCCGAGCCGATGGAGAAGGCCGACTTGATTCTGATCACTCACGGCGATTTCGATCATCTGAATGCGGAGACCATCGAACGCCTGCGCGACGAGCGCACGCAAGTGCTCTGCCCATCAACCTGCGCAAACAGTCTCGGCGACTTCGCGCGAGTTCTCTCGGAGGGCGATGAGTTGGTCGTCGGAGAGGTCGGGATCGAAGTCGTTCCCGCCTACAACACGCCTGAGGGCCGTTCGACCAATAAGCACCATGTCCGTGGGGAGAGCGTCGGGTACGTGCTCAGCATCGGCGGAAGGCGCGTTTACCATTCCGGGGATACCGATCTGATTCCGGAGATGAGCGAGCTAGGAGACGTGGACATCGCCTTCCTCCCGATCGGAGGGACCTACACGATGGATGTCGACGAGGCGGTCGAGGCCGCGCTCCTGATCGAGCCCGAGCTGGCTGTGCCGATGCACACGCGAGGGGAAGTCGACCCGCACCAATTCGTGCGTGAGCTCGAGCGGCAGGCCGTCGGTATCCGCGCTCTGGCGCCGGCGGTCGGCGAGCCGATCGAGTTGCTCGAACGGGTAGACGGCTCGGAAGGAAGTTCGTGAACGCAGTCGAGCTGGGGGCTGCCTACGCCTCGGCTCTGCAGCGTTTCCTCGCCGAGGAAGACGACGAGGGTCTCGCGCGCGCGAGAGAAATCGGATACGTGGCGCTGGACGGCAGCTTGGACGCCACGGCCGTCGTACTCGCGCACTTTGAGGCGACGGAGGGTTCTGGGCGGCAATCGAAGCAGACGAAGGATGCCGAGACGAGCGAGCGCAGGCGCCGTTTCTTGGTCGAGGCTTTGCGGCCGTTCTCCGTCACGAGGCGCCATTTCGAGCAAGCGAACGCCGAACTGGCGCTCCTGAATGAAACCCTGCTCGAGCGCGCCAAGGAGCTCGAGGTCGCCAACACCGAGCTCGAGACTTTCAACTTCTCGGTTTCGCACGACCTCCGCACCTCGTTGCAGGCGATATCCGGCTTCGCGCAGACGCTGGCGACTCGCTTTGGGGACGAGCTGGCGCCCGAGGCGCGCCGCTGCCTCGACCTGATTCTCAAGAGCACGCGTGGCATGGGGGAGTTGATCAACGATCTGCTCGACCTCTCTCAGGCCAACCGGGCCGCTCTCGATCGCGAACCTGTCGATATCGGCGCGCTGAGTCGCGACGCCATCGTCGAGCTCGAGTCACAAATCGCCGACTCCGAGGTTGAGCTGGTCGTGGGTGGCCTTCCGACCGTTCAGGGCGATCCCGTACTGCTCAAGCGCGTGCTCGTGAATCTTCTTGCGAATGCGATCAAGTTCACACGCGGGAAGGCCCCGGCGCGCGTCGAGCTCGACTCCTTCGAGCGTGATGGTGAGCCGGTGATATTCGTCCGCGACAACGGGGTCGGCTTCGACATGAAGCAGTCCGACAAGCTCTTCCGCGCCTTCGAGCGCTTGCACCACAGCGAAGAGTTCGAAGGAACGGGGATCGGGCTCGCGCTGGTCGAGCGCATCGTCGACCGGCACGGCGGTCGTGTCTGGGCCGAGTCTGCGCCCGGAGCAGGCGCTACCTTCTACTTCACGCTCGGCGAGTGCGAGACCGTCTCGGCGCCACGCAGCGCCGCGGAGGCCACGAGCTAAAAGTCAGACCGAGAGGACGCGCAGTGTGGCGCGGATCACTGCCGGGCGCGGTAATGCCGGCAGGAAGGCGAGGTAGCGGGGTCGCCACTCGCTGGGCTCGAAGCGAGCCTCGTAGCGGGCCATTGCGCTGAAGCCGTAGCGGTGATCGACGCGATGGATTGCACGCGCCAGTACCCGCCCCAGCCAGCGCGCCCGCCGGTCGAGCTGTTCCTCGATGCCGCGCATGGGCGCCAGGGCAAAAGCGGCCCCCGCGGCTCCGTCGGCCCTGAGGTGCTCCAGTGCCTCGGCGATCATCCGTTCCGTCGCACCGTTCACGGCGTCGGGCGCACGGAAGGCGTCCTCCAGGTACCAACCATTGACCGCCGGCAGGTAGGCACAGGAGAGAGCGGCTTCAGCGTGCCCTTCGCGGCGGGCGAGGAAAATGCGCTTGAAGGCAACCTGCTCCAGGGGCGAGGCGCGCATGAAGGAGTTCGACTCGCGTTTCTTCAAGCCGGCTCGCCAGCGGGCAAGCACCTCCAAGATCTCGGCCTCGACGCTGAGATCTCGTTCCTCGCCTGGGCGGTACTCACTAATCTCGACCCCAAGGCGGCCTGCGTGGTTGACGGCCCAGCGGTACTTTTTGCCGCGATCGCCGCGCGGCGGGTGCCAGCTGGCGAGATCGAACCAGGGCTCCTCGCCGATCTTGAGCGCCGAGAAGCCAACTTCGATAGCCGCGCGCGCGGTTTGCTCAGAAACCACCACCAGGCAGATCGAGCGCCGCTCCTCTCTCATCGCTTGGCCAAAAGCATCCAGTAGCTCCGGCAGTTCTTGCTCGGCGCAGAGCGGGTCGGTCCAGACCACGGCCGAACGGCGCGCCTCGAGATAGCAGATGACCCCCTTCCCGAGCGAGAACGTTCGCCAGGGCGCGTCGTAGCGAAGCAGGAAGGAAAGCGGTCCGCTGCCGTACGTGTCGAGGGCCGCGACGATCGTGCTGCCGTCTGGCCGAAGGCCGCTGGCCAGCGCCGGGGCGTCTCCTCCGGACGCACCGTCTCGACCTGCCGAGTAGGCCGTAGAACTGCGCATGAGCGCTTCTGTCTGTTCGTCCACCAGCACCGTTCTATTCAATGATGCGCGGTATTCGTCGGAGTTGAACCAAGTTTCTCAAACCGGGGCGCTCGCAGCGTTGTCGTCGGCTCGCTCGTTCCATCGCTGTTGTTCCGCGTATACGAGAAACCAACCGGCCGGCGCCGGGATCGCTCTGCCCAGAATCCGAGGCCGAATCACGCGTCCGGTAGCGGGAAGCCGCCGCGCCGAGCAGCGCTCCGGCGCCGTGGAAAAGATCCAATACGCCGGATTCCCGTGCGCCTGTACCTGGAACTAGCCGCGCCGCGGTACCAGACTCAGCTCGGCATCGCCGGACTCGATCAGGCTCAGGATTGCCTCCGCAACCTTCTCCGGCGGGTCGGCGGGCGGTATACCCGGCGGGAGGATGCCGTCCCACTCCTCGTCGCCGCCTATGGCATTACGCTCGAGGTCGGTCTCGGTGATGTAGGGGTATACGACGGAGACGACGACACCGTCGGGTGCCAGCTCCTCGCGGGCGACCAGCGAGAGATGGTTGAGCGCGGCTTTGCTCGAGGAATACCCGGCCGAGCCGGTGAGAATCATCTTGGTCGTTCCGGAGCTGACGTTGACGATCGCGCCCGCACCCTGACGGCGCATGTGCGGGATCACGGCCTGCATGGCCTGCAGCGCTCCGAGCAGATTGAGCTCGAGAATCGATCGGTAGTCGCCGGGGTCGATCGCTTCGACCGCGGCGTTGAAATCTTGGCCTGCGTTATTGACTAGGCAATCGACTCGGCCGAAGCTCTCGACGGTGCGCTCGACAAGAGCGCGAATGTCCTGCGCCTTGCGCATGTCGGTTACGACGGCCAAGGAGCCGGGAATCTCCGCCTCGGCGGCGTGAAGCGCCTGCTCGTTCCGGGCTGCCAGAACAACGCGGGCGCCCCTCGAAGCGAGCAATCTCGCCGTGGCCAGACCGATGCCTCCGCTCGCACCCGTGACGATGACAACCTTTCCGTCGATTTCCATCTTTCGCCTTCTCTTCCGCGTCTCAGGTCTGGCCGATTCCGTATCGCACACTATCGCGCAACTGAACGATCGGAATCGGTTGGCGCAGGACGCAGCTCAGCGATGAGGAAGTCGACCCGCGAGAAGACACCCCGCTCTGGGGAGACGTGCGCGCCGCGGCAAGCTTCAGCGCCCGCTAGGGGCTAGGAGAATCCCGCTGTCCAGGCGCGAAAAGGCGATCGTACGGTGCGGCTCGTGCTCGCCGGGCCGGACTCACGAGCAGCCAGGCGAGCGCGGGCGCCACCAGCGGCGTGACGCTGAGCATGTAGCGCGACTCGCCGTGTACGACCGTAACGTGGAAGGCGATCCAGAACCCGACCAGAAGCAGGGCAAGGCTGGCTCCCGGCAGGCGCTTTCGAGTCGCCAGCAGGAGAGCGATTGCGCCGAAGACCCAGTAGCAGTAGTGCCAGGTCTTGAATATCCAGAGGCGGTGTAGCGAACCCTTGACGAGCGCCGCCTCGGCACCGGAGACAGGGCGGGGATATATGTCTCGCCTGGGGTCGTTGCCGCGCTGCCCCTCGAGTAGGCCGTGAAGCGGCCCCGGCTCCCATATCATCAGGTAGTGGAACTTCGCCGGCACCAACCTCAGCATGGTGAGCGGGTGGTGGACGGCATAGGAGGCCGATTTCCGGAGCAGGGTGGAGTTCTGGTGCGCCTCGGTGGCGACGCTGTCGATTCCCCAGCGCTCGCCGACGGTTTGGCCACGACCGGTCGCATGCGGATTCGCTCCCTGCCAGATCGTGTAACCGCCGTTCGTCGAGAGGGAGAAGCTGTGCATGACCACGGCGTTACGCAGCGCCCAGGGTGCGAGCACCAGCACCGAGACCGCTGCCATCGCCACTGCCGCCCGCCACGATTCGCGCGCCGGACGGCGCAGAAGCAGCCAGAGAGGAATCACGAGCGGAAGCAGCGTCGCGGTCGAGCGAACCAGGATGGCGAAACCGAGCAGCACCCCCGCTACGGCGGCCCGGCGCAGCGAGGGCGTGCGGCCGTCCTCGGTTACGAGAAGTAGGCAGGCACCGAGCAGGAGTGGGATGAACAGGCCCTCGGACGAACCACGCATTGCGTACACGCTCATGGTCGGAGCGACGGCAACGAGGCCACCCGCCACGAGACCCGTGCTGCGGCCTCCGAGCCGGCGACCGAGCGCGTAGACGAGCCCGGTCGTGATCGCCCAGAGCAAGAGGTTCACAGTCTTGACCACCACGAACGACGGGCCTGTGATGAAGAAGATGCCGGCCAGGAAAGCCGGCCAGCCGACCGGGAAGAACGCCGTCGGGTGACCGAGGATCTCGTAGCCGTGGCCGGCCGCAATCGACTTGGCGCCCAGGTAGTAGAAGTAGGAATCGCTGGTGGGACCGGCGTGGACCAACAACACCCAGGGCAGCCTGGCCGCTGCGCTGAGGGCGGCGACGGCAGCGATATCTAATGTCCAGGCGCGGCGGATGGGCGTGTTTTACCGGAAGGTCGCCCGGCGCGCATCGCCTGATATCTGCTAGATACAGTAGTTGTATAAAGCAAAGAAATGCGCGATTCGAAAGACAACCCTTCCACAATCGAGAAGCAGGCCGACGAGCTTGTCCGCTACTGGCTCGAGCTGGGGCACCGGATGATCAACCGCAAGCTCTCTGCCTCGCTCTATCCGGAGCTCGCCGGCAAGCTCTCGCGCGGGCAGTTGCATGCGCTGATCATCCTCGCCGAGTCCGGCGAGCCGCGGATCAGCGAGCTCGCCTCCATGCTCAGCCTCGACGAAAGCACTGTCACCCGCCTGGTCGACAAGCTCGAGGCCGTGGGAGCAGCCGAGCGGCGGCGCTCCACGACCGACCGGCGCTCCACGACCGTCGCGATCACCACGCCCGGGCGCGAGATCGTCGCGCAGGCGCACGACCACCAGCGCACCTTCATGTCGGAAGTACTGTCCGCGCTGGATCCGGCCGAGCGAGCCGAGTTTGTGCGGCTGACGGCCAAGGCGGCCGAGGCGTTGGGGCTGCGAACGGCTGAGGTGGTCGCAAGATGAACGAGCAATTCCACTTCACCCACCGCCAGATCCTGATCGTCTACAGCGCGCTGATGCTGGGCATGTTGCTGGCCGCGCTCGATCAGACGATCGTCTCGACCGCGATGCCGACCATCGTCGGCGACCTCGGTGGGCTCAACCACTACACCTGGGTCGCGATCTCCTACATCCTCGCCTCGACCATCTCGATGCCGCTCTACGGCAAGCTAGGCGATCTTTACGGGCGCAAGTTCTTCTTCCAGTTCGCGATCGTCCTCTTTCTGGTTGGTTCGGCCCTGTGCGGCCTTTCTCAGAACTTTCTCGAGCTGAACATCTTCCGCGCCGTCCAGGGGCTCGGTGCCGGAGGGTTGATGGTGGGATCGATGGCGATCATCGGCGACATCGTCTCGCCGCGCGAGCGCGGTCGCTATCAGGGCTATATCGGCGGTGTCTTCGCTGTCTCGAGCATCGCCGGGCCGCTGATCGGGGGCTTCTTCGTCGACCACTTCTCCTGGCGTTGGGTCTTCTACGTCAACCTGCCGCTCGGGGCGATTGCGCTCGTCGTGGTCGGAGCCGTGCTGCATCTGCCGAGGCACCGCGTTTCACATCAGATCGACATCCTCGGTACGGCTCTGCTCTCGCTTGGGGTGGGCGCGCTCACGGTCGCGCTGATGCTGGGCGGAGGGACGGGATATGCGTGGGGATCGGGGACGATCGTCGGTCTCTTCGTCGCCGGTGCGATCGCGCTCGTTGCCTTCTGCTTACAGGAGACTCGCGCGCCGGAGCCGATCATCCCCCTCTACCTGTTCCGAAACGCCATCTTCAACGCCTCGAGCGCGGCCGGCTTCATCGTCGGGCTGGCCATGTTCGGCTCGATCGTCTACCTGCCGATGTTCCTGCAGTTCGTGCACGGCGTCTCGGCGACCAGCTCGGGGCTGCGCCTGCTGCCGCTGATGGCAAGCATGCTCTTCATGTCTGTCTTCTCCGGTCGCACGATCACGAGAGTCGGGCGCTACAAGATTTTCCCCGTCACCGGCATGGTCGTGATGGCGGGTGGGATGTACCTGCTTTCGACCCTGAATGCGAGCAGCGGCTATTCCATTCTGGCGCTCTACGTCGCGGTGCTCGGTTTCGGTCTCGGCATGGTCATGCAGGTGCTCGTGCTGGCCGTACAGAACTCGGTCGCATACAAGGATTTGGGAGTGGCGACCTCCTCGTCTGCCTTCGTTCGCTCGATGGGAAGCGTCTTCGGGCTGGCGATCTTCGGCTCGATCTTCAACAGCAGCTTCAAGCACTGGCTGCCTCGGTTCCTGCCGAAGGGCACTCATCTCCAGGTCACCGGCTCGAGCCTGCAGACGTTAACCCCGGCGAAGTTGAGAGCGTTGCCACTGCCGGTGCACCACGGCCTGGTCGAAGCCTTCGCGCACTCCATCCACTCCGTTTTCCTGTGGGGAGTGCCCTTTGCCCTGGCCGGTTTCCTGATCACGCTCCTCCTTCGTGAGATCCCGCTCAGAGAGCGTGCCAAGCCCGTTGCTATGCCTGTCGCCGCAGAGACGGAGTCGCGCAGCGAAGCGGACTCCGTACTGCCTCTGTAGGTCGCGTCATCCCGTCGTCGGCGGCTTCGGTCAGACTCGCTGGTCCGCTCGACCGGGAACAGTTGCCGTAGGCGGGTTGCGGGTCGTCGAGCCCGAAGCGTTACCGTCTGAGCGTCACTGGGTAGTCGGATGAGAGGCGTTCCAGCGTCTCCCGGCGGGGGCTCTCTTACCGGTGAGCGAACAAACATGGCTGCGCGCGACGCTCCGGCGCGGTAATCTTGAAGCTATCGAAGGACGAGTGCCGGGATGCGTTTTTCTCGCGTTCCTTGCCCGTTCACGAGTTGGCAAGGAGGTGAGTACATGGCAACCGGAACCGTCAAGTGGTTCAACAACGACAAGGGGTACGGGTTCATCACGCCCGAAGACGGCGGAAAGGACCTGTTCGTCCACCATACGGGTATCGCGGGCGAGGGCTTCAAGAGCCTGCCCGAAGGCGCTCGTGTCGAGTTCGAGGCGACTGAGGGAGCGAAAGGCCCGCAGGCGACGAACGTTCGCGTCGTAGGTTGACGAAAAAAGATTGAATCGAGAAGGCGCCGAACAGGCGCCTTCCGATATCCGGACGCCGCCGGTCGGTGAGAATGAGCGTCGAGCGACTTTGGCTGGAATTCTGTGCTCATGCAAGCGGAAGCTAGAGAAAAACCACGCCTGCGCGGCGTTTTCCACCAGTGGGCCTGCGTAGTTGCGATCCCACTCGGAGTCGTGCTAGGGCTCGAGGCCGAGACGACGCGCGGGCAGGTTGGAGCGGCGGTCTTCGCGGCCAGCGTGGTGGCGATGTTCGCTGCCAGCGCGCTCTATCACCGGCCAACCTGGACGCCCGAACGGCGGGTCTGGCTGCGGCGGCTCGACCACACCGGCATCTACTGCCTGATCGCGGGCACCTACACGCCGGTTGGCCTGCTGGTCTTGCACGGCGTCTGGCAGAAGGTGGTACTGGCGATCGTCTGGGGCGGGTGCGTAGCCGCGATCTTCGTCAGACTGTTCTGGATCAGCGCGCCAAAGTGGGTCTCCGCGGCCGTCGGCATCGCGCTGGGCTGGGTCGGCATCGTTGCGATGCCCGAGGTCTACTCCGGCGCCGGTCTCGCCTGCGTTCTCCTGATACTCGCCGGCGGGATCGCCTACAGCCTCGGCGCGGTCGTCTACGCCTTGAAGCGGCCGGATCCGTTACCGGCCGTTTTCGGCTATCACGAGCTCTTCCACGCGCTCACCGTCGTTGCGGTCGCGCTTCAGTACAGCGCTATCGCCTTCTACGTCCTTCCTCGCTGACGGGCGCTGGGGGCCGCCGTCAGCGTTTCCCGGATACAAACGCCTCTACCAGGCGGATGAAGCGATCCATGTCCTGGAACATCATCATGTGCGCCGCCCCGGCGAAGATCTGCAGGCGGGCATGGGGGATGCGAGCGGCTATGAGGCGGGCGTTCGCCGGCGGCACCAGGCCGTCGAGGGAGCCGGCCGTGACGAGCACCGGAACGGTGATCCGGGCGAGGCCGTCGTAGGTGACGTTGGTCGCGCCAAAGCGGCGCTCGGCCTCGTTCTGGCGCGCTGCGATACTGCCGCTGACGGTTTCGCGCGGTACTGCGAGCAGGCCCGCGAAATAAGAGAGCTCGGCCAGGCGGGCGGAGCTGGGGAAAAGCCCTCCGAGTAACGAGCCGCCGTGCCCGGCCGGATAGACCTCGGTCGAACCGCCCGCTGTGGCGCCCGAGACGACCAGGGCGCTGATCTTGTTCGGGTGCCGCTCGGCCATGGCCAGCCCGATCTCGCCCCCGGTCGACCAGCCGACAACGACCGCCTTGCGGATGCCGAGCGCGTTGAGCAGACCAGCGGTGTCATCGGCCATCAGCTCGATCGTGAGCGGACGCGAGGGCTGGTCGGTCGAGTAGCCGATGCCGCGGTTGTCGAACGTCGTCACGCGGAAGTGCTCGCTGAGGCGCCTGGGCAGCGCGTACCCCCACATGGGCATGGACGAGATTTCGCCTGCGATCAGGACGAGCGGCGGCCCGCTGCCGAACTGGCGGTAGGCGATGCTGATGCCGTTTGCTCGCACTTGCCGTGCCGGGCCCATGAAGGCGGCCTTTCCCTTCGGTAGCGTGCCCGGTACGAGCTTGCCCAGCGTGGCCGTTGGCGCGGTCGCTGTCACTGTCCGCGTCTTGTGCGACGAGCCGCCGCACCCCGCGAGGAAGGCCAGTGATACGAAGATCCAGGTCCCGGGTCGCAGCCAAGAAGCGCCGCTGAGGCGTGAATCTCGCGAAGCGAGCGCTCGGAGTCGGCGATTCATGGCCAAGAGAACCTTACGCTTCAAGGAGTATCGGGTCGGCTCGGACCGCCGAGATCCGCCTCTTTGAAACTCCAGGCATCAGCGGTCAAGATTGCGAGGAGCGCCGCCGCGCTCTTCACTCCGAGGAGGAAAGACCATGCTCAAGGAGTTCAAGAACTTCCTTATGAAGGGCAATCTCGTCGAGCTCGCCGTTGCGTTGGTGATGGGCCTCGCGTTTGTCGCGCTCGTAAACGCGTTCGTCAGCGACTTGATCATGCCGATCGTCGCCGCGATCATCGGCAAGTCCGATTTCGGCAACCTCACCTTCACGATCCACAAGTCGGTGTTCAAGTACGGGTCGTTCATCAGCGCTGCGATCACCTTCGTCTCGATCGCCGCGGCGGTGTTCTTCTTCGTCGTCAAGCCGGTCGAAGCGGTGCTGGCGAGGTACAGGAAGCCGGTCGAAGAAGCCGGCCCAAGCGACGAGGAGCGTCGTCATCAGGAGCTACTAGCCGCAATAAAGGGCCTCGCACGGTAGGTCCGGAGATGGCTCGGCCGCGCGAACGGAAGGAGAGAAAGCGGCTTCGCCTTTATCTGAAGCGGAAGACGATGCGCCCGCGCTGCAAGTCGTAGGCGGATAACTCGACCTTCACGCGGTCGCCCGGGAGGACGCGGATCCGGTAGCGGCGCATTTTCCCCGCCGTGTAGGCCTGCGTCTCGTGCCCGTTGTCGAGCGTGACGCGGTACTTGCCGTTGCTGAGCGCCTCGACGACCTCGCCTTCGAACTCGATCTTCTCTTCCTTCGCCATCGGACTCTTTCCTGTGCGGAGTGAGGAGAAGGCGCTTGCGCGCAAACCGCACTCGTACGTGGTCGGTGTCCACCGTAGCAGCTCTGAGTACTAGCGCTTCTGCTACGGTGGTCGTACGGGTGGCACTTGGCCGCCCGGTGAGATCAGCGTTCTCGTTCCTCCTTGTGCGGTTTCGAGTCGACAATCTCGAACCTATGACCAAGGAGTTTGAACAATGTATGAGCAGTCCTTTCGTGCGCTCGGCGTAAGCGTGCAAGTTGAGCAAGCGCTTGCCAGGCGCGGCATTTCGCAACCATTTCCGATCCAGGAGCTCGTGCTCCCTGACGCTCTCGCGGGCCGTGATGTGCTCGCGAAGTCGCCTACGGGCTCTGGTAAGACGCTTGCCTTTGCGCTGCCGATCGTCGAGCGAGTCAGCCGCGATCGATCTCAGCCCGCCGCGCTGGTGCTCGTGCCGACACGCGAGCTCGCCGGCCAGGTGACCGACGAGATCAGGCCATTTGCCGAGGCGAGCGGCCTGAGAGTCTCAGCCGTCTTCGGCGGAGCGCCGCTGGGCGAGCAGGCCAAGAAAGCGCGCAGCGCGCAGATTCTGGTCGCCACGCCCGGCCGTTTGCAGGATCTGGTCGAAAGAAAACTGGTCTCGCTGGAACAGGTCGGTTTGCTCGTGCTCGACGAGGCCGACCGTATGCTCGACATGGGCTTCAAACCTCAGGTCGAGCGGCTGCTGAAGCGGCTCCCGCGCGAGCGCCAGACGATGCTTTTCTCCGCGACGCTCGACGGCGAGGTCGGCCAGCTCGCACACTCGTATACGCGTGACCCATCTCGTTTTGAGACGGCGCCGCTTGCCGGTCACGAAGAGGGCAAGATCGCGCACCGTTTCGTCTCCGTCACCGCCGACGCCAAAGTCGAGAAGCTCGTCGAGGAGCTCTCGGGGGAACGCGGACTGGCGCTTGTGTTCGTCCGTACCAAGCGCGGCGCCGACCGTCTGGCGATCAAGCTCGCACGCTTCGAGGTGCCCGCGCTGGCCCTGCACGGGGACATGGTTCAGAGCGCTCGCCAGCGCACGCTGCGGCGCTTCCGTGCCGGTGAAATCAGCACCCTCGTTGCTACGGACGTCGCCGCGCGCGGGCTCGATCTGGAAGCGATCACGCATGTGATCAACTTCGATCCGCCTGAAGAAGACAAGGACTACGTACATCGGGTGGGTCGTACGGGCCGCGCCGGCAAGAGCGGGAACGGCATCACCTTCGTCTTGCCCGAGCAACAGGCCGATGTCAGCCGTTTGGCGACGCGGCTCGGTCACCGCGAGCAGTTCGAGCGCGAAGGTATGCGCGTTGCGGCGCCGCGCCGCGTCTACACCAGCCGCCGCGGTCGTCGCTCGCGCTGGTAGGTGTCGACGGTGGCTCCTGCCAACACAAGCTTGCGTTCCGAGCAGCGATCGTTCCAGAAATGGAGCGGTAATACCCCGCTCGGCGCGCTAGGGTTCGAACTAATCAGGACGAGTACCGGATTGCGCTACCAGCACTCCTTGCTTGTTCGTGACACAGCAGGGAGGTGAGTTTCATGGCAACCGGAACCGTCAAGTGGTTCAACAACGACAAGGGATACGGATTCATCACGCCCGAAGACGGCGACAAGGATCTGTTCGTCCATCACACGGGCATCGCGGGGGATGGCTTCAAGAGCCTTCTCGAAGGCGCGAAGGTCGAGTACGAGTCGGGTGAGGGTCAAAAAGGCCCCCAGGCGACGAACGTACGCGTCGTTTCTTGAGCGAGATTTCAGCGAGATCGAGGGGGCGCCGGTAACCGGCGCCCCCGGTGATCTCGCTCGATACTTCAACTCCGCATAGCCCCAGCTTTTGTCGCTGGTCACACCAGCAGGCGCGTCACGCTGTCGTGCGGTCGGCGTCGCCAGAACCTCTAAACTCCGCGTTTCAACGGGCACGTCGAGGTCGCGTCCGTGGTCGGTCTGCGCGTGCGGTATGGCCTGCCAAGGGGGGAAAGGCGACGATGAGGAAGCTGAATCGGATCCACTCAACGCTCGAACTCGCACTCGATCAGGTACGAGGTCTGGCCCGTCTGAGCGGCCGCCCGGCGCCCACCTGCGACTCCAACCAGCGGAAATTCGTGGGCGCCGCCTTGCTCTCGTGCGCCGGGTTGCTCGCGCTGGTCTTCACGATGAACGTCATCGTCGATCCCTTGGCCCTCGCGGGCACGGGCCTCGTTCCATCGGCAGTCGAGAACGACCGTGCCGTGAAGCTCTGCCTGATCGGCCAGCTGAAAAAGGCACCGGAGATATTGATTCTCGGGAGCTCGCGTTCGCGGCAGGCCGAGCCCGCCTTTCTGCAGCGACTCACGGGACACAACGGCTTCAACGCCGGCGTAACGGGCGGGTCGGCCTCGGACGAGTACGTATTCGTTCGCTACACCCAGGATCGCTTCCCGCTCGAGGGGCGACGCTATATCTGGTTTGTCGACTCGGGAATTGCGACCAACGGCATAAACCCGCAGATGGCGGATGTTCCGCAGGCACGGAAGTACCTGAACGGGACTGGCGGTTTCGGGCTGAACGACGTTGAGACCTATCTTGGTGTGCAGGCCACCAAGGCGTCCTTGCGGGTGCTGAGGAAATGTGTGTTCTCCAGCTGCCAATCGAAGATCAGATACGAGGCGGACGGATCGATTGCTGCCAGGACGCTGAAATTCCTCCCAGAGCAAAGTAAGAATTTCCAGGCGGATACCGTGCGTCTGATCGACAGGATTCGAGCGAATCCGCCCAGCACGAAACCTCCCGACCCGAAGCGTTTCGTGTGGTTTAAGCGGGCGCTCGCCTTCATGAATGCGCACGGGTCGCGGCCGGTGATCGTATTCAATCCCATCGACCCCACCGTTCTCGCAGAGCTGAGGAAATACGGCAACCCGGAGATCAAGACCTCGCTCGCGTACCTACGCAAGTTGAGCAAGCAGTATCACTTCGTCGTCGTTAACTGCGAGGACATTCGAACCTGGGGCGGTTCCGCCAAGGACTTCACGAACCCGGCTCATGTCAACCGCCGGAACATGCGTCGCATGCTCAGGTACATAGTCGCGCACTCCGACGGCGCGCTCGACTGAGCAGTGCTTTTCAACAGCTACAGCTTCCTCTTCGTCTTTCTGCCCCTGACGCTGATCGGCTGGTGGACGCTGCGGCCGAAGAACGTCAGGCTCGCCTTCCTGACGCTGGCATCCTGGTTCTTCTATAGCTGGTGGGACTGGCGCTACCTACCGATCCTGGTGTCCGCGACGCTGGTCACCTATCTTGCCGCGCTCGCTATCGCCCGCAGCGAAGACGAGCGTCGCCGGCGGCTTTTGCTTGCCGGATGCCTGACAGTGAATCTCGGCACGCTCGGGTATTTCAAGTACGCGGGGTTCTTCGTTCATTCTCTCGACGGGATCAGTAAGTCGCTGGGAATCGGCGTTCACGCCGCGCCGCTGCACATCCTGCTGCCGATCGGGATCTCCTTCTACACGTTCAACGCGATGTCATACGTGATCGACGTCTACCGCCGAGAGATCGCGCCTACCAGGAACCCGCTCGAGTACTCGACCTTCGTCTCGCTCTTTCCGCACCTGATCGCCGGGCCAATAGTCCGCTTCTCCACGATGGCCAAGCAGCTCAAGCGGCCGACGCCGGCGCTGGCGTCGGACAACGTCGCGCGGGGGCTCTACTTCCTATCGTGCGGCCTGGTCAAGAAGCTGCTCATCGCTGACCAGCTGAGCCCTCACGTGAACTGGCTCTTTTTGAACTCCGGCCATCTCGGTCTCGTCAGTTCCTGGGCGGCGGCTATCGGCTACTCGCTTCAGCTGTACTTCGATTTCTCCGGCTATTCGGACATGGCGGTCGGCCTCGCCTGGCTACTCGGGTTTCAGTTCCCGCAGAACTTCAACTCACCCTTCAAGTCCGTAAACATCTCCGATTTCTGGCGTCGCTGGCACATGAGCCTTTCCACCTGGATTCGCGACTACGTTTTCATCCCGCTCGGCGGCTCTCGCGGTAGCTCGGGTCGCACCGCGGTGAATCTCGCGGTCGCGATGTTCCTCGGTGGGCTTTGGCACGGCGCAGCCTGGACGTTCGTGGTCTGGGGGCTCCTGCACGGGATCTATCTGGGCGGCCACGCGCTCCTTCGCCAGGCCGGGCTGACACCGAAGAGCGTCGCTTTCAACCGCGTCATTACCTTCGGGCTGGTCGCCGCCGCTTTCGTGATCTTCAGGGCGCCGAACTTTACGACGGCGGGACAGATCCTCTCCTCGATGGTCGGCTTTGGCGGATTCGACTCACTGGGACAGCTGCATAGCCTTGTTCCCGGTGGCTTCGCATTGCTACTGGTCGCCCTGCTCGTGTTCGTCAACGTCGCGCCCAATACGTGGGAAATCCGGATTGTTTCCAGGATTCGTTACGGCTTTGTGGTGGGGGTTGGAGCAGCGCTCGCCGTGTTGACGATCGCCCATCCCCATCCCTTCATCTACTTCCAGTTCTAGACCGTCAGACTGTCCGACCGCAGGCTAAAGAAAACGCCGGGCTCGATAACGAGAGTCGCTGCGGGCACTACGAGCTGAGCTATTGAAGCCCCGGCGGACCCGTAGAGCGACTGCTCAAGACGCAAACGAGAGTTCCAGCCCGAGTGACCGACTTCTCAAGTCCTGAGTACGACTGACCGATGAGATAGCCGTGCAGCGGCGTATTTCCGTAGCTCGATTCGGCATTCTGAGTAACCTGACCAGCTGGGTCTTGGCGCTGGTGCGCGGATTGATTCCCCGCGGGCGCCGGGGCGATTGTTTCTCCGGTCTTCTCTCGGGTTGCCTTATCGCCGTCCTGTTGGCGGGTTCCGCGGGCGCTGCTCTTAGCCAAAACACAGGGCGCGCGGCAACCTCCGCCGGCAAGATCTCAGCCCATCTGACCAAGAGGAGCTTCACGAGCTCCCAGGCCACGCAGGTCAAGCTCATCTACCAGTTCTCGCCTGCGAGCAAGAGCTTCGGCTACCTGCTCAGCTTCAAGAGCGGCTCTACCTGGCAGACGCTCAGTAGCTTCAAGCGCAGAGGGAGCTACAGGGGCGTCCACTCGATGAGCTTGAGCCGGTTATTCGCGGGTAAACCGGTCAGAGCCGGTCGCTACCGTCTCAAGTTGACGGCGGACGCGAACAGCAAGCTGCTCACCTTCGCGGTCGTAGCTGCCGCGCCCACGAACACCGCGCTGCCCACCATCTTGCCAACCGTTTCCGGTACGGCGACGGAGGGTCAGAAGCTAACGGCCACGCGTGGTTCCTGGGCCAACTCTCCGATCTCCTACAGATACCAGTGGCGACGCTGCAACGCCGCCGGTACGGGTTGCACAGATATCCCGGGCGCAACCGGGATCTCCTACAGGCTCGTCTACGCCGACGCTTCCCACACCATGCGCATCGTAGTCACGGCCTCGAATGCGCTCGGCTCTGCACGCGCCAACTCGAGCGAGACTGAGGTTGTCTTCGGTCTGCCGCCCGCGAGTACGGCTCTACCTTCAATTACCGGTACGGCAACGCAAGGCAGAAAGCTCACCGCCTCGCACGGTTCCTGGTCGAACTCGCCGACCGGCTACGCCTATCAGTGGCGTCGCTGCGACGGCTCGGGTGCGAGCTGCACCGACATCCCGGGCGCAACGGCGAGTTCCTACACGCTCGTCGAAGCCGACGCCGCTCACACGATCCGCGTCGTTGTTGCAGCCGTGAACGCTTGGGACTATTCCGTCGCGGCCTCGAAGCGGTACCCGGCGTCGAGTACCGTCCTCGGTCTGCCGCCCGTGAACACCGCTCTTCCGGCGGTCTCGGGTACGGCAATCCAGGGCCAGGTACTGACCGCTTTAACCGGCTCCTGGGCCAACACGCCGAGCTCCTACAAGTACAAGTGGCGCCGCTGCGACGCCGCCGGCAACAACTGTGCCGACATTTCAGGCGCCACGGCGAGTTCCTACACGCTCGTCTACGCCGATGCCGCTCACACCATCCGCGCCGTTGTCACGGCCTCGAACGCCTATGGGCCGACAGCCGCGACGTCGAGCCGGTATCCGATGCCGGGAACAGTCACCGGCCTGCTGCCCGTGAACACCGCTCTGCCAACCATCTCCGGTACTGCCAAGCAGGGCCAGGTCCTCACTGCCTCTAACGGATCCTGGACCAACTCGCCAACTTCTTACCTGTATCAGTGGCGACGCTGCGACAGCTCCGGCGCGAGCTGTACCGACATCGTGGGCGCAACGGCTCGTACCTACACGCCCGTCTACGCCGACGCCACTCACACGGTCCGCGTCTTTGTCACGGCCAAGAACCCTTACGGCATCAACAGCGCGAGCTCGAATCGCTACCCGGCCTCGGGAACCGTCACCGGTTTACCGCCCGTGAACACGGTTCTGCCCGCTGTGTCGGGCACCGCCACGCAGGGCCAGGCGCTGACCGCGTCGAACGGTTCCTGGGACAACTCGCCGACCTCCTACAGGTACCAGTGGCGACGCTGCAACAGCTCGGGCGCGAGCTGTACCGACATCCCGGGCGCAACGGCGAGTTCCTACACCCTCGTCTACGCCGATGCCGCTCATTCGATCCGTGCCGTTGTTACCGCCGCGAACGCCTACGGCCCGACCGCCGCGACTTCGAACAGGTATCCGGCATCGGCAACCGTCACCGGCTTGGCGCCCGTGGATGTCGACCTTCCGACTGTCTCGGGCACCGCCACACAGGGTCAGGCGCTCACGGCCGCGAACGGCTCCTGGAACAACTCACCGACCTCCTACACGTACCAGTGGCGAAGCTGCGACGCCTCCGGTGCGAGCTGCACCGACATCCCGGGCGCAACAGCCGGCTCCTACACACTCGTGTACGGCGATGCCACTCACACCATCCGCGTTGTCGTCAAGGCCACGAACCCCTACGGCTTTGCAAGCGCGACCTCGAGCCAGTACCCGGCGACGGGACTCGTCACCGGTCTGTCGCCGGTAAACACCGCGCTCCCGGCTATCTCCGGCATGACCCTGGAGGGCCATGTACTCACCACCTCGGATGGTCACTGGGACAACTCGCCGACCTCGTACACGTACCAATGGCGTCGCTGTGACACCGCCGGTAACAACTGTGCCGATATCTCCGACGCTACGGCGAGCTCCTACACGCTCTCCTACGCCGATGCCGCGCACACCATCCGAGTTGTCGTCACGGCCGCGAACGCTTACGGCACGACCGCTGCGACCTCGACCCAGACGGGGACTGCCACTGCCATCTACACCACGGTCACAACGATCAGCAGCGGCTACCACCACACCTGTGCCCTGCTCAACAGCGGTAAGGTCAAGTGCTGGGGCCTGAACCACGACGGCCAGCTCGGTAACGGCTCGACGACGACCAGCTCGACCCCGGTTCCGGTCAGCGGGATCACGAACGCGATCGCCATCAGCGCCGGCGACTACCAGACCTGTGCCCTGCTTGCCGACGGCACGGTCAAGTGCTGGGGCCGGAACAACGTCGGCCAGCTCGGCGACGGTACGACGACCGACAGCTCGACCCCGGTTCCGGTCAGCGGGATCACGAACGCGGTCGCCATCAGCGCCGGCTACTCCTACAACTGTGCGCTGCTCGCCGACAAGACGGTCGAGTGCTGGGGCTACAACGTATACGGCGAGCTCGGCGACGGTACGACGACCAACAGATCGGCTCCCGTTCCGGTCGGCGGAATCGCGAACGTCAGCGCCGTCAGCGCCGGCTCCCGCCACGCCTGCGCCCTGCTTCCGGGCGGTGTGGTCAAGTGCTGGGGCGACAACGAGAGCGGCCAGCTCGGAGATGGCACAACGAGCGACAGCTCGACCCCGGTTGCGGTCAGCGGAATCACGAACGCCAGCGCCATCAGCGCCCACGGCATGCACACCTGTGCCCTCCTTTCCGGCGGGACACTCGCGTGCTGGGGCCTGAACAATGACGCCCAGCTCGGTGACGGGAAGGCGACGGCCGACGCTCTTACCGACAGCCCGACCCCGGTTCTGGTCAGGGGAATCGGCAACGTTGGCTCGCTGACGAGCGTTACCGCCGTAGCCGCCGGCGACTTCCACACCTGCGCTCTGCTTTCCGGCGGCACCTCGGGCGGTCCGATCACGTGCTGGGGCGACAACGGTTACGGCGAGCTCGGCGACGGAATAGGACAGCCCGGGGATCTGTACGCGAATCACGGCTACTCGATAACGGACAGCGACCTCAACGACTTCAGCCCGACCCCGGTTCACGTCGGTGGCATTACGAACGCGGTCGTTGTCAGTCTCGGCGCCTCGCACACCTGCGCCCTGCTTGCCGGCGGCACGGTCAAGTGCTGGGGCAGGAACGACGACGGCCAGCTCGGTGACGGCACGACGACCGACAGGTCGAACCCGGTTCGGGTCATCAGGCTCACCGACGCCAGCGCCATAAGCGCCGGCGCCTCGCATTCCTGCATCGCGCTCTCCGACGGTCAGGTCGAGTGTTGGGGCAGCAACCACTACGGCCAGCTCGGCGACGGGACAACGACCGATAGCTCGACCCCGGTTCCGGTCGGCGGGATCACGAACGCCAGCTCGGTCAGCGCCGGCGCCGACCACTCCTGCGCGCTTCTCTCCGACGGCACGGTCAAGTGCTGGGGCAGAAACAACGCCGGCCAGCTGGGTAACGGTACGACAACCGACAGCTCGACCCCGGTATCAGTGAGCACGATCACGACCGCGATCGCGATCAGCGCCGGCGACTATCAGACCTGCGCGCTGCTCAGCGCCGGCACGGTCGAGTGCTGGGGCCTGAACCACGACGGTCAGCTAGGTAACGGCGCTACGACCGACAGCTCGATCCCGGTATCGGTGAGCACGATCACGACCGCGACCGCGGTCAGCGCGGGCGACTTCCATAGCTGTGCGTTGCTTACCGGCGGCACGGTCGATTGTTGGGGCTCGAACAACTACGGCCAGCTCGGCAACGGCACGACGACGGGCAGCTCGACGCCGGTGCCGGTCAGCACGATCGCGACCGCTACTTCCGTCGATGCCGGCGTCGGCCACACCTGCGCTCGCCTTACCGGCGGTAGCGTCGACTGCTGGGGCCGGAATGATCTCGGCCAGCTCGGAAACGGCACGACGACGGGCAGCCCGACTCCGGTTCCGGTAAGTGGGATCACGACTGCCAGTGCCGTCAGTGCCGGTAACGGCCCAACCTGCGCTCTACTCTCCACCGGCGCGATCGAGTGCTGGGGCTTCAACCTATACGGCGCGCTCGGTAACGGAACGACGACCGACAGCTCGACCGCGGTTCTCGTCAAGGCGGTCACGAAGCCGCCGTGGGTCTTCAGCGCCGTCAGCGCCGGCGGCAACCAAACCTGTGCCATACTCTCCGACGGCGCGGTCGCGTGCTGGGGCCAGGATGACGTCGGTCAGCTCGGCGACTACTCGAACACGAACAGTTCGACCTCCGTCGGCGTAGACGGCCTGACCCCCTACCTGACTCCCATCCCCTAACCCCTCCTGAAGCGTTCGCTTGCCAGTGGAGAAGGCTCGCTATCACGAAATGACCGTCTGAGATGAAGTCGGCTCTACGCTCGCTTGCACTCATTGCCGGCTCCGTCGTACTGCTTTCGCTCGGGTCGGCGGCCGGCGCACTCGGCGCGCCCGCCTCCGGACGAGTCGCCTTCAGGTCGGTTCCGGTCGCAGTCCGCGATTACTTACCGCGGCCGACTCGCTCGCTTCCGCTTCTTGCCGCAGCGTCCGTCCGTCCGGGCGATTCGCTTCCGGCGAGCTCGTCGAGCGCTCACTTCAAGGTTCACTACGATCCGGCGCTCGACTCCGCCGAGGACTTGAACGCGTTGCTGGGCACTCTCGAGCAGGCGTACGCCAAGCTCGTTGCGGGTGGTGGCGGGTCGCCCAACGCGGGTCTTCAGGCGCCCGCCTCCGACAGTGGCGGCGGCGGTGACGACAAGATCGATTTCTACCTGCTCGGCTCGGAAACGCAGTGCGGGTCATGGGCTGCCGGCTGCGCGATCCCGGAAGGCTTTCGGAGTGGGTATGTCGAAATCTTGGCGCAATACACCACCGGCTCGTATTCCGGCGGAGTCGTCGTGGCTCCGCACGAGTTCACGCACTTGATCCAGTACAGCTACGGCGGTTCGCCAATGGCAGAAGCCGCCGCGGACTGGGGGGAGTTCTGGGTGTTTCCCAGCGCATCGAATCACTACCCCACTACGAGCGGCTGGTCGCTGGATTGCCACAACACGACCGAGATTCTGTGCCCTTACGAGCAGTTTCCGTTCATCGAGCGCCAGGTCGAGGACTACGGCGTCTCGTTCGTGGACACGCTCTTCAAGCAGGGCTCGGCAGGCGACCGCGTGGGGATGAGAAACGCGATCGCGCAGGCGAGCGGCGGTCATGACACGCTGAGCAGCCGCTATGCCAGCTTTGCCCGCCAGTTGTGGGAGCCGGCCGTTTGGAGCGAGCCGATGCGTGGTCAGTTGACCTCGTGGCTGTCGAGCCTACCGAGCAGCTTCTCGACCGCGGTCGAGGTCAGTTCCTCTGCGCCTGACAGCGGCGAGCAGACAACTCAGGTCGATCAGCTGGCTGCCCGCTATGTGAGGGTTTCTCAACAGAGTTCGACCGCCGTTGCCGGGGATCGTCTGCGCATATCGGTACGCGACCCTTCTGCTCCAGGGATCGGCACCCCAACCGACGTTCTGGTCGCCGATCCGAGCGGCAGTTACAGCGAGGTCGCGCTGTCCGGTACGTGCGGGGCGTCTCGCTGCGCGACGATCCCGTTCGATCCAGCTTCGGTCTCCTATGTCGTGATCCCGCTTGTCAACGACAACGACCCCGAAACCGGCGCGAACATAGATGGCCTGCCGTTCACCTGGAGAGTGGAGCTCTTGCCTGCAACCACGCAGGCATCCTTCACGGTTGACCACACCTCCGGCCAGGCGCCACTGACCGTCCACTTGACGAACACCTCCCAGGGAACGAGCTCCTACTCTTGGTCGTTCGGCGACGGTGCGACCTCGACCGACGTCTCGCCTTCGCACGTCTTTACGATGCCCGGCACCTACACGGTCACGCTGACCGCGTCGACATCCGGTACCTCCTCACAGACTTCGACGACCATTGTCGTATCGGCCGGCCCGTCCGTGACCCCGCAGGCGTCCTTCACGGTGGATCACGCCTCCGGCCAGGCGCCCCTGACCGTCCACTTCACGAACACCTCCCTGAGGGCTAAGACATACTTATGGTCGTTCGGCGACGGCGCGACCTCGACCGATGTCTCGCCTTCGCACGCCTTCACGACGCCCGGCACCTACGCGGTCACGCTGACCGCCTCGGCATCGGGCGCCTTCACTCAGGCATCCAAGGTGATCGTCGTATCGGCTCGTCCTGCGGCCACGGCGACAGTGGCTTCCTTCAAGGCGAGCAAGATCTCCGGCTACGCGCCTCTGAGCGTTCGCTTCGCGAACAGGTCGCGAAACGCGGCCTCGTATCTCTGGTCGTTCGGTGACAAATCCCCGCTCTCGAGTGAGGACTCTCCCTCGCACGTATTCGCTTCGCCGGGGAGGTACACGGTCACACTCAGCGCGAGCGGGAGCGGTGGATCCGCGACGAAGAGCGTGACGATCACGGTTCTCCCGGCGAGGCCCGATCTCGCCGTCAAGTTGACCAGGAATGCAAACAAGCGAGTGGGGAAGCTGCATCGCACTTCGTTCTCGGTCACGCTCAGGAATAGAGGCAGAGCGACCGACGAGTTGGTGACGATCAGGATCACGTTGCCGGTCGGCGCCCGCTACGTAAGCATCTCCTTCGGGGGTAAGAGATGCCGGCGAGTGGGCCGACAGGCCGTTTGCTCGCTCCCGAAGCTCGCGCCCCAGAAGATCGTGAAGCTCTCGTTTGTAGCCGCAGCCGGGAAGCAGGCCAGCGTGAGGGTCTTCGTTACCGGCAAACGGGCAGAGACGACGCTGGCGAACAACTCCGCGCACGCCGCGACCTGGTAGCCGCACGTCGGGGCGCACGGCCCCTTTGAGTCGGGAGCACACGAGCCACGTTGACGGTTACCTTCGATCAGGCCGGAGAGAACCGAGCGGGTTGCGCCCGGCTCGCCGTAACCCGCTAGTGCCTAGCCGCTAGATCTCGGCTGATCTCGGTGCTGCTGGTCGCCCCGGCGTAGCCGTTCGTAATGAACGCAACTCGAGCTCGCTGACGCCGAAATTAGCTCGATGGGCTGCACTCTCTGGAGTAGGATGCTGGGCGATATGGACGACGAACAGGAGCTCCGTGCGCGTGCGATTGCGCGATTGAAGGAGAAGCGCGATCTCGTCGGGAGCCTTGCAACTTACGCTGGCGTCAACGGCCTGCTCTGGCTGATCTGGGCGCTGACGGATCACTCGACAGACGACGGCGTACCCTGGCCCACTTGGGTTTCCGCCATCTGGGGCTTCTTTGTCCTGATGCACGCCCTGAAGATCTTCGCCCGCAGGCCGATCAGCGAGGCGGACATACAGCGCGAGATCGACCGGCACCGCCCAGCGGCCTGACGCAACCCCGAGCGCGGCTCGCGAGCGCTCTCGGACGAACCTACTTCGGGGATATGCCCGCCTAACGGGCGAGGCACCCGAACTCCAATCCGTGCCTCTCAGGCTTCTGGCGGGTCGCTGGGCGTGCGGCGCCGGAGGAGACATCCATGAAGGAGCGGGCCCTGTCAATGGCATCACGGAGCGCGTTGGGTCGCGCGACCGGCCGGAAGGAGCCGCCGGCCGAGCGAGCGGAGAAGGCCGTGCAGGATTCGAACCTGCGACCTTGGGATTAAGAGGACGCCCCTGGGACCTCGGTCGGTCTCGTTCTAGCGGGAAAACAAGCGATTTCCAGCCGGTTTCGGCCGCTCGATCTCGGTAGATCTCGGTCGAGCTGTTTGCCCCCGTGTTGCCCCCGATCGGCTACTAGCTCGGCGTGCGCAGAGCTTTCGTCCCGGTGTTGTTCGATACGGGGTAGACAGCCGACTGTCGCGGCGCTAGGGCGGGCCACCCCGCTTGGTCTTCGGGGCAACCCGCTCCGCTCTCGGTGGAAAGGCCGCGCGCCGCCGGCGAGCACAGAGGCGACCTCCCCCGTGCTCGGCGACGGTCGCGGTAGGCCGCCGTCTTACTCGCCAATCGAGAAGCGGCGACGTTGGGGGAACACGCCGCCGCTTCTACTCGCTATCGGTCAACCGCGCAGAACGCGAAAGCTCGTAGCCGTTTCGCACAGGGACTAGGTCGGAGACCGCTTCTTCGAGCGTGACGGATCTTCGACGGAATACCGCCCGAGATGATCACTACGGTGGGGATCGGGGCCCCCCTTCTGAGATCCGATGTTAAAGACGGCCGAACGGGCACCGATAACAAGGTGGTCGGCCTCTCTGGCCGGCCAGGAGGAGAAACGCTCGAGACAAGATCCGCCGGAGGCGCAATTTGGGGGAAGGTGAGTCGCCGAAGATGCCTGTCGCCGCGCGTCTTCGCGCAAGCTGCAAGCGCGAGGTATGACAGACGTTGATTGAGTGGGCGTGCGTGATGCCTAGCTCGCGCTCGCCGTGCTCGCGGCACTCACTGCGTCTCCGGCGGAGTCCAGGGAGTCAGCAACCGTATAGACGACGATGCCCCCGTTTAGCGGGGGCTTTTTATTGGGCCGTGCAGGATTCGAACCTGCGACCTTGGGATTAAGAGTCCCCTGCTCTACCAGCTGAGCTAACGGCCCGCGGGCAGTACTCTAGCGCCGAGACGAACGCCTTCGCAGGACGTAGAACGCGGCTACGACGGGAGGAAGAGCGAGCGGTTCGTTCACGCCGCGAAAGGAGCACTCGCTCCTCTCGAGCGCATACTGTTGCGGCTGACCGTCACATCGCTTGCAGGAGGAGTAGCTAGGTGCGGACGCTCTCAGTCGTTGGCAACCGACCGCAGTTCATCAAATCGGCTCCGCTCTCGGCGGCGCTCGAGCGGGCTGGCATCGACGAGGTCTTGCTGCATACCGGGCAGCACTACGACCGCGAGCTTTCGCAGCTCTTCTTCGAGGAGCTCGGGCTTGGCAAGCCCGCTTACAGGCTCGAGGCGGGCGCTCTGCCGCGCGAGCAGATGATCGCGCGCATGCGGCCCGGGATCCTGGCCGCCATCGAAGCCGAAAGACCCGATTGGGTTCTCGTCTACGGCGACACGAACTCCACGCTTGCCGGTGCGCTCGCGGCTCAGGAAGCCGGCGTTCGAATCACTCACGTCGAAGCGGGTCTGCGCTCGGGCGACTGGGCGATGCCCGAGGAGCGAAACAGAGTCGAGGTCGACCGGCTGGCGTCGCTTCTTCTCTGCCCCGACGAGCGCTCTCGCCAGATCCTCGCTGGCGAGAAAGTGGGGGGCGAGGCTCTCGTAGTCGGCGATGTGATGGCCGACGCGGCACGGATCTTTGCTCCGCTCGCGCGCGAGCGCTCGGGCGTACTCGAGCGCCTAGCGCTAGCGCCGGGTGAGTTCGTAGTGGCGACCGTTCACCGCGAGGCGAACACCGCTCAGCCAAGGCTCGGTCGCATCGTCGCGGGTCTGAACACCATTCCCGACCCAGTCGTCTTTCCAACCCACCCGCGCACGCGCGACGCGCTCGAGCGCGAGGGGCTCGCCCTCGGCCCGCAGGTGATCGCGCTGGCGCCGCTCGGCTATCTCGATCTGACCGCTCTCGCCTCGCAGGCGCGAGTGGTCTTGACCGACTCCGGTGGCCTGCAAAAGGAGGCCTACTGGTACGGCGTTCCCTGCGTGACCTTGCGCCCCTCGACGGAGTGGGTGGACACCGTCGAGCTAGGAGCAAACGTGCTGGCAGATGACGACCCGGAACGGATCGCGCAGGCGGTGGCCGGCGCCCGCATGCCGGCGAACCTCCCCGTGCTGTACGGCGACGGTCACGCCGCCGAGCGGATTGCCGCGGCTCTGGTCGCTCGCGCTTGAGGCGGGTCTAGTCCGAATAGACCCTCTACTCATGCCCGAGGCCGGGTAGGGTATTGGCCGCGTATGTCCAGAAAGATCGCCATCGTCGGCGCCGGCTATGTCGGCGTTCCGCTCGCCCAGGTTTTCGCCGCGGTGGGCAACGATGTACTGCTGGTCGACATCAGCCCTGAGCGGGTCGCCCGCATCAACGAGGGCGACAGCTATATAGAGGACGTCCCCTCTTCGGTGCTCGGACCTCTGGTCGAGTCCGGACGCCTCCTGGCGACGACCGACTACGACGAGCTGCGCAAGGTCGAAGCGGTTCTGATCGCCCTGCCGACGCCGCTATCCAAGCAGCGCGAGCCGGATCTCACGATCGTCATGTCGGCGGTCGAGCAGATCGCCAAGCGCTTGCAGCCGGGCCAGATGGTGGTGCTGGAGTCGACCACGTATCCCGGTACGACCCGTGACCTACTCAAGCCGGCGCTCGAAAAAGGAAGCGGGCTCGAGGAAGGCAAGGACTTCTTCCTCGCTTTCTCGCCCGAGCGAGTCGACCCGGGCCGCGAGGACTGGACGACCAAGACGACGCCCAAGGTGGTCGGCGGTCTCACGGAGGCGTCGACGAAAAAGGTTGCCGAGCTCTACCGCAGCGCGATCGACACGGTCATCGAGGTCTCCTCGCCCGAGTCGGCCGAGATGACGAAGCTGCTCGAGAACATCTTCCGCTCGGTCAACATCGCGCTGGCGAACGAGCTGGCTCAGCTCTGCGACCGGATGGGGCTCGACGTCTGGGAGATCATCGACGCGGCCGCGTCGAAGCCGTTCGGCTTCATGAAGTTCACGCCCGGGCCGGGCCTCGGCGGCCACTGCATCCCGATCGATCCCTTCTATCTCACCTGGAAAGCGCGCGAATTCAACTTCTACACCGAGTTCATCGAGCTGGCCGGAAAGATCAACGAGAACATGCCCTACTTCTGCCGCGGCAAGATCATGCGTGCGCTCAACTCGGTTCCCAAGCCGATTCGCGGCTCGAAGATCCTCGTGCTCGGGGTGGCTTACAAGAAGGACATCTCCGACATGCGCGAGTCACCGTCGTTGAAGTTGATCCAGCTCCTGCGGCAGCAGGGCGCGCTTGTCTCCTATCACGATCCGTTCGTCGACGAGCTGCCGCAGTTCGGGTTGAAGTCGGTAGCGCTCGAGCCCGAGAAGTACGACTGCGTCACGGTCGTCACCGACCATTCCGAGATCGACTACGACGACGTCGTCAGGCGCTCCGAGCTGGTCGTCGATTTCCGTAACGCGACCAAGGCGCAGGCGCCCCGAGAAGGAAAGGTCTGGAAGCTCTAGTGGCAACCGTGGGTATCGCCGGGCTCGGCTACTGGGGTCCGAATCTGGCCCGGAACTTCGACCTCCTGACCGACGTGCGCTGGCTCTGCGACTCCTCGCCGGAGCTGCTCGAGAGGCAGGCCAAGCGCTATCCGGCCAGCCGTACGAGCGGTCGTTTCGAGGACCTGCTCGAAGATCCGGAGCTCGACGCGGTGGCGATCGCAACTCCGGTTCCGACGCACGCGCCACTGGCCAAGCAGGCGCTCGAGGCGGGCAAGCACGTCTTCGTCGAGAAGCCGATGGCGATGAACGCCGCCGACGCCGAGCAGATCGTCGCGCTGGCCGAGCAGCGCGGGCTTGTGCTGATGCCCGGCCACCTGTTGCTCTACCACCCCGGTGTGCGCATGCTCAAGCAGATCGTCGACTCGGGCGAGCTCGGCGAGGTTCTCTACCTGTACGGAAACCGCCAGAACCTGGGCAAGATCCGCCGCGACGAGAACGCGCTCTGGTCGCTCGGCGTCCACGATCTCTCGGTCATCCTCTATCTGGTCGGCGAGCAGCCGAGCGCCGTCTGGGCGCACGGCCAGTCCTTCCTCACCGAGGGCGTCCAGGACGTCGTTTTCTGCTACCTGCGCTTTCCTTCCGGGAAGGTCGCGCACATGCAGCTGTCCTGGCTCGATCCGCACAAGATGCGCAGGATGACCGTGGTCGGTCGCGAGAAGATGGTCGTCTTCGACGACATGGAGCTCGACCACAAGATCACCGTCTACGACAAGGCGCCCGAGCAGCCGACCGAAACTTACGGCGAGTGGCGCACACGCACCGGTGACAAGTACTCGCCGAAGCTTCCCAACGACGAGCCGCTACGACTCGAGTGCCAGGTCTTCCTCGATCTCGTGCAGGGGAAGGGCGATGCCCGTGTCGTGGCGCAGAACGGGCTTGTGGTCGCGCGTACGCTGGATGAGCTGCAGCAGTCGCTTGTCGCCGGAGCCAGCTGATGGCCGGCGAAGAGAGCTGCGAGATAGCGGCCAGCGCCATCGTCTATCCGGGCTCGGTGCTCGGTGAGGGCTGCAAGATCCTCGACAACGCGGTGGTCGGGAAGCAGCCTTCGCTCGGTAAGCGCTCGACCGCCAAGCGCGATCCTCTGCCGCCGGCCGTGATCGGCGCCGGCGCGACCATCTCGACCGGCGCGATCGTATTCGTGGGCGCCACGATCCGCGAGGATGCCATAGTCGGCGATCAGGCCTGCATCCGCGAGCGCGTGACGCTGGGCGCGAACAGCGTCGTCGGGCGCGGCTCGCTGATCGAGAACGACACCACGATCGGTGCTCGGACTCGCATCCAAGCCAACGCCTACATCACCGCTTACACGACGATCGAGGAGGACGTTTTCATCGCCCCCTGCGTGCAGACGACCAACGACAACTTCATGGGCCGTACCGAGAAGCGCCTGGCGCTGATGAAGGGTCCGATTATTCGCCGCGGCGCCCGCGTCGGCGGTGGAGCGGTCCTCTGCCCGGGCGTCGAGATCGGCGAGGAAGCCTTCGTCGGCGCCGGCTCGGTGGTCACCAAGGATGTGCCGCCGCGCACCGTGGTCGTCGGCAACCCCGCCCGGCGCCTGCGCGACGTCCCCGCCGAAGAGCTGCTCGAGAACCAGTAGCGATAACGCCCCCCTTCGGTATCAGATACGGAGCAGAAGACGTGAGGCGCGTCAAGGTGCACCTGTAACGAGAGTGAAACTTCCGCCCGAAAAGCCTGTACGCCGCAAAGGCGCGAACGTAGGCTCGCGACATGCCTTACCCTCGCCGCGTTTTCGAGCCCGAAGGCATCTACCACGTCGCCTCTCGGGGGAGTGATCGAAGGCCGATCTTCTGGAGCGATGCGGATCGTGAGCTGTTTCTCGATCAGCTAGAGAAGACGGTCGAGCGCTTCCAACTTCCGTGTATCGCCTACTGCCTGATGGGCAACCACTACCACCTGATCGTCCAGACACCGGATGAGCGTCTCTCCAAGACAATGCAAGAACTGAACCGTGACTACTCGAGGCGCTTCAACTTCGTCCACAAGCGCAGCGCCCACCTCTTCCGTAACAGGTTCATGGCTCAGTTGATCGACAGTGACTCCTACTTGCTCACCGCCTGCCGCTATGTCGCTCACAACCCGGTCAGGGTTGGCCTCTGTGAGACGCCGCTGGGATGGAAATGGAGCAGCTACCAGGCCAGCGCCGGCTTCGACCCGGCTCCGAAGTTCCTCGACGAGCAGCTGCTCCGGGCTGCGATCGGCGGAGATACGCGCTGGCGCCGTCGCTATCGAGAGTTCGTCGAGGTGGATGCGGAAGTTGTACCGCCGAGCGGCTTCGCAAAGCTCGGCGCCTAGTCCGGGAGCGCCAGAGGCTTGTGCTTGTAGTAGTTCTTGGCGCGGTTGCGGAAGAAGCCGCCGTCGTCGTCGGCCGAGTAGGAGCGCCGCGTGTTGCCGTTAATCGGCGCCGGGTTGGTGACTCCGTCGTTGGCGGCATCGCAGGCGCAGGTGGAGCCGTCGTTGCCGCGCCCGAACAGGAAGGCGATCACGCCGGCCTTGATGTAGGCGCGCAGGTGAGCCCGGCTCGGCTGGTTCAGCAGCCACTGCACTCGGTTGTCCTGGAAGTGATCCCAAGTGTTGTTCTCGGCGCGCATGATCGTGTTGCCGTAGGGGATCTGCCAGACGACCATGCGCAGGCCGGTCTGGTGCACGAACACCGACGTGTAGAGCATGTGGCGGTGGAAGTCGGCGGACTTGAACCAGGCTCGTGGATCGCCCTCGATCTTCTGGTAGTAGCCGGCGTCGCGGTCGGAGAAGTCCTCGAAGGAGAGGTCGAAGCGGGCGCCGAGCGACTTCTCGAAGGCCGCCGAGCGTAGCGCATAGGCGCGCACCGTGGCGTCGGGAGGATCCTCGTCGGCGATGTCGTGCATCGTTCCCCAGCCGCTCATGTGGTAGGCGAGCAGTACGTTCGACGCCAGCTTGTCGCGTAGCGCCACGACGGCCTGCGCGAAGCCCGCCACGGTGTTGGGTAGAGCTGCCAACTCGGGCAACCCGGTCGAGGCGACCGCCGCCGGGACGGTCGAGGCGCTGTCGCGCTTCGAGGCCTGCTGTGCGTAGCCCCAGAAGTCGGGCTCGACGTGGAGAACCACCGTGCTGCCGGTCGCCTGGCTGGCGCGCCGGAAGAAGAGCTTCAGGTCGGCGTAGTAGGAGCGCATGACAGCGACGCTGTCGATGTGCGCGAGATCCGTTTTCAGCTCGTCGTTTCCGGCGGGGTTGGACTGCAGAAGCATGTAGTAGGAGAAGACCGGGATCATCTTGCGGGCGACCGACTCCTGGACGTAACGCGTGACGAAGCTGCCGTTGTCGTTCCAGGTCGACCAGCCCTTGCCGGTGTTGACGCCGCCGGCCAGGTACTGGTAGCGGAAGCGGAAGGGCGCTGTTCGCCGCATGGTGGCCGCGTCGCCGGGCTCGCTGGACATGCCGAGCTGGAGCGTGTGCGGCCACGCTTTGGGAAGCGGCGGCAGGGAAACGCTGGTTCTAGCGCCCGCTCCCCCTGCCGCCCCCGCCAGAAGCAGGAGCGGAATCAACCAAAGACGCTTGATACGGTCAGCGTAGTGCGCTCGCAGTCCGACTGCATCATCCAAACGGGGAGCGGAGTCCTAGCCGACAACAACCACCGGCGAGAACCCCGCTACGAGCCCGGGTAATCCGGTTACCCGTGCGCGGTACTGGCCGGTCGGAAGCACGCCGGGCCGAACGAAACCGCCGCTCGAGCCGAGCGAAAGCTGCGAGATCGTCTTCCAGGCCCCGCTTCCCAGTCTCTGCAACTCGACTCGGGCGCCCGCTCCCGCCGGCTGCACGCTGCCGCGCAGGCCGTGCCTCGCCGTCCGAGTCATACGCACCGCCGCTGCAACGGGGATACGGGTCAAGGCGCCCACGGCAGTTCCGTCGGAGATCCGGTAGAAGCTGGTCGAGCGCGGCCGGAGCAGCACCGAGAATGATCCCGAGTCGTCCGGAGAGAGAGTGCGCGCCGTTTGCCAGCCACTGCCGGAGGTGCGCATCTCGAGCGTGGGCGAGCTCGTATTACGGGCGCGGCCCAGGATGCGAATGCTCGCTCCGTAGCCGAGAGCCGTGCTCGGGTGCTGCAAGGCCAGCACCTTCGCCGTGAACCAGGTCGAGCGCAGACCCAGCGCTCGCCTGAGGCTGTCGCCGCTGATCTCGTAGCTCGCTCCGCCGGCGCCGGTCAACGTGGCCGTCGAAACTCGCCGCGAGCCGTTGATCTTGGTTGTCAGATCCGAGATCGGGCCCTTGATTCCCAGGCTCTTCGCCAGCGCTTGCGCCGAAAGCGTGATCGGACCCCAGTTGTGGTACGGAGACACGCTGTCATAGGGATCGTTCACGGACACGAGGTACGGCACCGGCTGGGCACCGGGCCAGGCGTCCTGGATCGCCGCTGTCCGGCCGCCGGAGGTGGAGAAGAAGAAGGTCGTAGCGATCTTGCCGTCGTAGTAGACGGTCTCGCCGGCGGTCGCCTCGACGGCTGCGGTCGACTCGGGATATTCGCTCGAACGGCCGTGGTAGACCTGGCTCCGCGTGTCGGCGTAGACGTCGAAGCTCGAGCCTGGCTTGATCGAAGCGAGCGCATAGGTGCGCGCGACCACCGACTGCGCCTCGAGCGCGTCGGCCGGCCAGTCGTGCGGTGATTCGCAGGGCACAACTCCGTACAGGTAGGACTCGAGGCCGACGTTGTTGACGAGCCGAAGCTTGCTTCCGGTAACGGAGACACGAAACGTGCCTCGGTAGCTGCGCCCGGCAAAGGTGAGGGGGGTTGAGGCCGAGCCGGCTTTGAACAGAAGCGGTCCGGAAAGAGCGACGCTTCCTTGCCCGTCCGCGAGATTGACCGTGAGCGACGGATCGAGCCTCAGCGACAGATCGGCGACGTCGTACTGGCTTCCACCGCTATCCGTGACCGAAAAGGGCGCCTTCGAGGAGATAGTTAGAGTCGGACGCCCATCTGCGAGCAAGACCTTGATCGTTCTCGAAGCGGCAGACTCGAGATCGGTACCGGGAAAGTAGTGCGCGATGATCTGGTCGTAGGTGTAGCCGTGCAGGGCGAAGCCGTAGGCGCCGTACTGGCTCAGCCCGACGCCGTGCCCCCAGCCGTGTCCCGAGACCACGAAGGTCGCAGGTGACCAGACGACCGTCGGCGAGCTGACGCGAGTGCGCGCCGAACCGGCGACGGCGCCCACAGGTGCGAGCGCCAAGACGAGACCGAAGCCACCGAAAAGGAGAGATGCGAGCGCGCGCCGAGCCATCTGGATCGAGTTACGAGGCTAGCTGAACCGTCACTGATACGGGCAGTGGTCGTCCAGCGGCAGACTCGTTTTCTTCCGGCGCGTACATGGAAAGACCCGATCCGCGCTTCGCCGTGCGGGCGCGGAGGCCTTCTCGCGGGGGTCGCTACTCGTTGCCTGGGAGCCGCTCCGCGTACTGGCGCTCGTAGTACTCGCGGTAGTGCTCGCCGGACTTGATCGGCTCCCACCAATCGCGGCCGTTCCGGTACCAGACCACCGTCTGTGCAAGCCCGTCCGCGAAGGGAACGATGGGCTCCCAAGCGAGCTCGGCTCTTACCTTCTCGCAGTTGAGCGAATAGCGGCGGTCGTGACCGGGACGGTCGTCAACGTGCTGGATCAGCTCCGGCTCGGTGCCCGTCAGCTCGATGATCAGCCGCGCGACCTCGATATTCTCGATCTCGTGACCGCCGCCGATGTTGTAGATCTCGCCGGGCCGTCCCCCACGAAGTACCGCCTCGATCCCGGCGCAGTGGTCCTCGACGTGAAGCCAGTCGCGGATCTGCTTGCCGTCGCCGTAGAGCGGTAGTGGCTCTCCCTCCAGCGCGTTGGTTACGAAGAGCGGGATCAGCTTCTCGGGGTACTGATTCGGGCCGTAGGTGTTGGATCCGCGCGTGATGCAGGCGTGAACGCCGAAGGTGCGAACGTAGGCGGGGATGTGCAAGTCGGCCGCCGCCTTGGCGACGCTGTAGGGGCTGGACGGGCGGAGCGGATCGGCCTCGCGCGAGGAGCCGCCGGCCTCGAGGTCGCCGTAGACCTCGTCGGTCGATACCTGGACGTAGCGCGCCCCGGTCTTGCGCACGAGCTCGAGCAGGGTCTGGGTTCCGACGAACTCGGTTCGCCCGAAATCCGTCGCGCCCAGGATCGAGCGGTCGACGTGCGTCTCGGCCGCGAAGTTGACAATCGCCTCGCAACCTTGCGCGGCCCGTTCCACCGCTTCCGGGTCGCAGATATCGGCCACGACGAGCTCGATGCCCGAGCCTTCCAGATTGGCCGGATTGCCGGAGTAGGTGAGCTTGTCGAGCACCACGACCTCGTCGCCCGAGCGCTGCAGACGCTTGGCGAAATGAGAACCGATGAAGCCGGCGCCTCCTGTGACCAGTACACGCATTCCGGGGAAGCCTAATCACCTTATGCACGAGCGGCGCCGGCCGATCATCGCGACATGAGCCGTAGGTTGTTCTCCTCGACGCGTTTTGGGCTCTATGGCGTGGCCGCGCTTTCTCTTGGCGCCTTTGGTTACGGCCTCTCGCGACTCGTTCAGAAGCCCCAGTTGGTGTACGCAGTCGCCGGTGCTCTGGTCGCGATCCTCGCCATCGGGGGAGCCGAGCTAGCGAGGAGGCGAGTCGGCCGTGAGGACGGTCCTGTCGAAGAACTGACCAAACTACCCGGGCGAGCCGCGCTCCTTGCCGATTTGAGCGAAGCCGCCATCAAGGCGTCGCCCGATCATCCCACCGTGCTCGTACTGCTCGACCTCGTCGGCTTCAAGGAGTACAACGACACCTTCGGCCGTCCAGCCGGAGACGCGTTGCTCAAGCGTCTGGCTCGCAAGCTTTCTCGCGCCGTCGTTGCGCGCGGCACTGCCTATCGGCTTGACGGTGATGAGTTCGCGGCCCTGATCGCTGTCGATGACGATGCCGGATCGCTGGCCGATTTGGTCGCAACGGCGCTGGTCGAGGAGGGAGACGGATTCGCCGTCGCGCCCTGCTACGGCACGGCGTTGCTTCCCCACGAAGGGAGTACTGCCTCGAACGCGCTCCGGGTCGCCAACGAGCGGATGTATGCACTCAAATACTCGCTGCGCCCAACCGCCGGTTCGCTTCATTCGAACGAGGTACTGATGGAGGCGCTCGGAGATCGGGGGCCCGGTCGCGGCGACTACCTGCACGGTCTCGCCGAAATCGTCGAGGCGGTCGCACGAAGGCTGGGCGTTGGATTCGAGGAGCTCGAGCAGGTACGGCTGGCGGCGGAGCTGCACGACGTCGGCAAGACGGCGCTGCCGACCACTCTGCTCCGGAAGGCCCTACCGCTCGACAAAGAGGAGCGTGAGTTCGTCGAGCGTCACTCGCTCATCGGCGAGCGGATTCTGCACGCGGCGCCGGCGTTACACAACGTCGCACGGCTGATCCGCTGGACACACGAGCGCTACGACGGCGCGGGCTACCCCGATCATCTGAGCGGCGCCGAGATCCCACTTGGCGCCCGTATCATCAGCGTCTGTGACGCCTTCGACGCGATGATCTCCAGCCGTCCCTATCGCGGCGCGATGAGTGTCGAGCAGGCAATGACGGAACTGCAGCAGAATGCCGGCAGTCAGTTCGACCCGGTAGTCGTCGACGCGTTCTGCGCGGTGATGGAAGAGCGCGAGCAGTTCTTCCTGGCGGCTTGAGAGCTCGTTCCAACTCAAGCACTCGATCGTCTAACCGGGTTCATCGACACCCGCGCGATTCGATACGGAATCCGCCCGCCAGCGGGCGTTTCCCCCGCTGCGGTCAGCAAACGCGTATACGTTGCCTTGCGGCTTCCGGGGATATGCGAGCCCGGACCGCTAAAGTGCGAAAGCGGGCGCTGGTGCCCGTTTCTCACCTTCGACCTGATAAGGCGCCATAAGGAATGGCACTACTCGAGATCAAGGATCTTCACGTCGCGCTGGACGACGGAACGGAGATAGTCAAGGGAGTCGACCTCACCGTCAGGGACGGCGAGGTGCACGCGATCATGGGTCCGAACGGCTCGGGCAAGTCCACGCTCGCCTACGCGCTGATGGGCCACCCGTCGTACCGGATCAGCCGGGGCGACGTGCTCATGGACGGAGAGAGCCTGCTGTCGATGGGCGCCGACGAGCGAGCCCAGCGCGGCCTCTTTCTCGCCTTCCAGTATCCGCACGCGATTCCGGGCGTGACGGTGACGAGCTTTCTGCGCTCGGCGATCAATGCGCTGCGCAAGGCACGAGCGGGCGGCAAGGACGACCCGATTCCGATTCCCGAGTTTCGAAAGGAGCTGGCCGCGGCGATGGAGCGGCTCAAGGTGCCGCGTGAGCTGCTCGGGCGCTACCTGAACGACGGTTTTTCGGGTGGCGAGAAGAAACGGATAGAGATCCTCCAGCTGGCGCTGCTGCAGCCGAAGATCGCCGTCCTCGACGAGACCGACTCCGGTCTGGACATTGACGCGTTGAGAACCGTCGCAGGCGGCATAAGCGACCTGGTGGGGCCCGAGCTGGGCGCGATCGTGGTCACTCACTACCAACGCATCCTCGACTACATCCGCCCCGACTTCGTGCACATCTTCGCGGCCGGGCATTTCGTTGCCGAGGGGGACGCGGAGCTGGCCAAGAAACTGGAGTCGGAGGGCTACGACGCCTATCTCCCCGAGGGGAACGCGGGAGAGAACTGATGACCAAGCCCGAGACAGACGTCTCGCAGATCGGGCGCGACTACAAGTACGGCTTTCACACGACCGACGAGCCCGCGTTCAGCACCGGCCGCGGGCTCACGCGTGAGGTCGTGGAAACGATCTCGGCGCAGAAGAACGAACCGAGCTGGATGCTCGAGCGGCGTCTCGAGGCCTACGAGCACTTTCTCACCCGTCCGGTGCCGACCTGGGGCGGCGACCTCTCGGCGATCGACTTCGACTCGATCTTCTACTACGTGAAGTCGACCGAGTCGCAGGCCTCCTCGTGGGAGGAGCTGCCGCCCGACATCAAGCAGACTTGGGACCGGCTCGGAATCCCGGAGGCCGAGAAGAAGTACCTGGCCGGTGTCGGTGCTCAGTACGAGTCGGAGGTCGTATACCACAAGCTGCAGGAGGAGCTGACGCGACAGGGCGTGATCTTCCTCGACATGGACAGCGCCCTACGCGAGCACGAGGAGATCGTGCGCGAGCACTTCGGCAAGATCGTTCCCTATCGTGACAACAAGTTCGCCGCGCTCAACACCGCGGTCTGGTCGGGCGGTTCCTTCATCTACGTACCGCCCGGCGTCAGGGTCGAGATGCCGCTGCAGGCTTACTTCCGCATCAACACCGAGAACATGGGCCAGTTCGAGCGCACCCTGATCGTCATCGACGAGAATGCTTTTTGTCACTACGTGGAAGGCTGTACAGCTCCGATCTACTCCAGCGACTCGTTGCACGCCGCCGTGGTCGAGATCATCGTCAAACCCGCTGCGCGCTGCCGCTACACAACCATTCAGAACTGGTCGAACAACGTCTACAACCTCGTCACCAAGCGGGCCGTCGCCCATGAGAACGCGACCATGGAGTGGGTGGATGGCAACCTCGGCTCAAAGCTGACGATGAAGTATCCGGCCATCTGGCTGGCCGGGGAAGGTGCCCACGGCGAGGTGTTGACGATCGCTTTTGCCGGCCCCGGTCAGCACCAGGACACCGGTGCCAAGGCGGTGCACCTGGCACCGCACACGACCAGCGTCATCACCTCCAAGTCGATCTCGCGTGGAGGCGGCCGGGCGGGCTACCGCGGGCTTGTGAACGTGGCCAGCGGAGCCCGTGGAGCCAGATCGAAGGTCGTCTGCGACGCGCTGATCCTCGACGAAGAGTCGCGCTCCGACACCTACCCGACGATCCGCGTGAACGAGTCCGATTCCGAGATCGAGCACGAGGCGACCGTCTCCAAGATCGGCGAAGAGCAGCTCTTCTACCTGATGAGCCGCGGCCTCTCGGAGTCGGAGGCGAGCTCGATGATCGTCGCGGGCTTCGTCGAGCCGATCACCAAGGAGCTGCCGCTCGAGTATGCGGTGGAGATGAACCGTCTGATCCAGCTACAGATGGAAGGGAGCGTGGGCTGAGCATGAACATCGAGAGGATCGATTTCGTAGCCGTACCGTCTCGCGACGTGGAGCGCTCGCGCCGCTTCTACGGTGAGGTGCTCGGCCTTCGTGCCGACGCGCACTCGAAGCACGAGTTCTGGGCCGGGGACACCTGTCTCGCCATCTGGGAGCCCGAGGCTCAGGGTGTGACCTTTCAGCCCCAGAAGAACGC
>JBEKLL010000009.1:0-73550 GCA_050010215.1 Gaiellaceae bacterium | reverse complement strand
TCGCGGCGCCAGCCGCCGGTCGGCTCCATGAGCCAGGGACCGGCAAGAGTTGGCCGCGAGAGCAAGTGCTCGGCGCCGAGTGCGAGAGCGATCGCGCGGTCATCGTGCCGCCCCTGGTCGTGATCGAGGCGGTAGACGCCCGGACTCGTCTCGCGCAGGCGGACGTTCGCGAGCTCGTCGAGCAGGTCGGGATCATCGGGAAGTTGGAGCGCATGATCGGAGATCAGGCCGTGAAGGCGAAGCGCCAGCCTGCTCACGCTCTGCGACGAGAAAGTGAACTCCTCGACGCGCACGCCGCGAGCGCGTAGGCGCTGGCAGAGTTGCGCCGCCTGCCACGGATCGGCCACGAAGGGCGGCTGACCATAACCCTGCCACGCCTCGAACGCCGCGGCCTCGACGACGTCTAGCGAGACCGGCTTCCGGCGCGATCCCTGATAGACGACCATGCGATCGAGTGCAACCGAAGGCGTGATTCCCTCCGCCGAGCAGACCGCGAGCACGGTGCGATCGTTCTTCAGTCCGACGTCGAGAGAGACCGCGTAGCGCCGCTCCTTCGCCCACGGTCGCGGCCCGTCGAGCGTCACACAAGCGCCGAGATCGGACATGCTCGTGAGCCGATCCTCGCTCTCCGTCCACTCGTTCAGGTGCAGGCGGCGATACTCCCAATCGGGCAACTCCGCCGCCTGCTCGATGAGATCGTCTTCGGCGATCCAAGGGCACGGGCCGGGAACCTCGGAGACGCGCCAGCGATCAGGCGTCGCCTTCGCCCTCTTCAGGAGGGCATAGGCCGGGTGCGCCGGATCGCCTGCCGTCGTCAAGATCGCGAGTCGCGAGTCGGGCACCTTCGGTAAGGCGGAGAAGAGCGAGCGCCACAGTCGGCGCGGCCCGGGCGTCGTCTTCCAGCCGGCGAACTCGTCGACGATGAGCAGGTGCGGCCGTAGTCCCCACCACGATGCCTCGTCGGCGGCGAGCATCTCGAGCGTGGCGCCACTGTGAAGCGCCGTCACCTTCCAGGCGTCGATGCGAAGAGCGCCACTGAGACCGTCCGCCCGACTGGCGAAACCCTCGATCTCGTCGAGGAGAAGCGCCGCCTGGTCACGATCGGCGGCGGCGGCATAGGAGCGCGAGCGTGCCGGCAACTGTGTTACGAGCGCAGCGATCGCAACGGCGCTGAGATCAGTCGTCTTCGATGCGCCTCGCGGCCTGGTCAGATAATGGAAGCGCGGGCCGGCAAGATCGAGCACGGCATGGGCATCGGCGACCTGCCAGGGAGTCGCGGCGTCGCCCCACCTGCGGCCGTCCTCCAAGATGAGCGCGTTGAGCAGGTCGACGGCAGGATCAGGCATCGGGTTTCTTCCCTTCGCGCGCCTCGCGCGCCTCGCGGATCTTCCGACCAGTGGCGATCAGACCCTCGATCGGATCGGCGCCGCTCTTCCTCACGTCGATCCCGAGAGACGCCATGCGCGCCTCGAGTTTCGCCATCCACAGGCGAGCGGCGTTTAATGCGGCGTGGTACTCGCGCGGATCGCGCTCGACTTCAGCGTCGTCATAGGCGTCGATCTTCGCCAGCGATCGAGACCAACCCTCGAGATAGGCGAGTGTGATCGGATCAAGGTCAGAGGCTCGCATCCTTGCCTGGCGCAGAAAGCGGCGCCTGTGGGCCTTCGCTCGTAACTTGATCCGGCTCGGCGAGCGGGCGCCGTGTTTCAAGGCGTTCGTGTTGCCTGGTCGGGCCTGCGGGGATCGAGAACTCACGCCGACGCGTCCCTTCCCGGCACTGGCGCGCGCCCCTCGACGTGCAGGGGTTTCCGGCCGGCTACGGGTTACGTAAACCGAGATCATCCGGCCTCCAGGGTTCGCGCCGCCTCCCGGTCAAGCCAGCGCTCGAGTTCTTTCACCGCCACGAACTTGCGCCGGCCGCGGCGTATCCAGCGGAGCTCCGGCGCGATGTGCTCGTCGAGATAGTCCCTTGAGACGCCCAGCGCGGCGGCTGCCTCGTCTGGCGAGAGCGCGAGCCGCGTCTGCAAAGCACAAGCAGGCGACGAGGAAGAGAGCGGCGCGTCGGCTCTAGAAGGGGATGTCATCTTTGCTTGGTTTGAAGTCGCTGAAGTCGAGATCGGGTTCTGGTTCGACCTGTTCCCGCTGACCTGTTCCCCTATGTAGAGAGGGAACACCGGGAACAGGTGGTGTTCCCTCAGGTGTTCCTACGTGTTCCGGGAACAGCTGGGAACAGCCGGGAACAGCTGAAAGGCTGATGAGCTTGGAGCCACGTGCGCCGGGTTGTTCTTCGGCGGCGCCGTCGGCGATGAGGCAGTCGATCGCCTGAGCGATGTACGCCTTTTTTCCCGTCACCGCGTCAGAGATCGCCTTCCGGGTTACGGGCTCGCTCTGCTCCTTCAGGTAGACGAAGACCTTCTGCATGAGCGCCGTCGGCCGCCATTGGTCGCCGTCTTCGCCGTCCTTGTGCTGCGCCTGTTTGATCGTCCAGGTGATGTGCCCGGTCCCGGCGTCGCTCGCTAGTTCCAGCTCGCAGGCGTAGGGGCGATGGAGCGCGCCGTGCCGGTCCTTCTGGACGCGGAGTTTGGCGAGTCCGGTCTGACCGCGAGCGAAGGCCGAGATCATCTCGACGAGAATCCCAACATCGGCGCCCCCGAGTTTGCGCTGCGCGCCGATCGGCCAGCGACCACGTGTCTCCCTGTCCTTCGTCACGTGGTCGATCACCGCAAGTGCAGCGCCGCTCGAGCGGAACGGCGTCAGGGTGACGCTGTAAAAGGTCTCCACGTCCGCGTTCGAGTTGCCGTCAAAGCCGTGCAGCGCCAGGGCGCCGGCCATCGCGTCGAAGACGATCAGGGAAGGGTCGTACTCGGCGACCATCGCGGCGATGTCGATCTGGATCTGCTTGCCCATGATCGACTCGGAGGGCGAGATGTAGTGGAAGCGCTGGAGGTCTTCGTCTGTGGCGCCGAGATCGAGTAGGCGAGCTCGAACGGCGCTCGCGCTCATCTCGAAGTCGACGTAGACGACGTGACGGTCGGCTCGGATCTGCTCCATGGAGAGAACCAGCCCGATCCACGTTTTGACCGCTTCCGGTTCGCCATAGACCAGGCAGAGGTTGCCGGGATAGAGGAGGCCGGAGATCGATGTGGCCGGCGGCGGGTTATTGCCGAGCGCGGCGAGGTCGATCGGCTGCCAGGAGTGCGAGTGCAACGACGGCTCAGGCTCGATCGTCATCAGATCTCGCCTTTCTGCTCACGGCGCCAGCCGCGGTAGATCAACGGCGCTCTCGTTCGCGCGTACTCCTCGAGATCGTCTCTGAACTCGGCGGGCCAGCCGGACCAACGCAGCGCCCAGCGAAGCCAGTGTCGGCCGACCTCGTGTTCGGCGATGCCCCGAAGTTGCTGTCCGGTCGCTTGCCCCGAAGGAATCCGAACGGCGTCGAGATGATCCGGCCGCGCGCTCATGCGGTCACCGCTTTCATGGGGTCGGTGTCGCAAAGGATCTCGAGCAGCCGTTCACGGCGTTCGTGCTCGAGTTCGCCTTCGCGAGCCGCGATGAGCTCGCTCGCATGTAGTCGGAAGTACTGGGTCTCAAAGCGCCGGCAAGCCTCGGCGGGATCGGCACCTTCGTCGAGAATCTCGGTGACGACCTGCCAGATCAGGCCGTCCCGCCAATCAGTGAGTATCACGCCGCTCGCCTCCCGAAGTCCCCGGCAGTGAGTCGAGCCGTGCGCGTATCAAGCTGCTTGAGAGCGGCGTCGAGCGCGTCTAGGATTTCGCGGCCGAGTCGGTCTCGCCTGGCCGCGATGTAGTCGAGCAGGCGCGCCTCGTCGCCGACATTCCAGGCGTGGACCTCTACGACCGGCTCGCCCTCGAGTTCTAGGACGATGTGAATCGCCGGCGCGAACTGGCCGTGGGGCGCGCTAAACTTTTTCATGTTGATCCTCATCACGAGCGCCTGAGATGCCGGCCAAGGCCGGCGCTCGTGTCTGTAGGGCGAGGAGGAACGCGGCGTACCTGAGCGCGGCCTCACCCTTTGGCTTCCTCTGCCCGAGTTCCCATCGCCAGATCGTCGTCGACGTGACGCCGATCATGGGTGCGATCTCGCCGATCGATAAGCCGGCCGCTTCTCGGAGTTCACGAGCGCGTCCTGAACGGGCGAGTTGACGTACGGTGACGAGGGCCTCGATCTCAGCTGCGCTTATCATTGGCACCGATAATACGACGCGCTAGCACCTTCCGCGAGGCGTGCACTCCACTATAGAAAGTTGACCTGTCCGGCGACCCGCTAGATCTAGCTTGCCAATGTGCCACCGAAGTATTACCATGGGCTCATGAATCATCATGAAGGCGAAAAAACGTGGCGGATAAAGACGACCAACGATGGACGCTGGCTATTCCACTGGCGTCGCGGCTACGCGCTACCCCTAGAGATGAGCGCGGTGATCGACGGCGGCGAGGATCTGCCCTACTTGATCGAGCTTGAACTGGTCGCGAGCGACGAAGACGTGAGTTGCACGTCCGCGCGCTTCGTAGCTCGAGCAGACGGTCGACCTGTGACCGCGCGAGGTCTACGTGAAATCCCTCTCGGCGAGTGCATCCACTTTGCTGTAGCCACGGCACTTAGGCCGGTGATAGAAGAACCCGGCTCGCTCGCGATCCCGCTTGTCCCTGGAGACGGCGATATGGTCGACGAGTACGAGTTGGCGCGCCCTGGCGCGAAGCGGCCAAGGCGGGTCCTCACTGATCAGCATCTCCGCGAAGTCGCTCAGGTCTACCTCAAGGCTGAAGGGGAGAAGCCGACGAAGGCCGTCCAGAATCACCCGAGTTGGGCGCCGCTTGCGTATTCGACAGCGGCGCGGTGGGTGATGGAAGCTCGAGACCGCGACGATCCTCTGACCGGCAGGAAGTTCCTCGAACCCGTATCTCGGAAGGAGAAGGACGATGCCTAGGAAATCGACCGGAATCGTCGAGCGCCACTCGCGCTCTTGTCCGTCAAGGAACGGCGGCCAGTGTGCGAAGCCCTGCCAGCCGAGCTATGAGGCATGGATCTGGAGCCCGCGCGAGCAGCAGAAGATCCGCCGGAGCTTCCCGACGCTGAGCGCCGCGAAGGGCTGGCGATCCGATGCGAGCTCCGCGCTCCGACGTGGAACGCTCAAGGCGCCGAGCCGCCGCACCCTGGACGAGGCAGCCGAGGCATGGCTCGAGGGCGCCGAGGCCGGCGCAATCCTCACCCGCTCCGGCGTAGCATACAAGCCGAGCGCACTCCGCGGCTACCGCTCCGACCTCGAGCGCTACGTGCTCAAGGATCTCGGGCGCCTGCGACTCTCCGACCTTCGCCGCAGCGATGTTCAGGCCCTCGTCGATCGCCTCGTCGGCAAAGGACTCTCAGGCTCGAAGGTCAGAAACGCGATCATGGGCCTCCGCGCCGTCTGTCGCTATGCGATCGAGCGCGACGAGATCCTCGTCAACCCGACCGCGAACCTGCACCTACCCGCGACGGGCGGAAGGCGCGAGCGGGCAGCTAGTCCGGCTGAGGCCCGGGAACTGCTCGTTGTGCTTCCTGATAGCGACCGGCCGATATGGGCTGCCGCGATCTATGCTGGCCTCCGTCGAGGCGAACCCCGCGGGCTGCGCTGGCGAGATGTCGACCTCGGCGCCAGCACGATCTCTGTCGAGCGCTCTTGGGATGAGGTAGCAGGCCCGGTCGAGCCGAAGAGCGCGAAGGGGACGCGGCGCGTCCCGATCATCGCCGAGTTGCGACGCGAGCTGGTCGCCCACAGAATCCGCAGCGCCAGAAGCGACGATGATGACCTCGTGTTCGGAACCGCCGATCGACCATTCACCCCGACGGCAGTTCGCAAGCGCGCGCTGGCGGCATGGAAGGCTGAGAACGAGAAGCGAGCCGAGCAGGCTGAGCAGGAAGGCCGCAAGCCGGAACTACTCGAGCCGATCGGACTGCATGAGTGCCGCCATACCTTCGTCTCGCTTGCCTTCGCTGCCGGGCTCTCGCTCGAAGCGATCGGCGATTTCGTCGGGCACGGCTCGGCCTACATGACCGACCGCTATCGGCACCTGCTTGACGGCGCCGAGGCCGAGGCAGCGTCTCGGCTCGATACCTACCTTGAGCGGTCAGGGGCGGGCGCGTCCGGTGCCTGAATTGCGGAAACGCGCTGGCGGTTGTGGCCGGTCTATTGCCCGCTGCGAGGATGGCGGAGTCTTCTTTTCTTCGAGCAGGGGCGTTCTGCACTTCAACCTCCGTTGCTCGGCAGGCCACCAGTGGTGGGCGCCTAATCCGGACGCCTTCGGAAGCCGCGAATGCTGCCGCGCCGACCGACCGGCGCCCATCGCGCCGATAAGGAAACCAAGAGAGGCGGACCAGCCGCCGCGAGGATTCTCGTTCATCGCCGACGCTCTAATGAATGCCGCCTAGACGGAACTGGCGCGCAGACTGGCGCGCAGGGGAGGTAAACGGCATGGTTGAGCGAAACTCATGCGGTCTCCAAAACCGGGGGTTGGGAGTTCGAGTCTCTCCGCCCCTGCTTCTCCGCGGAAAGTCCGCCGGCAAAGCCGGCGTTGACTTTCCGCGGTACGAACTTGCCGGTACGAGCCACCGCACCTTCGGTGCGTATTTCTCGTCTGCTCCTCGTGGGCGAGCCTGGCTTACCGGCTGTGTTTGACGGGGTCCGGGGTGACGTTGGGGACGGCGTTGAGTGAGCCGCGCCTGCCGCGGCGGTCGCGGCGACCATCGCACGTTATCTCGGCCTCGATATCCTGAACGCGATGGCCGACGATTCTTCCACCGTCGAGACGCTTACTTACGAGCAGGTCGCCAAGGCGATCGATCACTCGCTGCTGCGTCCGGAGCTCGATAGCGAGAGCGTCAGAGCGGGCTGTGAGCTCGCTCGCGCCTACGACGTCGCCTCGGCCTGCGTCAAGCCCTGCGACGTGGTGCTCGCTCACGAACTGCTCGCCGGCTCGGACGTGAAGGTGAGCACGGTGATCGGCTTTCCGCACGGCTCCTCGACCAGCGCGGTCAAGGCCTTCGAGGCCGAGCAAGCGATCGCCGAGGGCGCCGAGGAGCTGGACATGGTGCTGAACATCGGCCGTCTGCGCTCCGGCGCCGCCGACGAGGTGCGCGCCGATATCCATGCCGTCGTCGAGGTCGCGGCCGGGCGCGCGCTGGTCAAGGTCATCCTCGAGAACGCCTACCTGGATGAGGCGCAGAAGCTGCTCGGCTGCCGCCTCAGCGAGGAGGCCGGTGCCGACTTCGTCAAGACGTCGACCGGCTTCGCTCCCTCCGGCGCCACGACCGAGGATCTACGTTTGATGAGAGCGACAGTCTCGCCCCGGATCGGAGTCAAGGCCGCCGGCGGTATACGCACGCTCGACGCGCTGATCGAAGCGATGAATGCCGGCGCAACTCGAGTCGGCGCCACGGCGACGCAGGCGATCCTCGATGAGTTCAAGAACCGGAAGCTCGCCTTGGGCCCAGACCCTCGCGCATAGGGAGTTCCACCGCGAGCGGCCGTCACGATCTGTGGATCGACTGGCACAGACAGGCGTGAGAGTCGTCGCTAGCGTTTACTTTGGGGTTCCCAAGGGACGCCCGGCTCGGTCGCGGTCGGAAGAACACCCGCAAAGCCGGCAAAGATGGCATGCTCAGAACTCGGCGACTCGAATCGCTTCCCTGTCGAAGCGATTCGAGTCAAGATCCCCCAGATTAGGGACGAAAGTTAATGGCAATATCCCAAATCTCCGATATGAACACGGTCCCCCGAAGTGTGGCTGGACCCGAGCGGCTGGAGAGGTCCTGTGGCATCCGATCTTGATCAACAACTCACTCAGCTCGACGAGCTTCTCGGACTGCTCGATGCAGACGCCCTTAAGGGCGCACAGGAGACGCTCGAGTTTCACATCGCGGAGCTGAACGAGCGGTTGGAGATGACCCGCCAGGCACTCGGCCGCGCACAGGCTCAACGCCGGCGACTCGCCCGGGCTCGCCTGTTGCTCGAGGAGTCTGGTCAAGAGCACAACGGCAACGGCGAAGCGGCTCTTCACCGCGTGCCGTCCGAAGAGCCTGCTCAAGAGCAAGACAGCACGGGTGACCCGGCACTCCAGGTTGTATCCGTTCCCGCCGAGCCGATCGACCAGAAAGAACTAGCGACGGCGACGGCCCCGTTCATCGCCGACCGCCGCCAGACTGTCGATCGCCGCACGAACGGCGACCGGCGGCAGAGCGAAGACAGACGCAAGGGCCAACGCCTGCCTCCCGCGTCCTAGCACCCGGCCTCGGTTTTTCCAAGGCTTAGGGCAACGCCGCGAGCGTGTTCTCGGCCTGGTCGAGATCGCCTTCGTCGAACATCAGGAAGGTCATCACGACGTTCGGATCGAACTGCGTCCCGCGCCCGGCCAGAAGCTCTGCCCGCGCTTCGCTCGCCGATTTCGCCGGAGCGTAGGCGCGTTCGCGCCGCATCGCACTCCAGGCGTCGCAACAGGCGACTATGCGCGCTTCGGGCGAGATCTCCTCACGACTCTTTCCTTCCGGATAGCCGCGACCGTCGAAGCGCTCGTGGTGCTCGCGAATAATGGGTCCCGCGCCGGCTAGCTCAGGCGCCAGCTCAACCATCGCCGCGCCTCTACCGGGATGCTCCTGCATCAACTCCCACTCGACTTTCGACAGAGGACCGCGTTTGAGCAGGATCGACTCCGGGACAGCGTTCTTGCCAATATCATGGAAACGCGTCGCCAGAGCGCAACGTCGCTGCGCTTCTTCGTCCAGACCGAGGGCCCTGGCGACCAGCGCCGCCCACCGTTCCATCTTCTCGTCCTTGGCGACAGACTCGCTCGCCGATTCGTCTTCCTTCTCTGCGGCGCGCACGTACGTGCCCCTAGAACCGTTTGAGGGCCCCAGTTGCGCTTCGAATAGCTGCCGATCAGTCTCGTCCTTTGGCGTCAGCATTCCGCCCGTCCTCGCAGGGACTACGTCTCCAGCTTCGGCTACCCGGATACGATTCCGTCCTCCCTCCTTGGCCAGGTAAAGCGCTGCGTCGGCGGCCTCGAAGAGACCGCGCGAGCTGTTCGCGTCGTCCGGCCAACAAGCACCTCCGATCGAGATCGTGACGTTCGTCTTGTGACCGTCGGGGAGATAGAACGGCGCCTCGTCGAAAGCCCGCCTGCAACGCTCGCCGATTTCCCGTATCTGTTCCTTGTCGCCGCCGGGAAGAAGCACCACGAACTCCTCGCCGCCGTAACGGGCGACGAGGTCACCGTTCCTGACGGCTCGTAGCAAGCGGCGAGCAACCTCTCGCAGCACGCTATCGCCGATCAAATGACCATGGTTGTCGTTCACTTCCTTGAAATGGTCCAAATCGCAAAGAAGCACTCCGACCGGCTCCTGCGAGCGTAGGCCGCGATCGAGCTCGAGCTGCAGTTCCGCATCGAGGAAACGCCTGTTGTAGAGGCCGGTGAGCGAATCCATCACCGCCAGCTGCTCCTGCTCGCGCAGCGCCTGCTCGAGATGCTCGGAGTGACGGTATCGATCGAAGGCATGCACAAGCAAACGAAAGAGAAGGAGTATCGAGACAACGCTCGCGACAAGGAATCCGGCGAGCTGATCACCGCGCCGGAAGAAGAACGCCGCAGAAGTCAGCGTCATCACAAAGGCGATCATCACGACCGCGATCCTGAGCGCACCTTGACTCAAGCGGCGCCGCCTGATCGCCCGCGCCGCTTCGCCGGCAAAGATCGCCACCAGGAAGAGGAGGAGTGCGCGCCCTTCCCAGCCGTCGAGCGCCGCTGTCGTACTACCCGTGCCTATTAGATGGCGAGCCGCCAACAGATCGCCGACGAGCCCGACCGTTACAGCCGCCATGAGCAGATAGACCCACGCCGGCACCAGAGAGGCCGCATGAACTGCGAGAGTGATCGTGACGAACACCACTGCCGCCAGCACCGGCGCCACCAGTTCTGGCAGCAAGTAGTTGTTTCCGTTGTCGCCGAGCCGAGGAAAGACGAGTAACACAAGCCAAGGGGCGCAGAGGGCGAGACTCACCATCGCGGTATCGAGCACAGCGAGCGACCAGGCGACGGGCAAGCCGCCGGCGAGCGTGCGGAGAGCCGCTAGGAGTAAGAGCGAGTAGGCCGCCAGTTCGATAGAGCCGCCCAGAAGCCACTGCGAGCTCGTACCGAGACCACCTTGACGGGCGAGAGGACGAACACCTTCGGCCATCGCCAGGATAAGGCACACAACCGCGGTCGCCCGATAAACGGCAAGTGTCTGCCCTGAGCACCTCCGCGCGGCAAGAAGCGCATACCCCCCTGCAAGCACTAGCGTCACCGGTACGACGATTTCGCGAAGCAGTGCGCCGTTCCGTGGCAACCAGAAGCTGAAGCCATAGACGAGTGCCAAGAGAAAGGCGGGCCCGAGCGCTACGAAGGGCTCGCGATGCTGATCCTCTCGATGAACGTCGAATTGCGAGCCGTTCGCGTACATCACGCTGTCGAATCAACGATTAGGAGAACTTCCACGTTTCGGCAGGTTGCGGGCAGGCAGACGCGCGACTTAACTGAATCCGCTCTCTCGATGGCGACGTGAGTATCTGCGGCGGAAATCGCGCTCAACCCCGCCGCCCGGTAAACCAGGCACAACACAAGCCAGCTCCTACCGTGGGGGGAGAAGGGCCAATTGTAAGACCGGCACAGGTCGTATGTACACCACATCCCTCGTTCGAGGGACTAAGCAGACGACTTCTATCCCTCGTTCGAGGGATAGAAGCAACCCCATGCGATCCAATCTCGTCTGCTCCTCTACCCGCTCAGCTCGAAGTTCTCGCCTCCGCTCGCCGGCGCGAGAGAACAGCTCGAAGTGAAAACGCAAGATCTCGTTGAAACGACTGCGTGCCGGGACGGGCAGGCACGCGACGGATTCAGAGCAACTTTTGCAGTTGCATGGCAGCGTTTAGATCACCGCTCAGTCTCAGTTTGCCGCCGAGATAGGCCGGGACTGCTGCGAGCTCGCCTCTGAACAGTTTCGTAAAAGTCTCTTCCGTAGCCGAGATCGTGCAGTCGGCGCCGGCATCATCTCCGTTCGCTACTGCCACCTTCTCGTCCTCGATGCGAACCGTCCACGCCTCTCCGCCCTCGATCTCGAAAACGTAGGTTGCGCGTATTCCGCTGAGATCCTTCCCGCCCACACGCCCGGGAAGCGCGGCCAAGAAGCTGTCGATCTCACTGCTCATGCAGCTCGGAGGAAGAACGCGAGACGAGGCGGCCGAAGTACCGCGGAGCGGCGATTCACACGCGGGAGCTTAGCGTCCGCTCAGGCTGCGCGCTCGGCCGGCCGAGTGAGATGGCGCCGAATCAATGCGAGCGAGAGTTCGTACTGGTTGCGCCCGATTTCGAGCCTGTTGGATTCGAGCGATTCATGTGCCGCGCCGCTGGTGCGAAGCCGCTCCCGCTCGCAGGCGAGCAGAGCCAGCTTCAGCTGAAGTTCTTCAGGACTGGCGACAGCTCGGTTTGAACTGAGGTAGCGCATATCCACTGCTTCTCTCCCTACGAGGTCGAACCTCCAAACGAAATCGTCGCGCCCGCCCCTTAACCGGGGATGAACCGCCCTTAAGAGTTTGCGAAGACTCGCGCTCCGACCGTAGGTGGAGCTGCTTCCACCCGCTAGCGGTTAGTCTGCGCAAATGCGGATCCTTGTTCTGGCTGGGGATGCCGACAGGCTCCAGCGGGCTCTCGTCGCCGGGGGTTGCGAAGTAACCGTCAAGAGCCGTAGCGAGGAAGCCGAGCACCTTCTGCTCTGCGAGCGTTTCGACGCCGTCGTCTTCTATCCGAGCTCGGCCGATCCGTATTTCCTGGGCAGGATGTTGCGCGAGCACCCCGGTCGGGCTCTCGTCGTCTGGCTCCACTCTTCGTCTTCGGCTCGCGTCAGCGAGCTGCTCGAGGCCGGAGCGGACGAGGTGCTCGACGGCACCATGGACGACCGCGAGATCCTCGCCCGCGTCCGCAACGCTGCCCGGCACGGCCGTCGGCCCGCTGAGCGCACGCTGGAGATCGGGAAGCTCCGGATCGTATCCCCGAGCGGCAAGACCAGCTGGCGTGGTAAGCCGGTACCGCTCTCCCGGCGTGAACGCGGCGTCCTACTGGCCCTCGCCGAGGCCAACGACGAGACCGTCCCGCGCGAGGTCATCTACCGCAAGGTCTGGGGCTACAACATGATCCGTGGCGATCGCTCGGTGGACGTGTATGTGAAACGGCTGCGCGACAAGCTCGCGCAGGCCGAGGTCGACTTGCGCGTGAGTACGACACCGAGCGTCGGCTACCGCCTCGTGCTTCCGCTCAGCGAGCCCGCCGAGACCGTCGTAGCGGTTTTGTAACCGGTTCGTAACGCCGGCCTCTCCGCCCGACACTAGCCTGAGTTGCGAAGGTCAAACCGACCAAGGAGCCAGGGATGCGGTTTTCTCTTGTCCCACGCCAAGCGCAGTTTTACGACCTCTTCGCTCAGGCCGGCCAGAACGCACTCGAGGCGGCTCGGCTCGTCGAGCAACGCTTCGGAAACATCCCCGACGAGACGATCGGGCAGGAAGCGGTCACCGAGCTCGAGCATAAGGGCGACGACATCACGGCCGAGATCATCGGTCTGCTCAATACCCAGTATGTGACGCCTCTCGACCGCGAGGACATCTACGCCCTCGCGAGTGCGATCGACACGGTCGTCGACTATCTCGACGACGCCTCGGAGCTGATCGACGTCTACCACATCGAGAGCCCGATGGAGCAGGCGATCGAGCAGTGCCGGATTCTGGTCGGCTCGACGGAGCACCTGGCTAACGCGCTCAACGGATTGCGCGGGCTCAAGGGCATCTCGAAGCAATTGGTCGCTCTCAAGCTACTCGAGGACGAGGGTGACGCAATCGTCCGCGATGCTATCGGGGCGCTGTTCGAGGACGACAAGGTATCGCCTAGGTTGATCATCCAATGGAAGGACATATTCGAGGCGCTGGAGGCGGCAATCGACTCGGCCGAAACGGCCGCTCACCTGATCGGCAACATCGTCGTCAAGAACGGCTAGGCAGCGATCGATGCTCTGGATCACGCTCGTTGCGGTCATCCTGATCGCCCTCTTCTTTGATTTCACCAACGGCTTCCACGACAGCGCGAACGCAATCGCGACGGCAGTCTCAACCCGCGCCCTCTCGCCGCGAATCGCCGTTCTCATGTCGGCCGTACTCAACTTCGCCGGTGCCTTCTACGCGGTCAAGGTCGCTGCAACGATCGCCAAGGGAATCGTCAACCAGGATCTCATCACAGGCGTGAACGGGCTGAAGATCATTCTGGCCGGGCTCATCGGAGCAATCGTCTGGAACTTGACCACCTGGTATCTCGGTCTTCCTTCGAGCTCGAGCCACGCCCTGATCGGCGGCATGCTCGGTTCGGTGATCTGCGCCCTCGGGTTGCACGCGAACGCAAAAGGAAGCAGCCAATCGGTCGTCCTCTGGCACGGGTTGTACGAGAAAGTGCTCATACCTTCGCTGCTCGCACCTCTACTGGCGATCCCGAGCGCGCTCCTGCTCATGTACGTCTTCCTCTGGATCATTCGGAAACGATCGCCGCAGCGAACCAACCACGTCTTCCGGCGAATTCAGCCACTGTCGTCGGCCTTCGTCGCTTTTCTTCACGGAACGAACGATGCCCAGAAGACGATGGGCGTCATGGCGATGGCGCTCGTAGCGGCAGGCCATCTCGATCCGAACTTCAGCCGGCCGCCGATCTGGGTGATCGCTGGCGCCGCTTCCGCTATGGCGTTCGGCACCTATGCCGGCGGTTGGCGGATCATCCGCACCCTAGGCACGCGGATCGCGAAGCTCGACCCGCCACGCGGCGTCGCCGCCGAGACGGCCTGCGCCAGTCTACTCTGGGTGACCCAGCACTACGGCTTTCCGGTCTCGACTACGCATACGATTTCCGGAGCTGTGCTCGGCTCTGGGGCGGCCAACTCACGGCTCTCGGCCGTTCGCTGGGGAGTAGCCGGCAACATCGTCATCGCCTGGTTGATCACCATCCCGTGCGCCGCGCTCGTCGGAGCGAGCGTTGAGCTGCTGACCAGGCTTCCCGGCGGCGTCTTCTTCGCTCTCGCGGTGGCCGGCGCGGCCGCGGCCCTCGCTTTAGTGGCCCGCCACCAGCATCTGGCGGCCGGCAGGGTCATGCCGCACGAGCCTAGCGCAGAACCCCAATCGGTCTAGAGCAGACGGGCTCTCAACTCGCGCACGGCGCTCAGCGGATCGAGCCGGCGCTCGGCAACGGCATCGATCAATGTCTCCAACCCGGGGTCTCCGTCGGTTGATCGCTCGAGCTCGCGGCGCATGCGACTCAACGCCAGGGCAAAGAGCTCGCGGCGAAGATTCTCCCGGCGCCTGAGCTCGAGGCCACCCGACTCCTCGAGCGCCGAGCGATGAGCCTCGATCGCCTGCCAGAGAAGGTCGACTCCGTCGCCGGAGGAGGCCTGCGTGCTCACGATCGGCGGCCCCTCAGCGCCACCAAGCGAAAGCGCTTGCCTCAGTTCGGCCAGAGTGGCAGCGGCGGTCGCATGGTCGCTCTTGTTGAGCGCGATCACATCCGGAATCTCCATCACGCCCGCCTTCAGCGCCTGCACGGAATCGCCCGAGCCGGGCATCAGCACCAGCACGACGGTATCGGCGATCCCGGCCACGGCAACCTCGCTCTGACCCACGCCGGCCGTCTCGACGAAGAGCAGCTCACGCCCGGCGGCGTCGAGCACGAGCAGAGCTTCGAGCGTCGCCTCGGCCAAACCGCCCGGGTGACCGCGCGTTCCCATCGAGCGAATGAAGACGTCAGGATCGAGGAAGTGCTCGCTGAGACGGATCCGATCACCAAGCAACGCTCCCTTCGTGAACGGGCTCGAGGGATCGACCGAGACGACGCCGACACTCTTTCCCAGCGTACGCACGTTGCGTACGAGCGCGGCGATCAGCGTTGACTTACCGACTCCGGGTGGTCCGGTGACCCCGATCCGGTAGGCGCCGCCGGTACCGGGATAGAGATCGCGTACCAGCTCTTCGGCTTCCGCTCCGCCGCGCTCGACCAGGGTCACGGCGCGAGCGAGCGCGCGCTTGTCGCCGGCCCGAACGCCGGTGGCGAGCTCGGATGGTGTCCAGGAACGGCGACCACGCACGAGCTGACTCTAGCGAGGCGCTGCTGCTACTTCTCGCGCGGACGAAGAATGGCGTGCTCGATCTCCGCCTCGACCAGGGGGAAGTGGCAGGCGGCGAGCTGGTCCGGCGAGCCCTTCGGCTCGAGCGGCGGCTCGACCTCGGCGCAGATCGATTGCGCCTTGGGGCAGCGAGTGTGGAAACGGCAGGCGTTCGGTGGGTCGACCGGACTCGGCGGGTCGCCGCGGAGGATGACACGACGGCTGCGCGCCTCCTCGGCCTCGGCCGAGGCCACCGGCACCGCCGAGAGGAGCGCCCCCGAGTACGGATGCTTGGGGTGCGAGCAGAGCACATCGGGAAGCGCCAGCTCGACGATCTTGCCCAGATACATGACCGCGATCCGATCGGCGACGTGGCGCACGACCGAGAGATCGTGGGCGATGAAGAGCAACGTCAGATTCATCTCGTCGCGGAGGTCTTCTAGTAGGTTCAGGACCTGCGCCTGAATCGAGACGTCGAGCGCCGAGACCGGCTCGTCGGCGAGGATCAGCTTCGGCTTGGTGACGATGGCGCGGGCGACGCCGATACGCTGCCTCTGACCGCCGGAGAACTCATAGGGATAGCGATTGAAGTGCTCGGGATTGAGCCCGACCATCTCCATGACCTCGCGGGTTCGCGCCTTGCGCTCGTCTCTCGAGCCGAGCTTGTGAATACGAAGCGGCTCGCCGATGATCGCGCCCACCGGGCGGCGGGGATTCAGCGAGGTGTAAGGGTCCTGGAGGATGATCTGCATGTCGCGCCGGAGCGGTCGCAGCTGGCGGCGCGACCAGTTCGTGATCTCGACGCCGTTGAAGCCGATGTGCCCGCTGGTTGGGTCGATCAGGCGCGTGATCACGCGCGCAAGCGTCGACTTACCGCAGCCCGTCTCCCCAACTAGCCCGATCGTCTCGCCGTGGTTCACCTCCAAGTCGACGTCGTCGACCGCGTGCACCATGCCGAGCTCGCGACTGAAGAGCACGCCATGCGTCAACGCGAAGTGCTTGCTCAATCCGCGGACGACGACCAGCGCGTCGGAGTTGGTTTCGAGCTCCGTTTCGAACGGCAACTTTCGCCCTGCCTCTGAGGCCGGGGCGTTCTGCGTCTGTTTAGGATCGCTGCTCATCGCTCAGGTGGCGAACTCGGCCTGTAGATCGCGGCCGATGCTCTGACGTTTTTCTTTGGGGAGATGACAGGCGACCAGGTGTTCGGGCTTCGATTCGGTCAGTACCGGCTCGACCTTCTTACACACATCCATCGCGTACGGACAGCGCGGATGGAAAGGACAGCCGGACGGAATCCTGATCAAGCTTGGCGGTAGCCCGGCGATCGGCTCGAGCCTGTCGGTCCGCGGCGCGTCGAGGCGCGGGATCGAGCGCATCAGCCCCCACGTGTAGGGCAGTTCCGGGGTCGTGAAGAGCTCCTTCCTCGGCGAGCGCTCCATCACGCGGCCGGCGTACATGACGGCTATCTCGTCGGCGAGCTCGGCGATCACCCCGAGGTCGTGCGTGATCATGATCACCGCGGTGCCGTACTCATCGCGCAGGTGCCGGATCAGATCAAGGATCTGTGCCTGCACGGTGACATCCAGCGCCGTCGTTGGCTCATCCGCTATCAACACGTCCGGCTTCAGCGACAGCGCCATCGCGATCATTACCCGCTGGCGCATACCCCCTGAGAGCTCATGCGGATAGCTGTCGATGCGCTTCTCCGGACTCGGAATGCCAACCTCGGTAAGCGCGGCAATGGCGCGGACGCGCGCCTCTTTCTTCGAGATGTCCTCGTGCGTGCATATCGCTTCCACGATCTGCCAGCCGACCTTGAAAAGTGGATGCAGCGAAGACAGCGGGTCCTGGAAGATCATTGCTATTCGCTTGCCCCGAACGCGCCGTAGCTCTCGATCGGGCAGCTTAATCAGGTCGATCCCATCGAAGATGATCTCCCCGGAGATCGAGGCATTCGGCAGCCGCGTCAACCCCATCACCGTAAGCGCGGTGACACTCTTCCCGGAGCCGGATTCGCCGACGACTCCCAGCGTGCGCCCGCGCTCGATCGAGAGCTCCGCGCCTTCGACCGCACGCACGACTCCGTCGCGCGTTGAGAAGTGCACGTGTAGGTCTCTTATCTCGAGGAGCTCAGGCATTTCAGTGGCAGGCACTAGTAGCGAACCCGCGGATCGAGGAATGCGTAGACGATGTCCACGACGAGGTTCGCCACGATGATGAAGAAGGCGCCGAAGAGAACGGTGCCCTGGATCGAGTTCAGATCAGAGCTCGTGATCGACTGGTACGCGAAGCGGCCGATGCCGGGGATCGCAAAGACCGTCTCCGTTAACACGGCGCCGCCGAGCAAGCCGCCGATGTCCATGCCGGCCATCGTCACGACCGGTGTCAGCGCGGCCCGCAGTCCGTGCCGGAAGATGACGCGCCGTTCGGACAGGCCCTTGGCGCGAGCGGTGCGGATGTAGTCCTCGCTCATCGTCTCGATCAGGTTGCCGCGCACCATGCGCGCATAGAAGGCCGCGAAGGCGGCCGCGAGCACGCACCACGGAAGCACGAGCGACGAAGCCCATTGAGCGGGGTTTTGAGTGAAGGGGACATAACCTCCGACGCCGCGAAAAATGTGAAATACGCCGATGTATTGCGAGAAGAGGAAGAGCGCCACCAGCCCGAGCCAGTAGACCGGCGCTGATATGGCGACGAGCGCAGCGGTCATGGTGGCACGGTCGAGCAGCGTGCGGCTCTTGATGGCTGAAATCACACCCACCGGGATTCCGACCAGCAACCAGATGGCAACCGCCCCGATCGTGAGTGAGAACGTCGCAGGCAGACGAGAAAAGAGCTCCGATCTGACCGAGACGAAGTTGTGATACGAGTAGCCGAAATCGAAATGGAAAATGAGCTTCCTCATATAGAACCAGTACTGGGTATAGACCGGCCGGTCGAGACCCAAGCTGTGTCTTATTTGCACGATCTGCGCGGGTGTGGCGTTTCGACCAGCCCGTAACGTCGCCGGATCTCCGCTCGGAAGCTCATAGAAGATCACGAAAGTGAGCGCGCTCACCACCAGCAGAAGGAACACGCACCAAAGAACGCGGCGGAAGATGTAGCGAAGCGTGGACGAGCGCACGATGTCGCGCGCAAAGCGCGCGACTCGGCCGATCGCCGAAATGCCTCCACCCCCCGGCCCGTCGGGCCGGGGGGTGGAGCGAGAGGTCTCTGAAGTCGGAGAGATCAACTCGTCTTGCTACTTGATCGAAATGGAGGAGAAGTCCGGTCCGCCCTGATTCCAGAACTGACGTGCCGGGTTGACCCGCGCCGAGAAGAGCGTCGGGTAGTCCTCCCAGATCCAGGGGACCTCGACGGCCGTCTGCGTGACCTCGTCGTCGATTTTCCCCCAGGCCACGGCCCTTTTCTTGGGATCGGTCAGCTTCTCCGCAGCCGCGATATCGGCATTGATCTTCGGATCGTTGAGCTGACCCCAGTTCGAGTTGTTGGTCGGTGGGATGTGCTTGCCGCTGAAGGTGACGTCGAGAATGGTCTGTGCGTCATTGAAGTCCTTCAGCCAGCCGACGTTCGGGCAGATCGCCGGTTCGTTGGCCGGGACGTTGCAGAACTTCGCATACATGTCCGAGCCGGCCTGCGGGTTGTTGTCGACCCCGATACCGATCTTCTTCAGGTCGGCGATTACCACCTGGGCCGTGTTCTGAGGCACCGTCGCGTTGCCGCTCACCATCGATACGTTGGGACCGATGTACATGCCGGTGGATGCATTTATCAGCTTCGGCATGCTCGGCGCCGCTTGCTTCATCTCGGCGAGAGCCTTGGACAGACTTCCCTGGTGCCCCGGGGTCGCAAACGGATCGAACTTGTAGCCGCCGGCTGCCTCGAAGCCGGTGCCCTTGAAGTCCGGACTGATGAAGTGAGTTGCGATCTCACCGTCTGCCGGCCCACCACGCGTTTGCCGCATAGCATTTCGGTCGAGTATGTACGCAACCGCTCGGCGAACGTGCAGGTTGTTGAACGGCGGCTTGGTCGTGTTGAGAGCCACGTCGCGAGTACCGCTCGTCGGGGTGAAGAAGAGCAACTTCTTCTGCGCCGGATTGGACAAGATCGACGCCAGCTTCGTGGGAGGCGGACCGAAGTCGCCCGAAGCGTCAGCCCCGCCGGCCAGGATCGTGTCCGTCGCCACGGTCTGATCACTCGCCTCTGTGAGGTTGATCCCGTTCAGGTAGGCGGGCCGGAAGTCGGTGCTCGCCTTCCAGCTCGGGTTACGCACGAGCTTGATGTACTGCGATGCTTTGTAACCACAACTCGAGCAGGTGATGCTGCCGCTCTTGTCGTTCTTGATCATGTACGGCCCGGTTGCCACCTGATGCTGGCCGTAGGTCGAGATGGTCGCGTTGTCGAACTTCGCGGCGTAGGACTTCGGCACCGGTGCGGTCAGCGGCATTACGAGCGCGCCGATTAAGGCGCCCGAGCGCCGTTTCAGGTGGAAGACGATCGTGTACTTGTCGGGGGTCGTGATGCCCGAGATCGCCTTGGGCGTGGCAGGCGGGCTCTTCGGATTGGGACTGCCAACCAAGGCCCCGAAATACCCGTAGGCGTAGCCGTTGGCGACGCTGGTGGCAAAACCACGCTCGATCGCGTATTTCACATCCTTGGAAGTCACCTCGCGCTTCACCGGCGGGCTGAATCTGACTCCCTTCCTGATCTTGACAGTGACCGTCTTCCCGTTGTTCGTTACTTTGGGCAGACTCGCTGCCATGTCGGGCCTCACCTTGAGGCTCTCTGCTGCATAGGAGTACAGCGGCCTCTGCGTCGGGTAGACGATCTCGTAATCGAACGAGTAGTAGGCTGCGCCCGGGTCGAGCGTGTCCACGTCCGCAAGCATGAGGACTTTCAGCGTCCCGCCTTTCTTCCCCTTGACCACTTTGTGCATCGGGGAGACGTTGCTCACGGCGCGAGTGGAACGCGTCGCTTTCGTGCTCGCCGTCCACGCAACTAGACCGAGCGTCAGGGCGACGACCGCTAGCACCGCGACAACGCGCGAGAATCCACCTCCAAGCCGGTCGAGCCGGCGCCGGGGCAGATCACTTCGACGGTTCATGCGATTCCTCCTTGCGTTTTGTTCAGGTCACATCCACCGTCCTCGGATCGAGCGCATCGCGAACAGCGTCGCCGAGGAGGTTGAAAGCCAGCACCGTGATCAACAGCGCGGCACCGGGAAAAGCGAAAAACCACCAGCTTGTGTTGAAGTAGTCGATTGCCTTCGCGATCATCTCTCCCCAGCTCGCCTGCGGCGGCATGACGCCGACACCCAGGAAGGAGAGCGCCGCTTCCAACAAGATGTTCGTAGGAATGATGAGGGTCGTATAGACGATGATTGGCGCCACCAGGTTGGGGAGTATCTCGCGAAAGAGGATCGCGATATCGCCCGCACCGCTGGCACGAGCCGCCTCGACGAACTCCTTCTCGCGCAGCGAAAGCACCTGTCCACGGATGATGCGGCCGATATAGGTCCAGTTCACGATCACGATGACCGTGATCAGCGTCGAGACACCGGGCTTGATCAGTCCGTGCAAACAGCCGTGCGAGATGGCCGAGCAGGTTGCGGCGATGCCGAGGGCGAGCAGCAGAATCGGGAAGGCAAGCATGATGTCGATGAAGCGCGAGATGATCGTGTCGACCGCGCCGCGGTAGTAACCGGCGATCATTCCCAGCACGACACCTATCGAGACGGCGATAACCGTCGAGATCAAAGCCACCTCGAGCGAGACGCGAGCGCCATACAGAACGCGCGAGAAAACATCCCGACCGAGATCGTCTGTACCGAACAGGAAGCTCCAAGAAGGACCGGTCGGCAGCCCGAAAGTGGTCAGCTTGTCCGAGTACAGCGTGTTGGGCGCGTGGGTGATACCGAGCGTCACGAATACAGGCGCCAACACGGCCAGTAAAACGATCAGGAAGATGACGCAGACAGAGCCGATCGCCACCTTGTCCTCTCGGAAACGTTCCCAGAAGAGCTGCCAGGGCGTGCGGCCGACTATCTCCTCGGAGTCCGGCGTCGAGATCTCTCCGAGGAGATCGTCGCCATGGCCGATCAGATCAGGCATCGACATCAGCGGACTCCCCTAAGCCAGGCCGCCGAGCGTTCTCCTGCGACCTTGACCGCCGGAGCTAGCGAGAACTTCGGACTTGGAGTTGTACGCACGCTTTGGTGTATCGAAACCGGCCCTAATGCTCTACCGCAGCTGCCGGCCAAGCCGCGGTCAGTGGATTCTAATATGCAGAAGCGACTATACGGAAACGACTATCGTCGATCCTCGACATGTGTATGTAGACGTGAGTATCCCGGTTTAGCTAGTGGATAGCGCTCAGAAAACGGATGCCCGTATCGCGCGCATGGCTTCGCCGTGCGCCGCCTCGTAGGACGTTGGCCCGGCTCTGACAATTAGTCGAGGCGGTGCCCGCCGGGCCGGACGACCCGCAGCGCCCGGCGTAAGACGGCATGGTCGTCCGCGCTGCCGGCGGTCACGCGGATCGCATTCGGCGCCCCGAAGCCATGCAAAGGACGGACGATCACGCCCTCTTGCAGCAGCTGCTCGAAGAAGCGGCGACTGTCTTCGCCGAGCTCGACGAATAGGAAGTTCGCGACTGCCGGGCCGACCGGCTCCAGCGCGAACGCCCTCAGGATGCGCCCCAGCTCCGCAACCGCGACGCCGTTGTAGGAACGTCTGCGTGCCAGCTCCGCCTCCGCATCGTCGCCGATGAGACTGGCGAGCGCGGCTTCCTGAGCAGCCGAGTTGACATCGAAAGCCGGACGTACCTTGGCAATGGCGGCGCAGATCTCCTTGGACGCGACCGCGTAACCGATTCTCAGACCCGCCAGCCCGTAGATCTTGGAGAAGGAGCGCAGCACCAGCACACGCTTTCCCTGCTTGAAGTAGTCGGCGACGGCGTCCGGGTAGTCCGAATTCTCGACGTACTCGAGATAGGCTTGGTCGATCACGGTCAGTACGTGATCCGGAACTCGCTCGAAATAGGCGTCGAGCTCGTCGCGGCTGTTCATCGTCCCGGTCGGATTGTTGGGGTTGCATATGTAGACGATCCGCGTCTTCGCACCGATCCGGGCCAACATCGCCTCGAGGTCGTAGCGGTGATCTCGCAGCGGTACCGTCCTCGGCACGGCGCCGACCTTCAGCGTGCTCAGCATGTAGCTGGTGAAGGAAGGCCAACCGAAGACGACCTCATCGCCGGGATCGAGCAGAGCCAGCGACAGATAACCGATCAACCCGTCGGCGCCGGCGCCATGAGCAATCTCGTCGATATCGACGCCGAGACGCTCGGCCAGTGCGGCTCGTACCCTGTAGGCGCCACCGTCTGGGTAGCGATTGAGGTCGTAGGATCGCGTCTCGAGGACTTGCCGGGCGATCGGGAAGGGCCCGAAAGGGCCTTCGTTGGAGGCAAGCTTGACAGCCCGAGCGATGCCGAGCTCGCGTTCGACCTCTTCGATCGGCTTCCCTCCCTCGTAGGGTTCGATCGATTCGAGCGCGGGCCGGATAAGGCCTCGGGAGACACGTGATCCTCTCCTCATGCGCGTACCCTAGCGAGTACGAACCTTGTCCGTCTATTCGTCCATTCGCCCTCGATAACACCGCCGGAACGCCGCTGCGGCTCGGCGTCCCGGCGGGAGATCACCTGAGTTCCTTTCGATCGGATCTCAGGCGGACGAGGGCACGTCCGACGGCGATTATTACAGATGGCAACCTTGGCTTCCAGCCGGATAGCGAGCAAGACCCGCGACTTTGCCCACCACCCCGCTCGAGCTAGCGGGAGCGCCGCTTCGGAGCGACGTGAACAGGCTGTCCCAGCGCCACCAGGGCGGCTTCTTTGATCGCCTCGGTCAGAGTCGGATGCGAGGTCATGCCTAACGCCAGCGTCTCGATCGTCGACTCGGCGTCAATCGCAACGCGGCCGACCTCGATCAGTTCTGTCGCGTGGGGACCGACGATGACCAGCCCCAGCAACTCGCCGTAGCGGCTCTCGTGAATCGTCTTCACCCAGCCGGCGGTCTCACTCTGCATCAGGGCGCGCCCGTTAGCCACCCAAGGGAAGCGACCAACCAGTATCTCCTCACCGTGGCGAGCCCTGGCCTCGGCTTCGGTCATACCGACGGCCGCCACCTCCGGGTCGGTGTAGATCGGACGCGGAACGGCGCGATTGTCGACAACCGCCTCGTGACCGGTCGCGTTCTCGGCTGCAACCTCTCCCTCGCGGAAAGCCGTGTGGGCGAGCTGCCAGTGACCGGCTACGTCGCCCGCCGCGTAGATGTGGGGCGCGCTCGTGCGCCGGTGCTCGTCACTGGCGATGCCTTTGCGCAGGTCGAAGCTGACGCCGGCCTGCTCAAGTCCGATCTCCTCGACGTTTGGCGCCCGCCCGATCGATACCAGCATCAGGTCGGCCTCGATCGTCTCGCCTTCGCCGAAGTGAACGCGGAGCACTCCGTCTGTCTCCTCGACCTTGCTGCAGGTCTTGCCGAGCTGGAGCTCGATACCGCGGCGAGCGAGGTTCTTGGCCAGCTCTCTGGAGGCGTCCTCGTCCTCCATCGGAATCAGCCGATCGAGCAGCTCGATGATCGTCACCTTGGAGCCGAAACGGTCGAAGATGGAGGCGAACTCGCAGCCGATCACGCCGCCGCCTAGGATGACCAGCCGCGACGGAACCTCCGTCTGCGCGAGCAGCCCGGTCGAGTCGACGCAGAGCGGCGAGTCGAGGCCCGGGATTGGAGGAAGGATCGGGTGCGAGCCGCTGGCCACGATCGCTTTCGCGAAACTGATCTCCTCGCCGCCTTCGACCTGGACGGTGTTCGGAGCGGAGAAACTGCCGCGCCCCTTCACCCACTCGACGCCGTTCGCCTTGAAGAGGGTCGCCACGCCACTGGTGAGACGCTCGACCGTGTTTGCCTTCCAGGCGTTTGCACGGGCGAAGTCGAGGCTGGCCTCGTTGATGCGGATGCCGACGTTCTCGAAGCTCTCCTCGATCTCCTTGATAGCGCGCGCCGTCTGCACCCAGGTCTTGGTTGGGATGCAGCCCACCCGAAGGCAGACTCCACCGAGTGTGCCTTCCTGCTCGATGCAGACGACCTTGGCGCCGAGTTGCGCAGCGCGGATCGCGGCCGCGTAACCGCCCGGTCCGGCTCCGAGTACGGCGACGTCACACTCCATGGCTCGTCTCCCCTTGTGCTCGCTGATGTCTCGATCCTAACCGGAGATCGAGCTTGCGCCGTCTCGACTCCCGCCGCCGTCCCGGCCCTGGCTCGGCCGAGGATCTTCACTTCCGAGTATCGGCTGCCGGCTGGAAGGCGCTACTCGAGCGACTGAGCGAGCTGGATACGATTGCCGTCCGGGTCGTAGATATCCAGCAGGCGGATGTTCCCGTGCAGCTCGAGCACCGTGCCGACCTCGACTCCGCTGGCGCGCAACCGCTCGGCCTCGGCCTTGATGTCGGTTACGTCGACTGTTGCCACGCCTCCGTCCTCGGGCTCACCCTCGGCCAGGCCGATCTCCATCGTGCCGTTGAGCAGCCGAGCCCAGCGGCCGTCCGGTTCGTAGTAGGTCTCCTCGAAGCCGAGCACGTCCGTATAGAAGACGCGGCCGGCCTCCAAATCGCGCACCCGGTACCAGACTTTTACGCCCATCCCCGCAGAGGTTAAAGCATCAGTCCCGGCTCTTCGAGAAAGCCTTTGACGGTTCCGAGAAACCGAGCCGCGACCGAGCCGTCCACGGCGCGGTGGTCGCAGGTGAGAGTCAACGTCATCAGCGGCGCGATCGCGACCGCACCGGCCCGGACGACGGCTCTCTCCACAACCGCTCCGACGGCGAGGATCGCAACCTGCGGCGCATTGAGCACGGCGACGAACTGCTCGACGCCGAGCGTGCCAAGGTTGGAGATGGTGAAAGTGCCGCCCTCGAGATCCTCGAGAGCGACCGTTCCGGCGAGCGTGCGTGCGACGAGATCGGCGCGCGCCGCCGCCAGCTCGGCCAGCGTCCGCTGCTCGCAGCCGCGAATCACCGGCACGATCAATCCCCGCTCGGTCGCGGTTGCTATGCCGATGTCGACCGAGTGGTGCATCTCGATCGCGTCTCCGAGCCAGAGCGCATTCACGCCTAGGAATTGGGCCAGTGCTTCGGCACAGGCCTTGGTCAGGAAATCGGCGATGCTGATATGGCGCTCTCCCGGGCGCAGCCGCTCGCGCAGACGGTCGTGCATGGCCAGCACCTCGGTCATGTCGACCGAGACCGAGATCTGAAATGCGGGCGCCTGCCAGGCCTCGCCGAGGCGCCGTACGATCGTGCGGCGAAGGCTGGTCAGCGGCACCCGCTCGACGGCGCCCGGCTCGGTCGAGCGCGGCGGAGCATATGCCGGAGACACGGTCGACCCGGTCGCGGCGGCGCTTGCCGCCTGCTCGATGTCTTCGGCGACTATCCGCCCCTCTGGACCCGTCCCGGTCATTCCAGCCAACGTCAGCCCGCGCTCGCGAGCCAGCCGGCGGGCCAGCGGAGAGGCTTTCGTTCGCCCCTCGCCCGGCGAAGGCGGTTCGGGATTGAGCTCGGGCGCGGCCACTACGGTCTCGGCGATCTGGCCCGGCTCCGGGGTGAGCGCCCGAGCGGTAGCCGGCGTGATCTCCGGGGCAGGCTCGCCGGGCTCGCCGATGTAGGCGATCGCGGTTCCGACAGGAGCTTCACCCTCGGGCAGCGCGATCTTCAAGAGAACGCCGGAGAGAGGCGACTCGACCTCCTGCGTGACCTTGTCGGTATCGAGCTCGTAGAGAGGCTCGCCCTTTTCGACCGGCTCGCCCTCCTGTTTGAGCCAGCGTACGATCACACCGGATTCCATCCCCTGGCTCAGGCGCGGTAGCTTGACCTCGCCGGCCATGTTCACTGCCTCCCGACGCTGCGCATGATCGCGGCCTGGACCATATCCCGCCGGGGTACGTAGGCTCGCTCGAGCCCTGGCGAGAAGGGAAGCGGTGCGAACGGGGCGCCGACGCGCTCGACCGGGGCGTCGAGCCAGTCGAAGGCCTTCTCCTGCACCAGCGCCGCCAGCTCCGCCCCGAACCCCATCCTCCGAACGGCCTCGTGCGCGACAACGCAGCGACTGGTCTTGCGGACCGAGGTCAGGACGGTCTCCTCGTCGAGTGGGAGCAGCGTGCGCGGGTCGACCACCTCGACCGAGATGCCATCCTGCTCGGCGCGCTCGGCCGCCGCCAGCGCCTCGGGAACTAGCGGACCAATCGCGATCACCGTCACGTCCTCGCCTTGGCGCGCGATCCTTGCCTTGCCGAGGGGAATCGGCTCGAGCTCCTCGGACAGTTGCTCGCGCTGGTTGTAGAGCTGGACGTGCTCGAAGAAGATCACACAGTTGTCGTCGTAGATCGACGACCAGAGCAGACCGCGGGCGTCGCGCGGCGTCGAGGGATAGACGACCTTGAGCCCGGGCACGCCGGTGAACCAGCTCTCGACCTGCTGCCCGTGCTGGGCCGCCGATGACCAGCCGGCACCGCCCTGCGTGCGCACCGTCAGCGGTACCTTCAGCTGCCCACCCGACATGTAACGGTGCTTGGCGGCGTGGTTGACGAGCTGTTCCATCGCCAGAGTGAGGAAGTCCTCGTACATGATCTCGACGATCGGGCGCATGCCCATCATCGCCGCGCCGATGCCGGCGCCGGTCATCGCCATCTCCGAGATCGGAGCGTTTCGGACCCGCTCGGGACCGAACTCCGCCAGCATCCCGTGCGTGACCTTCTGCGAGCCGCCGTGCTCGGCTATGTCCTGGCCCATGATGAAGACGTCCGGATCGCGCCTCATCGCTTGCGACATGGCGTCCCGGACGGCCTCTCGATAGCTGAGCCGGAAACCGTTCTCAGGCATAGACGTCCTCGAGCAGGTCGCGCGGGTCGGGATCCGTGCCGTTGCGGGCGAACTCGACGGCATCGAGCACAGTTGCCTCGGCCTGGCGCTCGAGCTCGGCTAACCGTTCGTCCGAGACAGCGAGCTTGCGACGTAGCGCGGTGATCGGGTCGTGCGCTTCGCGCGTCTGCTCGTACTCCGCCTTGTCGCGGTACTCCTGCTGGTCACCGACGTTGTGAGAGGTGAGACGGTAGGTCGCGGCAACGAGGAAGACCGGCCCGGTCCCCGAGCGTGCGTGGGCCAGCGCCTCCAGTGCCGCATCGTGAACGGCCTCGACATCCTGCCCGTCCACCTCGATCGCAGCCATGCCGAAGGCTCGCGCTCGCTCGCTCAGATCCGCGATCGGCGAGTGCTGGGCTAACGGCGTCGACTCGGCCCAGAGATTGTTCTCGCAGAGGAATACGGCCGGCAGCTTCCAGAGCTGAGCCAGGTTCATCGCCTCGTGGAACATGCCGGAGTTGGTCGCGCCGTCGCCGAAGAAGGCGAGTGCCACGCGCGGCTCGCCGCGCAGCTTGAAGGAGAGGGCCGCGCCCGTGGCGATTCCCAAAGACCCGGCGACAACGGCGCTCGAGCCCAAGTTGCCACGCTCGACGTCGTAGAGGTGCATCGATCCACCGCGCCCGTGCGAGCAGCCCTCGAGCTTGCCGTAGAGCTCGGCCATCACGGCTCGTGGCGAGGTGCCCTTGGCAAGCGCATGAGCGTGCGAGCGGTGCGTCGAGGTGAACACGTCGCCGCTTTCGAGCGCACTGCAGACGCCCACGGCAACCGCCTCCTGGCCGATCGCGAGATGGACAAAGCCGGGGATCTCGCCATCCCGGTAGCGCTCCTCCACCGCTTGCTCGAAATGCCTGATCAAGAGCATCTGCTCGAGGAAGCGCTCGAGCCGGTCCGCATCGGGAATCGTCCTGAGCTCGATTTCGGTCATCTCTCTCTGGTTATCCTGGTCATCTGGAAGTGTCTACTCGCTCGCAGAGAAGTGGCGTGGATGAACGAGAATCCGGTGGTTAACGATCTTTCCGTAGGCCAAGGCGAACAAACACTCGCCGCTGCCTGGGAACAGCTTCTGGGACGCCTGCCCGAGGACTGGAGCCACCTTCTCGTCGAGGTCGAACTGCCACCGGAGCTGCCCTATGAACCTGTGGCTCTGATCGTCTCGCCACTCAATCCCGCCCGCTGCGAAAATCTACCGGGCTTCCGCTTTCGCGTCGCCCGCGATTTCGGCTACGGCGCCGCTCCTCAGATGGTCGGGCGCTGCCTCGAACGACTCGACGAGGCCGGCGTCCCGGGCCGACCGCGCCTGCTGCAGCTGCTCGCAGATCGGGTCCCGATCGAGACGCAGGGGCCCGTTTGGAGATTCGAAGGCCGATCGTTTTGAGCGATCCCGTTTCCTGGCTTCTCGTGAAGCGCGGCTGGCAGGTGGTCAGCTCTGACGGCACGACCGTGGGCCGGATCGGCGCCGTACGGGGCGAGCCGACCAAGGACATCTTTAACGGCGTCGTCGTCCGCACCAGCTCGGCACCGCCGCGCTATGTCCCCAGCGAGCTGATTGCCCGGATCGTCTCCGAGCAGGTCGTGCTCAGGCTGAGCGCCGAGGAGTTCGAGGCCGTCCCGCCCGAGCAGAGACGGCCGCTGGCGCCGAGCTTCACCATCTCGGAACTGCTGCGCCGCTTCGGCCTGCGCTAGCGGTCGGCGCCGACATGAGAGGGAGACTGCGCGGCGAGAGACAATCTCCCGCCGCGCAGTCGGTCTTCTACTAGTGCAGAGCCGGGTTGGCGTTCTGCGCCAGTTGTAGTGCCATCTGCGGGAACCACTGCCCCGCTGCCGGATCGGCGATGCCGCCCCAGGCTGGATCGCCGCCGTTGACCCAACGGACATCACACGTGCCGTCGGACTCGCCGGGCACCTTGATCCAGAGGAAGGCATCAACCAGATCGTTGCCGGTGTTGGTGGTCGGCGCGATTCCCACACCTCGATCGGGCGCGTTGCACCAGTTCTGCGCACCACTCCAGGCGCCTTGGCCATTGCGACTCGTGTCGAGCACGTAATGCGTTAGACCGGCATCGCCCGGATAGGGCACCCAGGTCTGACTCTCGACGTTGTCCGTATACCACTGGTCGGTGTAGTGCCAGGTGCTCGGGTCGCTCGGGCTGACAGGCCCGTCGGGCGAGTAGTACTGGCTTGCGCACCAGTCGTAGTGACCGGCACCCCAGGATCCCGACGTCGGGCTTCCGAACCAGAGGCACTGCGAGATCCACTTACCGTACTCGATCAGGTTCGAAGTGGGCTCGTAGTTGGACGCGTTCAGGAAGAAGCCCTGCGTACCCGCCACGTTCGCCGCGGCAAGAACGCGAGTCATGTCGCCAACCGAGTGCCAGCTGCTGTGACCGGCATCGAGGTAGACCGAAACCGACGGATTCGCCTCGAGAACTCCGATCGCGTAGCGGATGTCCGCGATGCGCTGGGCACTGAGCGGGTGAAGCTCCGGCGTCTTGTAGTTGCCGTTACTGTCCGGTGGATCGCCCGCAAGCGGATCTGTCGTCGGGCTGCAGAAGACCGGCAGGTTGGCAAGGGCGTCCGGCTCGAGCAGCACGATCGCCTTGCCGCTGCCGATACCCTTGGCCACACCGTCGATCCGGGCTCGATAGGCCGTGCTGTCCGCCGCACCGCCGGCCGAATACTGCGAGCAGTCACGTCCGGGGATGTTGTAGGCGACCAGAACCGGCTCCGCCCGCTGCCAGCGAGCCCGCCGCATCGTCTTCCTGACTTGCCTTTTCACCTGCGCGGGCGTGCCCCCGGTGAGCCAGACAGCGTGGCCCTTGTCGAGCATCTTGTCGAGCAGGACCGCGTCCTTGAAGTCGTGCTTCTTGATCAGTCCGGCTAGCTGCTGCACGGCACCCTTGTCGGGAGCCGGCACGTAGAAGCGGGTGCCTTTCGAGTTACATGCCCCGGCTCCAGCCAGCACAGGCAAGAGCGCAAGCAGCAGCAGAGCCGTTCCAACGAGCAAGAGCGTTCGTCTTGCGTTGCGCATCACGCTCCCCTTTCATCCCGTTTACCTCCGGTACGCCCGCCGCTCCCCCGGAGGCGCTGCAAACGTTTGCGGCGTCCAGCTTCCCACTGCCTTTCGATCGAGTCAAGCTTCAACCGAGCAGAGTCGCCTCATACATTCCTGCATGGTAGGTCATGCAAATAGCGCTGCTAAATCGGTTAATCTGCGATGACCAGAGCGATTCGTCAGCTGCGTAACGCCGCACCGAAGCGCTCAGCGAGCGCTCGCACGATCTCGCCCCGCAGTGCGGTCGCCTCGACATCCGAGAGCGTGCGCTCCGCCGATTGGAACGCGACGGCGAAGGTGACCGACTTCTTCCCTTCGCCGACCTGAGGCCCTCGGTAGACATCCGTGACGTCCATTCGCTGAAGCTCAGGTCCCGCCGCTTCGTGTGCCGCCGCGATGATCGCTCCCGCCGGCGTCCCCTCGGCGACCACGAACGAGAGATCCTGCTTTACCGCCGGGAAGGAGATGACATCCCTGTAGACGATCACGTCGCGGGCGACCTCGGCCAGGGCGCCGAGATCGAGCTCGAACAGCCCCCACTCGCCCTGAGCGAGCTCGGGATGCAGCTCACCCAGCCAGCCCGCGGCACCGACTTTCGCCGCCTTGAGCGGGTGCAGGAACGGCAACTCGCCGACCGGCTCGAAGCGCGGCTCGGGCGCGGCCAGCTGGCGGAAAAGCGTTTCGACCGCGCCTTTGGCGCGGCTGAACCCTCCCCAGGTCAACCCGGCGACGCGCACCGGCTCGGCGGGCAACTCCTCCTTGCCGGGGAGATAGACGTGCGCGATTTCGAAGAGCGCGATCTCCTCGTTGCCGGCGTCGAGATTGCGCTGGAGCGAGCGGATGAGACCTTCCACGATCGTCGTACGCAGGAGCGAGTGCTCGGCCGTGAGCGGCTCGGGCAGCCGGATGGCCTGCGGATCGGGATCGCTGTCAACGAGCGAGTAGGTGTAAGCCTCGACAAATCCCATCCCGCAAAGCACATCTTCGACCCGCCGGCGCAGGCTTTGCTCGCGGGCCAAGCGCCCCCACATCGCCCGACGGCGAGGAAGCGTGAAGGGAACCTCGTCCAGATGGACGCGGGCGATCTCCTCGACCAGGTCGACTTCGCGGGTCACGTCTCGAGCCCGGAAGCTGGGGACGGTCACTGTCCAGTCCGCGGCGACCTCGAAGCCGAAGCGCTCCAGCAGACCGCGCTGCTCCTCGGGCGGAATCGTGACGCCGATCAGCTCGTCCGCCCGTTCCGGGCGGAAGCTCACAAGCGGTCGCTCGGGCAGGTCGCCCTGGACGTCGATCTGCCCGACCCAGCGCCCCCCGGAAAGCTTCACCATCAGCTCGGTCGCAAGCTTCGCCGCCTGCTCGGCCAGATAGGGATCGACCCCCTTCTCCCAGCGATTCGAGCCCTCGGTGCGTAGCTTCAGCCGCTCCGAGCTCTCGAGAATCCCGACCGGCTCGAAGTTGGCCGACTCGAGCAGGATCGAGTTGCTCTCGTCCGCGACCTCACTCTCCTCGCCGCCCATGATGCCGGCGATAGCCACCGGCGTTTTGGCGTCGGCGATCACCAGGTCGCGCGGGTCGAGCTTGCGATCGACGCCGTCCAGTGTGCGCATCTGCTCGTCCGGCCGAGCACGGCGAACGACGATCCTGTGCTCGGCGAGACGCTCCAGGTCGAAGGCATGCAGCGGGTTTCCGAGCGCGAGCATGACGTAGTTGGTGATGTCGACCACGTTCGAGATCGGGCGCATGCCGGCTCCGGTCAGGCGCGCCTTCAGCCAGGGCGGCGAGGGCCCGATCTTCACGTCGCGGAAGAGGCGCCCCACGTAGCGCGGGCAGCCGGCGAAGTCCTCGATCTCGATCTGCACGGGCTCGTCCGCGACCGGCTCGGGGTCGATCCCCGGCGGCGGTGCCAGCTCGAGCGAGTAGAGGGCCGCGATCTCGCGCGCCAGCCCGTAGACCGCGAGCAGATCTGGCCGGTTGCCGGTCACCTCGAGCTCCATGACCGGCTCGCCGAGCGCAAATACGTCGGCAAGTGGCGTGCCGGGCTCGAGCCCGTCGGGTAGCAGCATGATGCCCGAGTGGTCCTGGCCCAGCTCCAGCTCGCGCTCGGACATGATCATTCCCTCCGAGATCGAGCCTCTGAGCTTGACCCGTTCGAGCTTCATTCCACCCGGGACGACCGCGCCGGGCAGCCCGACCGGAACCGTGGCGCCGGCCCCGAAGTTCCAGGCGCCGCAGACGATCTGGCGCGGCTCGGCCTCGCCCACGTCGACCTTGCAGAGCTGCAGGCGATCGGCGTTCGGGTGCTTGCCTGCTTCGAGCACCCGCCCCACGCGGAAGTGATCGAAGTTGCCTTCGCTGTCGTTGACGCCGCGCCAGGAGACGCGCTCGACCTCGGCCGTGCTGACCGCCAACCGGGCCGCGACCTCCTCGGCCGAGGCGCTGACCGGGACGTACTCGCGGAGCCAGCTGTAGGGAACCTTCATCTCAGAATTGGCGCGAGAAGCGCAGGTCGTTTTCCCAGAGGAGACGTATGTCGGGTATGCGGTGGCGGAGCAGCGCGATCCGCTCCAATCCGAGCCCGAAGGCGAACCCCGAGACCTCCTCGGGGTCGTAGCCAACGAACTCGAGCACGTTCGGGTCGACGATGCCGGCGCCACCCATCTCGATCCAGCCGGATTGCTTGCAGACCGGGCAGCCCGCTCCGTCGCACATGTGACAGGAGACGTCGGGCTCGATCGAGGGCTCGGTGAAGGGGAAGAAATGGGTGCGGAAACGCAACTCGCGCTTCTCACCGAAGAGTGCACGCATGAGATGGAGCAGCGTCCCTTTCAGGTCGGCCAGCGAGATGCCGCGATCGACCGCAAGGCCTTCGACTTGATGGAAGACGGGGCTGTGCGTGGCGTCTGGCGTGTCACGGCGATAGACGCGACCCGGCGAGATCATGTAAACGGGCGGCTCTTGAGCCTCCATCACCCGGATCTGCGAAGGCGAAGTCTCGGTTCTGAGTAGCACGTCGCCGTTCAGAAAGAGCGAATGACCTGGGGAGCGGCTCGGGTGCCAGGGCGGCATGTTCAGTCCGTCGAAGTTGTAGTGAGTCGTCTCGACCTCGCGACCGTCCACGATCACGTAGCCGAGCCCGAGAAAGACGTCCTCGACCTCTCGCCTGATCTGCGTGATCAGGTGTAGGTGTCCTTCCGGAAAACGCTCGCCGGGCAGCGTAACGTCCACGTCCTCGGCCATCAGCTTGCTCTGCAACTCACCGTGCTCGAGCGCCGAGCGCCGCTCCTCGATTGCGGTCTCGAGTGCCTGGCGCACAGCGTTGAGATGCATACCCGCCTCGCGGTCGCGAACCTCGCGCAGGGCCAGCTTCAGCTCGCTCGAACGACCGAGGTAGCGCACGCGCAGCTCGTCGAGCTGCTCCAGCGTCTCCGCCTGCTCGAGCGCGCTCCGCGCCTCCTGCTCGACTGCCTCTACATCCATCTCCGCAACCCTAGTTTCTCCATTCAGCAGCTGCCGTGTCCTATCCTCCCCCCGCTGCTCGCGGCGAAAGGCCGGTCTTCCCCAGCTCTGCGTCCAAGGGCGGGCTTCGCGGCTGCTCAGCACAGGTCCCCGACTGCGAGCCGGGGCCTGGTAAACACAAACGCTGAGCACCTTGTCGCCACGCTGACACGATAGCGAGCGCGGGCGCTCCGCGCGCGATCGGGCCTGTGCGCAACAGGTTCCACTTCCGTCACGAACGCCCCTTGACACCAGACGGTGTCAGACACCGTTCAGAAGAATCGTTTCGCGTCAAGCGAAAAACGTTACGGAAGTGGGACTCCTCGACCGAACCTCTAGCGACGGAAAGTGCTCAGAGCTGCTGGTTCGGCAGGGCGCTGACTCGTACTCTTGGCGAGAATGCGGATGTGAGCGAACACGCCGATCTCAGTCCCTACGATCCGATAGCCTATCTCTACGACCGCTGGAGTACGAGCGTCGTCGAGGACATCGGCTTCTATGTTGATGAGGCTGTGCTGAGCGGCGGGCCGGTGCTTGAGCTCGGCGTCGGCACCGGCAGGATCGCCCTACCGATCGCTCGAACAGGCGTGCGCGTGGTCGGTGTCGACTCCTCGTCGCTGATGCTGGAGCACTGCCGCATGCAAGCCGCGTCGTCGGGTCTCGGCGAGCTACTCGAGCTGCGCCTAGGCGATCTCCGCGACCCGCCCGTCAACGAGAAGTTTCCACTCGTCATCTCGCCCTTCCGTACCTTCCTGCACCTGCACTCGGACGAAGAGCGCCTGAGCACGTTCACCCGTATCCGAGCGCTACTCCGGCCGGACGGCCGCTTCGTCTTCGACGTCTTTGCGCCTACCGAAAGGGACGTCGCCGAAACGCACGGCCGCTGGATCGAGCGCGAGCCCGGTATCGAGGAGCGCGCCGACTGGAACTGGGCCGAGCGCACCCTGGTGCTGCGCGTGCGCGGTGACGAGGGCGAGACCCAGATGAACCTGGCCTGGATCTCGCTTCCGGAGTGGATCTATTTGCTGGAGCGCGCCGGCTATGCGCTCGACGCCTGTTACGGCTGGTTCGACCGCCAGCCCCATGCCGGCGACGAGGACATGGTTTTCGTCGCCCGGCGGAAGTAAGGTACGCCCACAACCCATTCGCTCCGTACGGAAAGGCGCCGTCGATGATCTACGTACTGATCGCCGTCCTCGTAGTCGTTGTCCTTGCACTTCTCTTCTTCGTCACGATTTACAACGGGCTCGTGCGCAAGCGCAACGCCTGTCAGAACGCCTGGGCGCAGGTGGACGTACAGCTCAAGCGCCGCCACGACCTGATCCCCAACCTGGTCGAGTCGGTGAAGGGCTACGCGGCCCACGAGCGCGGCACCTTCGACGAGGTCACCCAGGCCCGAACCGCGGCCCAGCAAGCACAGGGGCCCGCCGCGCAGGCCCAGGCCGAGAACATCCTCAGCCAGGCGCTCGGCAAGCTATTCGCCGTCGCCGAGGCCTACCCGCAGCTGCGGGCGACAGAGAACTTCCAGCAGCTGCAGGCGCAGCTGGCCGAGACCGAGGACAAAATCCAGGTCTCGCGCCAGGTCTACAACGACACCACGCTGACCTATAACAACGCCATCCAGACGGTGCCGACCAATGTCGTCGCCGGGATGTTCAACTTCCAGCCGCGCGGCTTCTTCGAGGTCGAAGGGGACGCGGAGCGCGAGGCGCCTCAAGTCAGCTTCGCGCCCACGCCGCCGCCACCGCCGGCAGAGCCCGGAGCGCCTTCGACCCCGCCGCAAACCTAGTGCGCAGATTCGGCGTTCTCACAGCGTTCGTCGCGCTCGCCGCGGTTTTAGCGGCACCTGCTCGCGCGACCACGCTCGAGAGCGCGGTTGTGAACGCCAAGGTGCAGCAGGACGGCTCGCTTGCCGTGAGCGAGCAGATCACGATGAGCGACGTCTTCCACGGCGCCTACCGCGACATACCGCTACGCCAGGGTGAATCGATCGATAACGTCGCGGTCTCCGAGCAAGGCCGTGCCTACAGCTACGGAGGTAGCACCGAGCTCGGCTCGATCGGCGCTCCGGGCACATACGCCACGACCCATGTCGGCAACAAGCTGCGCGTCGTGTGGCACTTCGACAACCCGAGTGGCGGCCCGCGTACGTTCACTATCTCCTACCGCTTCGGCGGACTCGCCGCCGCCTACGACGACGTGGTCGACGTCAACCTCAACGTCTGGGGCGACGCCTGGGCGGCCTCGCTGCCGTCTTTGCAGGCGAGCATGCTCTTACCGAAGCCCACGACCAGTCCGGACTACCGCGTCTGGGCCGGGCCTTCCTGGGTGCACGGAGCGGTGCGGCGAACCCCGTCGGCCGCCATCCTACGGGCGACCGGGGTTCCCGCGCACCAGCTCGTCGATCTACGGGTCGTCTTTCCGCGCTCGCTGCTGACATCGACCGCCGGCGCGAAGGTTCTACCCGGCAACGCACTGGCGAAGATCGTCTCCGCCGAGCAGGCCGACTACCAGGCCTGGAGCAGCGATCACAGACGCCTCAAGCGCTTCGAGCACTCTCCCTTCTCCTGGATCGTGCTGGCACTGCTGGCGTTTCTACCTGCCCTCGCGGTGCTCGTCTTCGTATACGAGCGTTTCGGACGCGAGCCAAAGGTCGACTACGACCGCTCCTACGAGCAGGAACCGCCCTCCGATCTCGCTTCGGCCCTGGTCCCGTCGCTGGTGCGCGAACGAGCGGGTGCCGGCGGGAACGAGTTCACCGCCACCCTGTTCGACCTGATCCGGCGCGGCCGCTACAAGGGCGAGCACGTGACGAGCGAGGAGTCGTCGCTCGCGGGGCTGCGCAAGGAAACCATCTCGGATCTGAAGCTCAGCAAGGGCAAGGAGCTCGACTCGACCTCACCCTGGGAACAGGTGGTGGCCGAGATCGTCGATCCGATCGTCGCTGATGGAGGCGAGCTTCTCTCCCACTTCCGCGATCGGATCAGGGAGAACCGCTCGTCGAACTCGACCATGTTCCAGGAGTTCAAGAAGGCGGTCACCACCGAGGTCGGCAAGCGCGGCTGGTTCTCGAACGCCGGACTCAAGCTACTGCTCGGCACGGGCGGCAGCTTGCTCGCGGTAGGGGCGCTCCTGATTGCCTTCGGTGCACAGCGCTACCGCAGTGCATCGCCACGCTTCTGGGATGTCGTGCCGATCGCGCTTGGAGTTAGCATCGCCGTCGGCGCCGTGATCACGCTGATAGGAGTCGCGATAGTCCCGCTCTGGCGCGCGCGAAGCGCAGAAGCCCAGCTCGAGGCAAAACGTTGGTCGGCGTTCCGCCGCTACCTGATCGACTTTCCCCGGCTCGACGAAGCCGTACCGGTTTCGATCGTGCTCTGGGAGCGCTACCTCGTTTACGGAATCGCCTTCGGCATCGCCGATCGCGTGCTCGAAGTCGCCCGCCTGCAGATGCCGAAAGAGCTGCAGCAGCAGAGCTCGCTCTACCTGATGGGCCCGGGCGGCAACCTCTACGCCGGTACGAGCGCCTTTGCCATCTCCGACTTCAGCTCGGGCCTTGGCTCGGCGCTGGCTCCTCCGTCATCGTCCGGAAGCGGTGGCGGTGGTGGCTTCGGCGGAGGCGGCGGCGGAGGCGGCGGAGGCGGCGGCGGAGGCGGCTGGTAGTCAGTACGTCCGGCGCCGGCGTTCGTAGAGCGCGATCGCGCCCGCGGCCGCCACGTTGAGCGACTCGGCGCCGGCGGCGAGCGGAACAGTCGCCAGCTCGTCACAGCTCGCCGCGATCTCGTCGGGCAATCCCGAACGCTCGGCACCGAGCACGAAGCAGATCGATCCCGAGAGGTCGAGCTGGGAGAGCGGCGCTCCTCCGTGGGCAACCAGCCCGATCCGGCGTCCGGGCGCCTGCTCGAACTCGCCGAGCGGGACGCGGAAGACGGCGCCCATCGCCGCCCTCAGCGCCTTCGGCCCGGTCGGATCGGCGCAACCCGCCGATAGATAGACGGAGGCCGGTCCGAGCGCATCGGCACTGCGCAGGAGCGCGCCGACGTTGCCGGGATCGCCGACTCGCCAGAGCGCCAGGCCGATCCCGATATCGCTCGCCCGTTCGAGCGCGGGCAGCTCATCGCGCCGGAAGACGGCGATCACCCTGGGAGGATGGGCAAGCTCGGAAAGCCCGGCGAGTAACCTGGACGCAACTCGCGTGCTCTCGGGTAGGCGATCTTCGAGGACCGGACGCTCGGCGTCGATCAGCACTTCCACGGGCCTGAGGCCCGCCTCGACAGCGGCAACGACCAGATCCTCGCCCTCGCAGGCAAAAAGCCCGAGGCGATCGCGCTGGCCGGCGCTTTGCAGCCTCCGAACGAGCCGAAGCTTGGAGTTCGAGGCCGAGTTGACAGGAGCCGTCATCCGGCTCCGTCCGCGCCGAATTGCTCGCGCACGAAGTTGCCGACGCCGGCAAGGGCTCTCTTGGCCTCGGGCAGGATCACCGCGAAGCCCTGGAAGACGTGCCACATCTCCTTCCAGACATCGAGCCTCGCATCCACCCCGGCCGCTCGTGCAGCCTCGACCAGGCGCACCGAGTCGCTGAGCAGAATCTCGTCCTCGCCCACCTGGACGAGCAAGCTCGGCAGGCCGCGCAGATCCTGCTCGAACAACACCAACTCCGCTGGATCCTTCCCGGTTCCTCCCAATAACGCCTCGGCGCAGTCGCGCACGAACTCGGCGCGGATGAAGGGATCAGCATCGGCACGTGTGCGGTAGGACTCGCCGTCTGTAAGCTGTGAGAGCCAGGGCGAAAGCAGGAAGGACGCCCGCGGTAGCTCCTCGCCCCTGTCGCGGAGCGCGAGCAGAGTCGCGAGTGCCAGGCCGCCGCCGGCCGAGTCACCCGCAACGACGATCTGCGTCGCCTCGACGCCGCTCTCTCTCAGCCAGTGAAACGCTCGCAGGGCATCCTCGAACGCCGCCGGATACTTGTGCTCGGGGGCCAATCGATAGTCGACGACGAGCAATCGCACGCCGCAGGCGGCCGAGATCCTCGCCGCCATGTCGCGATGAGTCGAGCAGGAGCCCGAGATGTAGCCGCCGCCGTGGAAATAGAGGATTGTCCGGGTATCGGCAATGTCCACCTTTCGCGCCCGCACCCACTCGGCCGCAAGGCCGTCGATGCTCACCGTCTCGACCCGGGTACCGCGCGGGAGGATCTGACGGCGCGTCAATGCGTCGTACTCGTGCCGGTACTCGTCGATCGTCCGCTGATCCAGGCTCACCACCCGGCGCATGACGCGCTCCACGATCAGGGCACGAATGACCCGGCTGCGAAGGGACGGCATCTCCCTGGAAACCTACTCCCGCTCTCGACCGTTCAGGAAAGCCAGTCTAGCCAGCGCCCGTGGAAGTCCAGCCGGGCGACGACCTTCCGCTCGCCGGGCCAGAGCTGGAAGTAGAGCCGCCAGTAGTCGGCGTCCTCGCGATCGGGATGCTCTGCGGAAACGAGCGCCAGCGGCTCCCTCCTCCCCGCTTCGTCCAAGATCTCCTCGACACGCGCCCGAGCCTCCTCCGCAAGCTGGAAGAACGATGCCGTCTGATAGACAACAGTGAGAGCCTCGCCGGAGCGCTTGGCGAGCAGCGGCTCTAGCCGCTCGACGTAGTCGCCGCGCAGGATCCGAGGCGGATCGGCGCGAACCACCTCGATCGCCCGTTCCAGCCGCTCCAACCGCTCGCGCTGGTCGGGCCAGATGAAGGAGCGGAGCAGCCGGGCACCGCGCTCGCTCGTCACGTCGATAGGGTCGAGGTCGATTCCGACCCGCTTGCACACGACCGGATTGAGCGCCAACAGCCCTTCGGGTAACGGCGAGCGCAGCTCGCCGGCAAGCTCGATCGTCGCGTTCTGCGGACCCCAGCGCTCCTCGCCGTAGCGATACGAATAGCGATCCCAGAGCAGGTTGAAGCCGGCGCTCGGCCCCAGCTCGATCATCTCCAGCGGCTTCCTCGCGAGGCTCGCGGCGAGCAGAAAAGCCGGCAGAAGCCCGTAACAACGCTGCACCTCGTTCGTCTGCATCGCCTGCTCGCGCAGGAAGCGCGCCACCCATTTCGACTCGCGCGCCAGCGCTTCCCGGAAGGCGGGCCAGACTTCGAACCCTCCCTCGTATGCTCTCGCCAGCTCGGGAGCGCGCCCGTCGAGCGCGAGATAGTGCAGCGCCGCGAGCAGTCTCAGTGGAAGATTCCAGCGGAAGTCAGGCGCAATCTCGGCGACGAGCGGCTCACCGGCCAGCCGCTCGCACAACTCCGCGTAAAGCGAGTTGGCATCACTAGCTCGACAGGCCGAGGCCTGCCGCGTGAATACGTCCGCTTGCCTGCTCTCGCTCAGCTCTGGAGCGCCGCTTTAGCCTGCTCGACGATCGCCTTGAAGGCGGCCGGCTCGCGCACGGCCAGGTCGGCAAGCACCTTGCGATCGAGCTCGATCTCGGCCTTCTTGCAGCCGGCGATGAACTGGTTGTAGGAGAGTCCCTCTTGACGCGCCGCGGCGTTGATCCTGAGAATCCAGAGCCGGCGGAAGTTGCGCTTGCGGTTGCGCCGGTCGCGGTAGGCGTAGACGAGCGAGTGGTCGACCTGCTCCTTGGCGTACTTGTAGCTCGACTTCTTGATGCCGAAGTAGCCGCGAGCCTGCTCGAGAACCTTGCGCCGCTTCTTGCGCGCGTGGACAGAACGCTTAACGCGTGGCATGGGGTTCTACCTCACCTTCCGAGCATCTTCTTGACGACGGACGAATTCGAGGGGCCGAGCACCTCGGGCTTGCGAAAACCGCGCTTCCGCTTCTGGGTCTTCTTGCCGAGGATATGGCTGCGCATAGCGCGGCGCCGGACGATCTTGCCCGTGCCGCTGACCTTGAATCGTTTCTTGGCTCCACTGTGTGTCTTCGTTTTCGGCATCTCTCTCCTCAGCTGTCTGCGCCGGCATCCTCGGCGCCGCCGGCTTGCTCGGCCATCGCCTGCTCGGTATCCGCCGCCTTCTCGTGAATCTCCGGCGCGGCTTTCGCCTTCTCGCCCGCATGCTTGGTCGGTCCCAGCACCATGGTCATGTTCCTGCCCTCTAGCAGCGGCTGCATCTCGATCGCGCCGAGCTCCTGCACATCCTCGGCGAGCCGCATCAGCAGGTCGCGCCCGCGCTCGGGGTGGGTGGTCTCGCGCCCGCGGAACATGATCGTGACCTTGACCTTCGCCCGCTGTTTGAGGAAGCGAACGACGTGCCCCTTCTTCGTCTCGTAGTCGTGCACGCCGATCTTCGGCCGCAACTTGATCTCTTTGATGTGAATCTGCTGCTGGTGCTTGCGAGCCAGCTTCGCCTTTTGCTCCTCCGCGTAGCGGTACTTGCCGTAATCCATGACACGGCAGACGGGCGGATCGGCGTTGGCCGCGATCTCGACCAGATCGAGATTCTTGGCGTAGGCATACTCTCGCGCCTCTTCGGCTGTCTTGATTCCGATCTGCGAGCCGTCCGAGTCGATCAGACGGACGCGCGGAACGCGAATGCCATCGTTGATGCGAGCGTGCGGAACGGACGGGCGAACGGGCTCATATCGTCGCCGAGGTCTCAACTGGCGCTCATCAAGCTAGGGCTTCCTCCTCTTCAGCAACAATAAAACCGCTGCAGGCAGCGGCTCCGTTCTTTCCACCAAACTTCTCGGTTGAACCCCCGTCGACGCGTGGTCGCGGAGGTGAGGGAACGGATGAGCCCCTGCTTGCAGGTTTATTAATGTAGCCGATTCGCTGCCGCTGCGCCTACGCCCGGTCGCCACTTCTTCACGAGCCGGGCGGCGAGACGAGCGGCGTCAGCTCGATCACTAGATCCTTCAGGCTCTTCCGCGATTGGGCGCCGCCACGCTCACGCACGGCCAGGTCGTCGGGCGACTCCTTGTCGCCGTAGACGATCAGGCGCGGCACCTTCTCGAGCTCGGCGTCGCGAATGCGCCTGCCCACGGACTCGCTGCGATCGTCCAGCTCGGCGCGGAAGCCGGCCTTGGCAAGACCGTCTGCGATCTTTCGCGCCGCTTCGATGTGGGTCTCCCCCACCGGAATCACGCGCAATTGCACCGGCGCCAGCCAGAGCGGCAGGTCGCCGCCGGTGTGCTCGAGCAGGATGCCGATGAAGCGCTCGAGCGAGCCGAGCAGAGCGCGGTGGATGACGTAGGGCGTGTGCTCGCTGTTGTCGGCGCCGACGTAGGAAAGACCGAAGCGTTGCGGCATCTGCGAGTCGAGTTGGATAGTGCCCATCTGCCAGGAGCGACCCAGCACATCGGTCATGTGCAGGTCGATCTTCGGCCCGTAGAAGGCTCCGTCACCCTCGTTGAGCTCGTAGGGGAGCTTCCGGCGCTCGAGCGCCCCGGCGAGTGCGCTCTCTGTGAAGTCCCACTCCTCGTCGGAACCGAGCCTGTTCTCGGGGCGCGTCGAGAGTTCGAAGCGCGCCTGCATTCCGAAGCTTTCGTAGAGAAACGCCGCATAGTCGAGACAAGCGAAGATCTCCTGCTCGATCTGCTCGGCCGTGCAGAAGATGTGAGCGTCGTCCTGGGTGACGTGACGAACCCGCATCAAGCCGTGCAGAGTCCCGGCCAACTCGTTGCGGTGCAGAGTCGAAGACTCGGCGAAGCGGATCGGCAACTCCCGGTACGAGCGCAGGCGATTGCCGAAGAGCAGCATGTGCCCGGGGCAGTTCATCGGCTTCAGGCCGTAGGTGCGGGCGTCGTCCTCGCCCGGGACGAGGAACATGTTCTCGCGGTACTTCTCCCAATGGCCCGAGGTCTTCCAGAGCGCCACGTCGTAGATGAGCGGCGTCTTGACTTCGAGGTACGAGCGGCGGGCATTCTCTCGCCGGCGCAGGTCCTCGAGCGCGTTCCAGACGATCATTCCCTTCGGGTGCCAGAGCGGTGACCCCGGCGAATGCTCGTCGAAGTGATAGATGTCGAGTTGGCGCCCCAGCCGGCGGTGATCGCGCTTCTTCGCCTCTTCCAGCGCCGCCAGATGCGCATCGAGATCCTTCTGCGAGAAGAAGGCAGTGCCATAGATCCGGGTCAGCTGCTTGTTGGCGGAGTCACCGCGCCAGTAGGCACCGGCGAGCCCGGTCAGCTTCAGCGCATTAACCGGCTTGGAGTCGATCAGATGCGGGCCGCGGCAGAGGTCGGTGAAGTCGCCCTGCGTATAGATCGAGATCGAGCCCTCGGCGCTATCCACGAGCTCGACTTTGTAGGGCTCGTCCTGCCCGGAGAAGAGCTTCTTGGCCTGCTCGCGACCGAGCTCCTCTCGACGCCATTCCCGCCCTTCTGAGACCTCTCGCCGCATCTCCTCCTCGATCCGAGCCAGCTCTTCCTCGACAATCGGCTCGGGGAAGTCGAAGTCGTAGTAGAAGCCGTTCTCGATTGCCGGCCCGATCGCGACCTTGACGCCCGGGTAGAGCCGGCGCACTGCCTCGGCCAGGAGGTGCGCGCTCGAATGTCTCAGAACGACCAGAGCGTCGGGATCGTCGCCGTTCTTAGTGGTCAGGATCTCGATCTTCTCACCGTCGGAGAGCGGCAGGCGCAGATCGCGAAGCTCGCCGTTCACGCGCACGCCGACCGCCTGCGCCGCCAGCTTGGGGCCGATCGCCCGCGCCGTCTCGAGCCCGCTCGCTCCGTCTGGCAGCTCGAGCTCGGAATTGTCCGGTAGCACTACCCTCACGGACGAGAAGGATACTTCCAGCTCTTGCCGGAGCGCCCGTGGCACAGCTTGCCGGAATAAAAAAACCCGACGCGGGGTATTCAGTTATCCAACATGTCGCTAATAGAACTCGTTGTTCGAACGACTCCGATCGCTGACGGTAAGCGCGTCATCTCGGTCAGCGGTGAGCTCGACCTGCATTCGGTCGGCTCCCTCCAGGACGCGCTCGATGAGGCGATCGCGAAGACCGGCGAGACTGTGGTCGTCGACCTCTCCGAAGTAGATCTGATCGACTCGATAGCGCTCGGCACGCTGGCGCGAACTTCCAGGCGGTTGCGCGAAAGCGGCGGAGCGCTCGCCGTCGCGGCCACGAACGTAGAGGTTGTACGGGCCTTCGAGATCACCAGCCTCGACCGTGTCATCCCGATTGCGCAGACGGCCTCCGAGGCGCTCGAGTCACTGCGCCGTTCTGCGGCCTGAGGACCCTTCTCCGCGCGAGCTCTAGCTCTTTTTGTTCGCCGAGTCGAGTCCCTGCAGATAGACACGCCCGAAGGAGGTCGGAACGTAGCGCGCCCGCCAGTATGCAAAGGGGTCGTCGTAGACTCGCTCGATCACGGCGAAACGACCTCCGCTCCCGACTTCGTCCTCGATCGCAGAGCGGCCGCGCTCGAGCAGTTCCCGGACACTACGACGGTCTTGGTCTCGGCCGAGCCGACGAGCGAGCTCGTCTATCGCCACTCCGCCCGGTCTATCGATGGATAGCGCGATCAACTCGCGCAGGACATCCAGCAGCTCCTGCTCGGCCTCGACGTTGTGGGCGATGGTTTTCTGAATGATCGACTTCGAATCGAGGTTCACGGCCTGCCTCGCTCTCGTCGGATGACTCGTTCTCCAGAGTAATCGGCATAAAGCAGTCTCCGCGTGAGCGCTCAGATCGAGGGATGAGGCGTACTGTTCGATGGGCTGGCGGCGAAACGGTTCGACAGAGGCATGGGTTGGGGACGAGAATCAACGTGTGTTGGTGATCTGGAGCACTCCACTGTGAAGCTCCCGACCTCTACGCCCGCCGGCGCGTCGAGCGAGTCACACAGCCATCCCACCGGCGCACCCATCTCGAGAAAGGATCGGTAGATCGCCATGCGATCACCCAAACGATTGATTCTGCTCGGCACCGCCCTGCTGGCGGTCGCCGCCACCGTATCGGTTACCCAGGTAGCTCTCGGCTCGCGCCCCGCTAAGCCCCGCTGCGCCGGCTCGCAACTGAAAGGGAAACTGCTCGACTCGAACGGCGCCGCAGGAACGATTCTCTTCAGCGTCACACTCCAGAACAAGGGCTCCGCCTGCACGCTCAACGGCTATCCGGCGCTCGGAATCGCGAACGCCAAGGGCCTGCTTCCGACCAACGTCGTGCACGGAGGACTGCCGGCTCAGAGCCCGGCCCCGAAGCTGGTGAACCTGGCGCACCTGGGCAAGGCGAGCGTGCTGATCTCCTTCGAGGACGTGCCCGTCGGCGGCGAGACGAGCTGCCCGACCGGGAACGCGATCGTCCTGCGCCCGCCCGGAGCCTGGGAGTGGCTGACGATCAAGGCCGGTACCCAAGCCTGCGAGAAGGGAACGCTCCACACCTCGCCGGTGCTGGCGGGAGTGCACAGCTCGCAGTAGGAAAAGCGAATTTCTTACGTATATCCGAGCCTATATCCAGGCGAATATCCGTGCCTATATTCAACGGCGACGGTAGCCGGTTGCTTTAACCGCTATCCGCGTAGAGAATCCCCGCATTGAGATTCCGGGCGTCGTGGTTCACCGCAAGGAGTGGCGGAGCTTCCGTCCTCCTGCCCCTGCGACCGGAACGTTCCAGCTCCGACGCGACGTCCTCGAGAAAGGAACCCTGGTAACCATGCGAAAAAGCACGTTTCTCGCCCTGCTCGCGACGATGCTGACGGCCGTGCTCGTCGTCGCCGTCACGACGGGCTGCGGCTCGAAGAAGAGCTCCAGCTCGACGACCTCCGCCGCCGGCGGCGGCACAATCACCTTCTGTAGCGACACCACCTACCCGCCGATGGAGTCGCTCGTGAACGGCAAGGCCGTCGGCGCCGACATCGACATCGCCAACGCCATCGCGAAGCTGTGGGGCGAGAAAGCACAGATCGATCCGACCGGCTTCGCAGGGATCATCGGGGCACTTACCGCGAACAAGTGCGACGCGGTCATCAGCGCCTTGACCGACACGGCGGAACGTCGCAAGACGGTCGATTTCGCCGACTACATCACGGTCGGCATGCTGCTAATGGTGGCGAAGGGGAACCCCGCCCATATCAGCAATCTGAACTCGCTCAGCGGTAAGACGGTCGCTGTCGAAGCCGCGACTACTGAGAAAGACACGCTCGATTCGCAGAACAAGATCTTCGCCAAGGAGGGCAAACCGAAGATCACGATCCAGATCTATCCGGCCGACACGAATGCCGCGATCGCGCTGCTGGCCGGCAAGGTCGACGCCTACTTCGCCGACGCAACTCCGGTTCTCTACTACATGAAGAAGAACTCCGGGTTCGAAGTTGCCGGGAAGCAGATCGCAGCCGCACCGGAAGGCATCGCCACTCGCAAGGGCGATCCGCTCGGGCCGAAGTTCGAGAAGGCCATCTCGAAGCTCTACGCGAGCGGCGAGATGCAGAAGATTCTCGCCAAGTGGGGCCTGAGCAAGTTCGCGCTGGCGACGTAGAACGGCATGCTCGCATCACTCGCGATCGATTGGCCCCTCGTCTGGTCGCGGATCGTCAATCCGAACGGCGTTTTCTTCCATGCACTCTGGGCGACGGTCTACATCTCGGTCGTCGCCCAGGTGCTGGGCATCCTACTCGGGCTGCTCGCGGCGCTCATGCGCATGTCGAAGTTCTGGCCGATCAGATTGGTGTCCTCGCTCTACGTGCTCATCTTCCGTGGTACGCCTGTGATCGTGCAGATCATGTTCCTCTGGCTGGTGTTACCGCTCGGACGGACCGTTGATCTCGGCGTCATCACACTTCCCAACGCGGTCGTGGCGGGCATACTGGCGCTCGGCATTAACGAGGGCGCCTACATGCGCGAGATCACCCGGGCCGGCATCGACTCGATCGACCGGGGCCAGATGGAGGCGGCGAAGTCGCTCGGCATGCGTACCGGCCTCGCCATGCGCCGGATCGTCTTGCCGCAGGCTGCCCGCGTGATCGTGCCGCCGCTCGGTAACGAGTTCAACAACATGATGAAGACGAGCTCACTCCTCAACTTCATCGGTGTTTACGAACTGTTCGCCGACGCGTCGCAGGTGGAATCGACCACGCTCAAGGCCGGGCCATTTATCGCGGTCGCTTTCTGGTATCTGGTCCTCACCTCGATCTGGAGCGTCATCCAGGCTCTCATCGAGCGCAAGCTCGCAGTCAGCGAGCACGGTGATGAGATCTCGCTACGCGACCGGGCCGTCGCCATCTGGACAGAGGGCGGCGGCATGGTTCGTTCGGCCTGGCCGTGGAGGGCGAGGGCATGAGCACCATTTCCTCCTCCGGATTCGTTATGCACTCCGTCGACGTGCACAAGAGCTTCGGCAAGCTGCACATCCTCAGGGGTGTCTCGCTCGACGTACGCCCGCGCGAGACGGTCTGCATCATCGGCGCCTCGGGCTCGGGCAAGACGACCTTCCTGCGCTGCATCAACCACCTCGAGAAGATCGACGGCGGGCTGATCGAGGTCAACGGACATCCGATCGGCTACCGGCGCCGGGGCGAGAAGCTGGTCGAGGATCGTGAGCGGAACATCTCCCGCCAGCGCACCGAGATCGGCTTCGTCTTCCAGCGCTTCAACCTCTTTCCGCACAAGACGGCGCTCGAGAACGTGATCGAGGCGCCGGTACACGTGCGCGGCACCTCCAAGCGCCAGGCCGTCGCCGAGGGAGAGAAGCTGCTCGAGCGGGTCGGCCTGGGCGACAAGAAGGACACCTACCCGGGCAAGCTCTCGGGCGGGCAGCAACAGCGGGTCGCGATCGCCCGTTCGCTGGCGATGAAACCGGCGCTGATGCTCTTCGACGAGCCCACCAGCGCGCTCGATCCGGAGGTCACCGGCGAGGTGCTGGACGTGATGGAGGAGCTCGCCCACGAGGGCACCACGATGATCGTGGTCACACACGAGATGGGCTTCGCCAAGCGCGCCGCCGATCGCGTGGTGATGATGGACGAGGGCGTGATCATCGAGGAAGGTCCGCCCGAGCACTTCTTCGAGTCACCCACGCACGAGCGCACGAGAGCTTTCCTCTCCAAGATCCTCTGAACGTCGCGGCGAGCCGGGGCTCACCGGCCGATCGCCCGCTTACGATTGCCCCGGATGGTGCCGGTTCGGCACCGCGATCGACGAGACAAGGAGGACTCTATGGCCGAGGCGACGGAAGAGCGAGGATTCTCGCGGGTCGCCGATCCCGCGCCGCTAGGTCTGGCGGCGTTCGCGCTCACGACCTTTCTACTGAGCGGTCACAACGCGAGCTTCATCCCGGACGGAATCTGGATAGGAGCAGCGATCTTCTATGGCGGCTTGATCCAGCTCCTGGCCGGGATGTGGGAGTTCAAGAACCGCAACGTATTCGGCTCGACAGCCTTCTCGACCTACGGCGGCTTCTGGCTTTCGCTCGGGATCTTCGTAGTGATGATCAGCACCAATACAGCCTTCTACAACGTCTTCCAGAACAAGATCGAGGTCAACAACGCCCTGGCCTGGTTCCTGATCGCGTTCGCGATCTTCAACACCTACATGCTGCTCTGGGCGTCGCGGCTGAACCTGGCGACCTTCGGCGTTTTCCTGACGCTCGAGATCACCGAGATCCTGCTCGCGATCGGGTTCTTCCTGGTCGCCCACGGTAAGACCGCCTTCTGGCTTCACGCCGGCGGCTGGGCAGGCATCGTCACCGCGGCTGTCGCCTGGTACGCCTCGGCGGCGGGAGTGGTCAACGGCATGTCGGAGAAGCCGGTAATACCGGTCGGACCGAAGCTCTGGGGGTAGTAGCCGGCACCGATAAGGCGAGCTCGAGAACGCGGGAAAGGCCGCGCCCGCATCGCACCGGCCGGCCTTTTCCGTTCTCTAGCTCGGATACGTCGAGGGTGGCCGGGCCTCAACAGCCGGCCACCCTCTCAGGAGTTTCTCGCTACTTGAGCGTCCCTGTCAGAGACGCCGTATATGAAGCGGTCCCGCCGCACGCGGCGACACCGTTGCCCGGGCTGACGACGTGCACCGAGCCGACCCACCTGGTCACACGCCACTTACCCTGGATCCAGCCGCTCTTCTTCACTCTCACCTGGAGCTTGGCGGTTCCCCGAGTGCTGTGTTGTGCGTCGCAGGCGTACCTTCTTCCGGCGCGGGCTTTGTAGACCGTCTTGCCTTTGCGGATCAGGCGGAACCTGTCGCGACTGCCGGCGACGACGACCTTCGTCGTCTTGCACTTACCCTTCGGGCAGCTCGGCATGAATTTCCAGATTCGGGTCATGCGTTTTCCACGCCTCATGTCTCCGAAGTTGTGTGAGTGGAGAATGCGATACCGGACCTTGTAGACGCCGCGGAACTGCGCGGCTGAAACCGGCAGCGGCGAGAGGATCGGTACCGCGGGCGAAACCGCTGACGGGAAGGCGAACGATCCCGTGTCGGGCGCCCAGTCGTAGGAGGCGTTCGTCAAGACCGGGTTGCCGTTCAGGTCATAGATGACCTTCGAAGCGGCGTAGACCGCGAAGTTGAAGGTCGTAGGATTGCCGATCGCGGCGGCATCGACGGCGACCGTCAGGCCGCGGTCGTACGACCAGTTGAGCGAACCGGTCTCAACCGGAGTCCAGCCCGAGTCGCTCCAGCGGAACAACCCGACCGACGGCTCGTCGTGGCACTTCGCGCGACGAAGCCGGGAGATTCCTCGCAACACGGAACTAAAACTGTCTCCTCCTTCGGAGTAGACAAACGGGGCCCGCTTCGCCTGGATCATGTAGTCGTAGCCGTTCGAATCCCCGGTCGACGAGCTGCTGTCGGCGTCGATGTATGTCCTTACCAACATGCCCTCACCGAACGACTCGGCGTTGGGAATCGCGACCCAGAACTTGATCAGATTGCTGGCCCACTCCGTGACGATCACCTTGGTGATATCCGGCGCGTTCTCGCCCTGGCCATCGCCGGCCGGATCCGAGTAGACGCCGTACTTGAACGGCTGATAGTCGTAGGTGCCCGTGTCCGGGGCCCAGTCGTAGGAAGCGTCGGTCGACACCGGCGCGCCGGTGTCGTCGTAAGTGACGTTCGCGGCGGCGTAGACCGCGAAGTCGAAGGCCAGCGCATCCCCGAGCTCGGACGTGTTGATCCTGAGGTTCAAGGTGCCGTCGCCGTACCACGAGCTGAGCGTCCTGGTCTCGACACGATCCCAGGCGGAGCCGTTCCACTTGAACAAGGTGGCCGAAGGCTGGTTCTCGCAACGAGCTCGAGCAGCCGATTCGAGCGACATCGTCAATGCGGCTATGCCCGACTCTGCAGCTCTTTTTTCGCCGCTGGATTCGCTACTTCCCGGGTCTCCACCGCCGCCCTCTCCGGCTTTGTTGCCGCCGCTGGGTTCGCTGCTTCCCGGGTCTCTACCGCCAGTGTCCCGCGGAACCCTCGAGGACTCGATCATGTACTCGAACCCGTTGCCGTCCCCGGTCGCGGCGTTCCTGTCGGCGTCGATGTACGTTCTGACCAGCATGTCGGTGCTGAACTCCGACGTATTTACGAAGCCGATCTGAAACGACGTTCCACCCTCGTCGTCGCTCGTGACGGTCACGCCGGTGATATCCGGCGCGTTCGCGCCCTGCCCGTCACCGGAGGGGTCGGTGAAGGTGGCTGTCGCCAGCGGATGGCACTTACTTGCGGCTCCGGCACCCGCGCACATCGCTGCCAGCGCAACAGCGATCGCCAGAGCGCTGATCAGTGTGAAGACACGACGCGATGCGCCGGTCTTACCAGCCGCCCTTGCGGCGCGCCCGGACGGCGCTCGCGTGGCGCCAGTTGTGTTGGAACTCATACCTAGCCTCCTGTCGATCTGATCGCTTGCGGTCGGTCAGACGCCATGGACATAGGTCGGCAGCGGCGTCCGCGATCGCAATAGCGCGTTCGAGCGACTCCACCTCGCACAGCACCCGAGATTCGAGTCCCCCCCCATCACCTGTTTATAGGTGCCGCCCCAGGAAACGTCACTGAACCGAGCGAGCGACACTGCCTCCCCCTTTATGGCAGACCTGAGAAGAGCGTGCAGGCGCATCGGGTGGACGACAGCGCCAAAAAGGGCGAATTCAGCAACGCGTCGAAGCGCTTCGGTTTACGGTCGTTTCGCAGGTTCGGGCGCGTATGGTGGCCGAAATCGAGCGGTTCCCGGCCGCGTCATAAGCGCGAACCCGGATCACGTAGCGAGTCGCAGGCCTCAGCCCGTTCACAGCAAACCGGGTCTTGGTCGTCCGGCCCATCCGCTTCTGCCCGATGAACAGCGCGTAGCTGGTAACGCCGACATCGTCGCGGGCGAAGTCCCAGGCGATTCTGAGCGTTCTGGCGCCACGCCGCTCGATCCGGAGCCTCGTGGGCGGATCCGGCGCCTCGCTGTCGCGACCGGAGCGTTTATAGACGCGAACGTAGTCGACCAGCAGACTGGACGGAAAGACGCTGCTCGAGCTGGGAGGCCCCGGCCAGTCGCCGCCGATGGCGAGGTTGAGGATGAGGAAGAACGGGTGGTCGAACGCCCAGAGTGCGCCGGCCGGCAGGCTGCGCGGCGTCTTCCACGCGTAGCGGACGTTGTCGATATACCAGGCGATTCCCTTCGGAGACCATTCGACCGCGTAGACGTGGAAGCGATCGGCGAGAGTGCCGCGGGCGAGCCGGTAGGGCGTGCTGATCGCGCTGTCGTCGTAGCCGACCCCGTGTATCGAGCCGTACACCGTCGCCGGCTGGCGTCCGATCGCCTCCATCACGTCGATCTCGCCGCTGCGCGGCCATACGACCCTGTCGTAGTTCGCGCCGAGCATCCAGAAAGCAGGCCACGTCCCCTGCCCCGACGGGATCTTCATCCGCGCCTCGAAACGACCGTAGCGGCGCGAGAAGAGTCCCTTGGTGAGGATGCGCCCGGAGGTGTACGAATGGCCACGGTAGGACTCGTGGCGAGCGACTATCTGCAGATCGCCGGCTCCATCCAGGCTCACGTTCTGCGGCCTTCTCGTGTAGCACTCGAGCTCGTTGTTGCCCTCGCCCGAGCAGCCGCTGTCGTAACCCCATTTCGAGCTGTCCGGCGGAGTACCGGCCGCTCCGTTGAACTCGTCCTGCCAGACGAGCTTCCAACGAGCCGAGCCGTCTCCAGAGAGCGCGCGAGCCGGCGCCGCGGCGACCGCAACCAGGGCCATCACCGCCGATAGCGCAAGAGCAAACAGAAAAGCAGGGAGCCAGCGCGAGAAGGCCACTCGTTTCAGCGTAGGACTCGATACGGCCATTTGCATCACCCGCCCGTTGACCCGTCCAAGCTTGCCACTCGCCTAGCCACCTCCAGAGGTCGGTAGCGCGTCGCGCCCTGGCGGCAACTCAACCTCTGACGCCCGAGCGAGGCGCGTTGCGCTTCTCTCCTCTGCGGGTATCTTCAACAACCAGACCGAGAAACCGAAGCGACGGGAGGCGTAGTAGTTGAGCCAGAGCGCGGTCGTGATTCTCGCCGGCGGCGTTGCCGTTATCGTCATCTTGCTTTTCGCGATCTGGGCACGGCCATTCGCCGCGACCGGCCGGGCCGGCGGGAAGATCGCAAACCCCTCTGACGGGCTGAGAGTCGGGCCCGAACTCAGAGTCGAAGGAGAGCTGTCCGCAATCCCCCGCGGGTATCACGTCTGGCTGATGCTTCGAGTCGGCGGTTTGCTCTTTCCGCGCGAGCCCGAGATCGCCCCACGGGACGGACGTTTCGCCATCGAGCTCGACCTCGAAGACGAGTTAGTTGGGCCTTTCTCGCTCGTACTGATGCTGGTCGGTGCCAGAGGACAGCGCGTGATCGAGTACTGGCTCCTCGAGGGCGCGCTCGGCGAGGGATTTCCCGGATTCGTGCGCATCCCGAGCGCCGGCGAGCTCGACACGGTTCACGAGCTTCTGCCCGAGAAACCTCTCCGCGTTGCCGCAGCTCGGGGGCGACGGCGCTAGCCGGCCATCAGAATCGGGCTCCCGTACTGACTAATCAGACCGGGGTTCGTCTGAGCGACCAGCCGAACTCGCAGCCGGTAGCTGCTGCCGGTGGCCAAGACCGTGCCCTGCGGTAGCTGCACGGCCGTCGGCATCAGGCCTCCCTCGATGGCGCCCCTCATCGCAAGCACCGGCTTGCCGTCGCTCGCTCGCTCCAGGGTGACGAGGAAAAGACAGTCACGCGTGCAGGCGAGCAGTACCCGCGGCGGAGACAGAGTCGAGAGCTGCAGCGGAAAGACGAGCGTACTCGCGCGGACCGGCACGGCGAGTCCGGGGCAGGCTCTCAGCACGCCGCGTCCGGCCGAGATTGCGGCCGTCCTTACGGCCGTGGCGCTCGTCTTGGCGCTGCCGTCCGCGTAGTAGAGGCCCGACTGGTCACTCGCGGCCGGGTTGTCGACGAGCCGGCGAAAAACGACTCCCGACACGTTTGGGAGGCAGGCCGCCGTCGCGAGCGCTTGAGCGTACGCGCGCGCCTGCGTACTCTCGGCGACGCCCGGGATCGGTCCCGGCGGCGTCGGATATACGCTCGCCTTCGCGGTCGGAATCTTGGTAGCAACGGCGACTCCGTCAACGAGTATCGGCAGGGTCGAGCCGAGCTGCCCGCTAGCGTCGAAGGAGCTCCCGAGCGCTGCTACCAGCGCTCGGTAGTTGTTGAGCGTCCAGGCGCCGGGTGCAGGCAGCGGCGCCGGTCGAAAAGCAAGCTCGTCCATCACCGGAGCCGAGCGACCGAGATTCGTATAGACCTCCGCGTAGGCGTGCAAAGTCGTTTTCGGAGCGGAGCTGCCGTCCAGCTCGCCTGCTATTTCAAGCGCCGGCGATACCGGCTTGACCGCGTCGTAGAGGGCAGCGAGCGCGGCGAGGTAATCCGGGCCGTCGGCGACCGAAGGTGCTGGACCCAGAAGCAGATCGCTGATACTCGGAAGCTGCTGGGCCAAGGAGAGGGCGTATGCGGCGAACGTCGCACGGGTGGCGGCGTCGGCGGGCAAGGGGCTCGCGACCAGCTCGACGATGATTCGCTCGCCGCCGGGTAGTCGTCGCAGCGCGCTGACGATCGCCGGATCGGGCGCAGAGGCACCCGCCGGCCAGGGCACGCTGAGACGCAGCGCGTTCAGACCTTGATCGACCGCTGTCGAGGCCTGGGAGGCAGCGTCGAGACCGGCGGCAACCGCAAAGCCGGGCCGACCAATCGAGCGAGCCTGCGTCGCGGTCGCTTTCGCAGTCACTCCCGACTCCGCCGCGTCGGCGACCGATTTGGTCTGAGCCGCGCTGGAGCCCACGACCGTCCAAACCGCGGGTGAGACGACGCGGACTACCGGAAGCGGGGAAAACGCAGCGGTGTTTCCGGCCCAATCGCGCGCGCTGGCCGAGACCGAGAAGATGCCGGCGCCACTGGGGAGCTTCCAGCCGAGGGTGTGCCATCCGTCGGAGAGCGAGAGGCTCTTTGGTGGGCCGGCGGTCGATCGCATCGAGACGGTTGCGGGTTTCGAGAGCCAGAAGCGAACAGCGCCGGCTCCGGCAACGCCGAGTTTGAAGGCCGGCGGCTGCTTTTCGTAGCTCGCGAACCTGGTCGCCGCGGCCGCGAAACGAGAATCGTCCGGGGCCAGCGTCTTCAGCATCCGCACGACGTAGCGCTGGTAATCGAGCGGCGAAGGCGCCCGCGGAAGTGAGTAGTAGGTCCAGTAGCCGCTGTCGAAGCGCTGCAGACTCGCGGCGGCGGCTTGCTCCATCTCGGCGACCAGGGAAGTGGCGCCTGCATCCCCTCTCGCTACTGCGTACTTGCCCAGCGAGATGACCGCTTGCAGCTGAGCATTGAGCACAACCGAGCGGTTGAAGCCGTAGAGCCTGATCCAGGGACCGGAGGCGAGCTTCAGTAGGAGGCCGGCCGGAATCGCCCGATAGGCGGCGCGCGCGTCGTTCATCAAGCCCGTCCCACCGCTATCGGGGAGCTGCCCGGCAGCGGCGGCGAGCGCCTGAGCAGCGGCGGCCTGAGCCATTCCCGACAGCCACGGCGCGCGCCCTCCCGCGTAGTCGAAGTAGTACTCCCAACCAATTCCGCCGCCGTGCAGCCGCACACCGCGCGCGATCAGAGCCTCCGCAAGGCGCCCGGCCGCCGTTGTGTCTCCAGCCGCAACGGCCGCGTTGAGCGCCGCGAAGTTCGCAAGCGGATGAAACTCGAAGCCGCGGCCGCTGAAGTAGCGGTAGACGACGCCTTCTCCGTCTTTTATGTCTTCCGGCCCCGCGGGCGGTCCGTTGGTCGCGAAGTAGCTGTCGTTCACCGCCAGCTGTCCGAAGACTGCCTTCGCACGCGGAGCCGTCAGCTTCCCCGCCATCGCCGCGGCCTGATTCAGGCTGTTCTGGAGCGGAATCCGTCTGGCCGCTGGAAGACGGCTTATGAGACTCGCGGCGCGGTTAACGGCGGAGCGGTAACGGACGGCACTCGGCCGGTCGATCCTGCCCTTCGCCACAGCCCGCTTCAAGCCGTCGAGAGCGACTTTCTGTGCAGGAAGAGGCGGACGGGCGAGCGCGGAGCCGGCAATTGCAGCCATCGCGATCACGGCGATCGAAGCGCCCGCTAACAGCTTGATACGTAAACCGACGACCATTCTCGAACGAGGTTTGATGGGTCCGGGTTCGCGTTCGCGCCGTCGCTCCCTCCGCTCGTCCAGCCGGCCTCGACCGACGCGATCAGCCTGAGCCTAGCGACTTTGCGACCCTCGAGACCCCGCTTAGGTGACACGGCCGACCCTCAACGCGATCGGGGTGGCTGCCCGCGTTACTCGGAACCGCCGTCGCTTTCCGAGCCTTCGTCATCGACCAGCTCCTCCCAGCGCGCAACCAGCCGGTCTACCCGCTCGCGGGTGATGCGATAGGTGCTCAGCTTCTCGAGGTTGGCCCAGTCCTCGGCCAGCCCGCGCTCGAGTTCGCTCAGTTGGTTCTCCAGGCGTTCGATCTCCAGCTCGAGGCGCTCGCGCTCCCTGGTGACGGGTGACTTCTTCACGCTCTCGGGTTGTGGCTTTTTCGCCTTGCTCTGGGCGTCAGGCTTGGATGGCGCCCGCTCTTGCTCACGGACGCGCACGAAGTCGGCCCAGCGCCCGTCGTATGAGCGCAGCTCGCCCGCTTCGATCGAGAGCGTGCGCTCGGCGACCGCGTCGAGCAGAGCCCTATCGTGTGAAACCAACAGAAGCGTTCCCTCGAAGGCCTCCAGTGCCGCCTCGAGCGCCTCACGACTCTCGACGTCGAGGTGGTTGGTCGGCTCGTCCAGAACGAGGAAGTTGGCCCCCGAGGCGACGAGAAGCGCCAGCGCCAGCCGCCTCCGCTCCCCTCCCGAGAGCATCCGCACCTGCTTTTCCTGTGCCTCGTAGCCCGAGAAGAGAAATCGTCCGAGCAGCTTCTGAGTATCCGGCCGGGAGAGTCCGGTCGCTGTGCGCGCACAGTCGATTACGGTGCCACGCTCGTCGAGCTCGACGGTGTGCTGCGAGAAGAAGCCGGAGCTGACTCCGTGGCCGAGGCGCACGGTGCCCGCCGCCGGCGTGCGGCGCCCGATCAGCGTCTCGACGAGCGAGGTCTTGCCAGAGCCGTTCGCCCCGACCAGGGCGATGTGCTCTCCCCGCTCGAGCGCCAGCTCGACGCCGTCGAGCAGTGTGCGGCCGCCGGCCTCCACCCGCAACCCCTTCGCTTCGAGCACGGTCCGTCCCGAGCGTGCCGGCTTCAGGAACTCGAAACCGAGCGAGCGCCTGGCGCGAGCGGGCGCCTCGACCCGCTCGGACTCGATCCGAGCGATCTGCTTCAGCTTCGACTGCGCCTGGCGGTGCTTGGTGCCGTAGCGGAAGCGGGCGACGAAGCGCTCGAGCCTAGCGATGTCCTCGGCCTGGCGCGTCGCAAGTCTGGCGGCATGCTGCTCGCGTACGGCTCGCTCCTCGCGCCAGGCGTGCCAGCGCCCCGAGAAGAAACTGCCGCGGCGATTCTCGAGCTCGAGCACACAGTTGGTGGCGGCCTCCAGGAACCAGCGGTCGTGCGCAACGAGGATGAGCGCCGCGTCGGTACGGCAGAGCTCGTTCTCGAGCCATTCGATGCTGGCCACATCGAGGTGATTGGTCGGCTCGTCGAGAAGCAGCAGGTCGGCGCCCGTCCCAAGCGTTCGCGCCAGTGAGGCGCGCGTCAACTCTCCGCCCGAGAAGCTTTCCAGTGGGCGCTCGAGATCATCCTCCGAGAACCCGAGCCCGCGCGCCGCCGCCTCGACGCGAATTCGCCAGGCGTAACCACCCGCATGCTCGAGCCGAGCCTGCACCTCCGCGTAGCGCCGTAACGTCGCTCGATCGTGCTCGCCGGCCGCCATCCCCTGCTCGAGCCGCGCCAGCTCCTTCTCCGCCTCGAGCAGCTCGGCGCTGGCCGAGAGCATGTACTGGCGGAGATCGAGCCCACGCTCCAGCGGTGGCCGCTGGTCGTGCAGGGCGATCCGGGCGCCTTTCTGCAGCGCCAACTCGCCGGCCTGGAGCTCGGTTCTGCCCGCGATCGCCTGAAGCAGCGTGGTCTTTCCCACTCCGTTCGCGCCCGCGAGCGCCATACGCTGTCCGCGCTCGAGCGCAAAGGAGACGCCTTCGAAAAGAAGCGTCCCGGCGAACTCCTTACGCAACCCAGATGCGACCAGGATCGGCACGTGGCGAAGGGTAGCTGCGCGCCTTCGGTAGCTCGTCTCGCGGCGGTCTCTAGTCCGCCTGGCGCACTAGCACTTGCCGCCGAGCTTCGGCAGCTTCGTTTTCGCGCAGCGAGGTAGCTTCTTGTGAGTCCGCACCGCGTTTACGACCAGACGCACTGTCTCGACCGTCAGCCCCGGCGCGGTTTGCGGAATGCCGTGATCGCTCTTGGTGGCGACGACGAATATCGAGTTATGCGATATACGGGCGAGCGAGCGCTGGGCCGCGTTCCAGTAGGCCTGGAAGTCAGTCTTGCCGCTCGCCCAGGACGACGCCACCGTTGAGTCGTCGCCCGCCTCGGCGACGACAAGCGGCTTGGCTCCGATGAAGTCGTGCGCCTGTAGGGCGCTGGCGGCGCCGGTGACATTGAGGCTCTCGCTCGCGTAGGCGAACGTCTCGGTTCCGGTGTAGGTGTTCCAGTCGTCCGGTGCCGTATCCAGCAGCACCATCCCGGCAACGTCCTTCGGGTAGCGGCGCGCGTACTCGCGATCGACCAGACCGGCGATCGAGTGAGCAACGAAGACGTAGGGCCGCTTGAGCTTCGCGGCACGCACGAGCGCGTGCAGATCGCTGACGGACTGATCGATCGTTCGCGTCGGCGGAGTCCAGCTCACGCCGTCACTCAAGCCGACCGCGTAGCGATCGTAGGAGCAGACTTGGGTGCGCAAAGCGCCCGCTCTCTGCACAACGGACGACCAGGAGGAGTGGTCGGAGCCGAGCCCCGCGTCGAGTATGACCACGGGCTTCCCTTTCCCCACGCAGGTGAGGTAGAGGCGGTGGCCATTGGCCTTGAACAGCCCGGTCGGACCGCCGTCCGCCACTGTCGTCGCGATGCCCAGGACGAGCAGTACTACCGCGAGCGCTAGAGACGTGTGCTTGGCTCGTCGCATCTCAGAATCCTCCTTCGTGACCGAGAGCGCCCAACGCGCTCAGCACCTGCCGCCGAGCTTCGGCAGCTTCGTTTTCGCGCAGCGAGGCAGCTTCTTGTGAGTCTGTACGGCGTTCACGACCAATCGCAGCGTCTCGCGCGCCAGCCCCGGTGCCGTCGCGACAACATCGTGCTGGCTCTTGGTGGCGACGACGAAGATCGAGTTGCGCGAGATACGGGCCAGCGACCGCTGGGCCTTATCCCAGTACGAAGGGAAGTCGGTCCTGGCGTTCACCCAAGCGTCCTGCACCGACGTATCATCGCCGGCCTCGACCACGACCAGCGGCTTGGCGCCGATCGAGTCGTGAGCCTGTAGCGCGGTCTCGGCAGCGGTCACGTTGAGACTCTCGGGCCCAAGGGTGAACGTCTCCGTGCCCGTGTAGGTGTTCCAATCGTCCGGCGCCGTATCCAAGAGCACCATGCCGGCGACGGCTTTCGGGTAGCGCCGCGCATACTCGCGGTCGATCAGACCCCCGATCGAAGCGCCGGTGAAAACGTAGGGCCCCTTGAGCTTGGCGGCTTTTATGAGCGCGTGCAGGTCGCTAACGGCCCGATCGATCGTTCTCGTCTTCGGGGTCCAACTCGAGCCGTCGCTTTGGCCAAGGCCATAGCGGTCGTAGGCGCAGACCCGGGTGTGCAGGACCTTCGCTCTACGGAAGGATTCGGGCCAGGCCGAGGAGTCGTTGGTGAGTCCAGAATCGAGGATGACCACCGGCTTTCCTGTGCCCACACAGGTCAGGTAAAGCCGGTAGCCGTTGACCTTGTATCGACCGGTCGGGCTTCCGTTTGCCACCGTCGTGATGCCCAGTACAAGCAGTGCGACCGTAAGCGATACAAGAGCAAGTACGGTTTTCTGCATCTCGAGTCTCCTCCCGTATGTTTTCGAGCTTTCTGCCGGATATCGCGCCCTAGCACCTGCCGCCAAGCTTCGGCAGCTTTGTCTTCTTGCAGAGCGGCAGCTTCTTGTGAGTTCGCACGGCGTTGACGACCAGCCGCATCGTCTCGATCGTCAGCCCCGGCGCTTCTTCGGGGACGAGGTGACCGCTCTTGGCAGCGACGACGAAGATCGAGTTACGCGATATGCGGGCCAACGAGCGCTGGGCCGAGTCCCAATAAGACTGGAAGTCGCTCTTGCCGCCCCCCCAGTTCGCACCCACCCATGAAGCGTCGCCCGCCTCGACCACGACAAGCGGTTTCGCGCCGATGGAGTCCGAGGCCTGCAGCGCAGTCGCCGCAGCGGTGACGTTGAGACTCTCACCATTTACGGCGAATGTCTCGGTGCCTGTGTAGGTGTTCCAGTCGTCCGGCGCGGTGTCCAGCAGCACCATCCCGGCGATGTCTTTCCGGTACCGCCGTGCATACTCGCGGTCGATCAGGCCAGCGATCGAATGGGCAACGAAGATAAACGGCCCTTTGAGCTTGGCGACTCGCAGGAGCGCGTGCAGTTCGCTGGCGGCTTGATCGATCGTTCTCGTCTTGGAAGTCCAGCTCGCGCCGTCGCTGAGGCCGAGTCCGTAGCGGTCGTAGGCGCAGACCTTGGTGTGCAAGACGCTCGCCCTTTGAACGGCGTCGTACCACGTCGAGGAGTCCGCGCTAAGTCCCGAATCGAGCACGACCACGGGCTTCCCATTACCCACGCAAGTCAGGTAAAGGCGATGTCCGTTAACCTTGTATTTCCCGGTCGGGCCGCCGTTTGCGGCTGCCACCGTGATGCTCAGCACGAGCAGCAGGGCGGCGAGCATTAGGAATGTAAGTCTGGTTTTATGCATTTCGAGGCTCTTTCAGTTAAGGATTAAACGTCTGCTCCGGCGCTGAACACGGATTGTTCTGTGTTCGTCGCGCCATAACGACGAGTAGAGCAGGGCAATTTAAAGAACCGTTAAAGCCGCCCATCTGCTAGCACCTTCCACCGAGCTTCGGCAGCTTCGTCTTGGCGCAACGAGCCAGCTTCGTGTGGCTTCGTACGGAGTGGACGACCAGCCGTAGCGCCTCGACCGTCAGCCCTGGCGCGTCTTGGGCAAGGCTGTTGTGAGCGCTATTGACAGCGACGACGAAGATCGAGTTGCGCGAGATGCGAGCCAGTGAGCGCTGAGACGAATCCCAGTACGACTGGAAATCGGCGTCGGTTTTATCGCTCGCGTAGGTGGCTTTCACCGTCGAGTCGTCGCCCGCCTCTACGACTACGAGCGGCTTCGCGCCGATCGAGTCATGGGCCCGTAGAGCGGTCTCGGCGGCGGCAAAGTTGAGACTCTCCTGCCCATATGGCGTAGAGGACGTAAACGTCTCCGTCCCCGTGTAGGTGTCCCAATCGTCCGCCGCGGCGTCGAGCTGCACCATGCCGGCAACATCCTTCGGGAAGCGCCGCGCATACTCGCGCCCGATCAGGCCCCCGGTCGCCCAACCGGCGAAAACATATGGACCCTTGAGTCTGGCGGAGCGCACCAGCGCGTGCAGATCGTTGACAGCCTGATCGATCGTTCTCGTCTTCGGGGTCCAGCTCGAGCCGTCGCTCTGGCCGAGACCGTAGCGGTCGTAGGCGCAGACCCGGGTGTGCAGAGCCTTCGCTCTCAGGACCGAGCCAGGCCAATACGACGAGCTGGTACTGAGCCCAGGGTCGAGGATGACCACCGGCTTCCCCGTGCCCACGCAGGTGAGGTAGAGGTGGTGGCCGTTGACCTTGAACAGCCCGGTCGGATTCACGTATGCGGCCACCGTCGTGATACCCAGCGCAAACAGTACGACCGTAAGCGCCGGGAGCGTGTGTCCGGCTCTGCGCATCTCGAGGCTCCTTCGCGTAATAATACGAACTCGCACTAGTTTACTACGACTTCGCAGGTTTCGCAAATGCGCAAGCCGCGACGCCGATCAGAAGCTGAGGGCTCGCTCAGCGACAAGGCTCGTCGTTTCAAGAACAGGCTCGATGTGGAACGCCGGCGCGGGCGGAGGCTCATCGCCTGGCCGACAGACGGCCGGATGGCACCGTCAACGCTTCAAACGCTCCGGATCGCGTCCGAGGCAGCCCAGAGCCTGATCTTCGAGTCAAGCCCGGCGGAGGCGATCAGCCTGCCCGAGGGGGCGAAGACGACGCTCCGGAGCGGCTTCTCATTGCCTTCGAAGCTCTGCAGACAGGCACCCGTCCGCGGTTCCCAGATCCGCGCCTTGCGATCGAATCCCGAGCTGGCGAGCAGACTCCCGTCGCGGCTGAAAGCGACACTTGCAACCCCGCCCGAGTGAGCATTTACGACGCGCCGGCAGCGGCCGGAATTCACATCCCAGAGACGTATCGTGCCGTCGTAGCCGGCCGAGGCGAGCAGATTACCGCTGGAGTCGAAAGCGACAGCGTTGACGAGCGAGCTGTGCCCCCTCAGAAGTCGCAGCGACTGGCCACTGTTCGGATCCCAGAGTCGGACCGTCTGGTCCCAACCCGCCGAGGCGAGTAAGCCATTCGACGCGGCGAAGGCCACCCCGGCGACCGTGTCGGAGTGTCCCTCGAGAGTGCGAAGGAGATCACCTGTCCTCGGATCCCACAGTCGCACCGTGTAGTCGAAACTCGCCGAGGCGAGCAGGCTGCCCGTCTCGTTGAAGGCGACGCTCTGGACAGAGCGTTCATGGCCGGCGAGCAAGCGCACGAGGCGACCGCTTCTCGGATTCCAGAGCCGGATCGTCTTGTCGTAGGCGGCGGAGGCGAGCAAGTCCCCGGCCGGGTGGAAAGCAACCGAAGAGACCGGCTCGGTGTGCCCCTCGATGACCTGCTGGCAGGTACCGCTCACGGGATCCCAGACTCGCACCGTCCTGTCGGCGCCGGCAGATGCAAGCCGCTTCCCGGAACGACTGAAGGCGACGCCGGATACCTGGCCGACGTGCCCGTCGAGAACGTGCATCGGCGACCAGACCAGAGGCATTCTCCGCTTCTCCGACTCCGCGGCCGGCTCGTGCGGCTCCGGCCTCAACGCTGCGCCCGAGCTCCTCATGACTCTCGCCTCCTCGTCCGGCGTTCCTTTCGCTCAGCCGGCCGTACCGCATCGCTTGATAGATGAATCAATACCTGAGACGAAACTACTCCGAAATCTGTTTGCCGCTCTCGCTCCGAATTGCTGAACGCGAGGGTTGGCATTCGTATTCCCCGGCCGGTCCCTGCCGAAGCCGGGCAATCGTCTCTGATTGAAAACCACTGCCTCGACGAACTCGGGAAACCGCTCGCAGGCGGCGATCGAGCTCTATGCGGTCGGCAGCCAGGAGAGGAAGTGCTCCCGGGCCGGTGGATCGGACATCCAGGCGGTGTCGGGTAGAGGCAGCTCGAGCGCCCGCTGTACCGGCAGCCAACCCTGCTCGAGCGGCATGCGCCCCTTTGCGCCCCGGCGCGTGATCCACACGAACTCACCGCAGAGCTCGGATCGCCGGGCGATTTCCAGCGCCAGTCTTGCGTCTTGGACGTTGTACTCGAGCACCTCCCGATGGCGTCCTTGCGCCCAGAGGAGTGGCGCTTCGTAGCCGCTTATCCCCGCCGACTTGCCGGGGAGCCCGAGACCCTCGGCGGCCTTGCCCAGCGCAACCGGATGGCCAAGCTCGCAGACGACCTGGAACATCATGTCCACGTGCTGGAGAGCCAGGCGCGCGCACTCCTCGGGTAGACCCGACTCCTCGGCCAGGATGTTGAAGTCGAAAGAGAGACCGTTCCAGCTGACGAGCGTGTAGCCCTCGTCAACCCGGGCCGCCAGATCGCGGAGCAGCGCGCGCACCTCGCTCTGAGACATGCGGGCAGCCGGCCCACCTGCTGCCGACCCGAACCAGCTGGCTGCCTCTTCCTGCCCGTCCAAAGCCGCCGAGGCACAGGCGACACCGAGCGGGCGGTGATCCATAAGATCGGTCGCCGACTCGGGCAGTACCTTGGCCGTTTCTATGTCGAAGGCTATGTAGCGCCGCGGCAAGCCCGTTCTCCCCGTCGCGGACGATACTCGGCGGGTCGGCGGGCTCGGTATGCGGTCGGCCCGACCCTCGACGCCACCGTCAGGCGCCGGGTCGCAGCTGCACCTTTAATGTGCGTCCGGCGGCGAAGTCCCGGAAAGCGCGGGGGAACTCGGCCAAGGGCAGCGTGTGGCTAACGATCGGTTTGATATCGACGACTCCGCTTGCCATCCACGCAACCGCCGGCTCGAAGGTGTAGCAGAGCGCGAACGAGCCGATGATCGTCAGGTCCCTCCGGTAGATCTGGTACGGCGACCAGCTGACGGCGGCATCTTCCGGGGCCACGCCGAACTGAAGATATTGCCCGCGCGGCGCCAGAAACCGGAGCGACTGCTCGATAACCGCCGGCGCACCCGTAGCATCGATGACGGCGGCGAAGCCATGTGGAGCCAGCTCCCGCAGACTCTCCATCTCAACGGGATCGTTGCTGAGAGCGGCGGTGGCTCCCAGCTGCTGGGCCAGACTGCGGCGCTCGCGCTCCTTCTCTACGACCACTATCTGCGAGGCACCGCTGTGACCTAGAGTCTGGACGAGCAGCAAGCCCATCGGCCCGGCCCCGAAAATCAGCACTTCGTCGCCCGGGGAGACGCGCAGTCGACTGAGGGCGTAGACGACGCAGGAGAGCGGCTCGATGAAGGCCGCCTGAGCATCGGTCAGCTCATCGGGGAGTGAGTAACAGGCACGAGCCGGAACCGCCACATACTCGGCAAATCCGCCCGGACGGGTGATGCCGACTCCCTGCCAATTCAGGCAGTGGTTGGCCTGCTGCTTACGGCAGAAGTGGCACTCGCCGCAATAGAGATTGGGGTCGACCGCCACCCGTTCGCAACGGCGGAGTCGGCTAACTCCCCGCCCCAGCTCGACAACCTCGCCCGTGAGCTCATGGCCTGCGATCAACGGGAAGGCGCCGGGGAACTCGCCGCGGAAGATGTGTAGATCGGTGCCGCGGATCCCCACCTGCGCCACTCTCACGATGACCTCTCCGGCCGCGCAGGCGGGATCGGCAACGCTCTCGACGCTGATCACATCCGGCTCCGGAAAGATCACTACCTGCATGTATGACTCCTGACCGGCGTTGACTCGCTGCCTCGCCACGCGCCAAGGCTTCTGTATAACACGTCTCGATGCGCCGGCACCTTCGTCCGGGCCGAAGAATGCGGCCCGCGCGGCGATGTGGCACCACAAGCGCTTTCTCGCTCGCCGTTTATTCCGCTCGAAGCATCTTCGCGATCCCAACTCGGGCGACGCTGTCCAGCAACGTCGATTAGCGGAAGCGTGGCAGTGCTTCGGCGCTATCAGACGATCGCGCGCGGATAGGCGCGAGCGGCCAGACCCGCCAGCAACACAAAGAAGCCGCCGCAGACTACGAAGTCGAGCCAGAGAGGTCCACCGCCGACTCCGAGCAAGAGCGCTCGAAGCCCCTGCACCTCGTAGGTGAGCGGGTTTACGCGAGCGATCAAACGCAACCAAAGCGGCATGATCGAGAGCGGGTAGAGTGCGCTCGAGGCGAAGAAAAGCGGCATCGTCACCATTTGGCCTATGCCCATGAAGCGCTCGCGCGTCTTGAGCAACGAAGCGAGCAGCATCGAGAGGCAGGCAAAGCCAGCCGTCCCGAGTACGAGCAAGGCGAGCGCGCCAACGACACGCCAGATCTCCCAGTCGAGCTGGATGCTTGCGATAGCGACCACGACGAGGAGCGCCGAGGCCTGGGCGAGTGCTCGAACACCGGCGCCCGAGGCTTTACCGAGCACGATCGAGAGCCGCGGTAGTGGCGTCGCCAGCAGCCGCTGGAGCTGGCCGGCGTCGCGCTCCCAGATGATCGCCAGCCCGAAGAAGATAGCGACGAAAAGTGCCGACTGGGCCATCACGCCCGGAGTGAGGTAGGCACGGTAGTCGATGCCGGCGATTCCCAGCTTGCGCACGTGGCGCATCGCCGTCCCGAACACGAACAGCCACAGTAGCGGCTGCACCATTCGCGTGAAGATGTCGAGGTAGTCATGGCGAAGCTTACGCAGCTCGGCCTGAGCCATGGCGTAGGTACCCTCGCCAAGCCGGCGTGCCCGAGCGAGGAGGGAACCGAGGTCAGCCGAGACGACGAGCGAGCCGGCGCTGGGCTCGGACATGGCGGTAACTCCCTCCCTCCGAAGCGAGCTCGTGCCCCGTCACCGAGGCAAAGACGCCGTCTAGGTTTAGCTCGCCGGTCTGCGCACGCAAATCGGCCGGAGTCCCGAGCGCGGCGAGGTGGCCACGGTCCATGATCGCCACGCGCTCACACTCGCTCTCTGCTTCCTCCATCTGATGAGTCGTGACGAGGATGGTCGTGCCGGCCTCGGCGCCGAGTAAACGCAACCGCTCCCAGACCGCGCGGCGCGCAGTGGGATCGAGGCCGACCGTCGGCTCGTCGAGAAAGAGCACAGCCGGGCGGTTGAGAAGCGCGGTCGCGATCTCGAGGCGCCGCAGCATCCCGCCCGAGAGCGTGCGCGCGAGCTTGCCAACGAAAGACCCGATTCCCATCGTCTCGATCGCATCGTCGATACGGGCTGGCCGCTTCCTCTTCGGAACCCCCGTCACACGAGCGTAGAACTCGAGGTTCTCGGTACCGGTCAGAGCAGCGTCGACCGAGATTGCCTGCGGTACGTAGCCGATCAGCGAGCGCACGCGGATGCCCTCGCGGCGAACGTCGTGACCAATAACGAAAGCTCGCCCTGTGGTCGGTTTGAGCAGTGTCGTGAGCACGCGCAGGGTTGTCGTCTTACCGGCACCGTTGGGACCCAGTAGACCGAAGACCTCACCCCGCGATACGGTGAAGTCGATCCCCGCCACCGCGTCGGTCGTATCGAAGCGAACGACCAGATTCTCGACCGCGCAGGCGGCTCCATCCGCAGAAGTGCTCACGAGCCCTCCTCGAGACGTTCGATCAGCGCCCGCAATCCCACCTGCCCCGCCTCTAGAGCGAGCAGGTCGGCTTCGGAAAGGACGGAAAGCGCGCCGCTTAGCACCTGCGAGCGCTCGTCACGCCAGCGAACGAGCCGATGCCGTGCCGCCTCGGTCAGGGAGAGATGAACGGCGCGCCCATCTGTAGCATCGGCCCCGCTTTCTAGTAACCCGGCTCGCTTGAGCTCGCGCAGAAGAGTCGAGACGGTATTCGGCGCCAGCCGGAGCGCTCGCGCCGCATCCCCCACCCTGATCCCGGGCTCAGCCTCGACCAGACGTAAGAGCTCGATCTGGGCGGTTGGAAGCGCCGGCTCCGTCATCGCCATCCGAACGCGCCGTCTGAGCAAGCGCCGGATAGCGCCGAGATCTTCGATCAGGTCTCGCGCCAGCGTATCGAGATCGGGACTACTCGTAGACATTCTCGGGAAATTATATCTGTCACCGAACGATCTATGTCTGAGGCGACCGCGGCGCAACAGGGCCGGCTCGCCCGCAAACCGATTCCTACAAGAGAGAGGGAGGCCCACACCCTTTCGGCGAGGCCTCCCGTCTCAGTCGGATTCAATCGTCTCGATCAGCGCCTGGGCGGTGCGTGAAGCAGGCCGATCTGACGCATTACGTGCCTTTGAGCGCGCCCCGAATACGGCAAGAGCACCGGCATTCTCGGCGCCTTGGGCCTTCCGGCCAGGGCGGGTACGAACAGCGCTCCGTCGATGGTGCCGAGGCCACTCGCCAGGTCGTAGCCCGGTCCGGCCGAGAAGCCCGGTACGTCGTAGGTGACGCCGTCCGAGTTCGTGAACGGTCCTATGTAGTTGTCGCCCACGGTGACGTCGACCAGGCCGTGCCGGTAGTCGAGCTCGTAGAGCTTCGCGTTCAGGTCGTTGATACGACGCCCGCCGTACTGATCGGCCAGAGCGACGATGCCGGCGAACTCCGGAGCCGACTCGCTCGTACCGCCGAAGATGTGGTAACCGGCGTTGGCGAACGTGTAGTAGACAACCACACCGCCGTCGACTGCCGCGCTCATGCTGATGTCCGGAACGCCGCGGCGGTGATCGACCACCGCGCCGAGACCGGCCTGGAAGGCGGGCCGCCGGAATACGGTCGAGAGGCCGCCGCCGCCGGCGCCGTAGCCGTCGTTCCAGACGACATCGGGCTGGAGCCGGTTGCCGTTCTCGTCCAGAGTCAGCTGAGTTCCGCCGATCGAGGTCACCAGCGGGTCACTGGTCGGCCAGCTCGTGACCTGGTACGGGTAGAGGTCGTTCAGGTTGAGCTCGTAGTCGGTAGATCCCGCGTCGCCGCTCGAGGAGACGACAGCCACGTGGCGAGCATGCGCATTGATGAACGCGCTGCGCAACCCGAGAATCGACGCCTTGCTCGGGAACGTCTGCTCGGTGGCACCGAAGCTCATCGAGATGACGTCACCGATGTTGTGGTTGAGAGCCCAGTTCTCGGCCTTGACGATCTCCGGAAAACCCTGGACGCCCTCGGTCTCGCTGACCGGCGTCTCGAGCAGCACGATGTTCGCTCCGGGCGCCATCACGTGTGACCACTCGACGTCCAGCGTGGTCTCCTCGGCCCAGCCGACCATGTCGTCGTTGGTCGGGTCGAAGGCCGGAACCGCTCCCGCGGGCTGGTAGACGCGCAGGCTCGGAGGGTCGGGAAGACCGAACGTCTGGTCGAACGTGGCCAGATCGGACTTGATCGTGGGCGAGCCGAAGGAGTCGACGATAACGATCGTCTCGCCCTTCCCGGTCACTCCGCCGGCGAACAGTGGAGCCAGGTCGTACGCCTTCTGCAGCTGCGCCGGCTGGTAGCAGCGGATACCGAGTTGCTCGACACACCAGTCGGTATCCGGCGGAAAGCTGAGAGTCGTTCCGCGCGCCGCGATACGGAGAAGCGGAACAGGTCGCGTGACGGCTCCACCGCGAGCGGGACTGACCGACACAGCGGATATGAGCGCGGCAAGGAGAATCACCGCGCCGATCGCGAGCGCGAGTCGCGCCTGCGATCTCTTCGAGCGTTTGACGATCACTTTCACTCCCCTCATCCAGATTGACGCAAGATGGTTTAGGAGTTTACGACGCCTGGAGCGTTGTTCAATGCAATTGCTCTCGATCGCCGGCACTCTGCGGCTCAAATCCACCGGCTCCGCGAAATACTCATGCGGCGGGCGGCGTTTGCGTAGTTATCGGACTTCTTCTCCTGATCGGGTTCGTCGCCGGTGCCATCACCGCTGTCTCGCCCTGCGTTCTACCCGTATTACCGATCGTCCTGGCCGGCGGGGCGGCGGGCGAGCGGCGGCGGCCGTACGCGATCATTGCCGGTCTCATAGCGAGCTTCACCGTTTTCACGCTGACGGCGACGGCGCTCCTCTCGGCGCTCGGGCTGCCGCAGGACACGCTTCGGAACGCTGCGATCGCGCTGCTCTTTCTGCTCGCGGCCTCGCTGCTCGTGCCGCGGATCGGGCTGCTCATCGAAGCGCCATTCGCGCGCCTGGGCGGCCGGCGCGGCGGCGGCGAGCTCGGCGGAGGCTTCGTGTTGGGGGTTAGCCTCGGGCTCGTCTTCGTGCCCTGCGCCGGACCGGTGCTGGCGACGGTTACCGTGCTCGCAGCGCAGCACCGGATCGGTTTCGAGACCGTCCTCTTGACGCTCTTCTACGCGCTCGGCGCGGGCGTCGTGCTGCTGCTCGTGGCAATCGGCGGCCAGCGTGTAGCCAAGCGCCTGCGCGCCGGTAGGCGCTGGTTCCGCCCCGCGCTCGGAGCGATCATGGCCGGCGCCGCCTTCGCGATCGTCTTCAACCTCGACCAGACCCTCCAGACCGACCTCGGCTCTTACACGAGCGTGCTGCAGCGGCATACCGAGCAATCCAGCGCAGCGGCAAGCCGGCTCGCCAGCCTGCGCGGCGGCGGCGGACTGCCAAAGCCGCGACCGTCGAAGCAACCGAACGTAAACCTCCCCGACTACGGAACGGCGCCGAACTTTCAGGGAATCGCCGACTGGCTCAACACACCGTCCGACCGGCCGCTGTCGATCGGGGGCCTGCGCGGCAAGGTCGTTCTGGTCGATTTCTGGACCCACTCCTGCATCAACTGTCTGCGCACGCTGCCGCACCTGCGGGCCTGGTACTCGGCCTACCACCGCTACGGCCTGCAGATCGTCGGCGTCCACACGCCGGAGTTCGCTTTCGAGCACGTGCTCTCGAACGTCCGCGACGCGGTCGGCCGGCTCGGAGTCACCTGGCCGGTGGCGCTCGACAACAACTACTCCACCTGGACCGCCTATGCGAACCAGTACTGGCCCGCCGACTACCTCGTCGACAAGACCGGTCAGATCCGCAGCATCCACTTCGGCGAGGGCGATTACGCGAACACCGAATCCGAGATCCGAGCGCTGCTCGGCCTGAAGAGCTCCCAGACGTCTACTCCCGACCTGACCACGCCGGTGCCGACCACGCCCGAGACCTATCTCGGCCCCGACCGACTCGATCGCGGCCGTCTCGTCAACGCGCCCGTGGTAACAGGGAGACCGCACCGCTACACGCTCGCCCCCGCGCTATCCCTCGACTCAATCTCCTACGGCGGGCAGTGGACGCTCTCGGGGCAGATGGCGCTTGCCGGAACCGGCGCGCGGCTCGAGCTCGAGTTCCACGCCAGCAACGTCTACATCGTCCTCGGCGGGAATGGCCGCGTCACCACACTGCTCGACGGCAAACCGCTCGGCTCGATCGCGGTGACGCAAGACCGGCTATATACGGTCTTCAGCTCGACGAGCCCGCGAATCGGCCGGCTAGAGCTCCGCTTCACGTCCGGCGTTCAGGCATATAGCTTCACCTTCGGGTAAACGCGTGAAAACCGCACGACGCCAGCGCGCCAGCGACTGACATGCGCTATATCTCGTGATAAGCCGTCATGAAGCGCGGATGCTTAGCTCGGGGCGAGCGAGGGTACGGCAAGAGTGAGATGAAGGGCGAGACAAAACGGCGTGGTTCAGGCGGAAAGAAGTTCGCTTCTGACCTGCGCGAGCTAGTCCGGCTGGAGATCGAGCTGGCGAAGAGCGAGTTCGCCTCGAAGGTAAAGCGCGCCGCGCTCGGGGTCGGGCTCCTCGTTGTCGCGGCTCTCGGCGCGTTCCTGTTGATCGCATCGCTCGTGACAGCGGCGATCCTGGCCGTCGCCCTGGTCGTCCCGGGTTGGGCGGCCGCGCTCGTCGTCGCCGGCTTGCTCGGATTGCTCACAGGCGCGTGCGTGCTGATCGGCATCGCGTCGCTGCGCGCGGCCACCCCGCCGCTTCCCAAGCAGGCGCTTGAAACCAGCAAGGAGAACTTCGAATGGCTCAAGACTCGGCTCAAATCCGCGCTCAAATAGAGGCCGTGCAGTCCCGGTTGGAAAAGGATCTCGACGAGTTCGGGCCGGTCCTGTCACGACGGCTGCGCCGTGCTCGGCGCCTGGCGCAGATCGGGGCGCTCGTCGGAATCGCCCGGATCTCTCGGCGACTCCTAACGGGTCGAAAGCACGAGCATCGCCGCCGTGGACGTGCACGAGGAGGCTGTTGCTCTCGGTCCCGCGGGAAGCTCCGGCGCCACTAGGAAACAGGCCAATCAGGTGTTCATGACGGCGACCGCAGGCGCCGCGCTTCTCCCCACCTCTGCGCCCCTACCCCACTTTCCCCCTCGGTTTCTCGGGGCGCCGCTGGCGGTGCGGCGTCGAGGGGACAGTATCGCTAGACACGGCCCTGGAGAGCGCCGTGCCGCCATCGGCGTCAGGGTCATCGCGCTTGACGCGATGACCCGTCCGAGAAAGCGAGAAATGGGCGGTACTGGGCTTGAACCAGTGACCCCCAGCTTGTCGAGCCAGTCGTGAGACAGGTTCAGAGAGCGCCGAATCCCGCGCCACTAAGCGGATCCGGCGCGGCCTGGCGGCTCTCGCCTCGATCGCAAATACCCGCCGATTCGGGCCGTTTCGGGGCGATTTGGGCACAAGTTCCGGATTTGTGCCCAATGGATCTCGCTTTCCGGTCCATCGACTAGCGAGACTGCACGGGGATTTACCGGCCGCCGTGTTCAATACGATGCGGCGCATGGCGCTTCACTCATTCGTTCTCTACTACGCGCCGACGTCATCGCCCGAGCGAGATTCGGTCGAGACCGATGACCAAGTCGGCGCCGGGTACATCTACGTGCGCGGCCGCGAGAAGTGGCGAGTTGTCGGGCAGCACACGACCGTCGAAAACGACGGCTCGCTAGTGAAGAAACCGAACGTCTGGGACTGCGAACCGGCCTAGCGACCGGCCCGAGAGAGCTTCTCGATCGCGTCCTCTGGCCGGGTGTGACTGATCGCTCCGCCCACGCCGCGAGCGACAACTGGAATCCCCCGAAGGTCTGCGGGCTCGCCCGGAAGCATCTTGGCAACCTTCAGGACCTCGCCCGTGCTCTTGCCCGTCTCTTTCGCTATCCGCTCCGCGAGCGCGATCATCTCGCGCTTCTCTTCACGCTGGCGAAGAACCTTGAGGAGCCGACTCTCGTAGGGGATCGGGACCGTGTTGACGGAGGCTTTCGAGCCTTTGGGCACGGTGCCCGACTCTACTCCGGAAAGCGGATGAAAGCGGACGCCGATCCGGCTCGATAGGTACGCCCGTTCATGGGTACTACCGCGCGACGGGCCGGGGTGTCTTCGTGCGCCCCGACCCCTCGCTTCCTCCGAGAACTCAGCTCACCAGCACGTGCTGGCGCATGAACTTATCGTGCTGCTCGATTCCTAGCCCCGGCAGCGACCAATCGCAGGCGTAGCTCCGGCCCCACTTGTGGTGGAACTGGAGTACGCGCCCGGCCTGAGCGAGCTTTCGCAAGCGGCTGGCGATGACACTCACGTCCCGTCGCGACCGCTCCGGGCCGTAGACCTCACTTGCGACTTGTGAGGAACCGACGACGGGCGGATACCCTTCTGGCCAACTGCGCCGGAGTTCTTCCTGCCACTTCTCGATCGCGGCTCGCAGGACTTCGACGAGCTCGTCATCCGTGAAGTCGACCTGAGTCGGCTTCGTGGGTTCCGGACACTCGACCACCCGCATGCGCCCGCGGCGCAGTTCGGGGATCTCTTTCTCGAGGGCTTCGGTGACCTTCTCGACGACGTCTTGTATCGCGCGCGTCGCATCGAAGATCGCTCTGAGCGCTCGGACAACTTCTTCCTCGTAGATCATGGTGGCTCCAATGCTGCGGCCCTGGAGCGCAGCGACCTAACCGCCGGCCCCAGGGCCGAGCGGGAGGGTAACAGGTGCGAGGATGCCCGGTTAGGTCGAGCATGGTCTGATCCTACTCCCTGCAGCTAGACAAGCGCTACGACACTTTCGTGTCGCTTTTTGACTAGTCAGTGTCGCGTCACGCGACGACGTTTCCGCTCTCGTCCAGCCCTTCCCAGCCGTTCCCTGCGCCGTCGAGCGTCAACGCGGGTAGATCGTTGCCTAAAACGGCAGAGAGGCAGAGAGTCGCGTTATTGCTCTATTCGTTCGCGAGAAGCTCGACGATACGTAGCAGGAGTTCGGCGTGCTCTGGGTGCGCGTCTTGGAGCCACCTCGCCACGGCGTCGATGTGGTATTTCCACTCCTCACGCGGCAGGTTGGGCGCGAACCCTATGTACGGAGCACGCTCGTATTCGTAGACGATGACGAGTTTCGGCGGAGCTGTTCCGAGTTGGCGGGTCTCCGGCTCGCTCGCGCTCATTATTTACTGAACATGTTGACGCCGGGGCCGAGTCGAGTCTGGGCCATTGTTCCATGGCGACGGACGATTTCCCAGAGTTCGCGCTCGGAGAGGATCGAGCCAGCGACGTGGACGTGGATGGTGTCGCCACCCGCGCCGGCAAGGGCGCCCTGCGAGAGCGGTACGACCGCCTCGGGTTGCCGGTTGGCGGCGAGCATCGCGAGCGTCGGTTCTGTGACGATTCCGCCGGCATCGAGTAGCGGGATCTGAGGTGTCTTGACATCGTAGCCGCCCCAACCAATCTTCCCGACGCCGGGTATGTGGGTGTCGATCGAGAAGCCGGGAATCTTCAGGTCGAGGCCGTTCCAGGCTCGGATAATCGCGTTGACCGGAGCCTTGATGATGTTGGCAAGGTCGGTGGCGCCGGATTTGATCCCTTTTTCGAGCCCGCTGATTATGTCTTCGCCGGCGCCCTCTAGCCAGTGGATTGCGTCCTTGAAAAAGCCCTTGATCTTGCCGGGCAGGCCTTCGAACCAATTAATAATCATTTGCCAGCCGGTTTTCTCTGCACTCCAGAACCCGGAGATGACCTTCCCGCCAGCGCTCTCGAGCCAATGGATCGCACCGTCGAAAAAGCCCTTGATCTTTCCCGGCAGGTCTTCGAACCAATGCACGATCATCTGCCAGCCGGTTTTCTCTGCACTCCAAAAGCC
>JBEKLL010000008.1:0-89145 GCA_050010215.1 Gaiellaceae bacterium | reverse complement strand
TGGCCGCCGAGAAGGCGAAGGCCCGGTCGTTGTCGAGAATGGTCAGCGTGGCCGTCTTCTGAGTCCCGAGCACCGCTCCCGAGGACGGGCTGGAGAGCGAGAGCTTGACGGTCTTAGAGTATGCGCCGGAGCTCGAGCCGGAGCGCTTGATCGTGATCGTGGCATGGCCGCCGCTCTCATTGACCGAGTAGGTGGCCGCCGAGAAGGCGAAGGCCCTGTCGTTGTCGAGAATGGTCAGGGTGGCCGCGTGCGGGCTTCCCAGGATTGTCCCCGAGGAGGGACTGGAGAGAGCAAGCGAGACGGTCTTGCTACCTCCGATCACGCCGGCATTTATGATCGGAACGGAGACGGTCTTCGAGCTCTCGCCGGCGGCGAAGGAGACATCTTGCGAGACGGCCGTGTAGTCCGAGCCCGCTGCGGCGGTGCCGTTTGCGGTCGCGAAGTGGACCGTGTCCGAACCGGAAGTCGGACCCGAGCGGTTGATCGTGATGGTGGCGGAAGACCCTGCCTCGCTGACCGAGTAGGCGCTTGTCGAGAAGGCGAAGGCCGGCGGAGCGACGATGTTCCAGCTGTAGCTGGCCGGCGTCGAGTCGGTGCGAGTCTGTGAGATACCGGCGTAGTCGATAGCGCTGTCGGCCCGCACCTCGAACGTGTGACTACCGACCGAAAGTTCGGAATAGGCCTTTGGCGAGCCGCATGCCGCCCACGAGCCCGAGTCGAGCGCGCACTCGAAAGTGGCACCGCTCGTATTCGAGCTGAAGGCGAAGCTGGCCGAGCTCGAGGTCGTACTGGCCGCCGGCGTCGAGCTGATGCTGGTGTCGAGAGTAGAAGCCGGTACGTAGATGCCTTGGTAGTCGAACTCCGTCTTCGTCGGGCTCCAGCTGCCGAGCGCCCAGTCGTTGTAGTTGAGCAAGCAGGCAGGCGAGACGGTTCCGGGTATCGAAGTGCCGTTCGGCGGGGTCTGGATGCAGAGGCCGTTCAGCGGCGCCGTCGTCTTGACCGGGAACTGCTCCTCGAACGTGATGTAGCTGGCGAGAGGCACCTGACCGAGCGAGATCGGCAGCCACGTTCCGGCAGTCGGTGAGAACGAACAGGTGAGTGGGTTGGACGAGGTGCTGAAGAAGCAGTACGTCGGGTGGGACGAGTCGATGGCGAGCTGCGTGTTTGCCGGGAGTTGGATATCGATGATCGGTGCGTCGCCTCCACTCCCGGGGTTGCCGATCAACGAGAGAACGACGTGCATGTAATAGACGTCCCCGACCTGGGGATAGGCGCCGTCCGGGATCGCGATCGAACCGGCGTCGGTATCGGCGAGGTAGCCGACGTATGCGGCGTCCTCTCCTACCAGATAGCCGGTCATGGAATTGCCGTACAGGAAGGTCGAGTTCTCGTTGATCATCCCGTCTACCCAGTTGGTGCCGGCCGCCACCGATTTGAGCGCGTTGTAGACAGAGCCGCCCCCGATACTCGGGCCCCTGGGCACAGCGCCACTGGTAGCCGACACGCCCCCGCTGGCCGCTCCCTGCGTGGTCGCCCCCGCCGGCAGTGCCAGCGCCAGCACTGAGCAGAGCCCGGCAAGGACAACACCAACGCCGAGCGCCCTGGCTTTCCTCAACATGAGATCCTCCTCGCCACCGAATGCCCCCGTCCCGCAAAGGCTCTCACAGCCGCAGAGACGTTTCAACAGAGAGGCGTTCAGGCGCTGCGAGACGGGCAGTCCCCGTTCACCTGCGCCGCCGAGGCAGTCGAGAACGGCGCCGGCTAGCCGAGCTCGGGCAGCGCGCGCCTGATCCCGCGCACGCCCTGGGCGATGCGCTGCTCGTTCTCGATCAGGGCAAAGCGAACGTGATCGTCGCCGCCGGGGCCGAAGCCGACGCCCGGGCTGACCGCCACGTCAGCTTCCTTCATCAGCTTGATCGCAAATTCCAGCGAGCCGAGGCTGCGGTAGGGCTCGGGGATCTTCGCCCAGACGAACATCGAGCCGCGCGGCTTTGCGATCTCCCAGCCGATCCGGTTCAGCCCGTCGCAGAGGACGTCGCGGCGCGACTGGTAGATCGCGCAGAGCTCCTTCGGGAAGTCGGGCGCCTCGTTCATGATCACCGTCGCCGCGATCTGAATCGGCTGGAAGGTGCCGTAGTCGAGATACGACTTGAACCGCGCCAGAGCGGCGACGATCTCGGCGTTCCCGAGCAGGAAGCCGACGCGCCAGCCGGCCATCGAGAACGACTTGGTCAGCGTGTACAGCTCGACGCCGACCTCGTCGCCGCCTTCCACCTGAAACAGCGAAGGCGGCCGGTAGCCGTCGAAGGCCAGATCGGCGTAGGCGAAGTCGTGTACGAGCACGACCTCGTTCTCGCGCGCGAAATCGACCGCCTTCTTCATGAAGTCGAGCTCGACCGAGATCGTGGTCGGGTTGTGCGGGAACGAGAAGATGATCACGCGCGGTCGCGGCCGGGCCTTTTGGAAGGACTCGACCATGCTCCCGATCAGGTCGTCTCCCTCTCGCATCGGCCAGTCCGAGACCGTCGCCCCGGCGAAGATCGGCGCGAAGCGATGGATCGGGTAGGTCGGAGTCGGGACGACCGCCGCATCGCCGGGGCCGAGCAGCACCCACATCAGGTGCGAGAGACCTTCCTTGGCGCCGATCGTGTTGATCGCCTGCGTCTCGGGATCGAGTACGACGCCGAACTCGCGCTCGTAGAGGTCGCAGACCGCCTTGCGCAGGCGCGGGATGCCGCGGCTCTGCGAGTAGCGGTGGTTACGCCCCTTCTCGGCCGCTTCCTTCAGCTTCTCGACCGCCAGCGGGTGCGACGGAAGATCGGGGTTCCCGAAGCCCATGTCGATCACGTCGTCGCCGGCCCGGCGCAGCTCCAGCTTGAGCGCGTCGGTGCGCGCGAAGACATACGGAGGCAGATCGACGACCCGCCGAAACTCGAGCTTCGACTTGGTATTCACGGACGGAAGCCTAGCGGCCTTGCATGAATCCCTGGCGAGCTGCACTGACGAGCGCCACCGCCTCGGGGAAGAGCACGCGCATGGCATCGCGTAGCGCGATCGCCTGCTCGTCTATCGACCCCGACACCTGAAGCTGCGAGATCGCCGAGCTGCTCAGCTCGACGGCGGTGTTGAGCGTCAGCGTCGCGAACTGCTCGCGCTGCTGCTCGGCGAGCGCCTCCGTCTGCTTCTCCGCGAACTCCTGGAGTCCGCGCATGATCTCTTCGGGGTCACCCCCGAACGGGAAGTTGAAGCCGCCTTCCAACGCTCCTCCCTTCGACGCTTTCGAGCCTACATTCTGACAAGGAGCGGCTGATTGACCAGCGCCTGCCGTTCTGGCGCCGCTCCGGGCTCGGCGCCGACCTGCTTCCGCTTCTCCCCGGCTCCGTTGCTCAACTGCCGTACGATGAGGGCTGTGAGCGCGGTCTCGGCCTTCCAGATCGTCTTCGCAGCGTCGGTTGTCCTGGCGGCGGCCGCGCTGATTGCCGCGGCCTTCGGTCACGGACTTCGGATCGTCGCCGTCGTTCTCACCGGCGCGATCGGAGTCGCCGGCGCCGCCGCCTGGATCGTTTTCGCGCTGCAGCGAAAGGACACGCTGGCCCTGTGCGCAGGAGGAATCACCGCTTCCTTCATGGCCTCGATCGGAACTCTCGCGATGATCGCCGGCGTACGCCGCGACCGCCGAGTCGAGCGCGAGTTCGATCGCGGCCGCAGCCAGCTGAGGGCGATGCTCGACGCGGAGGTGCTGCAGCGCAGCGGCGAGCTGGAGCGGATTCTCGCCCGCGCCCGTGCCGACTCCTCGTCTCAGCTGGCCGAGCAAGAGCGAGGGCTGGCCGAGACACGAAGGCACGCGATAGCCGAAGCCGAGCAGTCCATCCACCAGAAGCTCGCCCAGATGCTCAGCGAGACCCAGCACGAGATCGAAGAACGGATCGTCGGCTGGCGGCGCGATCTCGGACGCTCCGAGAACGCATTCTCGCGCGAGGTCGGCGAGCTCCAACGCGGGCTGCAAGAGCTCGTGCAGGTGACGAAGGCGCGAGTTGCGGCCGACGGCGAGCGCATCGCGACCGAGAGCGAGGAGTACCGCGCCTCGATCGTCCGCCTCCGCGAAGAGATGGCCGAGGCGATCAAGCAGGCGCTCGCCGCCAACCACGACGAGCTGGAGAAGTTCGCCAACGAAAGGCGGCGAGCGATCCAAGACATCGGCGAGCGGCTCCGCCGCCGCGAGCAGGAGCTTCTCGAACGGATCGAGCGTGAGGAAACCGAGCTGCAGCGGCGCATTCAGGCAGGAGTCGCCGAGATCGAGCGGCGCCAGCTGGAGCAACTTCGGCGCTTCATGGAGCGAGCCGCCAGCAGCTTCTCCGAAGATCACGCGACTCAGTTCGAGGAGGCGACACGGTCGGCTCGTGAAGAGGCCGCTCGACGGCTCAGCCGCGAGCTGGAGCGGGCAGTCGAGACCTACAGCCGCCAGGCTCAGACTCTGCTCGGCGAGCGCTCGCGGTCGCTCGGCGACGAAGCCGACAAGAAAATGGAAGCCCGCTTGAACGCCACGCTCGAGGAGCTACGCCAGCGGAGCGAGAGCGCCTGGACCACTCTCGAGAAGCGGGTACACGATTTCGAGATCGAGCTACGCGCGCATCTGGAAACGCTCGGCGCCGAGGCGGAGGGCGCACGCAACTCGCTCGAAACCAGGATCCACGAGCTTCACCAGCGCCTGGACGAGCTTCGCGGCGGCGCCGGCCACATCGGTACGCCAGGCGATCGCTAAGAGCCTATTTCGTTTGGGATGTGCGGCCAAGGGGGCCAAGCCGAGGATGTCAGTGGCCGAAGGGTTGCAAAGGCGCACTGGTAGTGCGGTGAGCGGCCCTTCGGGTGCTGACGCCGCGGATCGGCCGCCTCGGGCGTGCAGGCCTAGCGAAATAGGCTCTAAAGCAGGATCTCGGCCGCGGTCTCGTGGCGACAGCCGCGCAGAACAAGCTCGACCGCACGATGGAGATCGATCTCGCTGTGCGCCAAGCGCTCAGCCAGCGGCACGGGATAGCCGGCCTCGATGAGAACGTGTAGCCTCCAGCTCGCGACCTTGGCTTGCTCGCTGTCGATCTCGATCGTTCGTGCTGCTTCCCCCATCCCGACTCTCCTCCGTTCCTGTCGAAAAGGGCCTCACCACTCGAGACGAATTCCGCAGGCCGAAGTTTGACGAGCCGGGCGGCTAGTGCTTCAGCGCCCCGGGCCGGTACGCCGGAAGGGCGTCAGTGGGGGCCCTGACGGAACTCGCCCTTGCCTTTTCGTGCGTGCAGCCGGTGGCGCTTGTGCCCGTTCTCGAGCTCGATTTGGCCGGGTTCTGGAATCTCTTTCAAAGCGGCGTAGGTCAGACCTTCGCGGGCCAGGAAGATCATTCCGATCCCGATCCCGACGGATGATTCGATCATCTGCAAGCCGATGCCGAAAGCCACGCCGCGGCTCGTATTAACGCCGTACGAAAGTAGTGGAGCCGCCACCGCGGCCTGGTACAGACCAACGTTGCCGGGCCAGAGCGGAAACAGAATCGCCACGTTCATCAGCAGCAAGACGAGAGCGGCCGCGGGCAACGGCGAGTGGATACCGAAGGCGCGCATGGCCGTGTAGACCGCCAGCAGCTGTAACGCCCAGCCCATGAACTGGAAGGCAACGGCGATCGCGGCCGCGAGCGGCGCATGCATCACGCTGAGACCCTGCCTGGCCATGGCGATCAGACGTCGCACCGGCCCAAGCCCCTCCAGCGGCGATTGTCCGCGCCGGCGGGCGCTGAGCAGCGCGACCAGCAGCAGCGCCACGCCTACGATCACGAACAACTCGATCGTCCTGACCGCCCACGACGGCAACTTCGCAGTCGCCAACACGTAGGCGATCAGCGCCAGCACCGGGAAAACGTCGAAGACGCGGTGGGCGAAAACCGTCCCTAGCAGTGTCGCCCAGACCCCTTTTCGCTTCCCGAAACGGCGTGTCAGCACCGCCACTCGAGCCACCTCTCCGATCCGGCCTGGCAGCACCGCGTTTCCGAACAGGCCCACTGAGAAGGCCGAGATGACCGCTGTATAGCCGGCGCGGGGAGGATCGAGGGCTTGATCGATCACGGTCTTCCAGGCCAGCGAGCGCGCGACGATGGAAAGGAGGTTGAGCGCGAGCGCAACGGCGACCCACCACCAAACCACCGAGTCGAATGTGTGGCCGATCTGATCCCAATTGGGGCCGTGCAGCCACAACAGCACCACGCAGCCGGCCACAAGCGCGAGCGCGACAGCTACGGTGATTACCCATCTCTGAAGCGTGCTGAGGCCCCTCACGCCTCTACCGCCGCCGTCTCGGTATCGAAACGGCCCTCGATCGCGAGCTCGTAGATAGAGAGCAGGCGGGCGGCGATGTCGCGCCAGTCGTAGCGCTCGACGGCGATCTTCCTGGCGGCCTCCCCCATGCGGCGGCGACGCGGCTCGTTCTCGAACAGCCCGATCACCGCCTGCTGGAGGGCTTCGACATCGCCCGGGGGAACGGCGACGCCCGCACTCCCGTCGAAAACGTCCCGGTAGCCGGGGATGTCGGAAGCGACCACGGGCGTCGAGCTGGCGTAGGCGCGGGTCAACACCATGCCGAAGCTCTCGCCGCTGAGCGAGGGAGCCACCAGCATCTTGGCGCTCGAGATCTCGGCCGTCAGCTGCTCCTCGCTCAGGAAGCCGGGCAGCTCGAGCCCGTCCTCACGGAGCCGGTGGCGAGTCATCAGCAGCCGCACCGAGAGCGGATCGGCGCCGATCACCTTCAGCGTCGCGCCCGTGCGACGCCGGATCTCGGGCCAGGCGCTGAGCAGAGTCAACAGGCCCTTGCGCGGATCGTGCCGGCCGATGAAGACGATCTTCTCCTCACGACCCCCGGCGTCGACCCGGTCGGGAATGACGATCCCGTTCGGGACGATCTCGTAGTGGCCCGGCAGCCAGCGGGCAGCCGAAGCCCGTGCCTGCTCCGAGACGGCGATACGGGCATCGAGGCGCTCCATCAGGAACCCCCAGAGCGGTTTTCCGCCACGCATCCAGCCAAGATTGCCCGAGGCATGGAAAGTGGCGACAGTCGTGCAGCGGGCGAGCGCCAGCGCGATCACGGCGATCGCCGGCGTCATCGGCTCGTGCACGTGGATCAGGTCGAAGCGCTCGTTCTCGAGAGCTCGCTTGATTCGGGGATAGACACCGGGGGTGAGAATGATGTTCGGCAGCGAGGCGTTCGCCGGCACTATCACCGAGCGACCGACCGGTATAACGCCTTCCGGCTTGGGGTCGTGACGGCCGCTGCGCGGATGAAGAATGCGGGTGAGCGGCCCGGGAGGGTCGTTACCGACGATCGTGCGGGTCTCGACGCCGAGCTCGCGTAACGCGGCGGCCTGATGGTGGGCGTGCTCGAGCACACCTCCCCAGTAGGACCACGAGTAGGGCACGACGATGCCGACCTTCATAGAGCGAAAACCCTAACCTAGTCCGCCGTCTCTGGCTTTCCTGGCGGGGCGGCGAGATACGCCTCCGGATACGCCCTCGGTGTACTTACGATCGTGTTCGACCGCTATTAGCCTCTTCGCATGCCCCTCCAAGCAATCCGCACTTCGCCGGCGATCACCGACCGACAGCGGCAGATCGTCGAGCTGATCGCCGCCGGCTGCTCAAACGAAGAGGTCGGGCGGCACCTCGGCATTTCGGCACGAACGGTGAAAGCTCACTGTGACGCGCTTCGCCAGAAGCTCGGCGTCGAGCGGCGACGACAGATTCCCTGCGCGTACTACAGGCTCACCGGTAGCGACCCGTTTGTACGACCCCTCTCCGATCCCATCCCCCTGAGAGGGTGACAGGCGCGCCCGCGGCCTCGGCGGTCGCGGGCGCAACTCTGCGCCGGTTCCGGTTCCTCGTTTCGTAATCGGAGACACAAGCGGGTTAGCGTACGCGGATGGCGACAATCGAGTCGACCGAGAAAGAGCCGCAGCGATCCGAGTCGCAGCTGATCGAACGGCCGCGCCTGCTCGAGAGGCTGGGGCGCTCCGATGCGCGCATCATCGCGCTGATCGCGCCGGCGGGTTGCGGGAAGACGACGCTGGCGCAGCAATGGGTCAAAGGCTGCGGAATCGCTCACGCCTGGTACTCGGTCGGATCAGAGAGCTTCGATGTCGCGGCCGTGGCGGCCCGGATTGCGAAGGCCGTTTCCACAATCGCCCCCGAAGCCTGCACGAGGATGCTCACCCGGCTCAGCGTCTCCTCCAACCCGGAAGCCGAAGCGGTCTTACTCGCCGAGCTTCTTGCCGACGACCTCGCGGCCTGGCCGAGCAAGAGCTGGTTTGTGATCGACGACTATCAGGCGCTTGCGCTGTCGCAAGCCTGTGAGCGCTTCGTCGGCGCGCTCGTCCGCGAAGCACCGCTGCGTTTGCTCATCACAAGCCGCGCCCGCCCTCGCTGGGCGAGCTCGCGTTTACGTCTCTATGGAGAGCTGCTCGAGATCGGCCGCGAAGAGCTGCAGATGACACCCGAAGAGGCCCGCCAGGTCTTGGAGCCGATCGCCAGCGAAAAACAGCGGACACAGCTCGTGGAGCTCTGCCACGGCTGGCCGGCAGTGCTCGGGCTCGCCGCTCGCTCTCGAGACCCATCCCCACCGAGAGATGCACTCCTCACCGGTCTCTACGACTACTTCGCCGAGGAGTTGTACCGAAACGCTTCGCTCGATCTTCAGCGCTTTCTCTGCCAGATCTCGGCCGCCCCCTGCCTTACCAGAGATCTGCTAGAGCGCCTCGGCAGTGCGTCGGCGCTCGAGCTCGCCGAGGACGCCGAACGAAGCGGCTTCTTCCACGGCGGTAGCGAAACCGGTGAACGAGTGCTTCACCCCCTCCTTCGCGAGTTCCTGAAGCACAGGCTCAGCGAGCGCCCCGACCGCGCGCAGCTCGTATCCGAACTGGCGGAAGTACTTCTCGCAAGCGAGCGTTGGGACGACGTCTGGCAGCTGATTCAGGACTGCAATCGCCCCGACCTCCTTCCGCGTTTGATCGAGTGCTCGTTACCGACCCTCCTCGACGGAAGCCGCGTCCCGGCGCTCCAATCATGGACCGAGCTCGGACGCGAAAAAGGGCTCATCTCACCGCTTCTAGACCTCGCCGAGGCCGAGATGGCATTTCTCGCCGGCGATCACGCGAAGGCCTACGCACTCGCTCTCCAAGCCACCCACCATTTCGATAGATCAGATCCTCTTCGCTGGCGCGCACACGCGATCGCCGGCCGAAGTGCTCACTTCTCCGATCATCTCGATATCGCTCTTGACCACCTCAGGGAAGCTCGGAAGGCCGCCCCATCGCGCGACGCAACCCAGCAATGCATTTGGACAACATTCCTTTGCTCCCATGAGCTCGAGGGCGATAGTTCCGCTGCGGTCCTCGCACAACTCTCCTCATACCAAGACGGCGGCCCCGAATCTTTCGTGAGAACAGCCCAGGCTGGCTTACTGCTGTCGAATCTACTCGGATTCGAAGGGAATGAGCACCGACCTCTTGACGTTGTTTTCCCCCTTCTCGATCGCGTTCATCCACAAATACGGGCGAGCTTCTTGGCTACTTACTGCGATCATCTTATTGGCCTCGCTCGCTATTCCGATGCTGAAATCGCGTTATCCGAAACGTGGGCGCTACTTCAGGATTACGATCTTTCAATCGGCGTTCCTAGTATCCTATGTGCGCGAGCTGCTAACGCGATCGGCTTACGGCGTTACCGTCACGCGGATCTGTTACTTGATGCCGCTGCCGGAAGTTCTCACTCTCCTCGCGGCTCGATAGGTATGCACGTTCGCTCTCTTCGCGAAATAGTAAACCTCGTAAAACGAGACGACGCCGATACCACATCTCGTATTCAGATCGACGATACCGCAGCATTCTGTTGGCAGGGCCTTGGTTACGGTGTCGACGCTCTCAAATGCGCGTGCATGGGTAACAACAATGACGCTATCGGCCTAGCTTCACAAGCTGACGCCACGACTCGACACACCGAAACTCGCTCGCTCACTTCATTAACTCGCGCAATCGTCGCAATTCGGGATGGCGCCACTGATAAAACCCTAGTCTTACGAAACGCTCTGATGTTCGTTGAGCGATGCGGACAGTGGAATACTTTCGTCTGGTCATATCGGGCTTATCCGGATATTCTAAATCAGATCTCGATGGATCCTACGCTCGTTAGTAGAGTCGCGCCCATCCTTCGTTACACTCACGACCACAGCCTCGCCGATCGCTACGACATTCCTATACAGAAGACGATTTCATTACGAGCCCAACCAGCGGATCGCTTATCGAAGAGAGAGCGAGAAGTTCTTCGCCTTATCGCCGACGGTCGATCTAACAAGGAAATCGCCGACACACTCTTTATTAGCCCCGTAACAGTGAAAGTCCACCTACGTCATATCTACGAAAAACTCGGTGTTCGTAATCGAATGGAGGCGGCACTCCATGCTGTTTACTCCGAATAGGTTTACTACGAAGAAACAGTGAGCGCGGTATTAGTTTCTCTTGTCTCTAAATAACCGATCTCGATCTCGAAGTCGCTATCGGTTCCCGATACGTACGCTTCTGATGCCTGACCTAGCACGGTAATAAACGCTTTCACTACATTTGGATCGAACTGTTTTCCCGCCTCCCGCTCTATTCGTTTTCGCGCTTCACTAGACACGAGCGCTCGCCGATACGGTCGCTCGGAGGTCATAGCACTATAGGCATCGGCGACCGCAACGAGTCTCGCGATAATCGGGATCTCTTCTCCCTGAAGACCGTGGGGATAGCCAAAGCCATCATAGCGCTCGTGATGATGGCGTACGGCGCGAGCGATTTCCTCGTACCCTTCGATTCGCTCGAGTATCGACGCTCCCGTTTCGGCGTGCGTTTCAATCGCGAGGCGCTCATCTCTTTTAAGTGGCCCGCTCTTTTCTAGGACACCTGTGGGTACTCCGATTTTACCGATATCGTGTAGTAGACCGCAGAGGTGAGCTCGATTTGTTTCTTCTTCAGACAGCTCGATACGTTTTGCGATATCTCGTGTGTATACGGCCACCGCCGCTGAATGTCCGGCTGTATAGTGATCCCGAGCATCGAGAGCCGCTACTAGAGCAGTCGCAAACGACAAGTTCACTCTCTCAAGCTTTTCTATTGCGACCGTTAACTCAGTCGCCGTTCGCATTTGCTCCCTATAAAGAACGAAAAACCGTTGGGCTGCGATAGCCGGCCCGATAAATAACACAACGGCCCAAGGCGACACGAGTTCGTAGATGTAAGCGAGTCCGGCGATTACCGGTATATAGACAAGCAGTCCGAACCCCATTATCTTCGCCGTCTCTCGAAAATGTGCGCTTAAAATCTCGACGCCCCTGATTGCGACGGTAAGTGAACCTATTACGGATTCCGAAAGAACAACAATGACCGATGCCGTCGCGACTGCGGCGAACAAGCCGCCCAACGTCTCTCTCGATCCCACCAGCGTTGCGGCGAGGGAGGCTAGCCCCAAAATAAGACACCGAGAACTCGACCAGATAAGCCAGCGCTCCCACGGACGACGTAGATCGACCAACAGGCTCGCGAGCGCCACCACCATGGCTGACAGAGGTCCGAGCACAACAGCGGAGAACAGCGCCGGAAGAAACGTCACCGATAACTCTAGGTGCTGATTCATACGAACGGTCTGTTTCTCACTAATTAACGCTGCGCCCGCCATCACGACGGTCGGAATAACGGGTCCGAAACCGTAACCGCGAGAGACGATAAGAAAAACGAGTCCGAGCGCCGCGGCCGCCGTCGCGCCTACGTAGCCGCGAAGAACCAACAGACGCTGTAACGACATCGCGGCGCGATCTTTTATAGAGTCAGTCGGCAGGGGGGTGCCGACCGTCTCACGTGAGGGGGATTGCCCCCTGTTATCGATATTGATGGAGGAGGGCATAATGCGTTATCGCATTCTCAAGATCGTCGCATTCGTCGCAGCATGCGTAAACCTAGCTGCGCTAGGCGGGCTGTCGAAGTCCTGGTAGGGGACTCTGATCCTTCCCCTTTCGGAGTCCCTCGGCATCCCCCTATCGAGGGATATCCACAGACTGGGGAAGAGGGGCCGGAACTAGGTTATGAGCCCGCGCCGGAAGCCAACGGCGACGGCGTGGGCTCGTGACCGTGCCTGAAGCTTGGCGAGCAAATGGCGGACGTGCGATTTGACCGTCTCCTCCGATAGGAAGAGGCGGGAGCCGATCTCCCGGTTGACGAGACCGTCCGAGATGAGCTGAAGAACCTCCAACTCCCGGCTCGTGGGCTCCTGCTCTACGCGGAGCGGCGCGCCAAAGGGGATGACCTCACCGCTGGTCGCGCCCGAGCGGCGTTGCGCGACCTCCTCGAACCGTCGCGAGTGGTCGATATAACGGCTCAGGATTTCCCTTCGCTCGGCAGCGTCCACGGCCTCGGTATCGGCCTTGAGCGAGAGCCTCTTTAGCGCGGCCTTGTCCCTCGTTCCAGGGATTCCCCCTTTCTAGGTATCCGCCGGAGCCGTCAGCGATCGCCTCGACTCCCTAGCCAAGGCAGAGTCGGCCGTAATCGAGCCCGTAGAGCACATTCGAGACGTAACAGCGGAGATCTACGCGCGGTCCGAACGCGTCGACGAAATCCTGATTGAGGAAGGGGGCGACCGGGGCCCAGCGCATCACATTCGAGTCGAGAGTCGCCCACTGCTCGTTCACGCTGTCCGTCAGCTCTGGCTCTCGAGAGAGTCGCTCGATCTCCGCATTGAAGGAGGCAACGTTCGCAAACGAGTAGTTCGTGTTCGCGAGCCCGCCGGTCTGGTCGCCGCTCAGGAGCGGCCCGAACCACTCGAGCGGTTGCGGATAGCTCTGAATCCAGAACGCGTAACCGATCTGCGCGCGCGTGCGGCGACTGCCGACGGTCGTCCAGTACAGCTCCGGAGAAAGCAGTCTCGGTGTCGAGCGCGGTCTGAGACCGATGGCCGTGAGCTGGCGCTTGAGATAGAAAACCAGCGCCCGCGCCGTCGCGGGACGCGAGAGACCATAAATAGTCACCTTCGCGCCGGTCGCTTTCGCACGACGAATCAGCGCCCTGGCTTTCGCAAGGTCGTAGGGATAGAGGTCGTGCTTCTTATACGACGGATAGACCGGCGGCAGAATGTTCTCAGTCGGCGTAGCCGGCCCTCCGAAGATCTTCACCAGCTTCTCGCGGTCGAGAGCGAAGTTGACCGCGCGGCGCACGCGAACGCTGTTGAACGGCCAGACTCGCGCATTCATGAAGAAGTAGTAGGTGTTGGCGCCGGGGTGAATGCGGAGCTTGACGAAACCCTTCTGCTCGGCTCGCTCGAGGGCGGCGAGCGCGATCGGCACGCCTGTGTAGTCGGCCTCCCCGGCGACCAGTTGCTCAAACGCAGTTCTACTGTCTTTCGCGACGCTGACGATGATGCGGTCGGGGTTTGTTCTTGGGACGGTCTCGCTGGGCTCGAAGAAGCGATTGCGCACTAGCGTGAAGTCCCGCGGCCATCTGACTTGAGTGATCTTGTAGGGACCCGTCGATGGAATCGGCTCGCGCGTCTGGTCGTGACTCGGCGTGCTCTGCGGGACAGGCGCAGCGAAAAGACTCGCCAGCGCGTCGGCGAAGTCAGCGCTCGGACGCTTGAGGTGGATGGTGATCGTTCGCGTACTGTCGTCGCTCTCGATGCCGGAGATCGGCCCCCGACGGGCGGCGGCGCCGCTCGCTCCGACGACGTCATCGAAAAGCGGCGCGCCGAGAGAGTCGAGCAGATAGAGGCGACGGATTGCGTAGCCGAAATCGCCGGCAAGCACACGCGTGCCGTTCGAGTAGCGGAGCCCTTTGCGCAGACGGAATTCGTAGACGCGCCCGCCGTCGGAGATGTTCGGCATGCTCTCGGCAAGCGCCGGCACGATCTGAGTGCTCGCCCGGCCGTTCACGTGCTGATATCCGAGCGGGCTCAGATAGACATTCCAGAGGCTCTGCCAACTCTCGCTCGTATAGGAGAGCCCCGGGTCGAGAGAATCGGCACCAGCGTCGATCTCGACTCGCAATGTCGGGAAGCTGCGGAACCTGAACGGCGTTGAACTCCCAGACCCACCGCCGGAGCCGCCACAACCCGCCGCGAACGCGAGTAACAGAACGACCAGAACAACTGCTGTCCCCGTACGAGCTAGTACCGCTGCCTCCCCGCGATCATCTGGACAGTGGGGAAAATCCTAACGGCGTGTCGTCGGAGAGCGTCGCAGAATGGCACCCAGAAAGGTACTCGAACCAACTTTTTGGAGTTATTGGATCAGGCCGCTGCTAGCGAGGACAGCTCGCGCAGAGCGGAAAGCCTGGCGAGTGCCTGGCCTTCGAGCTGGCGCACACGCTCACGCGTGAGATCGAGCTCGTGCCCGATCGCTTCGAGTGTCCATGGCTCGCCCTCGAAACCGAAACGCAACTCGAGGATGCGCCGCTCGCGTTCCGGCAGTGCCTCCAACGCCTTACGCACTCCCTGACGCCGTAGCGATTCCTCCGCCTCGTCGAACGGGTCGGACGCCTCGCGGTCGGCAAAGAGATCGCCGAGCTCACCCTCGTCGTCTGCGCCGACGGTCTGGTTGAGAGAAACCGAGGCCGAAGCCGCACCGAGTGCCTCGTCGACATGCTGGATGGGAAGACCGGTCGCCTCGGCGAGCTCGTCGCGCGTCGCCTCGCGGCCCAGCTCGACCTCGAGCCGCCGAGCGGCACGAGAAAGCTTCTGCTGGCGCTCGACGACATGAACGGGCACGCGAATCGTGCGCGCGTGGTTGGCGACCGCGCGCTGCACGGACTGGCGAATCCACCAGGTGGCGTAGGTCGAGAACTTGTAACCACGCCGCCAGTCGAACTTCTCGACCGCGCGATTCAGCCCGAGCGTGCCCTCCTGGATCAGATCGAGAAACGGCACGCCGAGGCCGCGGTAGCCCTTGGCGATCGAAACGACCAGCCGTAGGTTGGACTCGATCATGCGGCGCTTGGCAACCAGATCGCCGCGCTCGATGCGCTTGGCGAGAGCCACCTCGTCCGCCGCGGTCAGAAGCCTGTGCTTGCCGACATCGGCGAGGAAGAGCTGAAGGCTGTCCGCGGCGCCCGAAAGCTCCGGCACCTCCACCGCAACCTTCTCTGCCAGCTCGACGCTCTCGACGGCGGGAACTTCAAGCGGCTGGGCGATCTCGACACCGATCCGCTCGAGCTCACGCATCAGATCTTCCACCTCGATCTCGGTGAGGTCGTGCTCGACCGCGAGCGCCTCGATCTCTACCGGCTCGACGATACCGCGTTCCTCCGCGGCATCCACGAACGCGCGGACGCTCTCGCTACTCTCGAAGACTTCCTGCAATTGATTGTGCGTCAACTGACCCTCGACGTCCTTTCTTTCCTTTTGGCCTGCTTGCGAACCTTCTCTCTCGCTCAGGCTTCGACTTCCGACCCGCGAATCTTTCCGGATGCTCGCCTGATCTCCGTAACGGGCTCCGACCCTTCTCTATTCCGCGGCAGCCGGCTGAGCAGTTTGCGAGCGCGCCGGAAACTCGAACTCGATCTGCCCTTCGGCGTTCAAGACGAGGCGCGCGCGAAAATGTTTGCCGCCTCGGCTTCGGAATCCGGATATTACGTCATTTGTATGCCCTTGTGCAAGTAGTTGTCGGGCAATCTCCGGCGTTATTGAGCGCCCGGCGACTCGTTTCCAGATCACGAACCCGCAACCGGTCTCCTCGCGACTCTTCCAACTCGTGCAGCCGTAGGCGCGCGAGTTCTCGCGGATGATCTCTCCCGTCTCGGCGCCACAACGTGGACACGGCCCGAGTTCAACCCTTTCTGGACGCAGTTTCTCGCGGTCGAGTGCAGCGATCTTCTCGACCGTCTCGCGCGTGAAACGCTCGATCTCTTCCATGAAATCGGAGCGATCGCCGGAGCCGCGCTCGATGTCACCGAGGCGCTTCTCCCAGTCGCCCGTTAGCTCGGCCGACGTGAGCGGATGCGCCTCGAGCATGGAGATCACCTGCAGTCCCTTCGGCGTCGGCTGCAGCTCCTTCCCGGCGCGCTCGATGTATTCGCGTCTGATCAGCGTCTCGATCGTTTCGGCGCGGGTCGCGGGCGTGCCCAGCCCGTGCTCCTTCATCGCCTCGCGCAGCTCTTCATCGTCGATCAGCTTCCCTGCCGTCTCCATGGCCAATAGGAGCGTTGCCTCGTTGTAGCGAGGCGGCGGTTTCGTCTCCTTGCCCTCACTCTCCGCGTTTACGCAGACGACCTTTTGGCCGTCGGCCAGAGCCGGAAGCTCACCCTCCTCGCTGTCCTCGTCGTTTTCTCCCTTCTCGTTCGCGCGCCCGTTACCGCTCGCACCGAAGCCGTAGACCGCGCGCCAGCCGGCCGCGAGTGTGATCTTTCCACGGGTGCGGAAGCTCTCGCCCTCCACCTCGGTGATAACGGTCGTCTTCGCGTAGCGCGCCGGCGGGTGGAAGACGGCCAGGAAACGCCGGGCGACCAGATCGAACACCCGTCGCTCGTCGTCGGAGAAGCGCTCGACATCGTGTTCGTCGTTGGTAGGAATGATCGCGTGGTGATCCTCGACCTTGGCGTCGTTGACCACCCGCCCAAGCGGGAGGCTCTCGAGCCCAAGTACGAATCGCGCGGCCTCGGCATATTCCGAGATCGGCTCCAGCGTGGCGGTGGTGGGCTTTAGCAGCGAGACCATGTCGCCGGAGAGAAAGCGAGAGTTGGTGCGCGGGTAGGTGATCGCCTTCTTGCTCTCATAGAGCGATTGGGCCGCCCTGAGCGTCCTTTGAGCCGAGAAGCCGAAGCGACGGTTGGCGTCGCGCTGAAGCGAAGTGAGGTCGTAGAGGAGCGGCGAGCGCTCGCTTGCCTCCTTGCGCTCGACCGATCTAACCAAACCCTCGGCGCCGTTCACCTTCTCGGCGATAGCCTGCGCGCGCTCGCCATCCTTCAATCGCGTCTCGTCGCCCTCGAACCAGAGCCCTTCGTAACCGGCATCGAAACCGGCGTGCACGAGCCAGTAGGGCTCAGGTACGAAGGCCTGGATCTCGCGTTCGCGGCTCACGATCATCGCAAGCGTCGGTGTCTGCACACGACCGAGCGAGACGACCCCTCCTACCCAGGCGCGACCGCGGATCGTGGCGGCGCGAGTCGCGTTCATGCCGACCAGCCAGTCTGCCTCGGAACGCGAGCGCGCGGCAGCTTCGAGCGAAGCCATCTGCTCGCCCGGGCGCAGATGCTCGAAGCCATCGTGAATCGCCTGCTTCGTCATGCTCGAGATCCAGAGGCGGGTCACGTCCTTTGGCTTAGCCCCGCGCGAGTTGAGATACACCTCATAGACATAGGCGAAAATCAACTCTCCCTCGCGCCCCGCGTCGCAGGCGTTGATGACCTCGCCGATGTCATCGCGTTTGAGCAGCTTCAGCACGATGTCGAGCTGTTTACGCGATTTGGAATCGCGCGGTTTGAGTCTGAAGGCCTCGGGCACGATCGGCAGATCGGCCATGCGCCAGCGCTTGAAGCGCTCGTCGTAGTCCTCGGGCTCGACTAGCTCGACCAGGTGCCCGACCGCCCAGGTTACGACATGCGTCTCGGATTCGAGATAGCCCTCGTGCTTGACGAACGAACCTGGCAGTGCGCCCGCGAGGTCGCGGCCGACGGAGGGCTTCTCAGCTATCACGAGTGTTTTCGCGCTCATCTGTCCCTGCGACACCTTATCGGAGAGGTCTGAGGTCAATTGAGGCTCGACCGGGCACGGAGTCGTGGACCGTCACCACATCTTCGGCCCACGCGGAGCCGGTCGAAACCCACAAGCCAGACAGTAGAATCAGCGCCGTGCGCAGGCGTCCCACCATGACCCAGAGGCCTCACGCAGACGTCACTCCGAGCAGGAGGACGGCGTCATCGACGTCGTAGTACATCCCGATCTGGTCAATCTGCATCCGGCTCCTGAGTTCCACCCGGAGTCCCAGAGCCGCCTGCGGGTGCTTCTTTCCGCCTTCCCGGATCACGTCACGGCCGCGCCGGCCACGCGTGTCGATCTCGAGCGCGTCCATTCGGCCTCTTACCTCGACAGCCTCGAGCAGACGGGCGGCGATACGAGGTGGATCGATTTCGACACATTCGTTACGCCGACCAGTGCCCAGGCAGCCAGACTCGCCGCCGGGGCGGCGTTGGAGGCGGTTCGCCGCGGCGGTTTCGCGCTCACCCGCCCACCCGGCCATCACGCCTCGCGCGAGAACGCGATGGGCTTCTGCCTCATCAACAATGTCGCCGTCGCCGCTCGTTACGCGCAAGCTGAGCTCGGACTGAAGAGGGTGGCGATTCTCGACTGGGACATCCACCACGGGAACGGGACCGAGGCGATCTTCTGGGACGATCCGACCGTCCTCTACGTCTCGCTGCACGCCTGGCCGTACTACCCGGGCACGGGGGGCCCAAGGCCGAAAAGCAAGACGAACGAAGACATTCCGGGTGGAGAGAGTCCTACAACGCTGAACATCCCCCTTCCCGGAGGCACCGGGGACCGCTCCTACCTGCAGGCCTTCGAGCAGATCGCCTACCCGGCTGTCGAAGCCTTCGCACCGGACATCGTGCTCGTGTCGATCGGCTTTGACGCCCACCACGACGATCCGCTCTCGCCGACCGTCTTGACCGATAACGCCTTTCACCACCTAGCAAGCAGAACGGCGAGTCTCTCGCCACGATTCGCCGCCGTGCTCGAGGGTGGCTACAACACGGGCACTCTGCCGCGCCTGGTCGAAACGACCATCAGCGGCTTCGAGAATCCCTCCTGAATAGCCTGAGGAAGTCTGCGACTTTCTCCGGCCGTCACTCTGATCTTCGCGCGCCTTCGGCGCTCTCGAAGATTGCTGCTCCTACCTGCTGAACGTGGGTAACGGGAGTTGTCTTGTGGGGTTCGATTTCGGTTGGGAACGAGACTGGCGTGTGTCGCGCCCGCCATGTCGGTCGCGACGGCAGCGCGAGGCTCACCGCGAAGTTCGCGCTCGAGCCTCGCGCGTGTCCCCCCTCCTTCATCCGAGTGGATCGAGCGCGGAGCGCGACGATTCATTCGCTGCCGCCGCAGCCGACATGTGCGGCTGCGGCTCACTAGGGCTGTCTTCAACGCAAGCCGGACCCCGCAGAGCACTTCGCCCACTCTCGCCACGCTTATAGGAGCAGAACGCTGAGCAAGCGCCGCAGGCGCGCTCAGCGCCTGACTAGACCCGCCGGAGAAAATCGCAAGATTTTCTCCGGATAAGCTGCGACCGGCTTTCGCCGGTCGCGCTCGTCAATCATCGCAGCCATCCCGTTCCTTGATCAGATCATCGAACATCTGCGTGAGTGATTTCATCCCCCGCGCCTCCCCCGTAATGAGTGAATGTGAACTTCGGCTCTCAGTGACGGGCGCGAGACAGTCTCTCGAGCGCTTCACGTCGAGACGAGACGCCAAGCTTGTGCAAGAGGCTCTTCACGTGCGATCTGACCGTGTGCTCGGAGATATAGAGCCGGCGAGCGATGTCCTCGGTGCCGAGATGCTCGTCGAGCAGAAGTAGCACCTCGAGCTCACGCGCCGAAAGAAGCGAGGCGATCTCGTCGGGCACGCCGCGGTCGTGACTTCCGTCCCGCACCTGCTCGAGCAGGCGGCGGGCGATCGACCCGGAAAGCGCGGCCTCGCCGTTGACCACGCCACGTAAGAACTCGACGATTCTCTGCGGAGACTCCGTCTTGAGTAGATAGCCGGAGGCACCCCCGCGAATGGCGCTGAGGAGATTCTCCTCGGTCCCCGAGGCGGTCAGAACGATGACCTCGGAGCCGGGAGCAACGCGGCGCAGCTCGGGAAGCGCCTCGAGCCCGCTCATCCCCGGCATCGAGAGATCGAGCAGAATGAGATCCGGCTGTGCCTTCGCCGCTTGCCGGATCGCTTCCTCTCCGCTTGCCGCCTGGCCGATGACTTCGAAACCATGCTGAGTCAGAAGTGACGCAAGGGCTTCCTGCGTCAACGGGTGGTCATCGACGATGAGCACGCGCTCGGACATGGTTTCATGCCTTATCGGCAGCCCCATTGTTGCCGAAAAGGGGTGAACGTGGAGGTCGATCGCCAACAACACGAGAGCGCGTATCACTCCTGGCTCGCGGGCGAGCTTCTGCTCATCTCGCTGCTCACCGCTGCGCTGACACTCTGGGGAACGTACCCGAGCCTTCCCAGCACTTTCGATCTACCCCAACTGTTGCTGGTACTCGACACCTCGATCGCGCTCGCCACGGCGCTGGTGGCAGTTCTGGCCGGTATCCGGTTCGCCGTCGACGCGCGCCGCACCGATCTACTGCTCTGCGCCGGTTTCAGCGTGGCAGCACTCTCGCTGCTTGCCTTCGAGATAGCTCCGACGTTGGGTGGCTCTTCGATCAGCAGACCGGTAGCTTGGGCCGGCTTGATCGGCCGGCTTCTCTCAGCTGCGCTCATCGCTGCCGCAGCCTTTGCGCCGGGACAGACGCGCATCCCCGAGCGAGCGCTCCCGATCGTGCTCGGAGCGGGTCTACTCGCGCTGCTTGTCTTCTGGAGCGGATCCCGCGCACTCGCTCACGCGCTGGCCACGTCGGGCAACTCGAACGACTCCGAGTTGCCGCTGACGATCGCCTTCGCGCTGCTCGCTTTGCTCTACCTCGGCGCGATGGTTGGCTTCGGCCTGCGCTTTCGCAATAGATCCGAAGACCTCGACAGCTGGATAGCGCTGGCAGCGACGCTGTGGCTGTTCTCGAGTCTCAACTTCGTTTTCAAACCGCTCTTGCCCGGCGAGAAGGTTGCGCTCGGCGACTTCCTGCGCCTCCTCGCCTGCGCCCTGCTCGTGGTCGGAGTCTGGCGCGCAATCCGCGCCGCCGAATTCGGTCGCGCCGTGTCGGAGGAGAGAGCGAGAGTCGCGCGCGAGATCCACGACGGACTCGCCCAGTACCTGTTCGCGCTCTCGACTCATCTCAACCTGCTCAGGAGCGGTGCGAAGCTCGACGAAGTCCTACCCCGACTCGAGGAGGCCGCGGCGCTGGCTCAGCAGGAGGCTCGTTTCGCGGTGCTCGCCCTCTCCTCGGCCGGAGGAAGCGCGCCCTTCGACGCAGCTCTACGCCGCTACGTCGAGTTCCTCTGCGCCGACGGCAAGTTGGAGGTGGACGTCGAGATAGACGCCGACATCCGCCTCGCTCCGGACGAGCAGATCGAGATTTTCCGCATCGTCCAGGAGGGACTCGCGAACGTGCGCAAGCACGCCAACGCCGACTGGGCCGAGCTCAAGATCGTGGAAAGAGGCGGCCGTCGCAGGGTCATTGTCCGCGACGACGGAGACGGCTTCGGCGAGGGAGAGCGTGCGGACGGGCGGCGCGGCACCGGCCAGGGCCTGAAGAACATGCGCGCGCGCGCCGCCTCGATCGGCGCCGACTTCGCCATCTCGAGCAAGCCGGGAACGGGAACAAGGCTCGAGATTGCGCTCAGAGGTTGAGCGACCTGACAGTCCGTCGGTATCGCCCGGCCTACCTGGAAAAGTGACGCCGATTACTAGAAAACCCCCGCTGAGCGGGGGTTTTCCTTAGCAGGCCTGTAAGCCGGATCCTGTCGAGGGTGACCATCCATCTAGGCCGCCGGTTGCCCGGCGGCTCGAGCGGCGCACCCGGTCCCTGGGCGGGCCACCTGAGCGGGACCTGCTTCGCCTTGCACCGGAAGGGGTTTGGCAAGCCGCCGTGTCACCACGACGCTGGTGGGCTCTTGCCCCACCTTTTCACCCTTACCGCCGGTTGCCCGGAGGCGGTGTCCTTTCTGTGCCACTTTCCGTCGGCTTTCGCCGCCTGGGATTTCCCCAGCATCCTGCCCTATGGTGTCCGGACTTTCCTCGAACCGCCGGGGCGGCTCGCGGTCACCCGGCCTGCGACTCGCAGTTTAGCGCCGCGCCGGTGCCGCCAAGAAGCCCCGGCCAGGACGAACCGCACTCGGGACAGACGACGTCTGCACCCTCGTGTAGCACGAACTCGCCGCAAACCAGGCACTGCAGGCTGGCGCCGCGGGCAAGCGCACACAGCTCTTGCTCGAGCGTTTGATGAAGGTGGGCGACTGTCATGCGTTTGTCGTTCCCGATAGCTCAGGAAAGTATTCGAAAGACGCCACTCACCTTGCCGAGAATCCTCACGTAATCGGCGTAGATCGGTTCGAGCGCGTCGTTCTCGGGCTGCAAACGCACGCGTCCGCTTTCCCGGAAAAACCGCTTCACCGTGGCTTCGCCGGCCGCTTCGTCCTCGCCGGCGAGTGCAACCACGATCTCTCCGTTTTCGGCATGTTCCTGCCGGCGTACGACCAGGATGTCGCCGTCGAGTATTCCGGCCTTGATCATCGAGTCGCCCTTGACGCGCAACAGGAACTCGTCGCCTCCGCGCGAGAGTGGCTCCGGCACGGCCAGATAGTCCTCGATGTTCTCCTCGGCGAGAAGCGGCGTCCCCGCCGCCACCTGACCGACGAGCGGAAGCCGATGCTCGTTCTCGCGCTCGCGTGCGATCAGCTCCAGGGCGCGCGGCTTGGTCGGGTCACGCTTGAGCAGGCCGGCTCGCTCGAGATTGGCGAGATGGGCATGCACCGTCGAGGGCGACGCGAGCCCGACGGCCTGCCCGATCTCGCGCACGGTCGGTGGATAGCCGTGCTGGTCGACATAGGCGACGAGGTAATCCCAGATCTCTCTCTGTCGCGGCGTTAGCAAGCGATCCTCCTTGACGGGTTTAGGTAGCGAACACCTGTTCGCCATGAAGGCTAGCGCTCCTTCCGGACACCGTCAACTACCTGCGTCTCTACGGAATTCACCACTCGGACTCGCGCCAGAACTGCATCATGCCGGGGCCGTACTCCTCGTTCGGCCGTTGCCAGAAGCCGAACTTCTCGTAGAACGCCTCTCTATTCTTGGCCACCATGATCCCGACCACCGCGCCGGCACAGGCGCTCCGGTCGATGTAGCTCATTGCCTTCTCCATCAGCGCCGTGCCGATACCCATCCGCTGGTGCTCGGGCCTGACAATCACGTCCTGGACGTAGAAACAAGTGCTCTCGTCTCCGACCACTCTGGCCGTGCCCACGACTAGACCCTCCACGAGCGCGCAGACGGCGTAGAGCGACTTACGCAGTCCGTGCTCGAACGCCTCTGCGTCGCCGGTCCGCCAGCCAACGGATCTCCTCAGCTCGTCGAACTCGACGACGGTCGGCGTTCTCTCCTCGAGCTGGAATTCGAGCTTCATCTTCCGGGCCCATTATCGGCTCCCGGTAGCGCAGCCGCCGTATCTCGTCGACGTTGTCCCAAGCCCCGGCAACCACAATGAAAAAGAACGCGCGCCGCAGTGTGCGGATCATCGTTCGAGTCGTCATCGCCCGATGAAAGTCTAGGCCCGCTAAACGGGCTGGCTTCAACCAGCATCTCTCGGCGCGCTGAGGCGACGCTTGCAGAGGTCGTCAGCCGATCGGCTCATTCGGACCTGCACGTAGTAGAGAAGCGCCGCACCAAACCCAGGCGCCTTCTCGGGGTACTGAGGCGATTCTGGCAAAGGAGGTGGCGGGCGGCGCGCAGGACAGTACACGCGGTACGGCCAAGCGACGCGAACGCCGCATCCTGCAGTCCAGAGGCCGCCGCGACCGACACGGCGGGCGCGGCTCGCTCAACGCTCGTCCCCAACTCGACTCGGACCCCGCAAACCAAGGCCGGCCAGCTCGCTTCGCTGCTAGGAGCAGGTGAGGAACTCGCACCGAAGGCGCGGTTCATCGCTCCGTCAGTCCGCCGGTGAAAGTCAAGGCCCGCGATGCGGGCCGACTTTCACCGGTGAGGTGCGCTGGAGAGGACTTGAACCTCCACGGCCCATTCGGGCCACAAGGCCCTCAACCTTGCGCGTCTACCAATTCCGCCACCAGCGCTTGGGCCCGGATTGTACCGGCTTTCGCTGAGCTGTCCGACTACTTGAGAAGCCGGAAGAGCACGACCGTATCGATGAACCAGATCACCGCGACAACGATCGTGTAGCGGGTCAGCATGCGCTCGACGATGTGGGTGCCTCCGTGCGACGTCGGGGTGAAGCCGAGCCCGCCGAGCCCGCCCTCGCGCCCGGAGTGCATGAGGATGAGAACGACGAGCGTGATCGAGACGAGAATGTGGAAACCCGCGACTAGTCCAATGACCATGAGAGAGCCGAGGATAGCAGCGGGCGGTATCGCAACTGCACGCCAGCGACTCGGATTCCTTCCCTGTCGCGAGTGACTGGCATAAGGAGCGAGGCCGGGCTCGCCGATACATAAACGAGAGAAGACAAGCCGAAGTCCGCAGTATCGCTTGCGAGCTTCGATTCGCGGGAGGAGCTTGGAATGAGATCGAATTCGCACCTACGCACGTTGCTGGTCGCGTGTTTCGCACTGGTCGTGGCGCTGTCACTCGTGAGTAGCGCGACCGCCAAACAGAAGATTCACCTGACAGCGGCCGGCCACGCCGCGGCACGAGCGGTGGTGGTGAAGAGAGTCGATCTCGGCAACGTAGGCGGCTGGACCGGAGGAGCACAGAAACCCGACCTTTCGTCGGAGGTGGCGTGCGCCAACTTCCACGAGAAGGAGTCCGACCTCGTTCTGAACGGGGCGGCCAAGACCGTCTGGAAGCACACCGGGCTCGAGTTCACCAGCGAGAGCGAGGTGCTTCAGACGTCACGGATGGTACGACTGGACTGGCAACGAACGGTGCTTTCGCCACAGCTTCTGCCTTGTCTTCGCAGTCAAACAAAGAAGCAGGAGAGCCCGGGCGTACGGCTCATCTCGCTGCGCCGCATCGGCATCCCGCAAATCGCGCCCTACGCGGCCGCGTACCGGATCGTCATGGACGTGAAGGTCTCCGGCGCGACCGTGAGGATGATGTCCGACATGGTGCTCGTCGGCCGGGGACGGACCGAGATCACTCTTACGACCGTGGCCGCGCTCGGCGCGAAGTCCGCCGTCTGGCCCGCTGAGATTCGTCTGGCACGCATTCTCGTCTCTCGCATCCGCGCCTGAGGACTTACCGCAATCGGTATCTCGGCTCGAGCAAGGGCGTGAGCCGGCTGGGCTCAGGCGCTACCGGCCGCGCGCAGCAAGAGCTGCTCGATCCGCTCTGCTTGTAGCTCGACGCTGTGCCCGGCGGCCGCTGCCCTTCCGGCCTCGTTCGGGCAGGGAAGGCGCGCAGCGTCCCCGAGCGCACGCACCAGCGCATCCTCGTCCAGCGGATCGACCAGCAGCCCGGCGCCGACAGGGACGAACTCGGGCGGGCCGCCGATGCGTGTCGCCACGACCGTCCGGCCGCAGGCCATCGCTTCGAGCAGCGCCTGGCCGAAAGGCTCGATCAGGCTCGGCTGGCAGAGAACGTCGCAGGCGGCGAGCCAGACAGGTACTCGTTCGTGCGGAACTCGCCCGAGCACGCTCACGCCCGCCAGGCCCTCGAGCTCCGCTCGCAGCGGCCCGTCGCCGATGAACACGAGCGAGCCCTTGCCTAGACGCTCGAATGCTCGGGCGAGCCGGACGACGTTCTTGCGCGCGGTCAGCGAGCCGGCGCACAGGAAGAGCGGAGCCTTCCCGTCCCAGCCGAGCACGGCCCGGGCCGCTGATTGGTCGCCAGGCCGGAAGCGCTCGACATCGACGCCACAGTCGATCACCTCGACTTTCCCGCGCGCTTCGCGAAGCTGCGTCTCCAGCTCGATGGCGAGAAAACCCGACACCGCGATGACCGCGCTCGCTCGCTTGACTGTCCACCCGGTCAGCCTGCGCAGGCTCGGGCTGGTGCCGATGTTGCGCACGTCCTGTCCATGCGCCGTGACCACGAGCGGCGCCTTACCGGCGAGTGCTCCGATCAGGCCGCTCGGGACGAGGAAGTGAGCGTAGATGACGTCCGGGTGGAACCTCCGTGCCTTTTTTCTCGCCTCGCGCAAGAGAGTCAGAAAACGGCGTTTCCCACCCGAGCGCCGGTCGAGCACCGCACGCTCGATTTCGTGCCCGCGGCGCAGGAGCTCACGCTCGAGTTGGGCGACGAAGACTCCGAGATCGGGATCCTCCGGCCCGGGATACATCTGCGAGACGAGCAGGATGCGCATCTTGGTTGGAAGACTGACGGTTTTGTTTCGCTCGCGTGACAGATAAGCGCGAGTTTCCGCGTTACGATCGCAGTGGGTGGCGGGACGGGCATCCTCGGCGGCGAGATCGAGCCGAGGAGGAGAAACGCCGCAGTCCTGCCTCCACGGCTTGACGGCAGCCAGCGCTTCTCACGAGAGCAGGCCTATGCCGCTCAAGATCCGGTGTACGTAAGTCGGCTGCCCAGCGCGGTCGAAGATGCCGAAGTCGCCCTTGTAGTCCCAGAGCGTCCAGGGAATGCCATGGCGATCGAGAGCGCCGAGTACGTCTCGGTACCAGCGCGCGCGGGCCACGTCGGGAGTAGTGCCTAGTGCGCCTAGCTCTCCGCACCAGAGGGGCATTCCCGTCTCGCCGGCCAAGGCAAGCGCCGGCGCCAGCACGCGTTCGATGTCCGGCGCGCCGAAGACCCGCTCGTTGCGCGCGCCGAAGCGCACGGATTCCGGAAGCTCGTCCCAATCCTCCTTCGGGGCAAGCTCTCCCGGGTAGTCGATCGGTCCCTCGTAAGCGTTGACCTCACTCCAATACGCCCGGTAGTGAGTGAACAGGAGCGGATCGTAGAAGTGAAAGCTGAGGATCAGGTTCTCGTCCTCCGGAACACGTAGGCCCGAGAACATTCGCGGGTCGGCGGTGCCGTTGGAGTCGATCGCGACCATTCGCTCGGGCTCGTGCACGCGCACTTCGGCGAGCGCGCGGGCAGCGAGCTTGTTCCAATCTCCGTCATCGGGAGTCTTGGGCTCGTTTAAGAGCTCGTAATAGACCCTGTCCACGGACCAGCGCGCAAGCGCCTGCGAGAGATCGGCCCAGAGCGCACAGAACTTGTCCTGCTCGGCGGGCTCGGCGAAGAGCCGGTTGGTATCGACGTTGAAGTGGTGAGAGCGAACGATGTGCAGGTCGACGACGGTGCGCAGACCCGCCTGCTCGCACCAGCCAAGCCCCTGCTCGAGCAGCTCGAAGGCCTCGCTCTCGCGCTCGCCCCGCTCGTTCCAGAGTTGCTCCTCGTCGACGGGAAAGCGCAGGTGGTCGAAGCCGCAGGCGGCGAGGCGCTCGACGTCGGTCTGGACGAACCAGGCGCGCCGTTCCTGCCCGCGCCGCTCCGACTGCGAGAGCCAGTGAGAGATGTTGACGCCACGTCCTAGCTCGAAGCTCACAGCTAGATTCTAGACACGATCGAAGCTGCCGAACTCCTCGCGGAGAACGGCGCAGATCTCACCGACCGTGGCGCGGAGCGCAAGCGCCTCGCGCATCGGTGGAAGCAGGTTCTCGTCTCCGCGCGCGACGTTTCGCACACTCTCGAGCGCTTTCTCGACGGCCGCGCTATCGCGCTCGCTTCGCACCCGGGCAGTGCGCTCACGCTGGCGCAGCTCGATCTCGGGACCGATCTGGTGCAGCTCGAGCGCCTCGGCGCCGGCTTCTTCCTGGAAGCGATTGACGCCGACGATCACTCGCTCGCCCGACTCCACTTCACGCTGGTGCCGGTAGGAGTCTTCCTCGATCTCGGCCTGGACGAAGCCCTGCTCGATCGCCGCCACCGCACCGCCCAGCTCGTCGATACGTTCGATCAGCTCTGTGGCGCGGCTCTCCAACTGGCTCGTCAACGCCTCGATAAAGTAGGAGCCACCGAGGGGATCGGCCGTATCGGTAGAGCCCACCTCGTTGGCGAGGATCTGCTGTGTCCTGAGGGCAATTCGCACCGCATGCTCGGTCGGTAGAGCGAGCGCCTCGTCGAAGGAGTTGGTGTGCAGCGACTGGGCGCCGCCGCAAACGGCCGAGAAAGCCTGCAGCGCGACCCGGACGATGTTGTTCTCGGGCTGCTGGGCGGTCAACGTCGAGCCACCGGTCTGGGCGTGGAAGCGAAGCATTTGCGCCTTCGGATTGGTAGCGGCGAAGCGCTCGCGCATGATCTTCGCCCAGAGGCGCCGGGCCGCCCGGAACTTGGCCACTTCCTGGAAGAAGTCGTTGTGGGCGTTGAAGAAGAAGGAGAGGCGCTCGCCGAAGCGGTCGGGCGAGAGGCCGGCCTCGACCGCCGCCTGGCAGTAGGCGATGCCGTTCGCCAGCGTAAAGGCCAGCTCCTGTACAGCCGTCGAGCCCGCTTCGCGGATGTGGTAGCCCGAGATCGAGATGGTGTTGAAGCCGGGCAGGTGCCCCTCGCAGTAGGCAAACAGGTCGGTCGTGATCCGCATCGAAGGCCGCGGCGGGAAGATGTAGTTTCCGCGCGCCACGTACTCCTTGAGGATGTCGTTCTGGACGGTACCGCGCAGCTTCTCGGGCGCCACGCCCTGCTCACCTGCCACCAGCTCGTAGAGGAGAAGTAGGAGCGCCGCCGGGGCGTTGATCGTCATCGAGGTCGAGACCTGGTCGAGCGGAATGCCGGCGAACAGCGACTCCACGTCGCCCAGCGAGTCGATCGCCACGCCCACGCGCCCGACCTCGCCCTCGGCTAACGGATGGTCGGAGTCGTAGCCGAGCTGGGTGGGCAGATCGAAGGCCACCGAGAGGCCGGTCTGGCCCTTCTCGAGCAGGTAGCGGAAGCGGGCGTTCGTCTCCTCGGCCGAGCCGAAGCCGGCGTACTGGCGGATCGTCCAGGGGCGGCCGCGGTACATCGAGGCGTAGGGGCCGCGCGTGAACGGATAGGCGCCGGGCAGCTCGGGCTCGAGCCCGGCCACGTCCTCGGCGGTATAGACGGGCTTGATCTCGATCCCGGCCTCGGTCTGGCGGATGTCGTCACTCACCGCCGCAATCGTATAGCGCGAAGTCGGCGAGCCGGAAGCCGTCGCCCATCCGCTCTGAGCGGCTCTGTCTGATCGGCTCCCGAAAGGGTGCCGATTGGCTGGAGGCGGACACAGAAACGGTCGGCCTATCCCGACCTCTGGATACGACCGGGCCTTCTGTTTCGTCTATCAACGCTTCACAGTCCAGTTCGTATTGATCCAGCACGTCACCGGCTGCAGCTGGCCCGACACCTGCCAGAGCTTCGTGTAGTGAAGCTCCACACGACCGCTGGCCGATTTGCCGGAGACCTTTCCGGTGATCTTGACGTGAGTGGTGTTCTTGACGTAACTGATCGTGAACGCGCCTCTACCGCTGAGTTTGCCCGTCTTCGCCGACCTCAGGACGTAAGACTCGTTGGCGCTCTTGCTAGCGGAGATACAGATCGCGTTCCCTGTCAAGGAGAAACTCTTCACCGCCGTTCCACTGACACGGAAAGAGACGGGAAGCCCCTGTTTCGACTTGCCCTTGTAGAGGCCCCCTCCGCTCGCGGCGACAGCACTCGCGAGAACAAGCGCCGCGATCAGGAAGGCAGAGACCGCCCTCAGGCGACGCGGCACTTCGGCTACAACAACCCGGAACCGATACACGACAACCTCCCTCGTAGATCCCACGGACCTGCCCGAGCACCGTCAGGCAACGGATACATCATTCCAGGTGATCGTTGCGGCCCGATCCGCGCTCAGCCGCAGCCCCGGCCGAGCCGATAACGTGACGGGTCGCATCCCTCGCGGGAGGGGCATCCCGCGGCGCATTCCGGAATACCGAGATGACATCAAACGATCCATACAGAAAGTGGCAGGGTCTGGAGGAGGAGCAGCCGCGCTTCGAGCCGCTCGACTTCTCGCCGGTTCCTTACGAGCCGGTGACCGAGCCGGCTCGGGATTACAAGCCCATCCACCCCGAAGGAGCTCTGCGCAGCTTCTTCAGGAAACTCGCGGCGCCCTTCGTTGCGCTGGGCGCCCTGCTGGTCAAGTTCAAAGCCGCGATCCTGCTCGTCTTCAAGCTCAAGCTGTTCGCCACCGCCGCCACCATGGTCGTCTCGATCGGCGCCTACACGATGCTCTGGGGCTGGCGCTTCGCCGTCGGATTCGTTCTACTCCTGCTCGTACACGAGTGCGGTCACGCACTCGAAGCGCGCCACCAGGGCTTGCCGACCGGGGCGCCAACCTTCATCCCCTTCATGGGCGCGGTCATCCTGCTCAAGGAGATGCCGCACAACGTCTGGAACGAGGCGAAGATGGCGCTGGCCGGACCGATCTTCGGCTCGCTGGGCGCGCTCGCCTGCTGGGGGCTGGCGATCGAGCTTCACTCCGATTTGCTGCGGGCGCTCGCCTACTTCGGCTTCTTCCTCAATCTCTTCAACCTGCTCCCGATCGTGCCGCTCGACGGCGGCAGGGTGGCAGCCGCCCTGCACCCGGCGATCTGGTTCGTCGGACTCGCGGCGCTCCTGGCGCTGGTCATCGTGACGCCGAACCCGATCCTCCTGATCATTCTGGTGATAGCCGCATTCGACCTCTATCACCGCTGGAGCATGCGCCACCAACATCGCGAGCAGGAGTACTACAAGGTGACAGCCGGGCAGCGCTTCGCCGTCGCCGTCGGCTACTTTGGCATGGCGATACTTCTCACCGTCGCCATGGCCCAGACTCACATCGTCCGTCACTTCTGATGCCCGAGCAGCGGAGACGACTCGAGGATCGCGAGATCCTCGCCAGCGGCGGCGACGAGCACGAGCGTTCGGTGCAGATGATCGCCGCCGAATTCCGGCGCGGCTTCGAGGCGGTCGACAAGATCGACAGGCCGGCAGTTTCGATCTTCGGCTCGGCCCGGGTGCCCGAGGGCAAGTCTTTTTACACCCTGGCGCGGGCGGTCGGCGGCGAGTTCGCCCGAGCCGGCTGGGCGGTCGTGACCGGCGGCGGGCCAGGCCTCATGGAGGCCGCCAACCGCGGCGCCCAGGAGGCCGGCGGGCTCTCGGTCGGCTTCAACATCCGGTTGCCGAAGGAGCAGGAGCCGAACCCCTACATCGACCTGCTTCTCACCTTCGATCACTTCTACGCCCGTAAGACGATGTTCGTGAAGGCAGCCGAGGGCTTCGTCATCTTCCCGGGCGGCTTCGGCACCATGGACGAGCTGTTCGAGTCGCTGACCCTGATCCAGGTCGGCAAGATCTTCCACTTCCCGGTCGTGCTGATGGACTGCGCCTACTGGGAGGAGATGGTGACCTGGATACGCCGCGAGTTGCTCGGCAAGAAGATGATCTCACCCGATGACCTCGACCTGCTCTCGCGCACGAACGACCCCGCCGAGGCGGTTCACATCGTGCTCGAGCACCACAAGCTGAGCGGGAGCCAAAAGCACCACAAGCGCCCCGGCCCGAACTAGCTCTAGCCGCGCGTCGCGCAGCACCCGAACGTACTGCGCCGGGAGAGCTACCCGTGCGCTTGCGCAGGACGCCTACCGGCCCGGCGTCGGCTCTTCGCACGCGTTCGTGAAACCGGTTCGCGAGCGCTCCAAGCCGCCGCTCTGCGGTGCAGCTTGCGCTCGTGAGGCGGCCTCGGAATCGCAACAGTGCGCCCGCTCGGCTTGAAGCGCTGGAAAAAGAAGTGTTTCCCGAGCTCCACCAGCGCCAGGTAGGTCACGACCATGCCCGCGAGTACACCCAGGAACGTCAGCGGGAGAGCCTTGAAACCGAGCACGTGAGCGAGCGGCGAGTACGGGAGCACGACGCCGACGGTTGCGCAAGCAAGCGTGGCGGCGAGCAGCGGCTTGCTCGGCGTGCTGCGGAAGAAGGGAACGCGGCGAGTGCGGATGACGAAGATGACGAGCGTCTGCGTGGCGAGCGACTCGACGAACCAGCCAGAACGAAACAGTGTCGCGTTGTTGCCCGCGTTGAAGAGGTAGATCATCACCGCGAAGGTGGCGAAGTCATAGATCGAGCTGATCGGCCCGAAGATGGCCATGAAGCGGCGGATGAAGCGAATATCCCACTGCGACGGCCTAGCAAGCAGCTCCTCGTCGACGTTGTCGGTCGGGATCGTCAGCTCGCTCACGTCGTAGAGGAGGTTGTTGAGCAGGATCTGCGTCGGCAGCATGGGCAAGAACTTCAGCCAGAGCGAGGCGCCGGCGGCGCTGAACATGTTGCCGAAGTTCGACGAAGTGCCCATCAACACGTATTTGATGGTGTTCGCGAAGATGCGCCGGCCCTCGACGACGCCACCGGCCAGGATGCCGAGATCCTTTGTCATCAGAACGACGTCGGCCGCGTCCTTGGCGACGTCCACCGCCGAATCGACCGAGATGCCGACGTCGGCGTCGTGAAGGGCGATCGCGTCGTTGACCCCGTCGCCCATGAAGCCGACATCGCTTCCGAGCGCGCGCTGGGCGCGGATGATGCGCGACTTCTGGTCGGGCGTGACACGGGCGAAGATCGACGTCTCGGGTAGGACCGCGCGTAGTTCCGCGTCGCTCATCTCCTCGAGTTCCCCGCCGGTCAGCGTGCGGCCGACCGGGACACCGAGCTCGGCGCAGACAGTCTCGGCCACCTTGCCGCTGTCGCCGGTCACGATCTTGACTGCGACGCCGAGCTTCGCCAGCAGCTCGAGCGACTTGGCAGCGTCCTGCTTGGGGCGGTCGCTGAAGCAGAGAAAGCCCAGCGGCTCGAGATCGTGCTCGTCGGCGGCTGTTAACGTCGTCTGCCCGGGAGCATCACGAGCGGCTACGCAGACGACCCGCTCGCCGCGGCCGTAGAGCTGGTCGAGAAGAGTCTGGGCCACCGCCGGCACCGCGCGGCAGCGGGCGAAGATCTCCTCCGGAGCGCCCTTGGCGATCAGTCTGCAATCACCGCCGGGCTCCTGCGCGAGCACCGATCCGATCTGGCGGTCGTGGTCGAACGGTGCCTGGGCGAGCTTCCGCCAGCGGTCCGCTCCTGCCTTCGCGGCGTCCGGCGCCTGCCAGAGTGCCTGGTCGAGCTCGTTGCCGCCAACGACGGCACCGTCTTCCAGCACCGCCTCGTTGCAGACCAGCCCTAGCGTCAGCAGCTTCGAGTCGGATCGGCCACCCAGGTCGAGCGCGCTGGCAAAGGTGATCTGGCCCTCGGTCAGCGTCCCGGTCTTGTCCGTGAAGAGAACGTCGACATTGCCGAGATCCTCGATTGCGACCAGGCGCTTGATCACGACCGAGCGCTGCGCCAGCCGCCGGGCGCCGGTGGCGAGACTGACCGTCACGATCGCCGGCAGCAGCTGAGGGGTGAGACCGACTGCGATTGCGAGCGCGAAGAGCATCGAGCCGAGGAAGGAGCGGCCTAGCAGCAGATTGATCGCGAAGATCGAGCCGGCAAGTGTCACGGTGATCGTGAAAAGCAGTCGCGAGAAATCCCGAAGACCCTTCTGGAATGAGGTTTGCTCCTGCCTCTCACCCAGTCTGAGCGCGATCTCGCCGAAGCTCGTCTGCGTACCGGTTTGCACCACGACGCCGCGACCGCTGCCCGAGTGCACGATCGTCCCCATGAAGGCGCACGAGGAAAGCTCGAGCGCCGAGCCGCCCGGCGGGATGGGAGAGACGTTCTTCGCTGCAGCCGCCGACTCGCCGGTCAGCACCGACTCCTCGCATTCCAGCCCGTTCGCCTCGAGCAGGCGTAGATCGGCCGGGACGACGTCGCCGACCTTGAGCGCGACGACATCGCCCGGAACGAGCTCGGTCACGTCGAGTTGCTCGACACGACCGTCGCGCTCCGTCAGGATCCGGCGCCGGATGCGCGAGTGCAGTGCCTCGACGGCCTTCTCCGAGCGATACTCGTTGACGAAGCCGAGCCCGACCGAGAGAGCGACGATGGCCAGGATGATCCCGGCCTCGGTCTGGTCGCCCACGATCGCAGAGACGACCGCCGCGCCGACGAGCAGCAGCAGCAGGTAGCTCTTGAGTTGCCGTACGAGCACCTCGAGCGGCCGCGCGCCGTGGCTGCGCAGGACGTTCGGACCGTAAAGGACCAGCCTCCGCGCAGCTTCTTCGCCGGAAAGCCCCTGCGCGCCAGAACCCAGGCGCGCGAGGACGTCCTCCGCGCTCGCGGCGGCAGCCTGGCGGAGATCGAGCGCCGCTGCACCGCCAACCGGAAGAGAAGGCGAGAGCGATCGCTGCTTCGGAGCCGCGCTCACACGGAGACGTTAGCGAGCGAGTGACGCCGAGTGCGGCCGGGCGGTGGAGTGCCTCGTCTCGGAAGAGGTTCTCAAGTTCGCCGCGCGGTCCACGTCGTCGTTACCTGGCAGGCGGCCGCTTCCCCCACGTAATACCCGGTGGCCGGGTTGAAAACCTGCCACCACTTCGAGTAGCGGATACCGAGTCGTCCGCTCGCCGAACGGCTACCTACCTTTCCGCTCACCGTCACGTGGTCGCCGCCCTTAACGTATTTCAGCGTGAACTTCCCGCCCACTGTGATCCGGCCTTTGTGCGGCGTCGCGGCGATTGAGCGAATCTCAATCTCGCTTTTATTTGCGGAGATACAGAAGGCGCTGGCCGTTGCCGCAAAACCGACCACGGACGAGCCGGTCGCGCGAAACGCGACGGGTAGCTTCTGCTTCGTCTTGCCCTTGTAGTGACTGCTCGCGGCTGCCGAGGCCATCGGAATCAGAATGAGCGCGGCAAGAGCGAGAATCCAGGCGATCGACGAGCGGCGCCGATCCCTTGCGAGAACGATCGTGTGTCTCTTCACGGTGACCTCCCCGGGCTGCCGTCCTTTTGGGCGTTCGGCGGCGATTGGAGAACCCATTATTCGATTTTCGGTCTCTAGCGTCAAAGCCGCACTCCAAGAGCTCGCTTCGGTACGACGCGGTTCGTCGCTTGACCGTGCTTCGCCCGCTCGACGGGTCTTCATCTGGGACGAGCTCTCAGCGCCTGAACGCACTCCGCTGGGTCAGCACGCGGGCGATGTCGGAGATCGATAGAAAGCCGACCAGCCCGGCCTCGTGGACGACCACACCTCGACGGATATCTCCCGCCGCCAGCTCGTCGAGAGCGTTCTCAGCGGTCTCGTCGGAGTCGAGGAACGGAACCCGGCCGGGCGCGAGCATGCTGTCGCGAACGAGGCGAGACTCCCACTCGGGACGCGGCTGAGCGGCGATGGCAGAGAAGGGAAGCAGGCCGAGCACGGCGCCGTTGGATACGACCGGATAGGTGCTGTGACGGGCAAGGCCGCTGAGCGAGTCGGCGAAATCACCCAGTGTCTCGTCCGCCGGCGCAGTCACCGGCTCGCGCGTCATCAGATCGCGGACGTGCAAGCCTGCCAGCGCCTCGCGCGCGCGCAAGAAACGAGCCTCGCCGCCGGCCGCGCCGAGCAGGAACCAGCCGATCAGCGCCAGCCAGACACCGCTGACCGAGCTGTAGGCGAGGAAGAAATAGATGCCGGCGACGATCATCAGGTAACCGAATCCGCGCCCGAAGGAGACCGCAACCTTCGTCGCCCAGACGAAGTCGCCCTTCGCCTTCCAGAGCGCCGACCGAAAGACGCGGCCGCCATCCAGTGGTAGCGCCGGCAACAGATTGAAGACGAGCAGGAGCAAGTTGATGTAGCCGAGCCAGAAGAGCGTGCCGGTGACAGGAGTGGAACCGATCGGTAGCAGCGCGAGCCCGACGAAGAGGGCTCCGAGGACAAAGGAAACGGCAGGCCCGGCAATGCCGATACGGAACTCCGCGCCCGGACTCTTGAACATCTCCCTGAACCGGGAGACGCCGCCGAAGAGCCAGAGCGTGATCCCTTCGATTTCCATACCGTTGCGCCGGGCGACGACCGAGTGCCCGATCTCGTGCAGCAGGAGCGAGACGAAGAAGACAGCGGCGGCGATCACCGACATGGCGAGGTAGGTGCCGGACGAGAGCCCGGGGTCATTGAGCGGAAAGACGTACGAGTCGAGTGACCATACGATCAGCCCGACGAAGATCAGCCAGCTCCAGTTGAAGGAGATGCGGATTCCGGCAATACGGCCGATCGTGAAGTTGGGATTCATCGTCCGACGCTTCTTTCTGACCTTACGGCTCGCAGAGCCACGAGCCCACTACTTTTCAACGATCCCGCTTTTCAGGTATTTCCGATTCCGCCGCGACCCACGCCCGGACGCGACGATGCCTTTCGGGAAACGGAAGCTCAAGCACCCGCGTGCCGCTCGCGAAAGGAGCGGGCCTTGGCCCTGTTACCGCAAACGGCCATCGAGCACCAGGCGCGAGAGTGGTTCTTGGAGGCGTCGTAGAAGGCCCAGCCGCACTCTTCGCTCCGGCAGACCTTGAGCCGTTCCCAGGTGCCGGCACGCATGGTCTCCGCGACGATCGCCAGCAGGCGCCCGTGCGCTCCGTCCACGCCCTCGGCGCTCGGCGCCACCTTCGCGTCCCCGTCCGCGCCGAAGCGAAGCCGAAGACCGGCGCGCTCAGCCGCCGCGTCCAGAACCGGCGGAACCTCGCGGTCGAGCTCTCCCGAGGCGTTGGCAGAGCAGAGAGCGCGAAGTGCCGAACGGAGTGTCCGCGAACGCTCGAGATCCTGCTCCCCGGCTTTCGCTCCGTCCTCGAGCAGCGAGTGCTCGGACAGCCAGGCAACGAGCTCGGCGGGCGAGCCGAGCTGATCCGATCCCGAGCCGATGTCGGTGGAGTTGAGGAAGCTTCGAACGACCTCCAGCTCTCCGGGAGCAGCGCTCATGCCATAACCACCATTCTAACTTGACAAGTTATGTAACCAGTCATATTGTATCACCAGTTAGCACCGCCCCGAGGAGGCCGAAATGAACATTCATCCCGAGCTCGCACGCGCTCTTCGACAGGAGCACCAGCGTGACCTGCTCGGCGAAGCGGCTCGACTTCGCGGGCGAGCGAGACAGTTGAGATCGATTCGAGAAAAGGAGAAGTCATCGTGGGTAGTAAGTACATCGTGGCCGATATTGACACGGTCGAGTCGTTTGGAGGCGAGAATCCGGCCGAGGACGGAAGTTGGAAGCCACTTCGTGCCAAGCTCGGAATCGAGGCCTTCGGCGTCAATGCGTTCGTAGCGAGCGAGAGCGGAGCACGTGTGATCGAGGATCACAGCGAAGAGCAGAGCGGCCACCAGGAGCTCTACGTCGTACTCGACGGCAAGGCCCGCTTCGAGCTCGGCGATGATCGACTCGAGGCGGCGAAAGGCGCACTCATCTTCATCGGCGATCCGACCGTCAAGCGCACAGCGTTCGCGCTCGAGCCGGGCACCTCGGTGCTGGCGATCGGTGCGCCCGCCGGCACCGTCTTCACGCCTTCGAGCTGGGACAACCCGTACAAGAACTGAGGGCTCACACCCGAAGGATGCGCGGCCGAGCGCGAGGCTAGTCGTCGTCGCTCGTGCCGCGCATCTCGTCGGTCAATGCTCGCGCCCGTTCGTAAAGTCCTCGCCTGAGACTGTCGACGTCATTCGGTTTCGATTCCTCCGCGACCGCGGCCGGCTCGGGCTCGGCGACCTCCGGCGCGATCGACAACTCCGGCGGGTGGCCCGGTGGCTCGGGTTCCGGCTCGCGCTCGCGAGCCTCGGCAAGCTTGAGACGTAGCTCCTCGGCGGGGTCGGCGGGTGCCTCTACGCGGCGGCGGCGGAACAAGAACCTCACGACTGCTTCTGCTCCGCGTACCAGTACTCCAGCGACCCAAAGCATGGAGCGATGCTACACTCACCGCCGCTTCCTGCCTCGTTAACCCGCGCGAGTCCCACGCGGCGGCACCCGGCGAGGCCGACCAAGACCGAAGGAAGGAGATACGGGAACCCGTGACCGACTACGAGGTCATGATCATGCTCGATCCCGAGCTGGCTGAGGATCGCCAGCAGGAGATCATCGACCGCGTTCGCGCGCAGGTCGTCGAGGGCGGCGGAGTCTGGGAGGCGCATGCGCCCTGGGGTCGCCGACGGCTGGCCTACGAGATCCTGCACCGGAGCGAGGGCATCTACCACCTCGTCACCTTCGCTGCGACTCCCGAGGTCCTGAACGAAGTCTCGCGCCTGCTCAAGATCGACGACAGCGTGCTTCGCCACCTGGCAGTTCGCCGCGTCAAGGGTTCGAGTATCGCCGTTCCCGCACCCGCGCCTGCACCGGCAGCTGCGAGCGTAGAGCCAGTCGCGGCAGAGCCGAGCGCGGTAGAGGTCGAGATCGATTCCGTCCAGGAGGACGAGTAGCCTCAGGCGAACGTCCGTTCGCCCAGAGAGGAGAAGTCATGGCAAACATCAACCGCGTCGTCCTCGTCGGCAACCTGACTCGCGACCCCGAGCTTCGACACACAGCCGGCGGTACGGCCGTCTGCAAGCTTCGTATAGCGGTCAACACACGCCAGAAAGATCAGGCGACGGGCGAGTGGGGAGACAAGCCCAACTACTTCGACGTCACCGTCTGGGGAAACCAGGGCGAAAGCTGTGCGCAGTTCCTCGCCAAGGGCCGACCGGTGGCCATCGACGGTAGGCTCGACTGGCGCGAGTGGGACGCCCAGGACGGTACGAAGCGTCAGGCGGTGGAGATCATCGCCGAGAACGTTCAGTTCCTCGGTAGCCGCGAGAGCGGCGAGAGCTCGAGCTTCGTTCCGCAAGGCACGCCGGCAGCAAACGCCGATTTCGGTCCGACCGACGACGACATTCCGTTCTAGAAGGAGAGATCTTGGCTCAGCAGGACAAGAAGCGAAAGCGCATGAGCGCCAGCTCGATGCCAACCCGCCGCAGGGGATGCCACTTCTGCAAGGACAAAGTCGAAGAGATCGACTGGAAGAACACGGGCGGATTGCGCCGCTACATGTCCGAACGCGGCAAGATCCGAGCCCGGCGGATCACCGGAGTCTGCCGTCGTCACCAGCGGCAGCTCGCGGTCGCGATCAAGCGGGCGCGCGAGATGGCTCTCCTCCCCTACGTATCGGACTAGGCGAGACGAGATGGAAGTCATTCTCCTTCAGGACGTGGAAAAGCTGGGCTTGCGTGGCGATGTGGTCTCCGTAGCACGCGGCTATGCGCGCAACTTCCTGATCCCGCGCCAGCTGGCCGAGGCAGCGACCGCTGCGAAGGTCGAGCAACTGCGCAAGCTCAACCAGCGGCGAACCCTGCAAGAGGCGCGTAGCTCCGATCAGGCCGAGGTGATCGCCGAGGCGCTGCGAAAGACCGTGCTCCGCTTCGAGATGAAGGCCGGGCCCACCGGTGCACTCTTCGGGTCGGTCACGCCGAGCGACCTCGCCGACGAGATCTGGCGCGTGCGCAAGATTCGCATCGACCGGCGCAAGATCGAGCTCCCCGAGCCGCTCAAGCGAATCGGCAGCTACCTGGTTCCGATCCAGATCTTCGAGGGCGTCAGCGTCGAGCTGAAGACGCTCGTCGTTCCCGAGGGCGGTGAGCTTCCGCCCGAGCAGGAGCTGGCGATCGAGACAGACGAGCAGGAGCGGCCAGCAGCCGAGGACGCGGCGCCGGAGGAAGAAGCGCCTTCGGTTGAACAGGATCTCGAGACCAGCGACGAAACCCCAGCCTGAGCTCTAAGGCCGATCTCGGTTCCGTGGAGAGCAGGCGCGGGAATCGATCCGCGGCTAGCGGCCGTGAACCTGTGTCGTATCGGCCTCGGCAAGCCGTCCCCGGTGCCAGAGCCGAAAGCGGTCCTCCTCGCCACGCACGAGCCGCCCGATGTTGGCGCGGTGCAGCCAGATAATGGCTAGCGCCGAAACACCCATGAAGACGATTACGAGCGGTTGCTGGCCGAGCAGAAAAGCCGCCGGTACGAGCGAGATGGCGGCAGAGATCGAGGCAAGCGAGGCGTAACGGCCGGCGAGGAAGACCACGGCCCAAACCACAACGCCAACCGCGGCGACGAGCGGGGCGATGCCGATCACAACCCCACCGCAGGTGGCAACCATCTTGCCGCCGCGACTAAAGCGAAGAAAGAGCGGGCGCCAGTGCCCGAGCATCGCCGCCGCGCCCGCCAAGATGGCGACGAGCGCACTCTGCGTGAGCGAGCCGATCAACGCCGGAACCAGCCCCTTGAGAATGTCGAGGAGGATTACGGGAATCGCGTAGCGGGCGCCAAAGGCGCGCCAGACGTTGGTTCCGCCGACGTTACCACTGCCGTGGAGGCGAATGTCCTCGCCGGCGAAGAGGCGAACGATCCAGTACCCGAAGGGCATACTGCCGGCCAGATAACCGGCGAGAATGAGTGGCACCGCAGCGCTCATGCGTCTCGAGTCCTGGTATCTGAGGTTCTTGCGTCAGGCCAGATTGGGGACAGTTCCTGCTCGGCTCGGCTCGAGTTCCTGGGCAGCGCGGAGCATAGCGCTGCGGCCCAACCTGCGGACGCCCAGGCGCCCGTGGTATGACTGTTCTCGTGCATCGTCTCCGCTCCCGACCACCGGCAGTCGAGAGCGCTCCCACTTCGGCGGAGCGTAAGTCCACGTCGAAACGCGAGAGCCCTCCGGTTGAGGTCGCTTCCTCACTGCTGCGCTGGCTGAGCGGCTGGCGAGGCGAAGTCATCCTGCTCTCGCTCTTGCTGCTCGGATTCGTCGTCTTCCTGCTCGGTTACGGCGTAGGGGCTCATGACAACACCTTCCGCACGAGTTGGTTCTCGCCGCTAGACGGAACCCGCGCCGCTCCCGGCGCCGTCGGCAGTGTCCAAGTAGGCCCTACGGATCGAGGCGGCAATACCCCGTTGCTCATAACGGTTCGAGGCCTGGAAGTGCTTCCGGCGGGAGAGCATTACGCTCTCTACCTGCTCCGCCTCGATCGCTCGAGGGCTCGCTGCGCCGAGTTCACGGTCGGAACGGGAACCACCCAAGTGCACGCGAGCTACCCCGGACTGACTCGGAAACCGCGTGGCTGGCTCATCGCCCGCTCGTCCGCAGTGACCACCGGCGCCGGACAGATCGTCCTCAGAACGGCCGGGCGCTAGCCGGGCGCTACGGTGGAGTACGACCGGCCGCGACGAAGGCCGCGTGCGTGATCGGCATCCGCTCGGCGAACAGACTCTCGATCGCCCCGGCGTAGCGGCGGATCTCGCGCTGGGCGGCGTCGGCGTTCCGGAGCGAGAGAAAGTTCATCAGCGAGCGAGCATTTACCGTCCAGTAGAACTCGGTGTAGGCCGCCACCGGCAGCACAACGCGAGCCAGCTCGCGAGCCACACCGGCATCGACCAGGCGCCCGTAGGCAGCGTAGGCGGCGGCGGCGGCGGCCTGGATCTCCGCCCGAACGCTCTCGGCCAGATCCGGCTCGACCGGCTCGAACGTATACGCGCCAGGCTTTCCGACCTGTTGTCGCACGTCCTCGGCGGCAGGAACGTAGTACTCGTCGCTGGCTCGCGCGTAGCGCATGCTGAACTCGTTGAACGAAGACCAGCGATGCCTTATCCACTCGCGCATCACGAAGATCGGACAGCGCACGTGAAAGCGGAAGGCGTTGTGCTCGAAGGGAGAGCCGTGCCGGTTGCGCAACAGGAAGCCGATCAGGCCCTCGTCTTCAGGTTCCATCTCCTGCTTGCGCCGAGCGAAGCTGACCCGGGCGGCGTTGACGACCGAGAGGTCGCTGGCCATGGCGTCGTCGAGGCAAACGAAACCGTGGTCGAGAATTGGAAGCGCACCTTCGGGGATCTCTGCAGCGGTCACGGAGGTCGAGTCTAGACGGCCAGGTGGATGACGCGGCACCCCCAGGAGCTGCGCGGGGATCGAGCGCGAACCGCGACGATTCCCGCGCCGCCGCCGCGACTGACATGGCGGGCGCGGCGAAGCAAACGCAAGTCCCCAATACGTTTCGGACCCCGCAAGACGATGCGAGTTCTCACGCTCCCGCAAGTAGGAGCAGCACGTTGAGCAAGCGCCGAACGGCGCGCTCAACGCCGAGTCAGTCCGCGGCCGGAAGTCGTGCGACTTCCGGCCGTTACTCGCCGACCAGCGTTAGCCGCCAACTCGGTTGACAGCTTCCGTCAAAGGCGACGAGCAGGATCCTCTGCCACTCACCGAGTTGCAGGCGGCGAGCGAGGAACGGAACCTGCGCCGCGCGTGGACCGAGCAGCAAGACGAGCTGTGCTTCACGCTCAGCCTGCTCGCAGGGGACAAGCCGTGAGAGCAAGGCTTCGAAGTCCTCGAAAATGCCCAACTCCCGCTCGTTCAGACTCACCAGCGAGCGCTCGTCACGCGGCGAGATCAATGCAATGCCGCTCTCGTACTCAGCTGCGGCGAGCGCGCGCTGGACATCGTTGGTGATATCGAGCACCGAAAGCGACGGAAGCGCCGCCGCGATCGAATAGGGGATCTCGATACTCGTCATGGGTCTCCGCTCGCCAACGGGCTACTCTCCAAGAGTAGTGATTTCCGATCGCCCTGCGTGCGATTGGCAAGACCGCGAGGCGCGTCTTCTGCCGGCTTGATGACAAGCACGGAAAGGCGACTCGGCTACGTCCGTGTTCGCTCGGTCGCGCTAGCGCCGCATCAGCTCGGCGAGGTGAAAGGCCAGGTCGAGCGACTGGCGGGCGTTCAGGCGTGGGTCGCAGAGCGTCTGATAGGCCTCTTCGAGCTTCTCCTCGGAGAGCTGCTCGCCACCGCCCAGGCACTCCGTCACATCACCGCCCGTGATCTCGAGGTGCACGCCGCCCGGCCAGGTGCCCTCGGCGGCGTGGGCGGCGAAGAAGCCCTCGATCTCGGTCATGATGTCGCTGAAGCGGCGCGTCTTACGGCCGCTCTCGGTCGTGATCGTGTTGGCGTGCATGGGGTCGCACACCCAGACGACCGGACGGTCTGAATTCCGCACGGCGGCCAGAATCGGGCGCAGCGCCTGCTCGACCGCGCCTGCGCCCATGCGCGTGATTAGGGTCAAGCGACCCGGAACCCGGTCGGGATCGAGCCGCTCGCAGAGCTCGAGCACCTGTTCCGGGGTAGCTGCGGGACCGAGCTTGGCACCGATCGGGTTGTGCACTCCGGAGAAGAACTCGACGTGTGCGCCGTCGGGCTGGCGCGTCCGCTCGCCGATCCAAAGCATGTGCGCCGAGCAGTCGTACCAGTCGCCGGTGAGGGAATCGCGCCGGGTAAGCGCCTCCTCGTAGTCGAGCAGCAGCCCTTCGTGGCAAGTCCAGATATCGACCTGATGCAAAGCCTCGTTGTGCATGTCCACCCCGCAGGCGGCCATGAAGGCCAGGGCACGGTCGATCTCGCTGGCGATCTGCTCGTAGCGGCGCCCCTCGGGTGATGCGGTCACGAACTCCTGGTTCCAGACATGTACCTGGGACAGGTCGGCGAAGCCGCCTTTGGTGAAGGCGCGCAGGAGGTTCAGAGTCGAGGCAGACTGGTTGTAAGCCCTGAGCATGCGCGCGGGATCGGCGACTCGGGCCTCGTCGGTCGGCTCCTCGCTGTTGACCATGTGGCCGCGGAATGCAGGAATCTCGCGCCCTCCGACCGTCTCCATCGGCGAGGAGCGTGGCTTCACGAACTGGCCGGCCATCCGGCCCATACGCACCACCGGGACACTGGCCGCGTAGGTCATGACGGCGGACATCTGCAGGATCACCTTCAGGCGCTCGCGAATCGAGACCGCCGAGTGCTCGTGGAAAGACTCAGCGCAATCGCCGGCCTGAAGACAAAAAGCCTTACCGAGGGCGACCTGGGCGAGCGCCTCCCTCAGGTGCCGCGCCTCTCCCGCAAAGACGAGCGGCGGCTGCGAGCGAAGCTCGTCCACGACCTCTCTGACCAGGTCAGGATTCGGCCACTCGGGTTGCTGGGCCGCGCTTGAAGCGCGCCAAGAGGAGGGTTGCCATTTCTCGGTCATCGGACTCATACGTTACTTGCGGACGCCCGATCCTCGCCGTATCTGCTCCGGGCCGAGACGCGACCGAGTCTCGATAGGCTTCACGACGATGGCCTTGACCGTCGTCGGCTCCGTCGCTTTCGACAGCATCGCGACTCCTTTCGGGGCACGGCAGCGTGTGCTCGGCGGCTCGGCGGTGCACTTCTCGCTCGCTGCCAGCTTCTTCACCCAGGTCCGCTTGGTGGGAGTCGTCGGCGACGACTTCGGCGATCGCGAGCGGGCGGTGCTCGAAGATCGAGGTATCGACATTCGAGACCTCGAGGTCGTAGCAGGCGGCGAGACGTTCTTCTGGCGCGGGCACTACGACTTCGACCTGAACACCGCCAAGACGCTGGAGACGCGTCTGAACGTCTTCGCCGACTTCCAGCCGAAGCTGTCCGAAGCCTCGCGCTCGTCGGAGGCGCTCTTCCTGGCGAACATCCAGCCGGATCTGCAGCGGCAAGTGCGCGAGCAGTGTGGCGCCGCCTCGTTCGCGGCGCTCGACTCGATGAACTACTGGATCGAGCACGAGCGCGACTCACTGGTCGCAGCGATCAAGCTGGTCGACGCCGTACTGCTCAACGACGCCGAGGTGCGCCAGCTCACCGATGAGGCCAACCTCAGCCGGGCAGCCAGGCGCATTCGCGAGTGGGGCCCGAGCGTGGTGGTGGTCAAGCAGGGCGAGTACGGCGCCGCGCTCTTCGCTGAGGAAGGCTTCTTCTCGCTGCCCGCCTATCCGCTCGAGGACGTCTCCGATCCGACCGGCGCCGGCGACAGCTTCGCCGGGGGCTTCGCCGGCTTCCTCGCCGCCCACGCCGGAAACCCGCTCACAGAGCAGCTCATCAGGGCGGCCATGGTCTACGGATCGACGCTCGCCTCCTTCAACGTCGAGGAGTTCGGCACCGAGCGCGTCGCGCGACTGACCTTCCCCGAGATCGAAGCACGCTTCGACGAGTTCCGGCGCATGACGTACTTCGAGCACGTCGACATGCCTCGGCTCCGCGGCTGAGTTACGCAGCCGCCTTCCGGCGCTATGGACGCAGACTGCGCCGTGTGGAAGGCGACCTACGAGAGCTGAAGCGCGGCTTCGTCCAGGTGGCGCCCGTCCGGCCGCGCAACGAATCGCAAAGGCGCCAATCTCTGCGGTTTCGACAACCCGCGAACCCGTGGCAAACCACTCCTCTGCCCGGCTTTACGGCGGGAGGTTTGAAGATCGCAGGTTTTTCTCATCAGATATTCAGGAAACAACCTTGTTTGCCGACTAACGAGATCAGATGACGCTCAAAGAACTCGACTACCGCGCCGCCGACGGCATAGAGGTTTCCCTCCTCTGGAGCCCGGAGTCGGGTCAACTCGCTGTCGTCGTCGTGAATGAGGCGGAAGGCGAGGAGTGGGCCATGGAAGTGGAGCCCACCGAAGCGACCGAGATCTTCCGGCACCCCTATGCGTATGTGACCAGGCGCCGGCTCGAATTCCGCCGGCCGCTCGCGTCCCGGGCAGCCTGAGTCGGCCGGCTCCTCTTGTGCGTGGCTAGCGGCGAACGAGCCAGATGCGCTCGTGGCAGCCGGCGCTGTTGCAACCGGTCGTCTGGCGCTTGAAGGCGATCTCGGCGCCGCGCAGCGACCACACAGGCTGGTAGCCACCACGAACGCGCGACGGTAAGAGGTGCGAAATCGATTAGCTTAAGGTCGGGAGCGCGTCCGTTGACCAGTATCGGTATCTCCTTAGCGGTCAGCCTGGCGATTAACGCCGTCTTCTTCGCGCTGGCGGCGGTGCGCAAGACCGACGTCGTCACCGACCTCTCCTACAGCCTCTCCTTCGCGGTTCTCGCGGTCGCACTACCGATCTGGAACGGCAACTTCGCCGCCGCGCAGCTGCTTGTCGCGGCCTTCGTGCTGGTCTGGGCGATTCGGCTCGGTGCCTATCTCTTCGGCCGTATCCTGCGTATCAAGGTCGACCACCGCTTCGACGAGATGCGCGACCGGCCGATCGTCTTCGCCCGCTTCTGGATCCTGCAGGCGCTGACCGTGGCGATCGTGATGCTGCCGATCAGCTACGCCTGCAGCCGGGACGAGGCGCCGGCGCTCGGCGCCTGGGCGATAGCCGGCGGCGCGATCTGGCTCGCCGGGCTCGCGCTCGAGTGGCTGAGCGACGCACAGAAGTCCGCCGCCAAGAAGAAGAGCGACCGTTTCGTCGACTCCGGCCTCTGGCACTACTCGCGCCATCCCAACTACTTCGGCGAGATGCTCGTCTGGTGGGGAATTTTCATCCTCGCCGTTCCCTTCCTGCACGGGCTCGCCTTTCTGACGGCGATCGGGCCGGCCTACATTACGCTGCTGCTTCTGTTCGTGAGCGGTATCCCGATGCTCGAGAAGAGCGCCGAGGCGCGCTTCGGCGACGACCCCGAGTACCGCGAGTACAGACGCCGTACGAGCGTGCTCGTGCCGCTACCGCGGCACAGGTAGAGAGGTTTTCATTCCCGCATCGCCGCGACGGCGAGAGCCCCCTGACCGGCGTGCAAAGCGGCCGCCGGCGAGATCTCCTCGATGAAGAGCGGCGGGAAGCCGAGCTCGCGTTCGAGCCTGGCGGCAAACTCGTTCGCTGCGGCGAGATCGTGCCCGTGCACGACGGCGTAGTTGCGCAGCGGCGTCTCGGCGTGGAAGCGCTTGGTCATCTTCACCATCTTGGCGATGTTCTGGCGGATGCTCAGGGCCTTGCCGTAGAGGGTGGACGCGCCCTCCTCGTCTACCGAGACGATCGGCTTCAGATGCAGCGCGCGGGCGAGCACGCCTTCGAGCGGGCTCACCCGGCCGCCGCGAATGAGGAAGTCGAGCGTGTGCACGCCGACCAGGAGCTCGGCCTTGTCCGCCCAGTCGTCGATCTCGGCCACGATCTCGTCGTGACTCCTGCCGGCCGCGATCGCCTCGGCGACGCGCAGGACGATCAGGCCTTCCGAGCCAGAGATGTGGCGTGAATCGATAACGGTGACCTTCTTGCCGTCCTCGAGCGTCTCGGCGGCACGGGCGCTGGTGGAGTAGGTGCCGCTCAGGCGACCCGCGATGTGGACGGCGATGACCGACTCGTAGTGGCTCGACAGGAAGGAGTAGAGACGCGTGAAGAGGCCGACCGCCGGTTGCGAGGAGGTCGGGAACACCTCCGCGCGCTCGGCGAGCGAGAAGAAGAGCTCGGGGTCGATCGTCAGCTTGTCGAGGTACTCGCTCTTCCCAAACAGCAGGTGCAGCGGCACGACATGGATCTGGTAGTGGTCGATCAACTGCTGGGGCAGGTCGCAGACCGAATCGGTCACCAGCGCGATCGGGTACTTGCGCTCGTGCACGATCTCGTACTGCAGACGCATGTCGTCTACCTTGGGCTGGATCACCTGACCCTGGAGGCCGATCGAAGCGAACGCCCGAGCGGGATCGTCGGTGTGAATGTGGACACGGGCGCGCTCGTCGCCTCCGGCCACGATGAGGCTGTCTCCCAGAGGCTCCAACGCCGTTCTGAGCGCTTCGCGGTCGACTCCGTCGCCGACGACCATCGCCTCGGTGCAGTAGCGGAAGATTGGCCGCTCGCCGCCGTGCACCTCGAACTCCACTTCACGGGCTTTCTTCTTCTTCGCTCCGAGTCGCGGGGCGCCGGCGGGAAGCCCGCGCTTGAAGAAGCGCTCGGCACCGGCGATGAACTCGACGAAACCGCTCGCTCCGGCATCGACGACGCCGGCGGCCTTGAGCACGGTGAGCTGTTCGGAGGTCCGCTCCAATGCGTGACGTATGGGAGGCATCGTCCTGGCAAAGAGCTCGTGCATGGAAGGAGCTGCCGCGGCCTCGCGCCGGAGCGCCTCGGCCCAGGCGTGCATGACCGAGAGAATCGTCCCCTCCTGGGGATTGGAGATCGCCTCGTAGGCTCGGCTACGGGCGTTCTCGACGGCGTGCACGAACGCCTCCGTCTCGATCTGGCGCATGTGGGCAAGCGACTCCGAGAGGCCGTTGAAGAACTGGGCGAAGATAATTCCTGAGTTACCGCGAGCACCCATCAGAGCGCCGTCGGCAACCGACGCCAGCGTCTCGCCCGCCGAGTCGGAGACCTGCGCCGACTCCAGGGCGTGAGAAAGGGTGGCGGTGATGTTCGTGCCGGTGTCGCCGTCGGCGACGGGAAAGACGTTGATGTGATTCAGCCGTTCCTGGGACGCGCGAACCCTGAGCAGTCCCGAGTAGAACGCCTGGTAAATCTGATTTCCGTCGAGACCGCTCATGGCCACTCAGCGCTGCTCGCGCGAGGAGTGGAGAGCCTAGCGCGCGTCCGGCATCCCTGCCCGCCAAGCAGCGCTTTCGGGCCTGCCAGCGGACGAACGGCGAAGCCCGCGGCCATCGATACAACGCCGCTTAGCCAGCTCCTTTTCATCCCAAACGCATGATTACCGCTCTGGCGCGCATTCTCGAGACAATTCGCGAAACCGGCACGGAAAGCCGCTTGCCCGCCCCTGCTCCAGCTGTGAGACTGCGGCGAGCAATGCTCTCTTTCGCAAAACGGCACTGGTGGGCCGGGCCGACAGTCCTAGCTGCCTGCCTGCTCGCGCTTGCAGGCTGCGGCGGCAACGCCAGCAGCAGCAACACCACCATGGAGAGCGCGACGGCCGAGGCAAGCCAAGCGGCGTGGGGTTCGACCGGCCCCTACCGCTCACTCGAGTCGCTTGCCGTCTTCCGGTGCCCACGCAGGCTCAGCGACAAACTTCCGAGCGTTCTGATCAATACGGGCCGTTACGCGAGCGGCAATCCGCATCCCGGGAATAGCCGGCGACTCCTCTCCGCCTCGACGGGCGTGCCCGCCCTCTATGCCTGGCCGACGGGGAAGAACGGCGTCTGTCTCGGACTGGCCAACGGTGCGAGCGCGGATTGCCGGCCGCTCGGCTTGCCACGCGCTCGCCAGGCGTTTCCCTTCACCGTTTTCGTCGCCTCGGGACGGCCGCCGCTCGCTTTCGGCCTGATCGCCGACAAGGTGACGGGAGTTGTCTTAGTCAGCTCGAGCGGAGCCAGGTATCGAGCAACGGTTCGAAACAACGCATTCCTGCGCGTGCTGCCACGCACCGCCACATCGCATTCCGTTCGCTCGCTCGCGATAATCGTCGCGGGCAAGCCGAAGACGGTGCCCTTCTAGCGACGACGGCCGACAGCCCAGGAGCTCCGGCGGCGACAAGGCGACCGCCGGCTTGCGACGACCACGTTTCAGCCCGGGCGGCTAGCTCGAGGAAGCGAACTCGTTCACCCAGACAGTCGCGTCGGAATAGCGGCCGAGCCGGTTCACTTTCACGACCGCGATCCCTTCACTCCGCCACTCGGGCTGGAAGAGATTCGCGCGGTGCTCGGGCGAGTTGAGCCAGCCGTCGAGCGCCACGCGCGGCGCTCCGAGGCGGCCTTCGCCGACGTAGAGGTTCTCTCCCCAGTCGCCTTCGTAACCGGCGGCGCGCGTATCTGCGACCGGATCGATTCCGCAGGCGTCGTGGGCGAAATCGTTACAGCGGACGATCTTGTCGGCCTTCTTCGCGGAGGTGTCGTTCAGCAAGGGAAAGGTGGCCAGCGCGGAAAGACCGCGCCGCTCCCTGGCGTAGTTGACGAGGCAGACCATGATGTCGGCCTGCTGGCTGAGCGGAAGATCTGTGCGCTCGGCCCCGGGGCAGGTTTGCTCGCTCGCGAGGTAGCCCTTCCAGGGATCGTTCGGCGGATAGAGCGGACCCCTGTGAATCGTCAACGCGGGCAGGCCCGGCAGGATCGAGATCTTGACGTCGGAGCCGCGCGCGCTCTGGCTGTAGCGCTCCCACTGGATCCCGATAGTGGCGAGCAACGCTAAGAAAAGCCCCACGAGAACGAAAAGAGCACGAAAGCGCGGCCGCTTCGACGGCTCGGGCGGCTCGGGCGGCTCGGGCGGCTGCCTGTACCAGTCTCGACTTTCGACGCCCATCGTGATCGTGTATCGACGGACGACGACGAGGAGTTGACCCCCCGGACAGGCGCTTGTCGCCGCGACCTGAGGAATAGGGCCGAATCAGTAGGCGCGGCAGCGTTCGAGACGACCCGCGGCGGAGGGGAAAAGACGTCGTCCTCGTTAAAGCGGTTCCTGCCAGGTGCCGATTGTATTCCGGTGTGTCGCCGTAGACGCCGCTCCAGCTTGCTGATCCTGCTCGCCTGCATCGGCGCAGCCGCCCTGCTTGCGCCGGTCGCCGGCGCCAAACAGAGCGTGTCGTGGGCGCAGCCACAGATCCGAACGGTCGTCGCCTACGGCCTGATGGCGAAGAGCGTCGCCTCGTTCAAGCCCAACGCCGTACTGACCCAGGCCCAACTGGAAGAGCTGCTACCGGCGCTACCGACCGAGACCATCGACGACCCCAGCTCGACCGACCCGATCACAACCGACCCCACCACCACCACGACCGCTACGACAATCACCGATCCGTCGCACAACCCGGCCACCACCAGTACGACGACCACCAACCCGACGAGCACGACGCCTGCCTCGCCGCAGGCGAACGCGCCCGTGACCGTCAGCGCATTCGACGCGGCGCTCGTCGACCGGCTCGGGTTGACTGCCGCTGCCGCCCGCTTCCAGAGCGCTGCCCGGCAAGCCGGGCTGGCGCCTCCGAAGCGCTTCGGCACCGAGATCGTCGCCCGCCTGCTCGGCCTGCGAACGAACCATCCGGCTAGCCAGGACCAGCTCGAGCTCTTACCCAGCGATTCGATCACGCGCGCCGAGACGGCGTTCTCGGTCGCTCGAGTACTCTCGTTCAGCGGCGGAGAGACGCAGTGGGTCGAGGACGAATCGTTCTCGTTCACGCTGCCTCAGCTCAACCGCTGGCAGAAGCGCATTCTCAACTACGCGATCAGCTTGATCGGTTATCCCTACATCTGGGGCGGAACGAGCCCCACGACACAGACGGTTTTCGGTCGCGTGGTGAAAGGCGGCTTCGACTGCTCGGGCCTCGTCTGGCGTGTCTACAAGCTCCGGCGCTACAGCGGCGAGGGGCGATTGAGCTCAACACTGCGCGGGCGAACGACCTTCGTGATGTCGGGCGAGGTGCCGCGCTCGAAACGGATCCCCTATGCCGCGCTCCAGCCCGGCGACGTGCTCTTCTTCGGTAGCAACGGGCCGCGCTCGCTACCGGCACAGGTCTTCCATACGGCGATCTATCTCGGCTACGGCTGGTACATCCAGTCCTCGGGCAACGGCGTGGACATCGTCCCGCTCGAGAGTTGGTCGCTGACCCACTTCGCCTGGGCTCGTCGCCCCCTGGCCGAGGCCGGGCTCGTGAATGTCTACGCGGTTCAGCCTTCGTGAGCTGACTCGCGCTCCCCTTCTAGCCGGCGGAGACGTGGATGTCGACCGTGGCGCCACTAGGCGCCAGCGTGCCGGGAGAGGGATACTGCGCCGTCACCACCCCCGCCGCTCCCGCGGAGCGCTGATGACTTATCACGACTCGGAGGCCCGCCGCTTCGATCTTCCTCACGGCAAGCTGTTGCATGACGCCGATGACGACCGGTACGGCGACGAGCGCCGACTTCGAACCCGCCGAACCCGCCTTAGGCGCGACCTTTGGAACGAAGATTCTGGGCGCGGCGTCGGGGTGAAGCACCGTTCTCGTCCCCGGCTCGTAGAAGCGAATCGGGAAGGAGTTGAAGAGAGGCCTGCCGGATACGGTGTAGAGCAGGCGTCGGTTGGGGTCGGGAACGCCGGGACGGATCGACAGAGGCCGGCCGTCGCCGCCGTAGAGCAGTACGTCGTGCAGCATGCGACCGTCGCGCGAGAAGGCGTAGATGTTCGTCACCGGCGCCCCGTTCAAGAGCAGTCCCGACGTGGGAACGGTGGACGGCGACACGTAGATCGGAGCTCGTCCGCCCGGATGCCTGACGAGGTGGACCGCGACCGGAACCAACGCGAGCGCAAAGACGAGGTTCAGCGCCAGCACGACACCTCTCGGCGCGGTACGGCGGCGCCCGAGCATTCCCAGGGCGACGGAAAGAGCCGCAGCGACCACGAGGACGACCAGGCCGATATGGCCCGTAGGAAGCCGCGGAATGGCTCCGTTGGTGGTGCTCCAGGAGGTACTGAAGGCCAGAGCGAGCGCGCCGACCGCAACGTAGGCGCGAACGAGCCACCAGATCGGCGCGAGGTCGGGCGCGACCGCGCTCGAGAGCACACGCGCTCTATCAAGAGCGGCAGCCCACGACTTCGGGCGGGGATTTATGCGAGCCGGCGGAAGCCCGGCTGCCTGCCGCAGCTCGGCGGCGAAGGCCTCGGGCGCCCCGAGCCGCCCGACGATCGAGCCGCCTTCCTTCAGCGCCTCCGACAGCGAGCCCGCCACCTCCTCCAGAAGATCCTCGCGCTCCTCCGGCGAAAGATCGGCGAGCTCAGCGCGGAGCGCCGAGAGGTACGCCGCCGCCTCCGGCGCGAGAGCTTTCTTCGTCGTCATGCCGTCACCTCCAGTTGGGGCACGAGTAACTGGTCGAGGACGCGGGCGAAATCCTTCCACGCCTCGCGCGCCTGCGCGAGCTGATCGCGCCCCCGATCTGTCAGGCCGTAGTAGCGGCGATGCGGGCCTTCGTCCGAGGGCATCACGTACGAGCTCAGCGCGCCGCCGCGGTAGAGGCGACGGAGCGTCCCGTAGACAGAAGCCTCGCCGACGTCCACGAGCCCCGCGCCGCGAAGCCGCCGCAGAACGTCGTATCCGTAGCCGTCGTCGCCCGCGAGCACCGCAAGGACGGCTGCGTCGAGCGTACCGCGGAGCAGTTGGCTTCGATCCATGTGCTGCACACTACTATTTACTACGCAGTAGTGTCAAGCGCGCTACAGCCACCCAACCGGCACGCGAAGTGGGCGTAGAGAAGACGCGGATCGCATGCGAGTAGGTATCCGTCCGGACGAGGCGGGGCGCCATCCGACTCGAAGTTGTTGGATTACAGTGCTTCAGGACGGCTGAGACTCAGGCGAGCAGCCGCCGTATCGTCTTCCTCTGTCCGCCGTAGTAGAAGCCGCCCCAGAGAGGAGTCCTCTCGAAGTAGTAGGGCTTCTCGGCTCCGAGGTCGTAGATGATCTGGATCTCTCCTGCGCTCCAGTGCTTCGGGGGCAAATCGTTTCGAACGGCTTGGGTCGTCTCATCCGCGGCTTGGTCGACAAGCGCAACGGCATAGGAGAAAACGGATTCGAATAGCCCGCGCGGCGACCAGAGGCCTCGGGCATGGAGTGCGTGATTGAAGCAGCGCCCGGAATACGCTCTCAGCTCGTTATTCGTCAGCGATGGGAAATGGGCAAAGAAGAAGAACGTGTCGACGTTGCCGAACTTGGTTAGCTCGATTCTTGATCGATGGGCGACGAGCAAGAACGGTTCACCGTAAGCGACGTTCTCCTGGCAGCCGAAGCCCTCCTTCTCAAGACGCGCTTGAACTTTGCTCAGGAACGCGTCCACGCTTGGATGCTACAAAACCTCCGCGGAAGCCGACGCGCGGATTCGAACCGCGGACCCCTTCATTACGAGTGAAGTGCTCTACCAGCTGAGCTACGTCGGCAGCGACGGAGAGGATAGCGCCCTTACCGAGTCCCTTGCCGGCCGCCGCGACTGACATGGCGGGCGCGGCTCACACAGCGCCGTCGCCAACCTCTCCACTTCGGACACTGCCGACAATCCTGGCGAACTCGCCACGCGCCGAGGAGCAGGCGAGTCAAAGCGCCGCAGGCGCTGCGGCTCGCTCGACGGGATCGCCGCGGAAAGTCGTCATGCCAGCGAAGCTGGCGGACTTTCGGCGGCTAGGGGCGGACTTTCTGCGGTCGCCGACATGTCGGCGACGAGCGTCGCCCATCCGAACCGCTTGGCTCCCACCGGCCGACCTGACCTAGCGTCGTAGAACTCGTTGAAGCCGCCACGCTCGGCCAGCTCTCGCGAGCGCTCGGCGAGCTGGGAGGCGTAGCCGTTCTCGCCGTGGCGGAGCAACCCCCGGTGCAGGAACCAGTTGGTGTTCATCGAGCAGGGGCCGCGCCAGATCAGGCGTAGGCCGCGAATGTGGGAGTCGTCGGTGTAGGAAGGCTCGTCGAGGGCGACCGAGGGCACTGGATAGGGAGACCAGAACTCACGCGGGTCGGTCAGGTGGCCGAGCAGGCGCTCGGCGACGTCGGCCGGCAGATCCTCGAGAAGCAGCGGCATCAGGCACTGGATCGTCTTCACCTCGGTACGGATCTCGCCCGAGCCGACGAGATTGAAGAAGAGGCCGCGCCCGGGATCCCAGGTCTGCTCGAGCAGCGACTGCAGCGCCTGCGCCGATTTAGCTTCGGCCCAGGTGGCCAGCTCCGCTTGCCCGGCGCGACGGGCCAGACGGGCGAGCGCCTTGAGGTTGTCGATCCAGATGCTGTTCACGAGCACGTCCTCGGCGTGATCCTCGCGGGCGAAGATCTTCTCGAGGTCGTAGCCGGCTAGCTTGTTCTTGATCTCGACGCGGCGCGAGTTGGCGACGAGCCTGAATACCGAGCGCGGCCCGGCGCCGATCGCCTGGTCGTAGGCCGAGCTGTAGTCCAGGCCGGTCTCGAACTGCACGATCGTCGAGATCAGCCCGTCCCGGTCGGGATCGCGCGCGGCGGCGAGGTAGCGGTAGTAACGATCCAGCACCGGCAACGCGTCGGTCAGGAAGTCCTCGGCGCCGGCCGAGACCAGGCGCTCGACCGCGGTCGCCAGCACCGGTGGCTGAGTCAGGGCCGTCGTTCGCGGCTTGCGGCGGGGAACGAAGCTCCAGAAGCCGGCCGTCTCGAGGTACTGCCAGGTGTTGCGCAGGTAGATCCGATCGGAGTGCCAGAAGACGACGTGCGGAATGAAGCCGTTCGGCGCCTGCCAGCGAAACAGCGAGCGCAGCTCGTCGCAGCCGCGGGCCAGGTCGGAGAGCGACCAGACGATGGCGTGGAAGCCCGAGTCCCAGAGCCACTGGTGAGGATAGGAACGCTTCGAGGGTACGGAGTAGCGCCAGAGCGAGTCCTCGAACCTCACCGTCTCGGTGTTCGCCTGTAACAGCGCTCGAGCCGCTTCTTGCATCGCTCGTAAAAGTACGGCGCGTACCGGCCGGCTAAACCAGAGCCTCTACTCCGGCGAAGAGTGCGTGGAGCCTTACGAGCAGGGCCTCCAGCGCCAGCGACGTGTTGAGATTGAGCCCCTGCATGCAGCGGAAGGCGCCGCGCACGAGCTCGACCGCGTCCTCGGCCGCGGCCAGGCGCTCGCGCGTTCCGTCGGCCTTCAGCTCGGCGGCAAGGTCGGAATGGATCAGCACGCCGCCGGCGCCGACTGCGACGGCGACCAAATCGCGGTACCAGGCGCCCAGCTCCTCGAGCATCGCCAGCAACTCGTCACGTTCGGCACCGCGCTCGACGCGGCGCAGGCGCTGATCGAGCTCGCGCTTCGGCATCTCGACCGCCTCCAGCCCGCGCTCGGCCTTGGCCCGCGCTTCGGCACCCCGTTCTTCGATCGCCTCGCGCAGTGAGCGCACCGCCTCGGCGGGCTCGAAGGCAGGATCGCGGTAGACGGCGCGCGCCGCTTCGAGCAGACGCTCGCGCCGCTTCGAGGCGGCGGGCTCGAGCAGCCGCTCGAGCCGGTCGAGGCGGCCGGCGGCGATGCGCGCCAGCGCCCGACTCTCGTCCTCCGTGTGAACACCGCCGCGGCGCACGATCTCTTCGTGAATCGCCTGCTCGGATAGGCGATGAAAGGAAACGGGCTGACAGCGGGAGCGGATGGTCGCCGCAATCGGCTCCAGCTCGTCGGCGATCAGAACGAAGGTCGCATAGGAGGGCGGCTCTTCGAGATCCTTGAGCAGGGCGTCCGCCGCCTCGCGGTTCATCGACTCGGCCGAGTAGACGAGGTAGACGCGCCGCGACGCCTCGAACGGGCGCATGTGCAGGTCGCGCCGTAGCGCTCTCACGTCGTCGATGCGAATCTGGTCGCCGACCGGCTCGAGCAGATAGAGGTCGGGGTGCGAGCCCTGCTCGACGCGGCGCAGGTCACCGAGCAACTGGGCGGCAAAGAGGCGCGCCGTGCGGCGCTTGCCCACTCCGGCGGGGCCGTGGAAGAGGTAGGCGTGCGCCGGTTCCTCGGCCAGCGCCGCTCGAAGCAGCACCTTGGCCTCTTCCTGCTCCGCGACCGAGGCGAAGGGGTCGCTCACAGCTGCCCGGCGTCCCTGAGCGCCTTACGAACCTGGCGTGCGATCAGCTCACGCGGCTGCGTCCCGTCGAGGGCGACGACTCGCTCCGGAAACATCTCGGCCAGTCGGCGGTATCCATCCTCGACCAGGCGCCGGAATCGAGCGCTCTCTCGCTCCATCCGGTCTCTATTCTCGCCGACTCGCGCCTCCGACAGCGCCTCGCCGACGAGCAGCAGGAAGGTTCGGTCGGGCAGCAGTCCCTTGGTGGCGTGCAGGTTGAGCTGGAGCACGTTCTCGATCCCGAGCCCGCGCGCGACGCCCTGGTAGACGAGCGAGGAGTCGACGAAGCGGTCGCAGATGACGATCGCGCCGCGAGCGAGCGCCGGCTCGATCACCTCCTCCACCAGCTCGGCGCGAGCGGCCGCGAAAAGAGACGCCTCCGCCCAGGGCGAGATCTTGCCGCCATGGAGAACGATCTGGCGCAGCCGCTCGCCCAGCGACGTTCCGCCCGGCTCGCGAGTGGCGACGAACTCGATCTCCTTCGTCTCCAGATAGGCCTCGAGCAGCTCGACTTGAGTCGTCTTGCCGCAACCGTCGAGACCTTCGAAGGAGATGAACATGGGTATGCGTAGGATACGGGCATGCGGGCTCTCGTCACCGGCGGCGCAGGCTTCATCGGCTCGAACCTCGTCGATGCGCTGATCGAGCGCGGCGACTCGGCCGACGTCGTCGACAATCTTGCGAGCGGTAAGCGCGAGAACGTCAACTCTCAGGCGCGCCTGCACGTAGTGGACGTGCGCGAGTCCCTGCACGGCCTCTTCGCCGAGTTGAAGCCCGATATCTGTTTCCACCTCGCGGCCCAGGCCGACGTGCGCGTCTCGGTGGAGCGGCCCGACTTCGATGCCGAGGTGAACGTGATCGGCACCCTGCAGGTGCTCGAGGCGGCGCGTACCGCCGGCGCCCGCGTCGTCTTTACGTCCACCGGCGGCGCGATCTACGGCGAGTGCGAGACGCCGGCCGACGAGTCGAGCGAACGCCAGCCGCTCGCGCCCTACGGGACGGCCAAGCTGGCCGCCGAGGAGTACCTGCTCACCTACCGGCGCCTGTACGGAATGAGCAACGTGGCGCTGCGCTTCGGCAACGTCTTCGGGCCGAGGCAGGACCCGCACGGCGAGGCCGGCGTGGTCGCCATCTTCCTCGGGCGGCTCAGAGACGGCGAGACCTGTCAGATCTTCGGCGACGGCACGCAGGAGCGCGACTACGTCTATGTGGGCGACGTCGTCCGCTCGATGCTGGCGGCGGCGGAGGTGGAGAGCGGCGTCTTCAATGTCGGCACCGGTCGCGCCACTTCGGTGCTGGAGCTATACGAGCTCTGCCGGAAGGTGGCCGGAAGCGAGCTGGTCGCCGAGCACGCCCCGACACGCTCGGGCGAACTGCAGCGAAGCGTGCTCGACGTCTGCAGGGCGGCGGATGAGCTCGGCTGGCGCCCCGAGACGAGCCTCGAAGACGGCCTACGCCGCACCTGGGACTGGATTCACGTCTAGGAGCTAAGAAGTCTCGACCGCGCGGCGGCTGGCCAAGCTCAGGGTGACCGTGAGTCCTCCTCCGGTTCCCTCCTCGGCGTGTAACGAGCCGTTGATCGCTTCTGTCAGGTCACGGGCAACGCCGATAACGAAGGCGTCATACCCGGGCGGCTCACCGGCGGAATAATCCGGCTCCAGAGCAGCCGACTCCGGCGCGTCCGGTTGGACGACGCTCGGGAACGGCCCGTTGTCCTCAAAGCGGATCTCGACCCGATCCCCAGACGGCACGACAGCAAGGATGGGCGCAGACCCCGGCGGATTGCGCCGCAGAGCATTGTCCGCCAACGCGATGACGATCCGGGTGAGCACCATGGCATCCGCTATGACTTCGGGCAGATCGTCTGAGATCCGCACGTTCAGACCGTGGCCGCCGGGTCCGAGGTCGTCGAGCGCTGCCGAGACCACCTCGGCCACATCCACCGGCCGGAGATGCACGTCCAGCGCTCCGGCGCGCGCCTGAACGATGTCCGCGAGCTGCTGCACGAACACGCCGACTTGGTCGACCGAATGCTCAACGGCGTCGACCAGCGTTTTCTCCACCGCCCCGGAAGCCGGTAACAGCGCGCGCAGCGATGTCAAAGCGTGCTTAGCGGTCGCAACCGGGCCGGGGAGAACGTGGCTAGTCGCGGTCGCGAGCGCAGCGCGTCGCCGCTCACCTTCACCAACAGCCCACTGCTCAGCGCTGCCCGTTTGCTCGCTGAGGCGACGCCGGCGTACGGTTTCCGCCACCTGCGCCGCGCAGGCGGCGAAGATCTCCAGATCGGCGGGCGGCAGGGTACGGCCGCGCCCGGCCAAGATCGAAGAGTGTCCGAGCACAGCCTTCGCGGTGGCCTGATCGGGTCGCTCGGGGGGCCTATCGCCGGAGCTTGCGATAACGAACCAGGTGCCCTCGACGGGTGTTTCATGAGGGCGCTCCAACAGGCTCACCGCCTCCAGCCCGAACGTCTCGCGCACGAGCTCCAAGAGTCGCGGCAGATCGCCCTCTCCACGAAGCACTGCGCCGGCCATCGTCGTCATGGCGGCGGCCTCACCTGAAGCCCTCGTCGCCAGACGCTGACGGCGGGCCGCCCGCTCGACTACCGAGCTCACCAGCAGCGCCGTCGCCACGTACACCACCATTGCCACGACGTCGTTTGTCGCCGCAACATCGAAAGAATGCAGCGGCCGGGTAAAGAAGTAGTCCGCCAAAGCCGTAGAGGCGAGGGCCGCGAGGAGCGCCGGGTACAAGCCTCCGATAACCGCGATCACCACGACAGCCAGCAGGTAGACCAGCAGGTCGCCCGACAATGCGAGATGAGCCCGCAGCTGGGTAAGCACCACAGTCAGCGTGGGTACCAGCACGAGCAGTGTCACCGTGGCGGTCAGTCGACGTTGGCGGCTCACGCCCAGCTGTAGGAGCCGGAGCGGTGATCTCTTGGCGGCGCTCTTGTCAGCCACGACGTGAACATCGATGGCCCCGCTAAGCCGTGTAACCCCGCGGGCTACGGCCTCCCGGCCCCCTAGTAACGCCCGTAGACCGCTCCTTCGGCTAGAGCCGACCACCAGCTGCGTCGCGTTCTCGTGGCGCGCGAACTGCCCTAGGGCGTCGGCCACGTCCAACCCGACCACCTGATGCCAGCTTCCACCGAGGGACTCCGCCAACGCGCGGTAGCGTCTCAACGCAGCGGCATTCGCCCCCGGGCGCCCGTCGCTGCGAGCGACGTAGACGGCCATCAGGTCGCTGCCCGGAGTCCGAGCGGCCAGCCGAGCAGCCCGGCGGATCAACCGATCGCTTTCGGGGCCACCGGAAACACCAACAACGATCCGTTCTCGCGCCTCCCACAGCGCTGGGATCCCGCCCTCGGTCCTAGAGTGCTGCTGCAGTTCGCCAACTCGGTTGGCCAGCCACAGTAGAGCCAGCTCCCGCAACCTGGTCAGGTTTCCGAGCCGGAAATAGTGCGACAAGGCCGCGGCGATCCGGCCTGAGGAATAGACTTCGCCAGCCTCCACACGCTGTCGTAGCGCCTCGGGCGATAGATCCACCAACTCCAGCCCCTCCGCTTGGCGGACTACCGCGTCAGGCACCGTTTCGCGCTGCTTGGCACCGGTCATCTGAGCCACCACGTCGTTGAGGGACTCCAGATGCTGTACGTTCAAGGTGCTCACGACGTCGATACCCGCCTCGAGCAGCTCCTCGACGTCCTGCCAACGCTTCGGGTGCCTCAACCCCGCAGCATTGGTGTGCGCCAGCTCATCGACCAGCGCCACCTGCGGGTGCCGGGCCAGAACGGCGTCGAGATCCATCTCCGAAAACTCCCCACGCCGGTGAGCCACCCGGCGGCGGGGAACAACCTCGAGGCCTTCTGCCATCGTCGCGATCGCGCGTCGGCCGTGCGGCTCCAGGAACCCGATCACGCAGTCGGTGCCCTGGCTGACCAGACGATGGCCCTCCGCCAGCATCTCGTAGGTCTTACCGACCCCAGGGGCAGCGCCGAGGTAGACGCGAAGCCGTCCGCGCGCCATCAGCTGGCAACCTTCCGATCGGCCTCCTGCGACTCCCGGTAGCACCGCATCCGAGCAAGCGTAACACCGGTTCGAGTCCCGGCAGAATGACGACCTGGCGACTAGCCATGATCTACGAATGCGAGGCGACGCGAAGCGTTAAGGGAGCGTAAAGATTCCGGGAGCCGACGTCGAGAGCGCGTCAAGAATTGTTGCGCCAGCGAGTCGGCGCGAGTAAGACGGGGACGTGGCTGACCTCGCGTTCGTTCTCCTCGGGGTGTTCGCCTTCGCCCTGATGGCGCTCTTCGTGTACGCGGTCGGAATCCTCGTTCAGCAGGACGACGACAAGGGGAGCGGCAGGTGAGCTGGGGCGACATCGGCTCACTGGTGATCTCCGTACTCGTCTTCTTGTACCTGCTCGTTGCCTTGCTCAAGCCGGACCGGTTCGGATGAGCTGGCAGAACTGGCTTCAGCTCGGCGCGCTGGTCGGGCTGATCGGCGTGACCGCTCCCTTACTCGGCGCCTATCTCGCGCGCGTTTACGGCGGCGGACCCGCGCCCGGCGACCGCATCTTCGGCCCGCTCGAACGGCTCTGCTACAGGGCGGCCGGAATCGACGAGCACGGCGAGCAAACCTGGCGCGTCTACGCCGGCTCGCTCCTGATCTTCAGCGGCATCTCGGTGGCCGCCGTCTACCTGCTTCTGCGCCTGCAGCACTGGCTCCCGTTCAACCCTAGCCACGCAATCGCCCAGAGCCCCGCGCTCGCCTTCAACACCGCCGTCAGCTTCACCACCAACACCAACTGGCAGGACTACGCCGGCGAGACGGGTGCCAGCCACCTGACGCAGATGGCCGGACTCGCGGTTCAGAACTTCCTCTCGGCGGCGGTGGGGATCGCGGTCGCTATCGCTTTGGTGCGCGGACTGACACGCCGGCGCTCGGACACGATCGGCAACTTCTGGGTCGATCTGGTGCGAACGACAGTACGCGTACTTCTACCTATCGCGGCCGTGCTGGCGATCATCCTCGCCAGCCAGGGAGTCATCCAGAACCTGCACGGCTTCACCCATGCACACACCGTGGCGGGCGCGACCCAGTCGATCCCTGGCGGACCGTTCGCGAGCCAGGAGGCGATCAAGGAGCTGGGCACGAACGGCGGCGGCCCGCTTAACGCCAACTCCGCCCATCCCTTCGAGAACCCGACCGGCCTCACCAACCTGCTCGAGATCTGGGCGCTGCTGCTGGTCCCCTTCGCGCTCGCCTTCGCCTTTGGCCGCCTGGTCGGGAACCGCCGCCAGGGCTGGGCGATCTTTGCCGCCATGTTCTTGCTCTGGATCGGCTCGGTCGGCGTCGCCACGCACTACGAGGTCGCCGGTAACCCGCGCGTTCAAACGCTCAGTGCCGTCGGCTCGAACATGGAGGGCAAGGAGATCCGCTTCGGCGCGCCTGCCTCGGCGCTCTTCGCCGCCTCCACCACCGACACCTCGACCGGCGCGGTCGACTCGGCTCACGACAGCTACACGCCGCTCGGGGGCGGAGTCGTCCTAGCCAACATGATGCTGGGCGAAGTCAGTCCCGGCGGGACCGGCTCGGGCTTGTACGGGATGCTCATCTTCGCCATCCTCACGGTCTTCATCGCCGGGCTGATGGTCGGGCGCACGCCCGAGTACCTGGGTAAGAAGGTGCAGGCGCTGGAGATGAAGCTGATCGTCCTTTATCTACTCGTGGTACCGCTCGTGATCCTGGCCCTCGCCGGAGCCTCGGTGGTGCTACCGGGGCCGCGCTCGGCGCTGCTCAACCACGGCTCGCACGGTCTCACGGAGATGGTCTACGCCTTCACCTCGTCGGCCAACAACAACGGCTCGGCCTTCGCCGGTATCGGCGCGAACACGAACTGGTTCAACACCACGCTCGCAATCGCCATGCTGGCCGGGCGCTTCCTGCTGATGATCCTCGTGCTCGCGCTGGCAGGCTCGCTCGCGCGAAAGCAACACGTGCCCGAGTCGGCCGGCACCTTCCCGACCACGACTCCGCTCTTTGTCGTGCTGCTGGTGGCGGTCGTCCTCGTCGTCGTTCTTCTCACCTACGCGCCCGTGCTCGCGCTCGGGCCGATCCTGGAGCACCTGAGCCTGTGACTCTCCGTAACCAGCCAACCTCGTTGCTCGACGGCGCGATCCTGCGCCAGGCCGCTCTCGACAGCCTGCGCAAGCTCGACCCGCGGCTGATGGCAGGGAATCCGGTCATGTTCGTGGTCGAGATCGGCAGCGTGCTCGTGACGGCGATCGCGATCAAAGACCCGAGCAGGTTCGCCTGGACGGTTGCCGCCTGGCTCTGGTTCACCACCATCTTCGCCAACCTGGCCGAGGCGATCGCCGAGGGTCGGGGCAAGGCGCAGGCGGCGGAGCTGAAGAAGACGCGCGCCGTCACGATTGCGCATCGAAGAGACGCGGACGGGACACTCGAGGACGTTCCCAGCGGATCGCTACAGGTGGACGACTTGGTCGTCGTCGCGGCCGGCGAGGTGATACCGGCCGACGGAGAGGTAGTCGAGGGGATCGCCAGCGTGGACGAGTCGGCGATCACGGGCGAGTCGGCGCCGGTGATCAGGGAGTCGGGCGGCGACCGCTCGGCGGTCACGGGCGGAACGCGGGTGCTCTCCGACGAGATCGTCGTGCGCGTGACGGCGATGCCGGGCGCCAGCTTCCTCGATCGCATGATCGCCCTGGTCGAGGGCGCCGAACGGCAGAAGACGCCGAACGAGATCGCGCTCAACATCCTGCTCGCCGGGCTGACCCTCGTCTTCCTGCTCGCCGTGGTGACGCTACAGCCCTTCGCCGTCTACTCGGGCGCCCGCCAGAGCACGATCGTGCTGGTGGCGCTGCTCGTCTGCCTGATCCCGACCACGATCGGCGCCCTGCTCTCGGCGATCGGCATCGCCGGCATGGACCGGCTGGTGCGCCGGAACGTGCTGGCGATGTCCGGGCGAGCGGTCGAGGCGGCCGGCGACTGCGCCGTGCTGCTGCTCGACAAGACCGGCACGATCACGCTCGGCAACCGCGCGGCGACGGCCTTCCTGCCGCTCGACGGCGTCACCGAGCTGGAGCTGGCCGAGGCGGCTCAGGCGGCCAGCCTGGCCGACGAGACGCCGGAGGGCCGCTCGATCGTCGTGCTGGCCAAGGAGCGCTTCGAGCTGCGCGAGCGGGTGCTGCAGGGTGGCAGGCTCGTTCCCTTCACAGCGCAGACACGCATGAGCGGGGTGGACTTCGAGGGACGCTCGATCCGTAAGGGCGCCGTCGAGGCGATCTGCGCCCTGGTGGAGGACGCCGGCAAAACGGTGCCGCAGCAGCTAGTCGAGCTAGCCGGGGAAGTGGCACGAGGCGGCGGAACTCCGCTGGCGGTGGCCGACAACGGGCAACCACTCGGGATCGTACAGCTGAAGGACATCGTCAAGGAGGGGTTGGCAGAGCGCTTCGAGGATCTGCGCCGGATGGGCATCCGCACGGTCATGATCACCGGCGACAACCCACGCACGGCAGCCGCGATCGCGTCCGAGGCGGGCGTCGACGACTTCCTGGCCGAGGCCAAGCCGGAGGACAAGATGGAGTTGATCCGGCGCGAGCAGGCGGGCGGAAACCTCGTTGCCATGACCGGCGACGGCACCAACGACGCGCCGGCACTCGCCCAGGCTGACGTCGGCGTGGCCATGAACACGGGCACGCAGGCAGCGAGGGAGGCCGGCAACATGGTCGACCTCGACTCCAACCCGACCAAGCTGATCGAGATCGTCGAGATCGGTAAGCAGCTGCTCGTCACCCGCGGCTCGCTGACGACCTTCTCGATCGCCAACGACGTCGCGAAGTATTTCGCCATCATCCCGGCGATGTTCGCGGGCGTCTTCCCCGTGCTCGGGCACCTGAACATCATGCACCTGGCCACCCCCAAATCGGCGATCGCCTCGGCCGTGATCTTCAACGCCCTGATCATCGTCGCGCTGATACCGCTTTCGCTCCGCGGCGTGCGCTTCCGGGCCGCCTCGGCAATCGCCGTGCTGAGGCGAAACCTGCTCATCTACGGGCTCGGCGGGCTGATCGCGCCCTTCATCGGGATCAAGCTGATCGACCTCCTCGTCAGCGCAATAGGGATCTCGTGATGCGCCGGCAGCTCGTTCCAGCCCTGGCCGTCTTCCTCTTCTTCACCGTGCTGGTCGGGGTCGTCTACCCGCTCGCGGTGACGGGTGTGGCGCGAATCGCCTTCCCTTCCAAATCGCAAGGCTCGCTGGTACGAGAGCGCGGAGTCGTCGTCGGCTCACGCCTGATCGGACAGGCTTTCAGCGGGCCTCGCTACTTCCAGCCGCGACCTTCGGCGGCGGGAACGGGCTACGACGGTGCAGCGAGCGGCGCCTCGAACCTGGGGCCGACCAACCCGGTGCTGCTCGCAGACGTACGGGCACGAGTGGCGGCGTACCGGCGCTTCAACGGACTGGCCGCAGGCACACCGGTGCCGGTCGACGCCGTCACCGCCTCCGGCTCCGGCTTAGACCCCGAGATCTCGCCCGCGAACGCCCGCCTGCAGGCGCCGAGGGTCGCCCGGACCCGTGCGCTACCGCTGGAGCAGGTGCTCGCGCTTGTGCGGGAGCACACTGACGGGCGCTCGCTCGGATTCCTGGGCGAGCCTGGCGTGAACGTGCTCGAGCTCAATCTGGCCCTGGACAAGGCGAAATAGGTCAATCTATGGCCATGCCACGGGGACAGCTCCGCATCTACCTCGGCGCCGCACCCGGTGTGGGCAAGACCTTCGCCATGCTCAACGAAGGCCGGCGCAGGCGCGAGCGCGGCGAGGACGTCGTCTGCGGCTTCGTCGAGACGCACGGGCGCCGCCGCACCGCCGAGCAGATCGGCGAGCTCGAGGTGGTACCACGTAAGCAGATCGCCTACCGCGACAGGGTATTCGAGGAGATGGACCTCGACGGAATTCTGGCACGCCGGCCCGAAGTGGCGCTGGTGGACGAGATGGCGCACACGAACGTCACCGGCTCGCGCAACGAGAAGCGCTGGCGGGACGTCGAGGCCCTGCTCGACGCCGGCATCAATGTCATCTCGACGCTGAACATCCAGCACCTGGAGTCGTTGAACGACGTCATCGAGCAGATCACGGGCGTCACCCAGCAGGAGACCATCCCCGATGCCGTCGTGCGCAAGGCCGACCAGCTGCAGCTCGTGGACGTCGCTCCGGAGACCGTTCGCGCACGCCTCGCGCGGGGCGACATCTATCCGGCCGAGCGCATTGACACCGCGCTCGGCAACTACTTCCGGGCCGGAAACCTGGGCGGGCTGCGCGAGCTGGCGCTGCTCTGGATCGCCGACCAGGTCGAGGAGGGGCTCAAGGAGTACCGCGAGCGCCACGACATCAGCGAGCCCTGGGAGACGCGCGAGCGAGTGATCGTGGCGCTGTCGGGCTCCGAGCGCGGAGAGCGGCTGGTGCGCCGGGCAGCCCGCATGGCGCAACGTTTCGGTAGCGAGTTCGTGGCCGTACACGTACGCCCACAGGACGGGCTCGCAGGGCCGGCGCTCGACCGCCTCAAGGCGCAGCGCGAGCTCGCATCGTCGCTCGGAGGCGGCTACCGCGAGGTCGTCGGCGCCGATACGGGCCAGGCGCTCGTTGGCGCGGCGCGCTCGCTCAACGCGACCCAGATCATTCTCGGCGCCACACGCCGAAATCGGTTGACCGAGCTACTGCATGGCTCGGTCATCAACAGCGTCATCCGTCTCTCCGGCGCCAGAATCGATGTTCATGTCATCAGCAACGAAGACGAAGATGAAGGAGATGGGGAGGTCGAGGACGAGCCCGTCGGAAGACGCCGGCCCAGCTCTCTGCCGAGCCGGCGAATCGCGCTGGGCTTCTTGCTGGCCGTCGTTGGACTACCGCTACTCACGGTCGTGCTCAAGGCGCTGGGCAGTCACATCACGCTCCCGAGCATCCTCTTGCTCTACCTGCTCCTGGTCGTCCTCGTCTCGGCGGTAGGAGGCCTGTGGCCGGCGCTCACCGCGGCCGTTGCCGGGGACCTGCTCGCCAACTGGTACTTCACGCCGCCGATCCACACCCTCACCATTAGCGAGCCGGAGAACCTGATCGCCCTCTGCGTCTTCCTCGCCGTCGCTGCCGTTTTCTCCGGCTATGTCGCTCTCGCGGCTAGGCGTGCCGTCGCCGGTGAGCGGGCTCGAGCCGAAGCCGATCTCTTCCTGATGTTCTCAGGGCATACGCCCGTTGACGCCCTAATCGAGCGCCTGGAGAGAGCACTCCAGCTCGACGGCGTCGCCTTGCTCGCAAATCGGGAGGGTTCGTGGAGCGCCGTGGCCGCCAGCGGTGAGCACGCGCCGCGCAATCCTGAGAGCGCTGTTCAGACTATCGACCTCGACCGGGGCCGTCTGCTCGCCATCTCCGGTCACGCGGTCCCAGCCGAGGAGCAGTACATCCTCGAGGCGTTCGTGCGCGAGCTCTCCTCGTCGCTGGCGCACGAGGAGCTCGAGGCCGAGGCTCAGACAAAAGGGGCGCTGGCCGCCGGTAACGAGCTCCGCGCGGCCATTCTCTCGGCGGTCTCGCACGACCTGCGCACTCCGCTCGCGGCGATCAAGGCGTCGGTCACGAGCCTGCTCCAGCAGGATGTCGAGTGGACGGACGAGGCGCGCGACGAGTTCCTGCGTACGGTCAACGAGGAGGCCGATCGCCTGAACGCACTCGTCGGCAATCTGCTCGACATGAGTCGCCTGCAAGCGGGAGCGTTGACCGTCTCGGCCGAACCGGTCGGTCTCGAGGAAATCGTTCCGGCGACCCTGCACTCGCTCGGCGAGCGCGCAAGCCGCGTCCGCACCGAGGTTCCCGAGACCCTGCCGCGAGTGCTGGCCGACGCCGGCCTGCTCGAGCGGGCGCTCGCGAATCTGCTCGACAACGCGCTTCGCCACTGCCCGAACGACACCGAGGTGCGAGTCGTAGCCGACCCGACCGGCGACGAGTACGTCGATCTACGCATCGTCGATCACGGCCCGGGGGTTCCCGAATCGGAACGGGAGCGGATCTTCGCCCCCTTCCAGCGACTTGGCGATGTTTCCGCCTCCAACGGCGTCGGCCTGGGTCTGGCTGTTGCGAGAGGATTCATCGAGGCGATGGACGGATCGATCGAGGGCAAGGACACTCCCGGCGGAGGATTGACGATGATCGTTCATCTGCGGGCGGAGAGATGACGCGCATCCTCGTCGTCGACGACGAGCCGCAGCTCTTGCGCGCGCTGGCAACGAACCTGAAGGCGCGCGGCTATGAGGTCGACAGGGCACCTACGGGCGAGGCGGCACTGATGCTGGCCGCCGGTCACCACCCCGATCTGGTCGTGCTCGATCTCGGCCTACCAGGGATCGACGGGCTCGAGGTGATCGCGGGCCTGCGTGGTTGGAGCACGGTTCCGATCGTCGTTCTCTCGGTGCGCGAGCGCGAGGCCGACAAGGTCGCCGCTCTCGACGCCGGCGCCGACGATTACGTCACCAAGCCCTTCGGCATGGACGAGCTCCTCGCCCGTATGCGTGCGGCCCTCCGGCGTGCTGCCCCGGCAGGTAAGGAAGAAGCGCTCGTGAGCACGCCGGACTTCACGGTCGATCTGGCGGCCAAGCACGTCAGGCGCGGCGAGACGGACGTGAAGCTGACTCCGACCGAGTGGGAGATCGTGGAGATGCTTGTCCGCAACAGCGGCAGGCTCGTCACTCAACGCCAGCTCCTCCAGGCGGTCTGGGGTCCGGCGTACGAGAAGGAAACGAACTACTTGCGCGTCTACATGGCGCAGATACGGCGCAAGCTCGAGCCGGACCCGTCCCGGCCTCGTTACTTCCTGACCGAGCCGCGTATGGGCTACCGCTTCGAGGCCGCTGAGAACGGGTAGGGTTGGGACAGTTCGCGGGAACCGAGCGTCGAGCTTTCGGGCCGGCGACGGAGGGGCGCGCGAGGGTGCCTGGATAGTCGCGTTTTACAGGTAAAATTAGTACCGTCCGGAGAGGCTCCTATCGTTCCGAGGTCCGTCGGTCGGTTGCCCGAGAATCGAGCCTCCGGGCGGCGTGTCGGGAGAGTCCGGAAACCTGGTTTCGGGAGGAGAGAGCGAGATGGCGGCGGCCAAGGACACACCGGTCGAGACAACAGATTTGGGGCCGGAGAACGTCGTCGTCGATGCGGAGGCCAGCCTCGGCGTTCGCCGCTACTTCACCATCCCCGGGCGCGACCCCTTCGACGAGATCGAGTGGGAGACGCGCGACGCCTCGATCCCGGGCAAGGAGAAGATGGCCTTTGAGCAGAAGGGCGTCGAGTTTCCGCGCTTCTGGTCGCAGACCTCGACCAACATCGTCGCCCAGAAGTACTTCCGCGGCCAGATGGGCTCGCCCGAGCGCGAGTGGAGCGTCAAGCAGATGATCGGGCGCGTCGTCTCGACGATCGGCGCCTGGGGACGGAAGGGCGGCTACTTCGCGGACGACGAGGAGGCCGAGACCTTCGAGGCCGAGCTGAAGGCGATTCTCGTCAACCAGCTAGCGGCCTTCAACTCGCCGGTCTGGTTCAACGTCGGCTTCGAGGAGAAGCCGCAGTGCAGCGCCTGCTTCATCCTCTCGGTCGAGGACAGCATGGATGCGATTCTCGACTGGATTCGCCGCGAGGGCGTCATCTTCCGCGGCGGCTCCGGAGCCGGGATCAACCTCTCGCGCCTGCGCGCCTCCAACGAGCAGCTCTCCAAGGGCGGCCACGCCTCCGGGCCGGTTTCCTTCATGCGCGGCGCCGATGCCTCGGCCGGCACGATCAAGTCGGGCGGAAAGACGCGTCGGGCGGCCAAGATGGTGATCCTCGATGTCGACCATCCCGACATCGAGGAGTTCATCTGGTGCAAGGCACGCGAGGAGCGCAAGGCACGCGTGCTCGAGTCGGCCGGCTACGACATGTCGCTCGACTCGCCCGACTGGGCCTCGATCCAGTACCAGAACGCCAACAACTCGGTGCGCGTAACCGACGCGTTCATGCAGGCGGCCGCGGAAGATCGCGACTGGAACATGACCGCGCGCGTCGACGGCTCGGTACTGAAGACGACCAAGGCCCGCGACCTGCTACGCCAGATCGCCGCGGCCGCCTGGGAGTGCGCCGACCCCGGCATTCAGTACGACACCACCATCAACAGCTGGCACACCGTTCCGAACTCGGGCCGCATCAACGCCTCCAACCCCTGCTCGGAGTACATGAGCATCGACAACTCGGCCTGCAACCTGGCCTCGCTCAACCTGATGAAGTTCCGGCGCGAGGACGGCGAGCTCGACATCGAGGCGCTCGAGCACGCGGTCGACGTCGTCTTCCTGGCGCAGGAGATCCTGGTCGGCTACTCCAGTTATCCGACTCCCGAGATCGAGCGAAACGCCCACACCTTCCGCCAGCTCGGGCTCGGCTACGCCAACCTCGGCGCGCTCCTGATGGCGCGCGGCCTCCCCTACGACTCCGACGAAGGGCGCGCCTACGCCGCCGCGGTGACGGCGCTGATGACCGGCCGCGCCTATCGCAAGTCGTCCGAGATCGCGACCCGAATGGGACCGTTCGCCGGCTATCAGCCGAACGCGGCCGCCATGCTCGGCATCATCGCCAAGCACCGCGCCGCGGTAGGGAACATCGACAACGCCGGCTCGGTGCCGCGCGAGCTGCTCTCGGCCTGCCGCAGGGCCTGGGACGAGGCGCTCGACCTGGGCGAAGCGCACGGCTTCCGCAATGCTCAGGCGACCGTGCTCGCCCCCACCGGCACGATCAGCTTCATGATGGACTGCGACACGACCGGCATCGAGCCCGACTTCTCGCTCGTCAAATCGAAGAAGCTGGTCGGCGGCGGCGAGATCACGATCGTCAACAAGACGGTGCCGATGGCGCTCGAGAAGCTCGGCTACTCGCCCACGGAAATCTCCGAGATCGAAGCCTTCATCGACGAGCGCAACACGGTCGTCGGCGCCCCACATCTGAAGAACGAGCACTTCCCCGTCTTCGACTGCGCGATCGGCGAGCGCTCGATCCACTACCTCGGCCACGTGAGGATGATGGGCGGCGTGCAGCCCTTCATCTCGGGCGCCATCTCCAAAACGGTGAACATGCCCGAAGCGGCCACGATCGAGGACGTGGCCCAGGTCATCGAGGACGCCTGGAAGCTCGGCGTCAAGGCGATCGCCCTCTACAGAGAGGGCTCCAAGCTCGCGCAGCCGCTCTCGACCAAGGAGGACAAGGGCGCCCAGTCGCTCGCCCCGGTGCTGGTCGCGGTCCCCCAGCGCCGGCGCCTGCCGGACGAACGCACCGAGGTCGGGCGCAAGTTCAGAGTCGGCGACTACGAGGGTTACATCCACGTCGGCGTCTACGAGGACGGAACCCCCGGCGATGTCTTCGTCGACATCGCCAAGGAGGGCACCACGCTGGCCGGCCTGATGAACGCCTTCATGATCGCGATCTCGCTCGGGCTCCAGTACGGCGTACCGCTCGAGGTTTTCGTCTCCAAGTACGCCCACATGCGCTTCGATCCGTCGGGCGCTACCAACGATTCCGACATCCGCATCGCCAAGTCCATCCCGGATTACATCTTCCGTTGGCTCGGCAAGCGCTTCCTCGATGTCGACCAGCAGGAGGAGCTCGGCATCCTCTCGCCCGAAGTCAGGGCCCGCCTGGCCCAGGCCTACGCCAACGGCGGCACACCCGGCCAGGGCGGCGACCCGACCCCCGCCGAGGCGCTCCCGCCGGGTCAGAAGGCGCTCTTCAACAACTGGGAGGATGCCGTCGAGTGCGCCCGCTGCGGCGGCCGCATGGTGCGGACCGGCAGCTGCTATACGTGCCGCGACTGCGGGACGAATACCGGCTGTAGCTGAGGGTTACGAACGAGCCCGTGTCCGGTTACGTCTTCCGCGCCAGCGCCCGCGTAAGCTCCTTCTGACCGTTCCGAACTTCAGCGAGCTCGCGTAGCACCGTCTCGAGTAGCCGCGCCAGCTCACGGTTGGTCGGTGGCTGCGCGTCGGTTCGCGTCATTGCCTCTTCCTCCTCGATTGCACCGGAATCCGGTGATCCTCCCTCGCCAGGCATCAGGTAGTCGGCGAGCTGCATCAGTCGATAGTAGGAGACGTCCAGCACTTCACTCAGTCGCTGCAAGACGCGCGGTGAGGGGCTCTGAACACGCCCGGCCTCGAGCTTGTGCAGATAGCCCTGCGAGATCTTCGCCGCTCGACTGGCCGCCTCCAGCGAGAGTCCCCGTGTCGTGCGTGCGTCACGCAGTTGCTCTCCCAACTCGACTCGCATTCTTCACCACAGTATAGGCATTCTCCACTTTAGTGAAGAACCCGAGCGCGATCTACGAGCGTGACTCGCGCGGCCTTCGTAATCGAAACGGGCTAGATACCTACAGCGGCCGCCGCCACAAATGCCGTCACAAGCGGATGCGGACTCTCCGGCCGGTAGCGAGCCTGCGGCACGTAGAGCGTGGCGATGAAGAACGGGTGCTCAGGTATCTCGAAAACCCGGGCAGCGCCGTCGGCAGCGGTACCGCTCACCACGAGACCGCAGTCCTCGATTCGCGAGCGGTACTCGGGATTGAGCCCGAAACTGCAGAAGAAGGGCTCAACCGCGGCGGAAGCGCCGTAGACCGTTGCGACCCGAGAATCGGGAGCGAAGAAGACCTCGTGCTCGTGATCGGCGAGCGAGACCGGAAGCCTGACCACGACGAGCTCGCGAGCGCCGGGATTCGACTCTTCGTGATCGGCTTCTTCGATCCCGAGCACGTCACGCGCGAACTCGACCGCGACGTGCTGGAAGCCGCCGCAGGTACCGAGCAGCGGTACCACCTGCTCGCGCGCGACCCGTATCGCTTTGAGAGCGCCGTCCATGCTCCGGTAGGGACTGCCGGGCGCGACCAGGAGCCCGGCGTAGGAGGCGAGCTCGGCGTCGTCCATCTGCTCGGCCACCTCGGTAGTCAGCCACTCGAAGCGGAGTGGAGCGCGGACGGCGTGCTCGAGCGCTTGCTGGGTTGCCCTGTGCGTCGGGCGCTCGGCTCCATAGTCGCCGACAACGGCGATCGTCGAGTCAGTCTCTCGGCCAGCGGCGCTCACGTTCCAGTACTCCTATCACTCAAACGCCGTCCTGCGCGAGCCCTATTCCCGGCGCTCGAGCACATCGGCACACTATCGTGGCGATTCGGAGCTGCCGGGCGACCCACGGGGACGGTATCGTCGAACGACCCCGCGGGCGGGTGGCTTTGGTGGCGGGCGAAGTAAGAATCGCCGTTGAACATAAGCGCCTCCAGAAGTACCCGCCCTCGACTCGGAACTCCTGCTCGGTCGAGCTGTTCGCTGGAGTGGATACCCATTCTCCGAGCGATTGGACCCCGATTGGGTCAGCTCTTCTCGTCGCCCTCGGCGAGGATCCGGTAGAGAGAGCGGCGCGAGTCGCTGAGGATCTTGCGCGCCTCCTCGACCTGCGTATCGGTTCCGACCTGGCCGACCTGCATGGTCGCCAGCCCGATCTGGCGAACCAGCGAGCCGAGCTCGAGCGTGTGTGCGCCGGACGCCTTGGCCATCTCGACCCAGGGAGCCGGAGCATCCGGAGCACGGCCTTCTAGCGCGGAGCGGCCGGCGTCGGTCAGCTCCAGCAGTCGCTGGCCGTCGCTCTCCCGCGAGCGCACAAGCCCCTCGTCCTCGAGCTGTTGCAAGGTCGGGTAGACGGAGCCCGGGCTGGGGCGCCAGACGCCCTCGCTGCGTTCCTCGATCTCCTGCATGATCTGGTAGCCGTTGCGGGGAGCCTCGGCCAGTAGCATTAGTGCCGCTGTTCGGACGTCTCCACGGCGTGCCTTGTGAGCGCGGTGCGTCCCTCTGCGCCCACCTCTGTGCCCGCCGAACGGAGGCCCACCGTAGTGGTGCTCGGCGGCCTCATGATGCGACCCGTGACGGCGACGATGATGCCTCGGCCTGCGGCCACTTTCTGGAAAGTCAGCTTCTTTCATCAAACAACTCCTTCTACATCGGTGTTATTACGTTGGATAACGATATATCGGTAAGTATCGCCTGTCAACTCTATCTCTTGCGTCGTCGATCGAGCCCTCGCGCCGCGGCGTACGCTCCTACCATGACCAGCTGGCCGTCCTCGGCCCGGGAGCTGATCGAGCGCCAGCTCGAGCTCGCGGCCGAATCGCCGCCGCCCTGGCAGCTCTCTCGAGACGCAAGAATCGGCGCCTGCTTCGTCTGTTTCCAACGCGGGTCGTTCGGCCCGGGACGAACCGGCGATCCAGGCTGGGCGGCTGCGGCGTTGGAGAAGACAACCTCGGCGATCGAGGGCAGAGCGGCCGCCCCGTATCAACCGGGGTTACTGGCGCTTCGCGAAGGTGTCCTGCTCGAGCGGGCGGTGCGATCTCTTCCCAAGTTGCCGGACGTACTGCTCGTGGACGCCACGGGGCGCGACCACCCGCGCCGGGCCGGGCTGGCTCTTCATCTCGGCGCCGTGCTCGAGCTGGCGACAGTCGGGGTCACGCACCGGCCGCTGCTCGCCAGCGGCGAGTGGCCCGCCGACGAGCTGAGCGCTCGTAGCCCTTTACTGCTCGAGGATGAGGTCGTTGGGTACTGGCTCCGTACCCATCCGGGCCGACGACCGATCGCGGTACACGCTGCCTGGAGAACAAGCGCCGATACCGCCGTCGAGGTTGTGCTGGCGGCTGTCTCGGGCAGGCGCACTCCCGAGCCGTTGCGTAGCGCCCGCCAGGCCTCCCGCAGCGCTAGAGCGCTTGCTTGAGCCAGGCCGCCACTTCTCCGACAAACGCAGGATCGATCGAGTGCCCGAGCGGCGACTCCCGGTAGAGGAGCTCGGTGCCGGCGCGTTCGAGCCTCGAGCGTGCGGCGCGCGCGAACTCGACAGGAATGACGTCATCGAGCGCTCCGTGGCCGATCGCGACTCTCGGAAGCGGCGCGCTCAGGTCGATCTCCCAGCCGTCGACTGCCGGCAGATAGCCAGAGAGCGCGATCAACGCAGCGGGCCGGTGGCGGCCTGCACCCAGCCCGAGGGCGTAGCTCATCGTTGCGCCCTGCGAAAACCCGCCCAGCACGATGCGTCCGGGCGCGAAGCCGAGCGCGTCCAGCCATTCCGAGGCCAGCCGGCAGGAATTCAGAAACGAACTGCGCTCGGGGAAGCCGGCCCGCTCGACCGTGTACCAGCGCGCGTCTTGCCCCTGCGGGTGGGGAGCTCGAGGCGCGAGCCCGAGCAAGTGCCGCTCGGGATCGAGTAGATCGAACAGCTCCACGAGCTGACCCTCGTCGGAGCCGCGTCCGTGGAAGAGAACAAGCGCCCCTATTGCCTCGCCGGCCGCCGCTCGCTCGAGAATCACGAGGCCCATCGCGTGCGCCAACTCGAGCGCGGATCGGGAAGCGGAGTCAGGGAGGATTCGATCTCGGTACGGCGATGCTCAAGGGCCGGCGGTAAAACGAGGCGCTCGCCTAGATGCTCGAGCGGTTCGTCCACTTCGAATCCGGGGCCGAGTGTCGCGATCTCGAAGAAAACGCCGCTCGGCTCGCGGAAGTAGAGCGAGCGAAACCAGAAACGATCGATGATCGGTGTCACTCTCGTGCCGGCTTCGAGCAGCCTTTCGCGCCAGCTCTCGTGTGCCTGCATCGGTGCCGCCCAGGCTACATGGTGCACCGTTCCTGACCCCTGAAGAGCGCGACCCACTGGCGCACTGTCGTACGCATAGAGCGCCCCGCGCCCCACACCTCGCACTTCCCAGACCGCCTCGCTCTTCCGCTCGAAGGCGAGCGTCGATTCGAGCAAGTCGCGGCTTCGCTCCGGGTCGCGGGAGTAGGCGCGAACAGAATCAAAACCCTGGAGCGCAAGCTCGGGTGGAATCTCGGGGTGGACGGCGGTCAGAGACTCGTCCGTCGTTTCACTGACGGCCAGCTCCAGCTCTAATCCCTCCGGATCGCGGAAGCGTAAGCGGACTCCCGAGCGCTCGCAATCTAGCCCCTCACTCTTCAGGCGACTGCTCCAGAAACCGAGCGCCCGCTCCGACCCGACTCTCCAGCTGAGCCGATGGATCATGCCGGCGCCCGCGCGTCCGGCCTGAATTCCCGGATACTCGAAGAAAGTGATGCCCGAGCCCGGCTCACCGCGCTCGTCCCCGAAGAAGACGTGGTAAATGCTCGGTACGTCTTGATTCACGCTCTTCTTCACGAGCCTCAGCCCGAGCACGCGCGTGTAGAAATCGAGGCACCGCCGGATGTCGCCGGTCACCGCCGTGACGTGATGGATTCCCTCGAGCCGCATACGCTCCCCCGACGCCGGCGCCCCCCAAGCTCTCGACTGCCACCGCGCGCGCCCTTGTTTAGTTAGGCCGTGATACCCGCGCTGAGCCGATATCAGTCAGATCGACGGGTCGTCCGTCTCTCGCCAGACCCCACCTGCCGGTGTGAAGAGGAGCTCGTGATGCTTGACCCCACCTTCTAGGCGCAGCTCCAGCTCCGCGACGCGTGTAACGAGATCGGCGACGGCGTCGCCGAGCACGTCCGGCATCAGACCATGCTCGAGATCGGGTCCGGTGGGCATGGGATGCAAGCCTCTCGGCTCCACGATCTCGCCCGGGACACCGACCACGACCGCGCAGGCCGGAACCGGTTTGACAACGACGGCGTTCGCTCCCACACGGCTGTACTCCCCGACGGTGATCGCGCCCAGCACCTTGGCACCGGCACCGACCACTACTCCGTCGCCGAGCGTTGGGTGGCGCTTGCCTTTCTCCAGGCTGGTACCACCAAGGGTGACACCCTGATACAGGGTCACATCGGCTCCGATCTCGGCCGTCTCGCCGATGACGACGCCCATGCCGTGGTCGATGAAGAGCCCCTGCCCGATCGTTGCGCCGGGGTGTATCTCGATGCCGGTGAGCGTGCGCGCGAGCTGCGAGATCCAGCGAGCCAAAAGCTTCAGGCGCCATCGCCACAGTACGTGCGCGAAGCGATGCGCCCACACCGCCCAAAGGCCGGGGTAGCAGAGCACGATCTCGAGCCAGTTGCGCGCAGCGGGATCGCGCTCCTTCACCGCACGAATATCGTGTCGCATCTTTACGAACACGCCTGCCACCTCCCTAGTCGACCAGATCGGCGAAGAGGACCGTGGAGAGATACCGCTCTCCGTTTGATGGCACGATGACCACGATCAGCTTGCCCTTACTCTCAAGGCGCCGGGCAACCTGCTCGGCGGCCCAGATTGCTGCACCGGAGGATATCCCCACCAGAAGTCCCTCTTCGCGGGCGACGCGACGGGCTGTGCTGAAGGCGTCCTCGTTCGTTACTCGTACAACCTCGTCGTAGGCCTCGACATTGAGCACACCGGGGACAAAGCCGGCACCGATGCCTTGAAGCGCGTGCGGGCCCTTCTCGCCTCCCGATAACACGGGCGAGGCGTCCGGCTCGACGGCGACGGCGAGGAACTCGGGTTTTCTCTCCTTCAGAACCTCACTGATGCCGGTGATCGTGCCACCCGTACCGACACCGGCAACCAAGATGTCCACCTTCCCGTCGGTGTCGCGCCAGATCTCCTCGGCAGTCGTGCGCCGGTGAGCCTCGGGGTTGGCCGGATTCTCGAACTGCTGCGGAATGAAGTAGCGCGGATCGGCTGCGGCCATCTCCGCTGCCCGGCGGATGGCGCCCGGCATGCCTTCGGCGCCGGGCGTGAGCACGAGCTCAGCACCGTAAGCCTTGAGCAGCATGCGCCGCTCCTTGCTCATCGTCTCGGGCATGACGAGCGTGCACTTGTAGCCGCGGGCCGCGCAGACTAGAGCGAGCGCGATGCCGGTGTTGCCGCTCGTCGGCTCGAGCACGACCGTGTCCGGCTTGATCAGGCCCTCGCGCTCGGCGGCGTCGATCATCGAGACCCCGATCCGGTCTTTGACGCTACCGCCGGGATTGAAGAACTCGAGCTTGGCGGTGACCTCGGCCCCCGTTTCCGTGGAGATCCGCCTGAGACGCACCAACGGAGTGTTCCCGATCAGCTCGGCGACGTTCCCGGCGATCTTCATTGTTCTCCTCCCCTACTTCTGCGCCTGAAGCTCCAGCTTAGAACTTGAGCGCGGTCGTTACTTCACTTTCTATAGCAGCTTTGGCGAAGAATACCGAGTCAGCCGTCACTTTCAAACCGACAACGCCTCGTTCATCGCCGCGACGGCCGACATCGGCCGGGATTTCGGCCGACTCCTGGGTGGAGCGACCGACAGGGCGCCTCTCTCCTAGTGCGCCGGGATCGTTACGAGCCCGGCTATGCCGAGCGCAAAAAGGGCGACCACGAAGATGGAGTCGGCGCCTAGTCGGAGGTAGCAGCGCTTGGGCCGGAAGATGACGCCGATCGCGTATACGGACGTGAGGCCGATCCCGAGGATGGCCAGCCAACCGTTCTGATTCCCGGACGCCGGCAAGACCGCCTTCCCGGCGATCAGGTCGGCGACAAGGAACAGACATACCTGAAAGGCGTTGCCCCCGAAGATGTCGCCCATGGCGAGGCCGTGATCACCGAGGCGAACGGCGCCGATACCCGATGAGATCTCGGGCAGCGCGGAGGCCACCGCAAGCACCGTCGCGCCGAAGATGACGCCGTTCATGTGGGCTCGGCCGGCGAGATCGCTACCGGATATCTGGAGGAAGACACCCGCGACCAGCGTGACGACGCAGGCGGCCCCGAAGTAGAGCGCGACTCGCCAGGTCGAGGTACCGGTGTGCGGAGTCGCAACCTTCGGGTGCGGAACGCGCCGGTGCGGACGTCCGGGCCGGCTGCCCGGCGCGATCACCTCCCACGACGGCGCCTTCCTGACGCGATTGATGACGACGATGCCGGCGAACCAGACGACAACAATGGCAATCGAGGCCGGGCTCACCGGTCCGATCGCAACCGACTGCTTGAGCAGCGCGCCCATCAACACGAACGAGACAACGAGGATCACGAGCAGCGCCTCGAGCACGGGAATGAGCGAGCCGACGAGATAGGTGAGCGCACTCTTACGGCCGGCCGTGATGTCGCAGATGATCAGCACCATCGTCTGAATCGCGATGCCGCCGATCAGGTTGCCAGCGGCGAGGTCAAGGTGGTTCTGGGCGGCGGCCGATACGGTGATCGCGATCTCCGGGAGAGTGCCCGCGATCGAGAGCAGGACCATGCCGCCGATCGCATCGCCGAGGTTGAAGCGGTTGTCGAGGGCGTCGGTGCTCTTGGCCAGGGTAATACCGGCGATCCAGGTGGCCACGGCTCCTGCCGCGAAGACTAGAGCCAGTAGCGGCGAGGCGAGGCTACCCATGGAAAGCGTGAGCAAGCGCAGCTGGCATCGGCCCGCCCATTCTCAGCCGATCGAGGAAGCGCGTCAAGCGAGTCGCCCGAGCTCCGTTCGAGCGGCTTCTGCAACGGAGGAAAGTCCCGAACACGAGAAAGCAACGTGTTTGCAGGCACTTTCCGTCGCGTAAGCCCCGTTCCTCTAAAACGGTGCCAGGCACCGTTGGGTGTCAAGAGGCGTTAGTAACTAAAGCGGGACTCTTACTTCGCAGGCCGTACTTCAGGTGGCCGCCGCGACCGACATGGCGGGCGCGGCTCAGCAAGCGCTGTCCCCAACTCACCACGAGCTCCACAGAGCAGGCTCGGCCAGCTCGCCCCGCTAATAAGACGAGTCACAAGCGCCGCAGGCGCGGTGACCATTTCGACCAGGTACGCCGGCGAAAGTCGTCATGCCTTCCGCAGGAGGGCGGACATTCGCCGGTTAAACCTGGCGATTGAAGGAGAAGACGGCGCCGATCAGCAGAACAGCACCGAAGAGCCCGACTAGCGCGACGTCCTCGATCATGCTCGTAGTGTGGCCAAAGACGGTAACCCCGAGAATCGGGTGACTCGAAAAGCCAGGAGGCGTTTGCACCTCACCGGCCAGGAAAATGCGGCGGATGGCATCGACACCGTAGGTGAGCGGGTTGATCTTGGAGATGATCTCCATCCAACGGGGTACGTTGTTGACCGGGAAGAAGACTCCAGCCAGGAAAGTCAGCGGAAACACGACAGCCTGCACAAGTAATTGAAAGCCTTGCTGAGAGCGCATCCGCGAACCGATCAGTAGACCGAACCCGGCCAGCGACAGCGCCAACACGATTACGATCGGTATCAACTCGAGCACGGCGTCGAACGAGATGGAGACGTCGAACAAAGGCGCCAGCGCGAGCATGACGAAGGTCTGGAAGAGTGCTATCACGGCCGCCCCGAGAGCCTTCCCGAACACCACGCCCGAGCGATTCAGGGGAGAGACGAGCACCTCTTTGAGAAAGCCGATCTCCCGGTCCCAGACGACCGAGAGCCCCGAGAAAATCGCGTTGATGAAAACGGACATAGCGACGATTCCCGGGTACATGAACTTGACGAAATCGACTCCCACCGCGAGGCTGCCAATCTGGCGCTTGAGACCTTCGCTGAAAACGATCATGAAGATGATCGGCATCAACAGGGAGGACGCGATCCGCGTGCGCTCACGCACGAAGCGAAGCAGCTCGCGATAGGCGACGACCCAGATACCGCGCAGAGTCACTGCCATCAGTAGGTCTGCATCTTCGTTCCGGGCGTGTTGACGAAACGCCGTATCTGGTCTCCGGTATTCGCACGCTGGTCGCGGATGGTGTGACCGGTCAGTGAGAGAAAGACGTCGTCAAGGGTCGGCCTGCGTACGCCAACGGCGCGAATCTCGAACGGGAAGCTCCGCACGAACTCGGGCACGAACTCTTCGCCTCGTTCTACGTAAAAACTGACGGCGTCATCATCGAACGAAGCCTTCAGTCCGTAGCGAGCGGTGATTTCGCGCAGCGCACCCTTCACGTTGCCTGTCCGTAGAGTGACGAGATCGCCACCGAGCGAATCCTTGAGCACTTCGGGACGATCGAGAGCCACGATCTCCCCTTGGTCGATGATCGCGATCCGGTCACAGTTCTCGGCCTCATCCATGTAGTGGGTGGTGAGAAAGATCGTCAGACCTTCGCGCCGCCGCAGATCGAGCACATACCTCCAGATTCGATGCCGGGTCTGGGGGTCGAGCCCGAGTGTGGGCTCGTCGAGGAAGAGGATGTGGGGGTGGTGAAGTAGGCCGCGGGCGATCTCGAGCCGGCGTTTCATCCCGCCCGAGTACTGGCGCACCGAGTCGTTGCGACGATCCCAGAGCCCCATGAGAGTCAGGAGCTCGCGAATGCGATCTTCGCGGATGCGCTTCGGAACCGCGTAGGCATAGGCGTGGAAGCGGAGGTTCTGGATCGCGGTCAGGTACTCGTCGAGCGTCAGGTCTTGAAAGACCAGGCCGATTGAACGACGGATCTCGGTGCGCCGGGCAGCGATGTCGTAGCCTGCTACCGTCGCTCGCCCAGCCGAGGGCTTGAGCAGCGTGCAGAGCATGTTGATGGTGGTCGTCTTGCCGGCACCGTTGGGACCGAGAAAGCCGAACACTTCACCCGCTCCGACGCTGAACGAGACATCCTTTACTGCCTCCGTCCTGCCGAACGTCCGCGCCAGTCCGGTAGCGCTGATGACCGGCTCAGCGATGACCGAGGCACTCCTCTCGCGCCTCGGATTGCTCGCGTCATTTTCCTTTTTGTCGCCCTGCATCCTGATCTACTTTCGCCGAAACACTCTGAGGTAGATACGCTACCGTCTCCCACGGCCTAGCCGTACCATCGCCCGTAAGCCAGTGCCGACCTTCTTCAAACGACCCGAAAACTCGCCGAGCGCATCGCAACGGATGCCCAATCGATCGATTTCTCGTTATTCGTCCCGTTTACTCGTTCGCTCGGCTATCGCCGTGATCGCAGTGGCGGGGCTGGGAAGTGCCGGTGTCGCGGCCACTGTGCTCGGAGAGCCTAAGCCGGTCGAGAAGCTCGGCAGCGCCCGGGTCGAGTTCAAGGGCTCGCAATCTCCGGCCAAGCTCGAGCACCACTACCTTGTGAGCAGGAAGAAAAAGGCCTTCTGGCCAATGTGGGGACTGGGGCCGACGCGGAGCCGGGTCGTGCCGGGCGACAACAAGCTACGACCACCCTTCAAGGTCCGCTACGTCGTGCACGGCCACGCAATGATCGAGTACCCGCCGGTTATCGCCTACGGCCGCTTTTACTTCGGCACCTACAAAGGGCGTCTCATAGCTGCGCGGGTGAGCGACGGCCATATCGCCTGGCAGCGAAACCTCGGCCGCTGCATCGCATCCTCGCCGGCGGTCGGTGGTCATGTCATCTACATCACTTCGATGGGACCCGCTCCGTGCCGCCGCCACTGGCCGAGAATGAGAGGCATGATTTTCGCGCTCAACGCACGCAGCGGACGTATTCTCTGGCATCTATCAGCCGGCCTGATCGAGAGCTCACCACTTCTCATCGGTCATACGCTCTATTTCGCCTCCTACGACAGCGTCGATCATTCGACGATCTGGGCTCTCAATACGCGCACTCACCGTCAGGAGTGGACTTATCCGGCGCCGTCCAAGATCACTTCATCGCCGGCGTATTTCAATCACACCATCTACATAGGCGCCTACTCGACAACGCTGTATGCACTCGACGCTCGTACCGGCAAGCTTGTCTACTCCACCAGGCCGGTCGGCTACTTCAGCGGCAATCACAGCGGTTTCTACGGCACGCCTGCGATCGCGTACGGCCGCGTCTACATCGGTGGACTGGATGGGCACGTCTACGCCTTCGGCACCCGCACCGGTGCTCTCCGCTGGGTAAGGACAACCGACGGTTATGTCTACAGCTCGCCTGCCGTATGGAACGGGCTCGTGTTCGCCGGTTCCTTCGGAAACCAGCGCTTCTACGCCCTCGGCGCGGCCACCGGTCTCGTTCGCTGGTCGTTCAAGGCCGAGGGAACGATCATCGGCTCGCCGACCGTTCTCGCGGGCATCGTCTACTTCTCGACCACGTCCGGGCACACCTATGCGCTCGATGCAATGACCGGCGTCAAGATCTGGGAGTTCCCCGACGGGTGTTTCAGCCCAATCGTCGTCGCCGGCAACCGGGTCCTCCTTACGGGTAAAGGACGCGTTTACGGTCTCGATCCGGTGCATCGGCGACCACGTGCAGCGCCTACAGGTAAGACCACGAAGGCGAAATAGGGCCTAACAGGAGGTCCGTTAGCATGGCGCGGCCGATGGCGAAGAAGACGATGGTGATCGCCACGATCGGATTACTCGTTCTGGCGGGCATCGGTGTTACGGCAAACTGGCTGATTCACCGGAAAACCCCAGACGTCCACCATGGCCTGACCGCTCCGTTCGTAACAAGCTCGGTTTCGCGCGCAACTACCAGCCAGACCGGACCGGGAAAACGCGGGAACTCCCCAAGCTCGAAGTACGGACAACCCTGGGCGTTCTACGGTCGCACCCTCGACCGCACACGCAACGACAGCAACGATCGCGTTGTGCATCCTCCCTTCCGGACAGTCTGGTCAAAGGACGGCGGGGGCTCGCTCGAATACCCACCCAGTTACGCAAACGGCATGCTCTTCGAGGCAACCAACTCGGGCGTCGTCACTGCCTTTGACGTGTTTAATGGCAAGGAAGACTGGCGCCACCGGTTTTTCAACAGCGTCGTCGGTACGCCGGCAATCGCCGGGCGGCTCATCTACCTCCCTTGTTACGACGGGCGCCTTTACGCGCTTTACAGCCGTACCGGAAAGACGGCCTGGGCGCGCTTCATAGGCGGGATGATCGAGGGCTCGCCGGCGGTCTGGAAGGGGAGAGTCTACGAGGGCTCCGTCTCCGGGAGCATGCGGGCCTTCAATGCGACCACGGGCCGTCCGCTCTGGCGCTTCACTACCGCCGGAGCGGTGAAGCACGGGCCGGCGATCGTCGGCGAACGGCTGTACTTCGGCGACTACGCCGGTTATGTGTACTGCCTCAACGCCCGAACGGGAACCCTCATCTGGAGGACGCATACAGCCGGACTTGCAAGCGGCTTCGGTTCGGGGTCCTTCTACGCAACACCCGCCGTCGCCTACGGTCGTGTCTATATCAGCAACACCGACGGCAAGGTGTACTCGCTGGTCGCCTCGAACGGGAGCATTGCCTGGACGCACACCTTCCCCGCTTGGGCCTACGGCTCGCCGGCTGTCAGCGAAGGTCGCGTGTTCGCCACCGCTTGGGACGGCTCGGTCGCCGCCTTGAGCGCCAGAACGGGCTCCGCTATCTGGACGCATCGACTCCCGAACCGTACGCTCGCTTCGCCGGTGGTGATCGGGAATCTCGTCTATATCGCCGACCGAGGGCCGGTGGCCAATGGACGCGGCGAGGTGTTCGCCTTCGGCGTTCGCAACGGGCGCCAGGTATGGCACTTCAGCGACGGCAAGTACTCGAGCGTAATAGCGGCCGCCGGGCGCTTGATCGTCACCGGCATCGACCGCCTCTACGCACTGGAGCCCAAGAACGCCAGCACAAATCGAACGTCAGCACCACGGCATCCAGCAAGCAACTCGAAAAACGCGAACTCGCGCTCGTAGCGAGCAAGAGACGACGCTAACCAGTTTCCGGACCGGGATAAAGGGAGCGCCTACGCGGAGTCGTCCGCCGCGCTTGCCATCGGGGCGTAGTCGCTCGTAAGCGGAATCGTGGCTCCCCAAACGCCGACCTCATCGGCGATCGCCTGTGCCAGCCCGACCAGGGGAACGATCTCGTCGGCAAGTTTCGCCTCGACAACGGCTCGCGGCGTTCCGTAGGCAATCGCGCTCGATTCCTCTTCGACGATGATGCGGCCGCCGCGCTCCCTGACCTCACGGGCACCGTCGACGGCGTCCTTGCCCATCCCGCTCACCACCACAAGCAGAAGACGATCGCCGAAGATGCGGGCGGCATCGGAAACGGTCACGTCAGCTCGCGGTCGCAAACCGTCGATCGGCTCCTCGGTCGAGACGAGCAGCTTGGCATCGCCGGCCAGACGGAGATGGCTTCCGCCGGGAGCGAAATAGACCGTGCTCGGATTGAGCTGCTCGCCGCCCAGAGCCTCGCGGACCTCGAGCGCCGAGTAATGGTCGAGGCGATCGGCGAGAGCACTGGTGAAACCTTCTGGAAGCCGTTGCACGACGACCGTACCGATACCGAGAAGCGGGGGCAGCGCGGGAACGAGATGCGCTAGCGACCAGCAACCGCCGAGCGAGCCGACAACGACAACGACTCCGGGCCCGTTGCGGGATGGATCGCGGGGTGGCGTGGCGGAGGCAGTGGTGACCGAGGTGCCGTGGAGCTCCCTTTGCGAATTCAGCTCGACCGCCCGTTGCCGCGCCGTGGTCAGATCCGAAGCGGCCCGGATGCGGACCATCAACTCGCTCACGAAAACCTGGACAGTGTCGCAGGCGAGCGGTCGCTCGACAAAATCCTGCGCGCCTTCGATCAACGCGTCGACGATCTTGTAGTGGTCGGCACGAAAGTGTCCGCCAAGCAGGATCACGGGAATATCCAGTCCTTCGTCGCGCAGACCGCGCATCAGTACGACCCCGTCCATCTGCTCGGCGACCAGGTCGAAGAGCAGAGCGTCGGGGTTCGTGCGGCGGCATAGCTCTATCGCAGACTCCGCCGAATCGACCGTTCCCGTGACTTCGATACCGCGAACAAGCAACGACTCGCCCAGTAGCCGCCGCATGAACGGCGCATGGTCAGCGATCGCGACCCTAAGGGGAGTCAGCTTCTGCATCGGCAGTTGTTTTTCTGTCTGTGGCGTCTCTCGCTCAAACCGCGGAGACCCAAGGTACTTCCAGATTACTTTCACAGACAAGTCTAAGCAGCAGCGAGAGGTCGATCTCGCGTGCGAAACCCTCTCGCGAGAGGCGGGGGCGAGGGCCGCCGTCGGCGCCGATGCCGAGAGAGAGACTCACTCCCTTAGCGTCGAGCTCGGTCAGTCTGGCCGCCGCGCGGTCGAGCGCCTCGAGAAGCTCGGGCGGTGGCTCGCTGGGCCATGGATCCGGCTCGGAGCGGGCGTTCAGGTCGTATCCGTCGCTGGTGCTCATCGTCGTTCCCCTCACTCCTAACCTGTGTTATCGGTCGCCCTGCCTACGCTTTTTAGGTTAAGTCCATCCCCCGGTACGAACTGGTACCCGTGAGAGCCGAGTGCCGATGAACAGGTTCGGCTCCTTCGCTTCTGGTAATCGCCTGGAAAGCCGCCAGGCTGAGAGGTCTTAGAGCGTTCTCCCGCTACGGGTAACAGAAGCTGACGCGCAGGCGTAGCGCCCTTACGCCTTCCCGTGGGCCAAAGACGTCTCGGCGAGCGATCTGGTCGCCGGGGTGCGCGCGGCGCTCGCCACGCACCCCATGCCAAGCCCCTCGACTACTGCCAGCGAGCGCAAGCAGAACTACGCAGTCTTCTTTGACTCGCTCCCGTCGCCAGGAGCAGGAAGGGCTCCCGCGTAACCGACCCGTATCTCCTCGACCTTCTCTATCGCATCGAGGAAACAGTCGAGCACTGCGGGGTCGAAGTGCGCGCCCCGCTGATCTCGCATCATCTCCAGCGCTTGCTCGACGCTGAATGCGGGACGGTAAATTCGGTCGGATGTGAGGGCATCGAAGACGTCTGCGACGGCGGCGATCCTACCCTCGAGGGGAATCTTCTCGCCCGCGATGCCGCGCGGATAGCCGCTCCCGTTATAGCGCTCATGATGCGTCCAGGCCAGGATCGCAGCCAGGGTCAGCAGCTCCGCCTCCGAACCCGAGAGAATCTGGTAGCCGATCTCTGTGTGCTTCTGCATCACCTTCCGCTCCTCGAGCGTCAGCGTTGCCGGCTTCAGCAAGATGTTGTCGGGGATCCCGATCTTGCCGACGTCGTGCATCGGGCTCGCGATTCGCATCAGCTCGACACGTTCGTCGTGAAAATCAAAGCGTTCGGCGATCAACGCGCAGTAGCCACTCATGCGCTCGAGGTGGCGGCCTGTTTCGAGGTCGCGCAGCTCGGCCATACTCGACAGCCGCTTGACCGTCTCCTCCTGGTGTGTGCGCAGCTCCCGCTCGGAGCGCTGCAGACGAGCGACGGCTTCACTGAGCGCAGCAGTGCGCGCCTCTACGGCGTTCTCGAGTAGCGATCTATGGGCCCGGTTCTCGAGCTCGAGCCGGCGCCTGTGCAGCGCGTTGACGATGTTGATCATCAACTCGTTGGGGCTGAAGGGCTTGGTGAGATAACCATAGGCGCCGTGTTGAATCGCACTCTCGGCCAGCTCGGGATCGTCGGCGCCGGTGACCATCAACACCGCGACCTCGGGGTGACTGACGAGAGTGTCGCGAGTCAGCTCGATCCCACTCTCGCCGGGCATGTTCACGTCGCAAAGCATCAGCTGAAAGTGCTCGTCCGAGGCCTCGAGTAGACGCCGCGCCTCCTGCGCGCTGGCGGCGAACTCACACTCGAAGCCGTGGCGCTCAAGGATTCGCTTGATCACCAGTTGAACCTGTGGCTCGTCATCGACGACAAGCACGCGCGTTATCTCGGCGAGCGTGCGTGCGCCTCCATTCGACTCCGCGGACACGCGAGAAGAGTAGAGGAACACGCCTCTTTCGTTCTTTCTGAATCTCATCCGGGAACTGGCGTCGCGCCCGGATTCGCTTGCCTCGGCTAGTGACACGTCCCTCTTGATCGACCGGGAGAAGAGCAAATGAATGCGCGCAGCGCTGCCTTGCGGGGCCAATTCGCGCGAACGCGGTTACGCGAAAACGGGGAGAGCTCGAGGCCCGTTTCGGGAATCGCCACGACGTTCGTTTAGAGGGAGATTTCGAAGAGATTCCCCCAACCTGCGGAGGTCCCCCAAAATGAACGTGGTCGCAAGCGGTCAGCGGCTCAGCGCTTCGGAAGCAGAAGCGCTGTGGCGCGCCTGGAAAAAGCAGCGGGACGGTGCGGCACGTGACCGCCTGGTCCTCTCATATACGCCTATGGTCACCTATCTCGCGTCCCGAAAGGTACGCGAGCTCCCTTCCCACTGCGAGCTCGACGATCTCGCATCCTGTGGCCTCGTGGCTTTGATCGAAGCGGTCGACCGTTTCGACCCCGAAAAGGGCGCGACGTTTGAGCAGTACGCCTGGACACGCGTCTCCGGCGCGATCATGGACGAGTTACGGCGCCAAGACTGGGCCTCACGTTCGGTCCGCCATTTTGGACGTCAGCTCGATTCTGCCCGCGAGAGCTTCTTCATCCAAAACGGTCGTACGCCCTCGGAGGCCGAGCTGGCCGAAGCGCTTCATCTCACACTCAAGGACGTGCGGAAACAGCTCGAAGAGCTCGAGCGCGCAGATCTCTGCTCGCTCAACGCTCCTGCGCGCGTCGGCGACAGCGCCGAGCTGCTCGAGATCGGTGACACTGTCGAAGCCAGCGTTGCACGGTACGAGCCCGAGCTCGCAACTCTCGCCGGCGAACGAGCCGCCATCGTCCGCGAGGCGATTGCCTCACTGTCGGCACGCGAGCGCACTGTGCTCGAACTCGTTCACGTCGAAGAGCTCCAGGGGGCTGAGATCGGAGCCCGTCTCGGCGTCAGCGAGTCGCGCGTCTCTCAGATCCTCGCCGGTGCGCGGCAAAAGCTGCGTAGCCGGATAACCGCTTACGATATCGACGACTCGATCGCGGCCTGAAAGAGAGTATCGAGCCGCGTCCAGAGGCCAGAATGCTCGCGAACGGGGCTCTGTTCGTGAGGCGAACAGTCGAGCCGTCGCCGGTGCCGCGGATCGCCGCATTGGGTATGTATACCTAGCGGGATCAAGCCCTTCCGCACACGCCGGCTCGTGTCCACGGTCATAATCGCGGAGCGGCTGACCGGAGCGACTCGTGGATCACGAAGAAAGCGAAGAGGAAAGGCAGGCCGAGCAGGGGCCTATTGAGCCGCCCGAGCGCTCGCCCGGTCAGAAAGAGGGCGGACGAGCACATCTCGACTCGGAGAGTGAACGTCACGCTTTCGCCGTACTCGAGCGCTTTAGCGGTGAGCTCGAGGAGATTCTGCACTCGCTCGAACGCGCAAGAAGTGCCCGAGCGCCTGGGGAGAGCACCTCGCCTCCGCCGCCCCAGGAGCCTCCTTACCGCCCTTCCAGCATCCGTTTCGAGCGTGGGCCGATCTCGACCCGGGTGGATTTCTCTTCGCTGCCGCCCTTGCCCAAACCCCAGTCGCCCTCTCACACCGGAGTGCGGCTGGTATTCGAGAGCTCCTTCTTGATACTCGTAGCCGCGATCTCGGCTCTAGCGGAACTGCGACCGCTCCTGATAGCAGCGGCCGAGACGGCTGCCTTCCTGATAGTGGCCCTGGTCGAGTTTGCCGTAGCACGCGACCGACGCTTTGCCCAGTTCGGGCAAATCCTCGTCTCTCCGCCCGCAAGCGAGCATCTGCGGACTGGAGAGCAGATCGAGGCGGACGAGGCCGCTCAACTCACGATCGACGAGATCGAGCCGCTCGTCTGGAAGGCCGAGAAGCAAGAGCTCGAGACTCCCGAGCCGGAGGTCAGCAACGAGCCCGAGTCCGCCGCGAAGGCGAATTGGGCACTGGCACCCGTTGAGCCGGAGGTCGAGCCCACGGAAGAGGAAACCGTACCGGTGGCCTCGCCGGAAGAAGCAGTTGCCAGCACGGCGGAGAGCTACTCCGTACCGGCCGTCCCACTGCAGGAGCAAGGCGAGTCTACCGCGCTCACGCGGGTAGAGCCGGCCACTCCGACAGCGCAGGAGAATGTGAGCGCAACCGAGCTGGAAGCCGCGGAAACACCTGTTAGGAAGCATCGCCTCTTCTCGCGCCGGGAGCACGGAGAGAGCGCCGGGCTAGGCGGCGAAACGAGAGTCGAGCCCGAGACCGAGCCCGAGGTAGCTCTGGAGCACACGGTGGACATTCCCGCTCCGCCGGAGCCGGCCGGCGAGGTCGAGCCCGAACCCGAACCCGAGGTCGAGGACGAGGTAGAGCCGAAGGAGAGAGAGCACCGCCGCTGGTTCGGGGCACGAAGAAGCGAGCCCGCCGAAGGACCGAAGCCCGAGCCCGAGGTCGAGCCCGAGCTTAGGGAGCATCGCCGCTGGTTCGGCACACGGGTAAGCGAGCCGGCCGAGGTGCCGGAGGCCGAGCCCGACACGGTTCTAGAGCACGCGGTGGAGATTCCGGCCTCGCCAGAGTCGACCAGCGAGGGTGAGCCCGAGCCTGAAGAGAGA
>JBEKLL010000007.1:0-91862 GCA_050010215.1 Gaiellaceae bacterium | reverse complement strand
CGGTTCTAGAGCACGCGGTGGAGATTCCGGCCTCGCCAGAGTCGACCAGCGAGGGTGAGCCCGAGCCTGAAGAGAGAGAGCACCGCCGCTGGTTCGGGGCACGAGAGAGTGCACCGGTCGAGACGCCGGAGGGTGAGATCGAGCCGGAGCCAAAGGCCGAGCCGAAGGAACATCGCCGCTGGCTCGGCATACGAGAGGACAAGGCGGCCGAGCCGCTTGACGAAGCGGAACTGGCAGCAGACGAGATTCAGATCGCGCCGGAGATCCGACGGCATTTTCACCTGCTCAGACAAGAACCAGAAGGCGAAACCGACGCAGTTCTAGAGCACACAATGGGTATTCCTGCTCCCCCGGAAACGGACCTCGTAGCCGAAACCGAAGCCGAAGCCGTTCCAGAAGACACGGTGGATATTCAGGCTCCGCCGGAGTCGGGCGCCGAAGCCGAAGCCGAAGCCGATCAAGAGCACACTCTGGATATTCCAGCTCCGCCGGAGAAGGCAGCCGAAGCCGAGCCCGAAGCCGAGCAGAAAGTGCGCCGTCGCTGGTTCGGCTTGCAAGCAAGCGAGCCGGCCGAGCCCGCGGTGGAGCCCGATATCGAGGCTGAGACCGGTACTGAAGCCGAGAAGACGAGCCCGACTCCGAAACCCAAGCCCTGGTCGAGCGAACCGGTCGTGCCGATCGCTGAGAGCGAGGAAGAACGGGCCCGCACGGAAAGACGGCGGCGGCGGGCGGCGCGGCGCGCCGGGGAACCGCTCGAACCGGAGCCGTCAGCGAGCAGGCGCCGCGTCACGCGGCGCAGTAAAACCGGGCGAGACGGCGAGATGGAAGGCCGTCCGGTTAATGAGCCAAGTACCGAGGCGATGCCCGAGCTCGGCGACCCGACCGGCGAGACAGAAAGAAAGAATGCGGCAGCTACCGCCGGTACCAAAAGGTCCATACGGGGGATCCGACGGCGATTACGGTCCGGCGCACGCGCCAAGATCGATACTCCAGAACGCGCGGGCGGCTACGTGGTCGGGCTCCATGACGAGCCGCAAGAAGTCGAAGAGGAAGCCCCTACCGAACTAGGCGCGGCCGCACCTGGTGGCGAAATGACCGTCGAGATCGAGCTGCCATCGGAGGTCCCGGTTGGAGAGATTGAGCGGACACTGAGCGAGCTAGGAGCTCGAAAGCCTCGTCAGCCGAAGCGGCGCTGGCGATTCGGCGTCGACGCCGAAGATGAAGATCCGCGGCGAACGGCCGATGCGGAGGAGCTCGACGATGCCCTGCGACAAGACAGGGAGCTCCGGCTCGCCGCCGAGCGAGAGCGGCGCCGCCGCGAGCGCGAATATCAGCGAACTCTCAGAGACCGAGTCAAGTAGCCGGCCGACGAGACCGGTTCGATTGTCGCTCACCTCAGAAGGTCTGCACAAAGACTGAAGCGGGCGCCGCATGCCCGCTTCAGTCCGATCTGGGGGAGATCCGTGTGTCGTATGTAAGAGGCCGGTAGGCCCCCGCCGCATCGGGGCCTCGGCTCTATTTTTCGAGTGGTCCCCACCGCACCGGGGCCTATCTCGTGAATCGCACTATGGCGGCCCGATAGCGCTTCATCTATCCCCGCTTGGTGCTTGACCACGTTACTTGACTTGCTTGACTACAGAAAAAGCCGCAATTTGCGGCCTTAAAGGCCGAGCGATACGTCTGCTCCCAGGGAGGTTGCGAGTATTCCCAGGCACCTACTTGATGCAGGCACCGGTGGAGACACCGCGGTAGTCGACGCCATGCTTGAGTAGCAGGCGAACCAACTCGCTAGAAGTGCCGTAACCGACATCGGACCGATTGCGAGCTCCGAATACCGTCAGCTCGACTCCGCCACGGGCGTTCACGACCGGTCCACCCGAGTCACCTGAACGCACGGTGCCGCGGAGACTGGTGATCGAGCGGCTGACGATGTTCTTACCGGTGTAGTTGGGAGAGAAAAGGGTGGTAGTGGTACCTACACGAGCCGCAGCCGCCTTGAAGGGCCCGTCGCCCGGAAATCCGAGCACGGCGGCCTTGTCACCCGGGTGCGGAGGGAAAAGGCGAAGCGGCCTCTCCGAGAGTCCCGCCACGGCAAGTAAGGCGAGATCATTGCGACCGTCGAAGGCGACGACGCGAGCCCTCAACGCCGAGCGCCCCTGAGCGATAACCGTGATTCCATGGCCACCGGCGACGACATGGGCCGCGGTAACCACGAGCTCTTTGGCCACAACCCAACCCGAGCCCGCGTAGCCGATACCACAGGCCTCGGAGTGCACTTTGACGACGCTTTGCTCTGCGCGGCGTAAGCGAGTAGATGCCAAAACGGCCGGGTCGGGCTGCTGCGAAGGAGCGGCTGGACCGGCAATCAGCGGGAAGGGATCGATCCCCGACAGCGCACTTATAACGTCTTGGGGTGGCAGTATCTCGATCAAACTCGAAAGCAACGCCGATCGACGCGCCTGCGACCGCAGAGATGAGGCCTGAGGTAGATGAAAGGCAACGGCGGCGACGATCCAGAGCACCGCAACCGCGGTAGCCGCTCCGAGCACCAGGCCGCCTGCGGCGTCGACAAGCCTCAACGGTGTCAACCTGAGCGCTTGCTTGAGCATCCCCCCCGTGAGCGCGCCGGCCGTCTCCAAAGCGATCGCCAGTAAAAGAGCGCCGGTAAGTGCGACGAGCGGCGTGTAGGGCGAGTTCGAGTTCGAGAAAACGAGCGGCGCCAGCCGCCCGCCGATATAGAGCCCACCGACCACGCCGACAAGCGATAGCCCCCCGACGAACAAGCCTTTTCGTGCTCCGCCGACCGCAAGTAGCAGGACAAATACCACGGCGAACCAGTCGACGAAGGTCACGGGGCAAAGGCTACCCTCTTTTCCTCTCAGGCCCAGCACGGGACGCCATCCGCGAGCGAGCCACAATACTCCGGCTCAGAGCGCCGCCCTATCGCGCCGGAGGTCGGGGTTCGTTCCGGCGAAAGCCCGTTCTCCTCCGGAGGGTATGACGACTTTTCGGCGGCATCCTTTTCCGAACCGGCCAGAGCGTCTTTCTGCGCGCGTGCCTCCTCTGCTCGAGTCGGAATCGGGCTGACCGCGAATCTAGGCAGGGTCCGCGTTGAGCGAGAGCTACAATGCTGCGGCTCACGGGGGCGTAGTTCAGCTGGTTAGAACGCCGGCCTGTCACGCCGGAGGTCGCGGGTTCGAGTCCCGTCGCTCCCGTTCCGCTTGCTCGCGGCAAGCTCGGGGAGCTCCTCCTTCCGGAGCCGCCTGACACTTCACCGGCGGCACCTCGTTTTCTGGGACGTGCACGCCTCGCCGTCTTCTCGCGGCGCCTTCCAACCAGCGGCGCACCGAGAAAACAGCGCCGCGATCAGGCCGGATCTCGCGCGGCGGCGTCCTCAGGACCGCAAGATCCGGCCCACCGAAGCTTCTCGCCATCGGTTACGCCGGCGTCGCGACCTTTATCAGTTGGTCGATGTCCTCGCGCGATAGATCGAGCTCCGGATGGGACTCGTGCGCGTGGAGCTGGACGTGCTTTACGAGTTCCTCTCTCGACTCCGTGGTGAACGAGCCCGGGCAGCCGAGACCTGCCTCGCGACAGGCCATCGAATAAGTGGTCATCTTCCCCCCTCCTCCTTGCTGCAGGAACGAGAGGTAGTCGTTGTTTCAAACCCGCAGCTTTGGAAACCGAGATCGAACCGAATGATTGGCGAGCGCCAGCCTCCGACCGCCGCCATGCCCTCGTTTGTCGCAGCGCAGCGGCGGCCACCGTTACGTTTGGAAGACGGGATGACGACACTAGCGGGAAGTCGCCGGCGGTGTCCTAAGCCCCGATCTCCTTACAGGTTCTGACAGGTCAGATCGTTGTTCTCGGCCTTTTTGAATTCCGCCGTCTTGTACTTGTCCAGGTTTCGGATCGCATTACCGAGCGTGGCGATACTCGAACCGACCGAGTCCGAGATCGCAGAGACTCGCGTCGTGAAGTCGCGTGGATTCGTCGTCGGGAGCTTCGCGATTATCTGTTTCTCCTTGCCGAATTCCGTCGCGAGCCGCGAGAAGGCGCTGACTGCACCGTTCTTCAGCTTGTCTCCGCTCTTCATGTCCGGAGTGCCCGCCGCCTTGACCTTGTCTCCCAGTTTCTCGGACTCGGTTACGAGTCTCGCGAAGATCGCGCTCATCTGCGCCCTGATCTTCGTCACGTCCTTGTTGCCGGAAGCGCGCAGTCCGTTCAGTAGCGTTTGAAACTTGACGGAGTCGCTTTGCACCGACTGCTCCCAGGTGGCAAACGCGCCGCAGTAGGTCGAGACCCACTTCTTCACGCTCGTCTTCTTCGCCGCGCTACCGCCGCCGCAACCGGCCACGACAAGCGCACACACAGCCGCCGCTACTACAAGAGTCTTCCTCTCACGTGCACAGCCCTCCTCTCGATTGAGCCCCATTCTTACCGAGACCGAGGTTACGAACAGAAAGAGCCGCCGGACGGACGGGAGTCACCCACGTGAAGTCAGCCTTCGCATGACGGGGAACGGCACGTACTTCGCCCCCGCTCCAGGGGCCTACCCGAGGCGCTATGCTCGCGCGCATGGAGACCACAAAGTTCGTCCTCAACGAGTCTGCAATACCAACCCGCTGGTACAACATCCAGTCCGACCTGCCAAGCCCCGCCCTGCCGTACCTCCACCCAGGCACCCTTCAGCCGATCGGGCCCGAGGACCTCGCGCCGCTCTTCCCGATGGAGCTGATCATGCAGGAGGTCAGCCAGGACGCCTACATCGATATCCCGCAGGAAGTCCTGGATATCTACCGCCTCTGGCGGCCGACACCGCTCTACCGGGCGCACCGGCTCGAGGCCGCAATCGGTACGCGCTCGCGCATCTTCTACAAGTACGAGGGCGTCAGCCCGGCCGGCTCTCACAAGCCGAACACCGCCGTTGCCCAGGCCTACTACAACAAGAAGGAAGGTCGTACCCGCATCTCCACCGAGACCGGCGCCGGCCAGTGGGGAAGCGCGCTTGCGTTTGCCTGCAAGCTGATGGGGCTCGAGTGCATGGTCTACATGGTGCGGGTCTCCTATGAGCAAAAGCCGTTCCGCCGCTCGCTGATCCATACCTGGGGTGCCGAGGTCATACCCAGCCCCTCCGATCAAACCAACGCCGGCCGGATGATCCTCTCCGAGCACCCCGAGATGAGGTCTGGCTCTCTTGGAATCGCCATCTCCGAAGCGGTGGAGGATGCCGCCACCCGCGACGACACCGCCTACTCGCTGGGAAGCGTGCTGAACCACGTCCTCATGCACCAGACGGTGATCGGCGAGGAGGCCATCGAGCAGATGAAGATGGCAGGCGCCTATCCCGACGTCGTCATCGGCTGTGTCGGCGGCGGCTCCAACTACGCCGGGCTCGCTTTCCCGTTCATACGCGACAAGATCGCCGGCAAGGAGATCGACTTCCTCGCCTGCGAGCCGGCGGCCTGCCCGACGCTCACGCGCGGGCCGTACGCCTACGACTACGGCGACACCGCCAAGATGGCGCCGGTAGCCGCCATGCACACGCTCGGGCACGACTTCGTGCCGGCCTCGATTCACGCGGGTGGACTGCGCTATCACGGTATGGCGCCGCTCATCTCGCTCCTGCAAGAGCAGGGCCTGATCCGCGCGGAGGCCTACCTGCAGAACGACATCTTCGCCTCGGCGATCAAGTTCGCCCAGTCGGAGGGCATAGTGCCGGCCCCGGAGTCGGCGCATGCCATTCACGGCGCGATCACGACCGCGCAGAAGGCCGACGCAGAAGGCGTCTCGAAGACCATCCTCTTCAACCTCTCCGGTCACGGGCACTTCGATATGGCCGCCTACGACAACTACCTCGCGGGCGAGCTCGTCGATGTGGCTTTCGACGAGAGCGAGCTGGAGCGGGCGCTGAAAGCGATCGAGTCGCTTCCGAAGCCAGCCTGACAGAAACGGCAGCGAACTACGAGCGGGCGGGCGCCTAAAAGCGCCCGCCCGCTACACGTTTTCTGCCCTTCGCGTCCGTGATCGTGAATACCAACAAGAGCAGCGGGCGATCGAAGTCACCATGCACACGATCGTACTCACGAGTCGAGTTAGTTCTCGCCTGTCCATCCGGCTCGAACCAGCTCGGATGGCAGGCGAAGCCAGGATCACTGCCTCGCCTGAGATCTGGAAAACGTTTTAAGCCGCTAGCGCACTAGTGCTCGGACAGGCGAACACGGCCATCTGGGCGAGATAGACCATGGGTCCGAGAGCGGTATCGAGCGCCTGGCGAACGCGACCGCGGATCTCGGGGCCCCGATCTAGCTCGGAGATAACGTCGCCGGGGCCCGTCAAGACGAGCCTGACCGGATAGAGCTGCTCGCGTAGCGGGAAGACGCCGCTCGTGGCGACAATCTCCAGCCTGCAGCGCGCGAGGAACGAAGCCGCCTCGTTCTCATGTGCGTTCACAAGGCTGTATATCGCAGTCTCATAAACGACACTCGCATCGGGAAGCCTCGTATCGGGCAGAGGACTGTGCCGGTGACGAATTAGGTGTCGCATGCACGTGTATTCGGCCGGGTGAGGTCAAACCTGATACCCGCTCTGCGTCTTTTCAGGTAGCCCAACAGGGTCAGCGAAGGCCGGCGGCCACGAGCTTCGCGGCGACCTCTTCGCCCCAAGCCTGGATGGCATTCCAGTCGCGGGCGTCGAAGGCATGCTTCTTCCCTACCGAGTAGACGCCACCGAAAACGGCTGTCGAAACTGGCTTTACCTCCGGCGCCGTCCTGAGCGCGCGCTCCAGCTGGGCAGCGGCGCGCTCGAGCTCTTCCGGCTCGGTGTTCTTCGGGCCCATGGCGAAAACGGCCACTGGCAGCGAGGCGAGCTCGCCACGGCGGCGCTCGAGCAGCTTGCGAGCGTCCTTGTGCCAGCGTCCCATGTAGAGGGCACCGCCGATCACCACCGCCCGGTAGCGATCGAGCCTTTCCACCTCGCGCGCAGGCAGAATCTCAACCTCGAAACCGCTCTGACGAATGACCCGGGCGATGTCGGCGGCGACCTCCCGGGTCGAGCCACGCTTGGTCGCATAAGTTACAAGCACCGTTTCCATAATCCCCCGCTCAGCCGTAGAGAAACCGAATCATGACAGCCGAAACGGCGAGCAGCGCGAGCACGGCGAACATCTCCGGCATGCCACAGCGAGTCCGCCGGCGATCTCGAAAACGATGTCGCGACGCCCCTCCTCGAGCTCAGGCACCTTCCCGCCAGCCAGAAGTAGTATCCAAGGCAAAGCTATCCCCGCACCGACAGCGAGAGAGACGAGGTCGAATACCAGAGCGCAAAGCTCATACCGAGCTTGGAGATTCTCGGCGCGCGGGAGATGTTTTCGGGTTGATGACAATGAAGGAGGAGGAAGTGACCGCGAAGCTACACCGCTGCCCAACCGTGTGGTTGAAGATAGGCGTTCACCCCTGCTGGCGGGTTCAAAAGGCGCTCGACGAGGCAGGCGTCGAGTACGAGCTGGTGCTCGGTCCACTAGGAAGATCGAAGCGAACGGAGATCGCGAGGCTGAGCGGCCAGAGCCTTTACCCCGTGATCGAGCTGGAGGACGGGCGCATCTATCGCGAGGAGTCGAGGAAGATGGCCGCCCGCATCCGTGCCGGCGAGCTCTACGAGGCAGCAACGGCGCCGCCCGGCGGGAGCAGTTGAAGGCGCGCGTCGCCGAAGCGACGCCGCCCGCTGTCGGGGGGACGTTCGGCAACCCGCTCTTGGCAGAAAGTCCGCCCTAGGTATTCGGCACGTGCGCATGCCGGCGGGGAACAGGCGCCGGTTTCGTACCGTTTGCATATGTGAACAAGAAACCGCAACGGGCCAGATCTCGTCTACGCGAGGCCTGGTTCAAAGTCGAGAAACGAGGGGTAGCGATGGCTCGGAGAAAGGAAGCTGCAAAAGAGCCGGGCGACATGGCCGAACGTCCGTCGAAAGAGGCGCTTGCAGAAAGGCTGACACCGCTTCAGTTCGAGGTCGTCTGCGGGAACGGAACCGAGCAGCCGTTCCGAAACGAGTACTGGGACAACCACGAGCCGGGTATCTACGTCGACATCGTCTCTGGCAAACCGCTCTTCAGCTCTGTCGACAAATTCGACTCGGGCACCGGCTGGCCAAGCTTCATACAACCGATCGACAGCGACGAGATCGTCCAACGGGAAGACCACTCATATGGCACGCGGCGCACCGAGGTTCGCAGCGCCAGCGCCGATTCTCATCTCGGGCACGTCTTCCCGGACGGACCGGATCCAACAGGCCTGCGCTACTGCATCAATTCGGCAGCGCTCCGCTTCGTCCCGGTCGAGAGGCTCGAGGAGGAGGGCTACGGAGAGTTTCTCGCGTTCTTCGGGGAAGAAGGCGCCGACGATGGCGACAACTGAGAAAGCGATCTTCGCGGCCGGATGTTTCTGGGGAGTAGAGGCCTACTTCAAACGAGTCGGGGGCGTCGTGGCGACCGCCGCCGGCTACAGCGGCGGAACGACGGCGCAGCCGTCCTACGAGGAGGTCTGCACGGGTCGAACCGGTCACGCCGAGTCGGTTCTGGTCGAGTACGACCCCACGGTCGTCTCCTACGAGCGGCTGCTCTATCACTTCTGGAAGATTCACGACCCGACGCAGCGAGACAGACAGGGAAACGACGTCGGAACGCAGTACCGCTCGGCGATCTTCACCTTCTCGAAGGAGCAACAGGAGAGCGCCGAGAGGTCGCGGGCGGAACTGGAACAGTCCGGCCGTTACTCGCAGCCGCTGGCAACCGAAATCGCCGCCGCTCGCGACTTCTGGCCGGCCGAGCCCTATCACCAGGATTACCTCGACAAGCACCCCGGCGGCTACTGCCACGTCGATCTCTCGAACGTCGATTAGCGCCGCTGGAACTCTGCGCCCGGCGGACGCGGACTCAAGCTTCGCCGCCTCCCTCGAGCTCGGAGAGAAGCGCCGCGACCCGCCCGGCAATATCGTCGCGGATGCGCCGAGTCGTCTCGGGATCGGTCTCGTTCGGATCCTGCACGTTCCAATCCAGGTAGCGCCTGCCCGGAATGACCGGGCAGCTTTCTCCGCAACCCACTCTCACGACGAGATCTGCCCATTCGAGATCGGCGCGCTCGAGCTGGCGAGGCTTGTGCCCGGAGATGTCGATGCCCAGTTCGCGCATCACAGCGACCACGTTCGGGCCAGTCCGGATCGCGGGCCTCGTCCCGGCCGAGCGCACCTCATAGCCGGCTCCCGCGCTGCGCCGGAAGAAGGCCTCGGCCATGGGCGAGCGGCCAGCATTGCCAACACACACGAAGAGGACGTTCACGACGCTCTATTCCTTTCTGGTCGCTCTGGAGAACCGGCTCGGCCGAAGCGCAGGGCTCAGAGGTTATCGCCGGCGATGCCGTGGTTCCAGAGCTCGCCGAGCGGCCGACGGAGGCGGCAGGTTGCGATGAAGTCGTGCGACTCCTCGTTGGGTACGTTCCAGCGGTTACTGATCTGCTGCACCAAGATCCAGGCTTCGCAAGCCCAGTCGAGCCCCTCCGGCGCCAAGCCGACAACGACGGCGTGGCGCTGAGGCATGCGCTTCGGATGCCAGTACTGCCAGCTGAGATGACCGCTGAGCGGCTGCGGAAGTCCCTCGGCGGGGCCGAATAGAGAGATCGCACCCGCTTCGCCGTAATCGCCGGTGAGAATGACGGCGTCGGCACGCTCGGCCGGGGTCAAGCTTCGCCAGACAGCAGCTGTCTGCGCCACCAGCTCGTGCCAGCCGATCTCCTCGCTGAAGATATTCACGGCGGAGCTCGGCGAACGCGCGAACTCGGCCGTGCTCCTGATCGGAACGACCGCCGGGATCGCGTAGATCACAAGCGCCAGCTGGCAGAGCGCCAGAGCTGCCAGCGCGCCGATGCGCAGAGACCGGTTCCGCCGCAACCAAGCTTCGATCGCCACCGCGCCGGCCGCGACCGGCAAGGTGTAGGCGGGCATCGGGTAGTAGGCGCGACCACCCTCGGCGACGAAGAGAGCAGCCACGATGACCGGAACCAGCGCCAGCGGCCGCAGGTTCGGCCGACGCCAGAGCCAGAGCACTCCCACGGTCGCGACGATCAGGCTCGCGCCGAAGAAGATCAGGTGCTCCGTCAGGAAATCCACTCTCGTCGCGTCGGCGACGGTCGCGCTGCGCTGGCTTGGAAAGAACTTCCAGCTCGGCCAACCGTGAACGGCTTGCCAGACGAGGTTCGGGAGCAGAACCAACGCCGCGATCGCCGCTGCCAGCCAGGGCCCGCGCGTGGCAAGCAGCCTGCGCGAGGGCGTCAGCAAGAGGCCGAGCGCGAGCGCAATGAGCAACGCGGCCACCGTGTATTTGGTCTCGAGAGCGATTCCGGCAAGTACACCGGCGAGAGGCCACAACCGCGGTTCCGGTCTTCCCAGAACACGGAGAAGGACATAGAGCAGGGCCGACCAGGCAAGCAGGTCGAGCCAGGTCGTGTGGTAGATGGCCGAGGCGGCGAGCACGTACGGCGTCAGCGCGAACGCCAATGCGGCAGCGAACTGCGCCCGGCGTGTTCCACCCAACTCCCTGGCCATCAGCGAAACGAAGACGATCGCACCGACGCTGGCGGCGAGACTGGTCAGACGGAGGGCGACTAGCGAGTTACCCGCGAGCGCGTGCACCAGCCAGGCGACCCAAGCCGTTACCGGAGGAAAATCGACATACCCAAGCGACGGATGCTTGGCGGCGGCAAGGAAGTAGAGCTCGTCGCGGTGCCAGCCGTAGCGCCCGATGAAGGGAAGCGCGATGGCCGTTTTCACGGCGCCGGCCGCAAGGCCGGCAAGAAGCGCTCCGCGCAGACTCGACTTCGGTACCCAGGACATGCGCGAGATCGTACGTTCAACCCCAAGCTGCCGCCCACCTATGCTGACGAGATGGAATCTGGCCGAAGTGCTGAGCGAGATGCGCTCGCGCTCAGCTTCGACGACGGACCGTCCGAGTGGACACCGTCGATCCTGGACTTGCTCGCCGAGCACAGTGCTCGGGCAACGTTTTTCGTTCTTGGCTCGAGTATCGACGGTCGCGAGCGCACTCTCGAGCAAGCGCTCGAGGAAGGCCACGAGCTCGGACTGCACGGCTGGACACACCGGCGCCTCACGGAGCTCTCCGCTGCCGAGATCGAGAACGAGATGATCGAGACGCAGGCTGCGATCGAGCGCGCTACCGGTGTCGTCACCCAGGTCTGGCGGGCGCCGTACCTCGAGGCCGACGAGCGCGTGCGCCGAGTGCTCGCCGGCAGCGGCCTGGTCGAGGCCGGCTGCTCGATCGCACCCGAGGACTACCGCTGGCCCGCGGAGCGCACGGCGGTATTCGTGATCAAACGCCTCCAGCCGGAAGCAATCCTCGATCTGCATGATGGCCGGCCCGAGTGCTCCGGCAGCGATCCAACCCGCCTGGAAACAGTGCGGGCGCTTGGACTCATTCTCAGCGAGCTCGATCGGCTCGAGTTGAGGGGCATCCCCGTATCGGAACTCCGCGCCCGTCACGCTTGAAAAGATCAGCTTCAGCTGAGAGAGTGGCTGCATGACCAAGCGCCGAATTTCCTCAACACTCGCCGCGATCTGCGCCCTCGGCCTGATCGCACTACTCGCCCTCGCCACGAGCGCGACCGGCGGCTCCAGCCGAAGCAAAGACACCTACATCAACTTCCGTATGCCCTCCAACAACATCTTCTGTGCCTACATCGTCTCGAGCTCGCCGTACGCCAAGTACCTACGCTGCGACATCATGAGCGGACTGAGGCCGAAACCGTCCAGTAGAGGCTGCGTCGAGGGCTCGCGAGGCATCAGTGTCGACATGAACGTGACCGGCCGAGCGACGTATCCCTGCTCTAGCGACACCGTCTACAACCCGCACGCGAAAAAGTTCCCCTACGGATGGATCTGGCGCCGTGGCGGTTTTACCTGCTGGTCGAAGATGGCCGGCCTTAGGTGCAGAAACCTGAGCGGACACGGCTTCTTCCTCAGCCGGGCGTACAGCTATCGCTTCTAAGGCCTCCGGGGCTCGTATCGGGTAAGGGTATGGCTTCCTGATCGCGGCGCGGTAGCGGTCAGTCTTCGCTTGCGATCGATTGCGTCTGAGAAGGCGCACGCACCGGCGCCGCGCTCGAGGCGAGCAATCCGATCGCCGCCATGGCAAAAGCGACGATCCCGAGTGCCGACGGGAGCCCGACGAACTTCGCTGTCGAGCCGATCAGCGGTGGCCCCACCAGAAAGCCGAAATACCCGATGAGCGACACGGAGGCCAGCCCGATTCCCGGAGCGACATCGGAGCGCGAGCCGGCGGCTCTAAAGACGGTTGGCACCACAGCGGCGAGACCGACGCCCATGCCCGCAAAACCGATGATCGCAGCAACGGGATGCCCGACCAGGAGCGCCGTGGTCAGGCTCGCGGCTGCCACGAGACCACCCACTCGCGTCAGGGCGACCGGCCCGAACCGCATCGTCAGGCGATCGCCACTCAGACGGCCGGCGACCATCGCGAGCGAGAAGGCGAGATAGCCGAGCGCCGCGATGGCCTGACTGGAGTGAAGCGGCTTGTTGATGTAGACCGCGCTCCAGTCGCCCGTCGCTCCCTCGGCGAGCAGGCTGATGAAGGCGACGATGCCGAGCGCGACCAGCTGCCTGGGCGGCTTGACGAAGAAACGGCGCTGCTCATGTACGACCCCGTCGCCTCCGCGCAGCAGGAAGCGGCTCAGAAGGAGGCCTCCCGTCACCGCGACGGCGACCACGAGCGGAATGTGTACGCGCAGGTCGAGCGAGGCCCAGGCCGCGAGCGCACCGGTGCCAGCACCCGCGAGCCCGCCGATGCTGTACCAGGCGTGGAAGGAGGACAGGATCGGACGCCTGTAGCGGCGCTCTAGCACGAGCCCGTGCGCATTCATCGCCACGTCCATAACGGCACTAACCGCGCCGATCACAAAGATGACTACCCCGAGAACGATCAGGTTCGGAGCAAAGGCGATCGGCGTAATCGACAGACACCAGAGAAAGAAGGAGACCTCGGTCGTTTGCCGGCTCCCGAATCTGGTGACAAGCCGCCCGGCTAGCGGCATGGCCAGGATCGCAGCCAGAGGCGCGGCGAAGAAGGCGAAGGCAAGCGCGGTGACAGACAGCCCGAGCTTGTCCATCAGCGCCGGAATACGGGTCACCCAGTTACCGCCGACCGCCCCGTTGGCGAAGAAGATGTAGGCGACCGCGATCCGCGCCAGCCGCAGCTCGCCGGCCGCTCCGTTTTTCCGTACCGACTCGCTCAAGGCGAACTCCCGAGATCGATTACGCTCAGGCTACCGGCCGCCCGCTCACGGGTGGACCGCTGACTCAGGCCGTCAGCACGCGCCTGAGACGCCAGGTCGCCAGCGTCAGCAGCACCGCCGCGTAGGCGCAGAGAACAGCCACGTCCAGGTAAACGTACGAAAGGCCGCCGCTGTTACCGAGCAGGTGGTCGAAGGCATCGTTCGCCCAGGCGTGCGGCGTGATGTGCGCGATCGTCCGCATCGTCGGTGGGAAGTACTCGAGTGGCGACATCGAGCCTCCGATCGCCGCGAACACGAGCCCGACGATCATCCCGATCGGGCCGGCCTGCTGCTCGCTCGAGAACAGCGTCCCGATCAGCACCCCCGCGCCAACGGCGACCATGCTGAAAGAGAGGATAACGGCGCTCGTCCCGAGCGGGTTACCCCAGTTGACGGAGAACACGAGCCAGGAGAAGAGCACGATCAGGAGCGACTGTAGGAGCGTTATCACCCAGCGGCCGAGCACGATTCCAAGCAGGATCTCGCGCGTCGAGCTCGGTGTTGAGAGCATCCGCCGCGCCACTCCAAGCCGGCGCGTCTCGATCAGCCAGGTCGCGCCTGTGAGCGCCGACAGGAACGCGAAGAGCAAGAGCTGAGTGCTCGCGCTTTGCTGGAACTGGCCGCGTGCGCGCGGGTACTCGCCGCCGTTCGCATTGAGCAGCTGAACACGCACGGATGGGTCCACCGTGATTGCGTCTACACGTCCGAGCGCGCTCTGCAGCGACGTCTTGCCCACATCGTGGACGAGCCGGGCGGCGGCGATCTTGCTGCCCTGCGCCGAGACGGCCGACTCAACCGCGATCCTGACCTGTGGCGCCAGCGAATCGGGGCGGGCGAAGTAGCGAAGCGCAACCGGCTTACCGGCCTGAATACGGGCGTCGTAGTTGCTCGCGATAACCAGACCGGCGGAGACGTAACCTCGCTCGATCGCCTTCTCCATGCTGCCTTGGCCGCCGTAGCTCCTGACGTCGAGACCGGGTTGGTTGTCGAGAGCTTTGACAAGCTGCCCGGCGAACGGGCCGTTGTCCTGCTTGAAGACGCCGACGCGGACATTCGTGTTCCCGAACGCCACACCGAGCAGCAGGATCAAGCCCATCGGCATGATCAGCAGGAAGAAAACATTCGCGCGCCAGCGGAAAATCCGCTTCAGCTCGATCCGAACTATCGCGAGCACCTTCACGGCTCGATCAGCTTCCTGACGCGGAACAGCGCTATCGCTCCGCAGACGGCCGTCATGCCGAGCAGAACGATCGACGGCTCGACGATCACGCTTACGGCTCCACCGCTCGAGAGATCCTGGAGACCGCTCAGGAACCAGGCATGCGGCGTGGCCTTGCTCAGCAGCGCCAGCGCACCACCGGCCTGCGCCACGGGGAAGAAGGAGCCGCCCAACAAGCCCAGCACCACGCTGACGATCGGAAGATAGGCATTCGCCTGCTCAGAGGTCTTGGCAAGCGTGGTCACGAGCGCCGTGACCGCGGTTGCAGCTAGCACGGCGCACACGATCAGCGCGGCGACCCCGAGCGGCTTGCCCCAGTGAGCTCCGAGCGCGAAGTGTGTCGTGATCGCCAGCACCGTCATGCTCGTCAACCCGAGCGCGATGCTGGTCATCGCCTTGCCAGCGAGGATCGACCGGCGCGGGATCGGCGCCGCGAGCAGGCGGGCGAGCGTTCCGTCGGCGCGCTCGCTGAGCAGGCTCGAGATTCCGAACTGAACGGCGAAAAAGAGGAAAAAGACGGCCATGGCGGCCGCGTAGTAGGTCTTCGGATCGAGGTTCTTCTTTGTCGTCGAGGTGTCGCTGATTGAGATCGGCGGCGGCGAGGAGGTGGCCCGCGCGGCGATCTGGACGATCGTGGCGCTGGTGGCGTGCAGCGCCCGAGAAGCGAGCTGGACCGTACGCGCATAGCTGGCGAACGAGCTTGCCATCGACTGTGCAACAAGCGCGCCGATCGGATTCTTGGGATTGCCGAGCGCGTCGATCTGCACCGACGGGCCACCCACGAACGCAGCCGAAAGACCGCGCGGGAGCACTATCGCACCGTCGAGCTTGCCGCTCTTCACGAGCCGGCGGCCCTCGACCGGCGTTGCCGTATCGCGCAGTTTCAGGGAGCCTCCGGAAGCTGCGGCGGCGGCGTAGAGGCCGTTCGCGGCCGAGCCGTGATCGAGATTGACGATGCCGATATCGAAGACCGAGTTACCGGCCGAGAAGCCAGGGATCGTGGCACCCAAAGCGAAGGCGAGCGCCAGGGGCGCGACAACGGCGACGAGATATGCCGAACGGTCACGCAGGCGCTGGCGGAGATCCTTGGCAGTTATCAGAAGCGCTGTGTGCACCGGCTCTGATCCCCGCGTCAGTCGCGGAGCGCTCGACCTGTCAGGTGCAGGAAAACGGCCTCGAGGTTCGGCTCCTCGACCTCGACGCTCTGAACGGTGATGCCGGCCTTACTCGCGGTGATCAGGATCTCCGGTAAAGCAGCGCTCGCGCCCTCGACCAGGAGCTCGATCGATCCGTGCCCCACGGAGGCAGCTTGAACGGCGCTGATGCTCGCACACGCATTGGCGGCCGCCTCGAGCGCGCCGCTGCCGGTCAGATGCACCTTGTCGTGCTGGCCGAGCAGCGCCACCAGTTCTTCGCGCGTGCCCTCCGCCTTCAGCTCGCCGTGATCGATGATCCCGACCCGGTCGCAGAGACGCTCGGCTTCCTCCATGTAGTGAGTCGTGTAGAGCACCGCCATCCCGCGCTCGCCCAGCTGCTCGACCGACTCGAGGATGGCGTTACGGCTCTGGGGATCGACGCCGACGGTGGGCTCGTCGAGGATCAGCAGGCTGGGCTCGTGGAGCAGCCCGATCCCGATGTTGAGGCGACGCTTCATCCCACCGGAGTAGGTCTTCGCCTGATCCTTGGAGCGCTCGGAAAGACCGATGACCTCGAGAACCTCTTCCACCCGCTTTCGAATCGCCTTGCCCGAAAGTCCGTAAAGGCGCGCGAAGAAAGCGAGGTTCTCCTGCGCGGTCAGATCGGGGTAGATGGCGAGGTCCTGCGGAACGAAGCCGATCGCCGACTTCGCTGTCACGCTGCGCGTGGTGAGGCGGTTTCCGGCCACGAAGGCCTCGCCTCCGTCTGCCTCGAGCAGCCCGGCGACGATCGAGATGGTCGTCGTCTTGCCGGCGCCGTTCGGCCCTAGCAGCCCGTAGCTCTCGCCAGGCGCAATATCGAAGCCGACGCCGTTCACGGCCTGGATGTCGCCGAAGCGCTTGCGTAGACCTTCGCAGTGCAGGACGGGCTCAGTCACAGGAATCTTCTAGATAGTCCGTTTCGTATCATTGCAAAAAGACGGTTCGTAAGATACGGTAGTTTGCGGATGATGTCAAGAGCGAGCCTCACTCCAGTCTCCTATCTGGTGCTCGGCTGGATCGCACACAACCCGGCGACGCCCTACGAGCTGAAGCAGCGTGTCGCGAATTCGGTCGGCTATTTCTGGCATTTCCCCCACTCGCAGCTCTACGCCGAGCCGGCACGACTGGTGACGCTGGGTTTGCTCGAAGAAGAGCAGGAGCAGCACGGCCGCCGCCGCCGTATCTACTCGATCACCGACAGAGGCCGGGCGGCTCTCGAGGAGTGGCTACGTCAGCCGACCTCCGAACAGCCGCAGATACGCGACATCGGCTTGCTCAAGCTGTTCTTCAGCAGCACACTCGAGAGCGACACCATCGTCACCCTCGCCCGCGCCCAGGAGCAGTCGCACCGCAAGCGGCTCGCCGTATACGAGGAGCTGGAGCGCGAGATTCCGGAGCACGCCGGCTTCGCACACGCGTCGCTGCGCATGGGCTTCGCCGTCGAACGCGCCTTCATCGAGTTCTGGAGCGGGATCGCTACTGACCCGCCTTCGGATTCCAGCTTACCTCCGGCACCTCTTCGCCAAGACAACGCCGAGCGCTCCAGCTGAGAGCGACGCCCGCAAACCGTTGTCGCGTGGCCTCCGATTCGAGTCGCTAAGACTCGAATACCGCCTCGTGCCGCTCCAACTCGGTCGGATAGTCGGACGCCCGGGACTCGCCACGCTCCACGGCGAGCAGCACACGGCAAGGGGCGCGCCTGAGCACCAGCTCGGTCGTGCGATCGAGCGGCATGCGCCGACTCTGGCGCCGGAACGTCGGCCGGCTGGTCGGTAGCACGATTATCTCGGCGTGGTGATGGTGAGCCTCCGCGACGATCGCCTCGGCGGCGCTACGAGTGCGAAGAAGTCGCGGGCGCGCGCTGATCCCGTAGCTGGACGCAATCGCCTCAGCCCCGTCTAGTAGATCGTCAAGGCGCTCTTCCTCTTCCGGTAGGCGCGACCCGATCGAAGATCCGAGCGGGACTTCGAGCGGCGCGACGACCGTGATCCGCGAGCGGCGCTCGGCGGCGAGCTGGCAGGCGGTGTTCATGGCGGTGGCGACGTCGGCATCGGCGAAGACGGGCACCAGGATCTGCCGGTATTCGAGCTGCCAGGGCTGGATCTCGGCCGGAGCATGGGTCGTATGGCGTAGCGGGATCTTGAGGACGCGCTTGCGATAGATGATGAAGAGTGAGAATCCGGCGATCAGCCAACCGAAGCCCGCGATCCGCGTGTTGGACTCCTGGATGGTGATCGAGAACCAGGCGGCGGCGGTGCCGAAGAGGCCGACGATGGCGAATATCGGCCAGTCCACTCCCCTGAAGTGGAAGTTCGGTCGCGCCTTGTAGGCGAGCTCGGCGTCGCGGTAGCGGTAGCGCAGCGCGATCATCGAGATGTTGGCGATCGCGAAGGAGAGCATCGCGCCGAACGAGTACATCGTGCCGAGGAAGTTCACCTCCCGATCGTGCAACGTCAGCCCCGGCAACATGAGCAGGATCGGGAAGGTCGCCGAGAAGAAGAAGAGCGAGCGCCAGGGCGTGCGCAAGCGTGGATGCAGGCGGCGGAAGAACTCGGGGATCTGCCGGTAGCTCGACATCGCGTAGCTGACGCGCGAGGAGCCCATGATGCCGGCGTTGGTTCCGATGATCAGAATCGTCCCCGCCAGAACGCCGACGTAGTAGCGCAGGATCGTCAGGAACAAGCCATGTATGCCGAGGTGCGAGACGACACCGAGGACCGGATCGCTGGCGAAGCCGTGCTTCTTGGGGCCAAGGCCAAGGAGGGTCTGGTAGTGCCCGTTCACCTTGGTCACGGGCAGTGCCATTAACGCGATCGCCGGCAACGTCAGATAGATGGCGAAGACGGCGATACGCAGCATGTTGTAGGCGCGTGGCACGTCGCGCGGCGGATCGCGCGTCTCTTCGGCGAGGTTGGAGATGGTTTCCAGCCCCGTGTACGCGATCATCCCGATCGGGATCGCGAGCAGGAAGCCCGACCAGTGCGGGGCCACGCCCCAGTGGATGTTCGACAGCAGGATGCCCGGCTTGAAGATGAGGATGCCGCCGAGCGTGACGAGCAGCGCCTGGGTCGAGAAGTCGAGGATGGCCAGGACGATGTTCAGCTTGACGGCCTCGCGCAGACCGAGGACGTTCAGCCCGACGAGGGTCAGGACCAGCGCTGTACCGGCGATGATGTCCCAGGGCGGCGTCCGTAGCGGGCTCCAGAAAACAGACAGGTAGTGAGGCACGAAGTAAGCCGAGATGGAGATCGTGACGACGTAGTTCAGCATCTGCCCCCAGGCCGCCAGAAAGCTCGCCACCTCGTTGAAGGCATGGCGGGCGAAGCTCGAGGAGCCGCCGGCTTCCGGGTAGCGCACAGTGCCCTCGGCGTAGGTCAGTGAGGTCGTGACGAAGAAAATGCCGGCGACGACGAAGACGACCGGCGTGAGCCCGAGCGCAAGCGCGGCTGTGACGCCGAGCGCGTAATAGATCGAGGAGCCAACGTCGCCGTAGGCGGTCGACGAGAGGGCGGGTGAGCCGAGCACCCGTTCGAGTCCGTGCTGCCGCCGGCGCGATGGCACGCGAGCACTTTAGCCGCGACGGAAGTCGGTTAACGAGGAGCTATCGGATTCCCGCGAGAGCGCTCAGCAGATCCGCGGCAGCGGATCGCCGGCCAGCATGTCCACCACGCGGCTGCTGCCGAAAGCGGTCTGGAGCAGCACCAGGCCGGCCGGCTCGGGCTCGACATCGCCCACGATCCGCGCCTCGGCTCCGAGCGGGTGAGCGCGCAGCAGGGCGAGCGCCTCCCCGGCGCGGGCGGGCGCGACGACCGCGATCAGCTTGCCCTCATTGGCGACGTAGAGCGGATCGAGCCCGAGAATCTCACAGGCGGCCGCCACTTGCTCGCGCACCGGCAGCGCCTTTTCCTCCAGCACCACGCAGAGCCCGCACGCCTCGGTCAGCTCGTTCAGCGTCGTCGCCAGGCCGCCGCGGGTGGGGTCGCGTAGCCAGCGCAGATCCTCGCCCAGCGCGAAGAGCGCCTCGGCGAGCGGGAAGACCGAGGCCGAGTCGCTCTCGATCTCCACCTCGAGCTCGAGATTGCCGCGCGCGATCATCACCGCCATGCCGTGGTCGCCGAGCGTGCCAGAGACGAGCACCTTGTCGCCCGGGCGCACCTTTTCGGCACCCAGCGCCACGCGCTCGTCCACCAGTCCGATCGCGGCGGTGGTGACGGTCAGCCCGTCGCCGCGCCCGCGCTCGATCACCTTGGTGTCGCCGGCCGCCACCACGACGCCCGCCTCCTTCGCCGCCTCAGCCATCGAGGCAACGACGCGGCGCAGGTCGTCCATCGGCAGGCCCTCTTCGAGCACGAAAGCGGCGGAGAGCGCCAGCGGCCGCGCCCCCGAGACCGCCAGATCGTTGACGGTGCCGTTCACAGCCAGTGAGCCGATGTCCCCACCGGGAAAGAAGAGCGGCTGCACGACGTGTGCGTCGGTGGTGAAGGCGAGCCTCGCCCCTCCCGCCTCGATCAGCGCCGAGTCGCCAAGCGGCTCGAGCAGTGGATTGCCCAGCTCCTTCAGGAAGAGCGCCTCGACCAGATCGTGGGTGGCCTTACCGCCGGCGCCGTGCACCAGCGTGATGCGCTCGTCGCGCAGCTTCGCCTTGCGCCGTGGAACCTGTTTACTCACGCGGGCACGGTACCGCGCTTCGGCCTATTCCGCCCGTAGTGGTAGTAGGCGGCGCAAGCCCCCTCGGAGGAGACCATGCAGGTGCCGATCGGGTGTTCGGGCGTGCAGGCCGTGCCGAAGACCTTGCACTCCCAGGGCTTGACCAGGCCGCGCAGCACCTGGCCACACTGGCAGGCCTTGTGGTCGGGGACACTGATGCCCGGCACACGGTGACGGCGCTCGGCGTCCCAGTCCGCGAGCTCTTCGCGCAGGCGCAGGCCGCTGTGCGGAATCGAGCCCAGCCCGCGCCACTCGAAGCTGTCGCGCAGCTCCATCGTCTGCTCGATCGCCTCCTGGGCGCGGGGGTTTCCATTCGCACGCACAACGCGGGTGTACTGGTTCTCGACCTCGGCACGCCCGGCGGCGAGCTGGCGCACCAGCATCAGGATCGACTGCAGGATGTCGAGCGGCTCGAAGCCGGCGACCACGACCGGGCGGCCGTACTCCGAGGCGATGAAGTCGTAGGGGTGCGAGCCGATCACCGCCGAGACGTGGCCGGGCGCGATCAGACCGTCCAGTTTCAGCTCGGGCGCGTCGAGGATCGCCTTCAGCGGCGGCCCGATCGTGACGTGGTTGCAGAAGACGGTGAAGTTCTCGATTCCGAGCGCCTGGGCCTGGAGAAGTGTCACGGCGGTCGAGGGCGCCGTTGTCTCGAAGCCGATCGCGAAGAAGATCACCTCGCGCCCGGGATTCGCCTGCGCCAGCGCAAGCGCATCCAGCGGCGAGTAGACCATGCGCACGTCGGCTCCGCGCGAGCGAGCATCGAGCAGCGAGCCCTTGCTCCCGGGCACGCGCATCATGTCGCCGAAGGTGGCGAAGATAACGTCCGGCTCGAGTGCCAGCGCCACGGCGTCGTCGACGCGGCCAACCGGGATCACGCAGACGGGGCAACCGGGCCCGTGCACCAGCTCGAGCCCGGCTGGTAGCAGCTCGTCGATCCCGTGCTTGTAGATGGCATGGGTGTGCCCGCCGCAGACCTCCATGATCGCCAGCTCGCGCCCCGGCGGTATCGCCTCGACGAGCTGCTTCGTCAGCGCGCGCGCCAGCTCGCCCGAGCGGAACTCATCGACGTACCTCATGAGGCCCTCATGAGACCTTCACGCGGCGCCTTCGGCGGATTTCCTGATCTGCGCCAGCTCGCGCTCGTAGGCTTCGCCCATGTCGCTGAGCAGCTGCAGCGTCTCGCGTGCCTGCCCCTCGTCGATGCGGTCGAGCGCGAAGCCGACGTGGACGAGCACCCACTCGCCGACTTCCGCTTCGCCTTCGAGCAGGGCGCAGGAAACTACGCGGCGCACGCCACCGATCTCGGCCTTGGCGGTCTTGGCTTCAGGATCGAGGATCTCGACGATCTGGGCTGGGATTCCTAAGCACATGAGCTATCGACTCATAGCGTATGCAGCGATCGCCGCCTGGCCGAAGGAGATGCAGGCGTCGTTGGGCGGCAGCAGGCGGTGGACGAGCACGCGGAAGCCCTGCTCTTCGAGACGCCGGCGCGTGCTCGCGAGCAGGCGCAGGTTCTGGAAGCAGCCGCCCGAGAGAACCACGGTCTTCGGCTCGGCGGCGCGCACGCACGCTTCGACGAAGGCGAGAGCGACTCCTTCGTGGAAGGCCGCGGCGATCTCGGCACGATCGCGTCCGGCGGCGAGGTCGTCGTGCACGCAGGCGATGAGATCGTCTGCGAGGATGCGTTCACCTTCGCTTCGACAGCTATAGGGCTCCGCCTCGACGTGGCCGGCAAGCTGTTCCAGCTCGATCGCCGCCTGGCCTTCGTAGCTGATTTTCTCCCGCACGCCGAGCAGCGCCGCGGCGGCGTCGAACAGCCTGCCGGTGCCCGAGGAGAGGGGAGCGTTCACTTTCAGGCTCTCGCGCACGCGCGACCAGTCCGGGAACGGAACCGGTCTCTCCGCCCGCTCGAGGTAGGCGGCCGCGATCCGCCACGGCTCTCGCACGGCCGCCTCGCCACCGGGTAACGAGACGGGGTCGAGATGGGCGACACGCTCGAAGCCGGCCAAGTTGAAGCGGAGCAACTCGCCGCCCCAGATCGTTCCGTCCGTTCCGAAGCCGGTGCCGTCCAGCACCAGCGCGAGCGCCGGCCCGGTCTCCCCGTTCTCGGCCAGACAGGCGGCGGCATGAGCGTGATGGTGCTGAACCTCGACCAGCTCCAGCTCCTGCTCTCGCGCCCACTTGCTGCTCAGGTAGTCGGGGTGCAGGTCACAGGCCAGAAGCTCCGGCTCGACTCCGATCATCGCCAGGTAGAGCTCGAGATCGGTTCTGAAGGCGCTGTAGGCGAGCTCCGTGTCGAGGTCGCCGAGGTGCGGGGAGATGAAGGCCTGGTCGCCGCGGACGACACAGAAGGTGCTCTTGAGCTCGGCGCCGCTGGCGACCAGCGGCATGTGCGCGGCAACGGGAAGCGGGATTGCCGCCGGCGCGTAACCGCGAGAGCGGCGAATCGGGAAGGCGCCGCGTACCACCGAGTCCTCGCAGCGGCGTGCGATCGGGCGGTCGTGTGAGAGGAACGCATCGGCGATCTCGCCCAGGCGGCGCTCGGCCTCCTCGTTCTCGAAGGCGATCGGCTCATCGGAGAGGTTTCCGCTCGTCATCACGAGCGCCCCGCCGAAGTCGGCGCAGAGCAGGTGATGAAGCGGTGCGTAGGGGAGCATCACACCGAGCCATTCAGTGCCCGGTGCGATCGAGGGCGCAACGGGCGCCTCGGCGCGGCGCCGCGCCAGCACGATCGGGCGCTCGGCAGAACGCAGCAGCGCCTCCTCCTCGGGCTCCAGCTCGACCAGCAGCTCGGGAGCGGCGGTCATCACGGCGAGCGGCTTTTCCTCACGGTGCTTTCTCTCTCGAAGTCTGGCGACCGCCTGATCGTCGGCCGCGTCACAGGCGAGGTGGTAACCACCGAGCCCCTTGACTGCGACGATCTTGCCCGCGCGTAGCAGCGAGACGACGCGATCGAGCTCGAGCGAGAGCGTGGGGCCGCAGTCCGGACAGCAGATCGGCTCGGCGTGGAAGCGGCGGTTCGACGGATCCTCGTAATCGCTGCGGCAGCGATCGCACATCTCGAAGCCGGCCATCGTCGTCGTCGCCCGGTCGTAGGGGACGAAGCGCACGATCGTGAAACGCGGACCGCAGTTCGTGCAGTTGATGAACGGGTAGCGAAAGCGACGGTCGGAGGGCTCGAAGAGCTCACGCAGGCAGTCGTCGCAGGTGGCGATGTCGGCCGGCACGAGCGCCGTCCGGTCACCGCCCTCGGCACTCTGCTCGATCCTGAAATCGAGCTCGCCGCGGGGCTTGATCTCGCTCGATTCGAGCCTGTCGATGCGAGCCAGCGGAGGAGCCCGCCCGACGAGCGCGGCGGCGAACCGATCGAGACTCTCTGCCTCTCCCTCGATCTCGATGACGACTCCGTGCGCATCGTTTCGGACGAAACCGCCGAGCTCGCAGCGCCGCGCGAGGTTGTAGACGAAAGGCCGGAAACCGACGCCCTGCACGACCCCGGCTACGCGCACGCGCCTTCGCTGCGCCACGCTCTGCCCGCTGTCAGATAAAGTCGGCACCGCTTCAGCGTAGATGTACGCTGCTTGCACCTGCATCAGTGGCTCTGCTCGGGTCGTGCGGGCTTTCCGCAGCCGCATCGGGCGACGCTACTGATGCGCGAAGAAAAGCGGCCCGAGAAGCTTCCGCGAGCCGCCCGAGTGAAAGGGATTTGACGCTGACGACCGAGCGAAAGGAGCAAGCGATGCGGGCCGTTCTCGCGCCCGAGGCGCTCGAAGCGATCGTCGAGGAACTTCGCCGTCGTGACTGGCGCGTAGTCGCGCCGACTGTCCGTGAAAAGGCGATCGTCTACGAAGAGATTGCTTCTGCCGCCGAGCTGCCAATCGGATGGAAAGACGTCCAGGCCCCGGGCTCGTACAAGCTCGAGCGCCGTGACGACGAGGCCCGCTTCGGCTACGCGGTAGGACCGCAGTCATGGAAGCGCGAGCTGCTCGCCCCGAGCGTGCGCCTGCTTCAGATCGAGCGCACGAACGGAAGCTTCAAGGCGGCCAAGGACGCCGCCGAGCCGGTGCGAACCGCCTTCTTCGGCGTCCGCCCCTGTGAGGTCGCCGCGATCAAGGTCCAGGATCGCGTGCTCATCGGCGGCCCCTACGTCGACGAGGACTACCTGGCCCGTCGCAAGAGCTCGTTCGTCATCGCCGTCAACTGCGGCGAGCCCGCGGCCAACTGCTTCTGCGCCTCGATGGGCACCGGGCCCAAGGCCGAGGACGGCTACGACCTGGTTCTCACCGAGATCCTCGACGGGACGCATCGCTTCGTTGCCGAAGCCCGTACTGAAGAGGGCACCGCGCTGCTGGCCGAGCTGCCGCAACAAGCGGCGGAAGAGGCCGACCTCGCCGCTGCCCAGGCGGTAACCGACAAGGCCCGCGGGAAGATGGGAATCACGCTCGATCGCAGCGACGTCCACGACCTGCTGCTCGCCAACCTAGAGCACCCGCGCTACGCCGACGTCGCGGCTCGCTGCCTCGCCTGCACCAACTGCACACTCGCCTGCCCGACCTGCTTCTGCACCACGGTGGACGACGTCAACGCACTCTCGGGCGAGGCCGGAGAGCGCGTGCGCAAGTGGGATTCCTGCTTCACGGTGCAGTACTCCGAGATGCACGGCGGCGGCACACGCCGCTCAGAGCTGTCCCGCTACCGCCAGTGGCTGATCCACAAACTGGCTACCTGGCACGACCAGTTCGATACTCAGGGTTGCGTCGGATGCGGGCGCTGCATCACCTGGTGCCCGGTGGGAATAGACATTCGCGAAGAGGTTGCTGCTATCCGCGCGACTCAGGAGGCGAAATCGTGAAGACGCTGGATGCTGTGATTGCCGAAAGCCCGGTTTTCGCCGGACTAACCCAGGAGCAGCTCGAGTTCATCGTCGGCTGCGCTCAGAACGTGCACTTCGAGGCCGGCGAGAAGATCGCCAAGGCCGGTGACCCGGCCGACGTCTTCTACCTCATCCGCATGGGTGAGGTTGCGATGGACCTCGACGTCCCGAACAAGAAGTCGGTGCGGATCGACACGGCCGAAGCGGGCCAGCCGCTCGGCTTCTCGTGGCTGATCCCGCCGTATGAGTGGAAGTACGACGTCACCGCCACCGAGCTGGTACGGGCGGTCGCCTTCGACGGCGCCTGCCTGCGCGGCAAGTGCGACGATGATCCGGTGCTCGGCTACGCGCTGCTCACCCGCTTTGCCCAAATCCTCGCCGGGCGCCTGCAGGCGACCCGCTTCCGACTCCTTGATATCTATGGCACAGACGCTAACTGAGACCGCCGGCGCGCTCGGCGTCATGACGCCCGTCCCCTACGCGGTGACGGCCAAGCGGCAAGACACGTACGACACCTGGACGCTCGAGCTGGAGCCGCAGAACGGCGCTCCAATCGTTCCGGGGCCCGGTCAGTTCAACATGCTCTACGCCTTCGGAATCGGTGAGGTGCCGATCTCGAACGCGGGCAACTTCGACAGCGACGAGCGGCTCGTGCACACGATCCGCGCGGTCGGAGCGGTCACCAAGGCGCTCTGCGCCTCCGAGGTCGGCACGGTGATCGGCGTTCGCGGACCGTTCGGCAACACCTGGCCGATCGAGGATGCGAAGGGCAAGGACGTGGTCGTCGTCGCCGGCGGCATCGGTCTTCCTCCGCTCCGTCCCGCGATCTACCACGTGCTCAAGAACCGCAAGGACTACGGCCGCTTCGCGCTCCTCTACGGGGCGCGCACGCCGAGCGATCTCGTCTTCCTCGACGAGGTCAAGCAATGGCAGTGCGACTTCGACGTCGATCTCGACATCACCGTCGACGCCGGCGACACCGACTGGAAGGGCAAGGTGGGCCTGGTTACCAAGCTGATCCCCCCTGCCGAGTTCGATGCCGACGACGCCAAGGCATTCGTGGTCGGGCCCGAGATCATGATGAAGTTCGTCGCGCAGGAGCTGATCAAGCGCGACCTCCGGGCGGAGTCGATCAACGTCTCGCTCGAGCGCACCATGCGCTGCGGCGTCGGCCTTTGCGGCCACTGCCAGATCGGGCCAACGCTCGTCTGCCGAGACGGCGCCTGCTACACGTGGGACCGGGTGGAGAAACTTCTAGCGGTGAAGGAGCTCTAGATGGCCGATCTACCGACAATCGCCGTTTGGAAGTTCTCGTCCTGTGATGGCTGCCAGCTCACGCTGCTCGACTGCGAAGACGAGCTGCTCGGGATCCTCGGCCGCGTCCAGATCGCCTACTTCCCCGAAGCCACCCGGGCCGAGATCGAAGGCCCCTGGAACGTCTCGCTGGTCGAGGGCTCGGTCACGACGCCCGAAGAGGCCGAGCGGATCAAGGAGATCCGCGAGAAGTCCGGTCTGGTCGTGGCGATCGGCGCCTGCGCAACTGCCGGCGGTATCCAGGCACTACGTAACTGGGCCAACGTCAACGAGTACGCAAGCATCGTCTACGCCCATCCCGAGTACCTCGATACGCTCGAAACCTCTACCCCGCACTCCGACCACATCAAGGTCGACCTGGAGTTGCAGGGCTGCCCGATCTCTAAGGCGCAGCTCGTGGAGGCGCTCCTGGCTGTGCTTTCCGCCCGGCGCCCGAACGTGCCCACCTCGGCCGTCTGCGTCGAGTGCAAGCGGCGCCAGACCCCGTGCGTGCAGGTGCTCGGAACTCCCTGCCTGGGGCCGGTGACGCAGGCCGGTTGCGGTGCGATCTGCCCGTCGTATGCACGTGGCTGCTACGGCTGCTTCGGGCCCAAGGAGACGCCGAACACCGTCTCGCTTGCCAAGCGCTGGAGCGAGATGGGCGTCAGCGAGGATGCCCTGCTGCGCGCCTTCCGTACCTTCAACGGCTACAAGCCTGCATTCCGCGAGGAGAGTGCCCGTCATGGCTGATGAGACCCGCACGATCAAGACCGACTACCTTGCCCGCGTCGAGGGCGAGGGCGGAATGCTCATCCGCCTCAAGGGAGGCGAGATCGAGGAAGTCAAGCTCAACATCTTCGAGCCGCCACGCTTCTTCGAGGCCTTCCTGCGCGGCCGCTACTTTACCGAGGCGCCCGACATCACCGCCCGTATCTGCGGTATCTGCCCGGTTGCGTACCAGATGGCGGCCTGCAACTCGATGGAGTCGGTCTGCGGCGTCAAGGTCGAGGGCCAGCTGAAGGCGCTCCGCCGCTTGCTCTACTGCGGCGAGTGGATCGAGAGCCACGCGCTCCACATCTACATGCTGCACGCGCCCGATTTCCTCGGCTATCCGAGCGCGATCGAGATCGCCAAGGACGCGCCCGAGGTGGTCGAGACGGCGCTGCGCCTGAAGAAGATCGGCAACCACGTCATGACCGTCGTCGGCGGCCGCGAGATCCACCCGATCAACGTGCGTGTGGGCGGTTTCTACCGGGCGCCTTCCAAGGCCGAGCTGGAGGCGATGGTGCCCGACCTGGAGTGGGCGCTACAGACCTCGCTCGAGACGGTCAAGTGGGCGAACACGCTCGATTTCCCCGACTTCGAGATGGACTACGAGTTCGCCGCGCTCGATGCCGACGGCGTCTATCCGATCGAGGGCGGTGAGCGCTTCGTCTCCAATCGCGGTCTCGACATCCCGATCGACGAGTTCTACGAGCATGTGGTCGAGGAGCACGTCAAGCACGCGAACGCTCTGCAGGGCCACATGAAGGAGCGCGGCTCCTTCCTGGTCGGCCCGCTGGCGCGCTATGCGCTCTGGTACGACCTGCTCTCGGCCGAGGCGCGTGGCGCCGCGGAGGGGATCGGGCTGCCGAAGATCGTCAAGAACCCGTTCAAGAGCATCCTCGTCCGCTCGGTCGAGCTGGTCGAGGCCTGCGTCGAGGCGCTGCGACTGATCAGCGAGTACGAGCAGCCCGCCGAGCCGGCGATTGAGGTCAAGCCCAAGGCGGGTAAGGCCTGCGGTTCCAGCGAAGCCCCGCGCGGGACGCTCTGCCACCGCTACGAGATCGACGACAAGGGGATCATCCTCGACGCCACGATCACGCCGCCGACGGCGCAGAACCAGCCCCAGATCGAGGCCGACCTGCGCGGATTCGTGGGCAAGTTCATGGATCTCCCGCAGGAGGAGCTGACGCTCCGCTGCGAGCAGGCGATCCGGAACTACGACCCCTGCATCTCTTGCGCCACGCACTTCCTCACGCTCGAGATCGAGCGGGGATGAATCAGATACTCGTCGTCGGCACCGGCAACAGCTGGCGCGGCGACGACGCGGTAGGACTGGAAGTCGCAAGCGCCTTGCGGGGGCGGCTTCCAGATACCGTGCGCGTACTCGCGACCGAGGCCGAGCAGTCGAGCCTGCTTGACGAGTGGGAGGGCTGCGACGCGGTCATCATCGTGGACGCGGCTCACTCCGGCGCACCGGCTGGGACGATTTACCGCGTCGATCTCAACACCGAGGTCGTCCCGCACGCCGTCTTGCAGGGATCGACCCACCACTTCTCGCTCGGCGACACGATCGAGCTGGCCCGTGCGCTCCGGCGCCTGCCGGTAAACGCGCTCTTCTTTGGCATCGAGGGCGAGAGCTTCGCTCCCGGCGAGCCACTCTCGCCCGCGGTCGCCGCGGCGGTGCCCGCTATCGTCGAAGAGATCGCAACGGAAGTAGGGGCATTTCTCTGATGCACGAGCAGGCCACCATCCGCGACCTCGTCGCAACCGTCCTCCGCGTCGCCGAGGAGAACGACGCCAAGCGCGTCGTTCGCATCAAGGTGCGCCTCGGTGCTCTCTCGCACTTCACGCCGGAGCACTTCGAGGAGCACTGGATCGACGACGCCGCCGGCACCATCGCCGGGAGCTGTAAGGTCGAGGCCGAGCTGTCCGAGGATCTGACCGATCCGAACGCCCAGGGTGTCGTGCTCGAAGACGTCGAGATTGCGCTCGACTGACGCCGCTCTGAGTTGTTGATAAACCGGCTCACTTTCGTTGCGAACGCCCCTTGACGAAAACGGTGTCTGACACCGTCGCGGCGATCCGACGCGTTTAGCTCGAAAAGCGCCTGCATGGAGGGATGTCTCTCGCGGCGAGGTTTACCCCGGTGTCAGACACGCGCGGTGTTAAGCGATAAGGCTGTGTCGAAAATGCGAATCGTTCTCGACAGACAAGGGAACTTCGACGTGTCGATCCCCGAGCAGTGGGTACGAGGAACTGAGCCGAGCGAGGAGGTCGTTCATGGAACAAGGCATCAAGCAATTCAACTACCCCGTAAAGGACATAGCTGGAGCAAAGACGTTCTACAGCAAGCTACTGGGCGTCGAGCCTTACGTGGACGCGCCGTACTACGTCGGCTTCAGGATCGACGACCAGGAAATCGGGCTGGATCCGAACGGCCATGCCCAGGGCATGACGGGGCCCGTCGGCTTCTTCAAAGTGAGCGACATCAGGGAGAGTCTGCAATCGCTGCTGGATGCCGGCGCCCAGATGCAGCAGGAAGCCAGAGACGTCGGCGGCGGCATGCTGGTCGCCTACGTCAAGGACGCGGACGGAAACTCGATCGGCCTGATTCAGTCGCCGTAAGTCCGCGAGCGGTGACTACGCTCGACGCTTTTCGTGACGCCGCGAGAAGGGCGCCGCCTCTCGGCGGCGCCCCAGGTACTACCTCTGCGTTTCTACGCCGGTTATTCGTGCGCCATGGCCTGGGCCTCGCGGAGCGAGAGACCCGCGGCGGCGTAGGCCGCCTCGTTCAGCGCCGCCTGCGCCGCGGCCAACCGTGCGAGCGGCACGCGGAAGGGCGAGCAGGAGACGTAGTTCAGGCCGATGTTGTGGCAGAAGGTCACGGAGACGGGGTCGCCGCCGTGCTCGCCGCAGATGCCGGTCGTGAGGCTCTCCTTGACGCTGCGCCCGCGCTTAAGGCCCAGCTTCATCAGGTCACCGACACCGCCCTGATCGAGCGAGGCGAACGGGTTCTGCGCAATGACGCCGTCCTCGATGTACTTGGTGAGGAACTTGCCCTCGGCGTCGTCGCGGGAGATGCCCATCGTCGTCTGGGTCAGGTCGTTGGTACCGAAGGAGAAGAAGTCGGCGTACTCGGCGATCTCGTCCGCGCGCACGCAGGCCCGCGGTAGCTCGATCATGGTGCCGATCAGAAACTCCCCGGCCTCTTCCTCGGCGATGACCCTCTCGGTCAGCTCACGCATGCGCCTGAGCTCCTCGGCGAAGCCGATCAGCGGATGCATGATCTCGGCATGCGGCCGCTTGCCGGTGCGCTTCTCGACGGCCTTGGAGGCCCGCACGATCGCCCGCACCTGCATCTCGTAGATCTCCGGATAGAGGATGCCGAGGCGCGAGCCGCGGGTGCCGAGCATCGGGTTGAACTCGTGCAAAGCCACGATCCGCTCGCGAATAGCCGGGTCGTCGGTCTCCTCCAGCTTGGGCAGGAACTCGTGCAGCGGCGGATCGAGCAGCCGGATCACGACCGGCAGGCCCTCCATCGCCTCGAAGATGCCCTCGAAGTCGGACTGCTGAAAGGGCAGCAGCTTGTCGAGCTCCTTCTTGCGATCCTCGGTGTTGGTGGCCAGGATCATCTTTTGCACGACCGGCAGCCGATCCTGCGCCATGAACATGTGCTCGGTGCGGCACAGGCCGATGCCCTCGGCGCCGAACTCGCGCGCCTTGGTCGCATCGTCCGGGGTGTCGCCGTTGGCGCGGACGCCGAGGCGGCGGAAGCCGTCCGCCCACTCGAGGATGACGCGGAAGTCGTCGTTGATCGAGGGCGGAACCAGCGGCACCGCGCCGATGATGACGCTGCCGTTGCCGCCGTCGATGGTGATGATGTCGCCCTCGCCGAAGGCCTTACCTCCGATTGTCGCCCTCTTGGCGTCGAGGTCGAGCACGAGCGCTTCGCAGCCGGCGACGCAGGGGATGCCGAGGCCGCGGGCGACGACCGAGGCGTGCGAGGTCATGCCGCCGCGCGTCGTCAGAACGCCCTTCGACACGAGCATGCCGTGAATGTCGTCGGGAGTCGTCTCGGGACGGATCAGGATGACGCTCTCACCGCTCTTGCCCATCTCGGCGGCGGCGTCGGCGTCGAAGACGGCCTTGCCCGAGGCGGCGCCTGGTGAGGCGTTCAATCCCTTGGCCGCTACTTCGATCTTGGCCTTGGGGTCGATCATGGGGTGTAGGAGCTGATCGAGCTGGTCGGGGTTGATCCGCTTGACGGCCTCTTGCTCGTCGATCAGACCCTCCTCGACCATCGAGACGGCGGCGCGCAGCGCGGCGCGAGCGGTGCGCTTAGCCGAGCGAGTCTGGAGCAGATAAAGCTTGCCCTCCTCGATCGTGAACTCCATGTCCTGCATGTCCTTGTAGTACTGCTCGAGGTTGCTCATCGCCTCGACCAATTCCTTGAAGGCCTGCGGGAAGGGCTTCTCCATCTCCTCGAGCGGCTGCGGCGTGCGAATGCCGGCAACGACGTCCTCGCCCTGGGCGTTGAGCAGGAACTCGCCGTACAAGCCCTGCTCTCCGGTCGAGGGGTTACGCGTGAAGCAAACGCCGGTGCCGCAGTTGTCGCCGCGGTTGCCGAACACCATCTGACAGATGTTCACGGCCGTACCGAGGTCGTGGGGGATACCGGCGTGGTCGCGGTAGACGCGGGCGCGCGGAGTCTCCCAGGAGTCGAAAACGGCCTCGATCGAGCGCATCAGCTGCTCACGCGGATCCTGCGGGAAGGAATGGCCCTTCTCTTTCTCGTAGATGGCGATGAAGGTGTCAGCCAGCTGCTTGAGGTCGTCGGCGTTGAGCTCGGCGTCGTTCTTGACGCCGCGCTTCGCCTTGAGCTCGGTGAGCGCATCCTCGAACACGTTCGGCTCGATTCCGTCCACGACCTCGCCGTACATCTGAACCAGGCGCCGGTAGCAGTCGTAGGCGAAGCGGGGGTTGCCCGTCGTCTCGGCCAGACCGGCGGCTGCTGCGTCATTGAGACCGAGGTTGAGGACGGTGTCCATCATCCCCGGCATCGAGACGGCAGCGCCGGAGCGCACCGATACGAGCAGCGGATCCTCCAGGTCGCCGAACTTCTTACCCGACTTCGCCTCGAGGCGAGTGATCGCCTCGGCGACTTCCTTGCCCAGCCCTGCCGGAACCTTGCTCTCACGCATGTACGCGCGGCAAGCATCCGTCGAGACGGTGAAACCGCCGCAGACCGGCATCCCGATCTGCGTCATCTCCGCAAGACCGGCTCCCTTGCCGCCAAGTAGTGCCTTACCGCCCTCGGACGGCTGATCGAAATCCCAGACGTAGCGCATCTATCTGTCCCTTTCTTCTCGTGTTTAAGCGCCTACGTCGAGTTTGTGGCTGTGGCTCTGTGGGAGAAGCCTGCCCACCCGATCGGTGGCATGGCAGCGCGGGCGCTCGGCCCGAAAGGCTCCCGATAAGAATGCGCACGCCAACCGCACTTCGGCGGCGCGCGAGCGAAGCGCCTCTGCGCTCATTTCTCCTGCCATAGTCACTACTCGACGATTGTTCGAACAACGCCGCCCGCTCGGGGCAGGCGCACTCATGCGAAAGAAGTATCAAAGAAGACCCTCCGCTCGGCGGAAGAACCGTTGCCCTACGCGGTAAAAAGCGGCCAGTTCTTGCGCGGTCAGCGACCGGTAGCTAGGCTTGAAGCACAGTGTTGAAGCGAACGAAGAGCCAGACCCTCCTGCTTAGCTTGGCGGCCGCCGGGTAAATAAACCCCGGTCCGGTCGCCTTCCGCCTCCACCGCCTTCGGGCTTGGGGGCTTTTTTGTGGCCGAAGACGGAAATGATGAGGGAAAGAAATGAGCCCAATGCCGATACAGAAATACCGGCCCTATCCGGCGGTGGACCTGCCGGATAGAACGTGGCCGTCCAACACGATCACGAGCGCGCCAATCTGGTGCAGCGTCGACCTTCGCGACGGCAACCAGGCACTGATCGACCCGATGGACCCGGCCCGCAAGCAAAGGCTCTTCGACCTTCTGCTCACGATCGGATTCAAGGAGATCGAGGTCGGCTTCCCGTCGGCCTCCCAGACCGACTTCGATTTCCTGCGCCAGCTGATCGAGAACGATCTGATCCCGGACGACGTAACGCTGATGGTGCTGACACAGGCGCGCGAAGAGTTGATCGAACGCACCTTCGAGAGCATCCGGGGAACCCGCAATGTTATCGTTCACCTCTACAACTCGACCTCGGAGCTGCAGCGCCGGATCGTCTTCCGCAGCGACCGCGAGGGCGTCAAGAAAATCGCCGTCAACGGCGCGGAGTGGTGCCTGCGCGGGGTCGAGACGGTGCCTGAGACCGATGTCCGCTTCGAGTATTCGCCCGAGAGCTTCACCGGCACCGAACTGGACTACGCGGTCGAGGTGTGCGAGGCGGTGATGGATATCTGGCAGCCGACTCCCGAGCGCAAGGTGATCCTCAATCTGCCGGCGACGGTCGAGATGTCGACGCCCAACGTCTACGCCGACCAGATCGAGTGGTTCTGCCGCAATCTCGACCGCCGCGAACGGGCGATCATCTCGCTGCACCCGCACAACGATCGCGGCACGGCCGTCGCGGCCGCCGAGCTCGCCTTGATGGCCGGCGCCGAGCGAGTCGAGGGAACACTGTTCGGCAATGGTGAGCGCACCGGCAACGTAGATCTCGTCACCATGGCGATGAATCTGTTCAGCCAGGGCATTGACCCAGGTCTCGACTTCTCCGACATCGACGAGTTGCGCCGCGTGGTCGAGTACGTGAACCAGCTGCCGGTGCATCCGCGTCATCCCTACACGGGCGATCTCGTCTACACGTCGTTCTCGGGCTCGCACCAGGACGCGATCAACAAGGGCATGGAGGTCCGGGCGAAGACCGGGGCCGACGAGGCTTGGGAGGTTCCCTACCTGCCGATCGATCCCAAGGACGTCGGTCGCTCGTACGAGGCGATCATCCGCGTCAACAGCCAGTCCGGCAAAGGCGGCGTGGCCTACGTACTCAAGACCGAGCACCACCTGGAGCTACCACGACGTTTGCAGATCGAATTCTCGAAGGCGATTCAAAAGATCGCCGACTTGGAGGGCGGCGAAGTGACGCCGGAAGAGATCTGGCGAACATTCTCGGACGAGTACCTGTTCAAAACGCGTCCGCTCGAGCTGATCTCTTTGAGACACCTCGAAGGCGAGCCCGGACACGACCGCATCGAGGCGATGGTACGCCTGGACGGCGACGAGCGCGCGCTCGTTGGTGCGGGGCACGGTCCGGTCGACGCGTTCGTCGCCGCGCTCGGCGAAGAGCTCGACATCGACATTCGTATCCTCGACTACGCGGAGCATGCGATGCGCTCCGGCGCGGACGCGACGGCGGCCGCCTACATCGAGGCCGCGATCGGCGAGGACGTGCTCTGGGGCGTTGGTATCGACGAGAGCATCGTCGTTGCCTCGCTACGAGCGCTGATCAGCGCAGTCAACCGCGCCGCTGCCCTCACGGCGGGGAGCCAATGAGAACTGACTCCGCTTCGCGCTAGTGCCGGACCGCAAAATCGGCCGTGATCACGAGCACTGCGTGGCCGCCATAGACACCGGGGCCGCGCATGTCCTTGACCACTCCCACGCCGAGAACGTTCCACAGCCGCGAGAGCAGAATTGCCCGGTGCGCCGGGCTGTTCAGCCAGCGCACGACGACCTGGCTCGACCTGATCCCGGACTCCGCCCAGAGCAGGTTCTCCCCTGCTCCCCGGCTTGCGTAGAAGCGCTGGATACGAGCGAAGAAGCTCGCTCCGTTCGCCGAGTTGTGCGAGAAGAAGCCTCGGTGCGCCATCTGAAGCGAATGGCCGTTGGCAGAGCGCATCAGTTGAGGAACGACCTTAAGGCGGCAGAGCCCGTGACGCCTGCGAACGGCGTTGATGCTCGTCGCCAGGCGAGCCTCATAGTCCGTTACGACACTCGGTGCAGCTTGATTCGCGATCTGAGCACGCGATCTCGCGCCTGCTTTCTGCGTCGGTAGAAGTACCGAGAACAGAATCGCCAGTCCGAGCGCCGCCCCGAACAGGCCGAGGCGAAGCCTCTTTCCGTGTACGCCGACCGGTGCCGCTGCGATGTTGATAGACGTCTCGACTCCCCCCGAAGCACTGTTTTTCAAGCGACCTGCGTTGGCGCACGATCCTAGAGGATCGGAGCGTTCTCTGCGCAGAGGCGTGTGTTGCACCTAGTTTTACCGACTACGCCGGTTGTCCTCTGCGGTAACTGGGCACAAAGTACGATCTGAAATGTTGAGACTTCGCGGAAGACAACCTCAAGACGAAGACAGCTCACAGGCCCGAGACGGGCGACGGCCAGAGGAACCCGCGAACGGCCGCGCTGGCGGGCCGCGCCGTTTCCTCCGCCGTTTGGGCTTGACGGTCGCGACGATAGGCGCGCTGGGCATCGTCTGGGCGTTCGTCATCTACTTCTACGGCGACCCGATCACGGCTCTCTACCAAGACTGGCAACAACACCGAATGACGGGCCAGCTGGACAACACGTTCAGGAAGTTCAAGCCGCCGGTCCCACTCACGGCAGCGGGCGGCAAGGGTCCATCACCGCAAGCGATCCATGACGCCGCCCTCAGCTTCTCTCGCCAGGCGAAGTCAGGGCAGCCGATCGGCCGGATCGAGATCCCCCGCCTGCACCTCAACAAGATCTTCGTCAACGGAACCGATTGGGCGTCCGATCTCAGCCGCGGGCCCGGGCGCTATCCGCAGAGCTCCTGGCCGGGCCTCGGCAAGGTGACGGCGATCGCCGGGCACCGAACCACCTTCGGTGCGCCCTTCCGCCACATCGACTGGCTCCAGAAGGGCAACCGAATCGTTCTTCTGATGCCCTACGGAACCTTCACCTACCAGGTCTTCATGCACAAGGTCGTTCGCTCGAACGACTGGAGCATCCTGCACGGGAGAGCGTTCGACACGCTGGTGCTCTCGGCCTGCCACCCTCTCTACAGCGCTTCTCACCGCTGGATCGTGTTCGCCCGCCTGGCCACCGTCACCGCGCCGCGCGCGTGAAGTAGAGACAGGCGGAGCAGCGATCGAGCCTTACTGTAATTTCCGCGCTCACGCTGGAGAGGCTGCTCGCCGGCACCTAGCGTGTACCAGACGTGTATCTTGCCGTGGTCCTATAGCGGAAACACTCGGAGGGATTGAAAGAGAATGCGTTACGGACACTTCGACGACGAGCGGCGCGAGTACGTGATCACTCGCCCTGATACGCCGCTTCCCTGGATCAACTACCTGGGTAGCGAGGCCTACTTCGGGATCATCTCGAACACCGCGGGTGGCTACTCCTTCTACCGCGACGCCCGCCTGCGCCGCCTGACGCGCTATCGCTACAACAACGCCCCCTTCGATCTCGGTGGGCGCTATCTCTATCTACGCGACGTCGATTCGGGCGAGTTCTGGTCACCGTCCTGGCAGCCGACTCCCCGAGATCTCGAGGACTACCGTTGCCGACACGGCCTCGGCTATTCGATAATCGGCTCCCGCCACCAGGGAGTCGACGCCGAGACCCTCTACTTCGTCCCGATCGGGGAGACGCTCGAGATCTGGCGTACGCGCGTCACGAACAAGCGCGAATCCGAGACCAAACTCTCGCTCTTCTCCGCTATCGAGTTCTGCCTCTGGGATGCCTGGGACGATCAGACGAACTTCCAGCGCAACTTCTCGATCGGCGAGGTCGAGGTCGAGGACGGCGTCATCTACCACAAGACCGAGTACCGCGAGCGGCGCGACCACTTCGCCTACTTCGCCTGCTCCGAGCCGCTCGCCGGCTTCGATACGCAACGAGACACCTTCCTCGGCGCCTATCGCGGTTGGGATCGCCCGGCGGCGGTGGAACGCGGCGAGTCGTTCAACTCGATCGCCTACGGCTGGGCGCCCTGCGGCTCCCATCACATCGAGCTGACGCTCGCTCCTGGCGAGACGAAGGAGGTTATCTTCGTCCTCGGTTACTCGGAGAACGCCGTCGACGACAAGTTCGACCCGCCCGGCTCGCAGACGCTCAACAAGAAGCACGCCAAGCCCGTAATCGAGCGCTACCTCCGCTCGGAGGAGGTCGAGGCGGCTCTCCTGCGACTACACAGTTATTGGTCACGGCTACTCGGAGTCATCCAGGTCTCGACCTCGGACGAGCACACCAACCGCATGGTCAACATCTGGAACGCCTACCAGTGCATGGTCACGTTCAACCTGTCCCGCTCGGCCTCGTTCTTCGAGTCGGGAATCGGGCGCGGCATGGGCTTCCGCGATTCCACCCAGGATCTGCTCGGTTTCGTGCACATGGTTCCGGAGCGGGCGCGCGAGCGGATTCTCGACATCGCCGCCACCCAGCTTCCTTCCGGAGGCGCGTACCACCAGTACCAGCCACTGACCAAGCGCGGTAACAACGACATCGGCTCGGGCTTCAACGACGATCCCGCCTGGCTCATCCTCGCCGCCGCCGCCTACTTGAAGGAGACCGGCGACGTCTCGATCCTCGGCGAGGAGGTGCCCTACGATAACGAGCCGGGCTCGGAGGCGCCCCTCTACGAGCACCTCCAGCGCTCGCTTCGCTACACCCTGCACCGGCTCGGCCCGCACGGGCTGCCGTTGATCGGGCGCGCCGACTGGAACGATTGCCTCAACCTCAACTGCTTCTCGGAGACTCCGGGCGAGTCGTTCCAGACGACCGAGAACAAGGAAGGCGGCGTCGCCGAGTCGGTCTTCATAGGCGGCCTCTTCGCGCTGGCCGCCGAGGAGCTGGCGGAGATCGCGGAGCGCCGCGGCCACGGCGACGAGGCGGTGAGCTTCCGCACCGAGGGAGCCAGGATGACCGCGGTCGTATGTGAGTACGGCTGGGATGGTGAGTGGTTCCGGCGCGCCTACGACTACTTCGGCGACGTCGTCGGCTCGGCCCAGAACGAGGAGGGCCAGATCTTTATCGAGCCGCAGGGGATCTGCATCCTCGCCGGGATCGGAATCGAAGACGGTAAGGCGGTCAGCGCGCTCGAGTCGGTCTCGGAGCGTCTCGCCACCGAGCATGGAATCGTGATGCAGCAGCCGGCCTTCTCGCACTACTACGTCAATCTCGGCGAGATCAGCTCGTACCCTCCCGGCTACAAGGAGAATGCCAGCGTCTTCTGCCACACGAACCCCTGGATCATGATCGCCGAGACGATCGTCGGGCACGGGGACGTGGCCTTCGACTACTACCGGCGCATCAATCCGTCGGCCCGCGAGGAGCTGTCGGACCTACACCGCTGCGAGCCATATGTCTATCCGCAGATGATCGCCGGCAAGGACGCACCGACCCACGGCGAGGCCAAGAACTCGTGGCTCAGCGGCACAGCCGCTTGGAACTTCGTCGCTATCAGCCAGTGGATACTCGGGATCCGCGCGGAGCACGACGGGCTCCGCATCGATCCTTGCCTGCCTGGGGAGTGGACCGGATTCACGGCAATTCGGCGCTTCCGCGGCGCGACCTACCGGATCGAGGTGCGAAAGCCTAAGGGTGTTCGCCGCGGAATCTCGCAGGTCGTCGTCAACGGTAAAAAGGTCGAAGGCAACCTGATCGAGCCGCATCCGACTGGAACCAAGGTCGTCGTCGAAGTCACGATGGGGTAAGTGCCCCGGCAACCGGCTCCCTCCGGCTTTCGCTAGAGGCGCCGGCGCTGGAGAAAAGTCCACAGTTGTCGATTGACCCGAAGACGGTCCTTTCGCTAGGGTCGCGCAAACGTTTTCAAGCGGTGCTCGGCGCGCGCCGAGCGGAGAGCCGCCAGTCGGTCACCTTCGACTCGAGACAGGTCAGGTTGCAGTGAATCCGTACGGATACTTCGACGAAAGCGCACGCGAATACGTCATCACGCGTCCCGACACGCCCACGCCCTGGATCAACTACCTCGGCGCCGGTCGCTACGGCGGCATCATCTCCAACACCGCGGGCGGTTACTCGTTCGATCGCGACCCGCGCGACCGCCGCGTGAGTCGCTACCGCTACAACGCCATTCCGGCCGATCAGCCCGGCCGCTATATCTACCTGCGCGACCAGGAGACGGGGGAGTTCTGGAGCCCGACCTGGCAACCGGCCAAGTGCGATCTCGACGCCTACGAATGTAGACACGGAACCGCTTACACGAAGATCTCGAGCGAGTACCGCGGGATCTCCAGCGAGATCCTCTACTTCGTACCGCCCGCGCCCGAGAGCGAGAACTGTCCCTGCGAGCTCTGGGTTATGCGCGTGCGCAACACGGGCGACCGGCAGCGGCGGCTGCGCAGCTTCAGCTACGTCGAGCTCAGCTTCCCCGATGCCGTCAGCGACCTGAACAACCTCGACTGGTCGCAGCACATCGTCGCTGCCAGCTGCACTGACGGAACGATCAGGTCGAAGACGATCTTCAGTCCGAGGACGATCTTCTTCTCCTCCAGCGCCGAACCGTACGGCTATGACTGCAACCGCGAAGTGTTCGTCGGCAACTGCTGCGACCTCGGCACGCCCGCCGTCGTCGAGTTCGGCGAGCCCTCGAACCAGAGCTCGCCGCGCGGCAACAGCATCGGCTCGCTCTGCCATGAGCTCGTGCTCGAGCCGGGCGAGGAACGCGAGATCGTGTTTCTGCTCGGGATCACCGACCAGCCCGAAGAGATCGAGCGAGTGCTGGCGACCTATTGCGATTCCGAGCAGGTGGACAGCTCATTCGCCGCTCTCAAGGCCGACTGGGACGAGTACCTCTCGTGCTTCACCGTCGAGACGCCCGATGCCGAGACGAACGCGATGCTCAACTTCTGGAACCAGGTTCAGTGCCGAACGACTCTCTACTGGTCTCGTTTCGTCTCGGCCTACGAGACTGGGCTCGGTCGCGGCATGGGCACGCGCGACTCCGGCCAGGACACACTCGGGATAATGCACACCGTTCCCGACCACGCACGGCGCATGCTGACGAAGATCTGGGAGCTTCAGTTCGAGGACGGTCACACCTGGCACCAGTTCTTCCCGCTCACGGGCGAGGGAGGACCGGGCCTGGCCGGCGAGTTCCCGCAGTGGCCACAGTGGTTCTCGGACGACCACCTCTGGCTCGTGATCTCGGTCTGCGCTTACCTTCGCGAGACGGGAGACTTCGCTTACCTCGAGCAGAAGGTGCCATACGTAGAAGGCGGCGAGGACACGATCTGGGGTCACATGATGCGAGCGATCCAGTTCACCCTCGAGCATCGTGGCCCGCATCGATTACCGTGCATCGGCTTCTCCGACTGGGACGACACGCACAACATCGATCGCGGCTCGGGCAAGGCGGAGAGTGTCTTCGTGGCCATGCAGTTCTGCCGCGTGATGCTCGATATGGCCGAGCTGAGCGACCACCTCGATCGCCCGGAGGTTGATCGCTTCCGCTCGCTTCACGACGAGATGGCCGCAGCCGTCAACACTTGCGCCTGGGACGGTGGCTGGTATGCGCGCTCCTTCGACGACGACGGGCTACCGATCGGAATCGCGAGCGAGCAGTTCCAAAAGATCAGCCTCAATCCGCAGAGCTGGAGCGTAATCGGTGAAGTGGCGACTCCGGATCGAGCGGAGAAAGCGCTGAATTCGGCGCACGAGAAGCTGAATAGCGAGTTCGGACTCGCGTTGATCTGGCCGCCGTACACGCACGGCACCGATCGCGTTCGAGGCACCAGCACCTTCCAGCCCGGAGCGAAGGAGAACGGCGGCATCTTCTGCCATGCCAATCCATGGGCGATCATCGCCGCCGCGATGCTCGGCTGGGGCGATCGCGCGTTCCAGTACTACCGTCAGATCCTGCCGCTCAAGCGAGAGGATGCCGACCGCTTCCTGGTCGAGCCCTACGTCTACTGCCAGAACATCTGCGGCCCGGCTCATCCGCAGTTCGGCTTGGGCCGGAACGCCTGGCTCACCGGCGCCGCTTCCTGGACCTACGTCGCCGGCACACAGTGGATTCTCGGCATCCGTCCCACTTACGACGGCTTGCGGATCGCGCCTGCGCTCCCGGGCGACTGGCCCGGCTTCAGTGCCAGGCGCGTCTTTCGCGGCATCAGCTTCGACATCACGGTGACGCGAGCGGGCAAGGGCAACAACGTCTCACTCGTCGTCGACGGTGAGCCGGTCGAAGGTGATGTCGTCCCGCTCCCGAGCGGTAAGAGCGAGATCAAAGTCGAGCTGACGCTCTCCTAGAGAAACGCCAGGCGCGCGGCTCGGTGCCGAGCACGGCTATGAGCCAGTCACTAGACTCCAGCCCCAGGCATGGAGCGAGGCGATTTCCACGGCGAAGAGACGCTCGTGCTCGAGAGCGAGCACCTGACCATCGAGGTTCTCGCCGAGGCAGGGCCGAGAATCGTTCGCGCGCGCCTCGACGGCTCGAGCGAGAACATCCTCGGCGAAGTCCCCGACGTCGGCTGGGATACCCCCTGGGGCCGATACCAGCTACGCGGCGGGCACCGACTCTGGTTCACGCCCGAGAATCCTCCGCTTACGTCGGTGCCCGACGAAGGCGACCTCGCGGTGAATGAGCTGCCGCACGGAATTCGACTCGAGAGGCTGGAGCCGCAACCCGGTTTGCGCAAGTCGATGGAGATCGAGCTCGTCAGCGATCGCCCGGCCCTGACCGTCAAGCACGCGATCCGAAACGAAGGAGAGGCGGCTTGCCTTCACTCGCCCTGGGCGCTCACGGTCTTGCCGCTCGGCGGCGTCGCCGTGCTTCCTCAACAACGAGGGCCGATCGGGGGGAACGAGCTTCTGCCCAACCGTACACTGACGCTCTGGCCCTACAGCTCCATTTCCGACGCCCGCCTCGAGCTGGGCGATGAGCTCATACTCGTGCACGGACGGCCCGCACCCGTGGAGTTCAAGATCGGCTACTTGAACCGTGCCGGTTGGGCCGGCTATCTCCGCGGCGATCTCTTCTTCGTCAAGCACTTCGACCCGCAAGCGGAGCTCGAGCACCCCGACCTGGGCTCGAACGTGGAAGTCTTCTGCGACGCCCGCGTACTCGAACTCGAGACCGTCGCTCCGCTCGTGCACCTGCAACCGGGTGCCGCGACGGAACACACGGAGCGCTGGGAGCTTCATCGTGTCGGCAAGGTCGAGCACGAAACCGGCGATCTCACGGCAATGCTCTCCGAGCTCGGCCTGACCTAGGCGAAGCGCTACTTCCCAGCGCGCGAGCCGGTCTAGCGAGCGACGCGCCCGATCAGGTGCAAGGCGAACCAATCGCGTGCCAGCGCCGCCGCCGCGTCGAGTGCACCTGGCTCCTCGAACAGGTGCGTGGCTCCGGGCACGATCTCGAATCTGCACTCCGCCGAAAGCTCCTCGGCGGCGCGGCGGTTGAGATCGAGCACCACGGTGTCGCGCTCGCCGACCACGAGCAACGTCGGCGCGCTCACGTGCCGAAGCGCCTTACCCGCGAGATCGGGGCGGCCGCCGCGAGAGACGACGGCTCTGACCAGCTCCGGCCGCTGTGACGCGGCGAGAAGCGCCGCCCCGGCACCCGTACTGGCTCCGAAGTAACCGAGCGGGAGCGAGGCCGTACCCCCTGCTAGGTTGAGCCACATGCTGGCTGCCAAGAGCCGGTCGGCGAGCAGGGGAATATCGAAGCGGAGAGAGCCGGTTCGGGAATCCTCCTTTTCCTCCTGCTCGCTCAGCAGGTCGACGAGCATCGTCGCCAGGTCGGCCTCTTCGAGAACGGTAGCGACGTGGCGATTGCGTGGACTGAAGCGACTGGAGCCCGAGCCGTGAGCGAAGAGAACGATTCCAAGCGCCCCGTCCGGGATACGCAACGTTGCAGCGATCTGCGTCTCGCCGACCGGGATCCTGACCGTATCCTCGCGCACCGTCATCCGTGGCCGATCTCCTCAACACTCTTGAGCAGTGCCCGCACCTCTTCGTCTGAGACTTGGTCAAAGCAGTCATACCAAAGACTGACCGCATAGAAGCGATCCGGCGTGAGCGGACTCACGAGCTTGTCCACCTCCGCACGCAAGCGCTCGCAGGCCTCGATCGAAGCCGTCGGTACTGTGACGATGACCTGCGCCGGGTGCTGCGCCTTCACGGCAGCGACGGCCGCGCGCATGCTGGCACCCGTTGCGAGCCCGTCGTCGACGAGAATCACCGTCTTACCGGTAAGCCCGGGACTCGGCCGCTCGCCGCGGTAGAGATGCTCACGCCGAGCCAGCTCTGCGCTTTCACGCTCGCTGACGGCATCGATCATCTCGTCTGTCAGTCCGAGCTGCGAGACGACCTGCTGGTTGAGTACCCGCGCGCCCCCCGAAGCAAGCGCGCCGAACGCCAACTCCTCGTGACCGGGCACCCCTAGCTTGCGAACCACAATCACCTCGAGCGCTGCTCTCAAGGCACGCGCTATCTCGATACCAACCGGAACGCCTCCGCGCGGAAGAGCGAGCACGATCACGTCGTCCCTGTCCGCGTAGTCGGCGAGAAGCGAGCCGAGGCAACGCCCGGCGTGCGCACGGTCACGGAAGCGACTGGGCAACGAGGCGTGATCACCCTGCACGTTTATCGAGCCCCTCTCGATCGGGATCTCCACCAGAAGGATGCAACAAAACATGTTCGTTGAGGTCGATTTCAGCGAATTATCAGGGAACCTCGCTAAGCTGGCTTCGCGACGCCGCCCTACTCGTCCTCCGGTTATGAGTGACCGCCTTTTTTACCTTGACAGGGGAACGTATGTTCGCTTTCATACGCTCAGCAGCAGCAGCCAGTTGATTCATTGAGTAACCGCCTAGCCGTTTTAGTAAGTTACTCGTTTAGCGCTTGACTTCGAGCGCGGACTCAGATCTAGCATGACCGACGTGGAAATCACCGAGAACCCGGAATCAAAACGGCCGCCGGCACACTCGCGATTGGCGGCATTCGTGCGCATGTCCATCGACTCGCGCTGGGAGATCGCGAGAGAGCTACCGAAGAGTGGTACCGGCGTCACCATCGCGGCGATCGTCTTGAACGTCGTCCTGGGCGTTTTGCCTGTTCTCTTCATCCTCGGCACCAGTTTCATGCTCGGCCGGGTTCCAGCGGCCACGAAGGCGGGCATTCACTCGGGTGCCTGGCACTCGCTCGTAATCGCCTTCCTGCTTGCCGCCTCGGCTTTCGTCCTACTGCAGCTACTGACGCCGCTCCAGGCCTCCCTCGGCGAGCTGATCACGAGACGAGTCGACGGTCAGGCGGCCGATCGCCTGATCAGCGATTCGCTACGAACTCCCGGAATCGGCCCGCTCGAGGATCAGGAGCTGCTCGACGAGTTGAGCGAGTCGGCCACTCAGCTGGAGTTCGGCTTCCGCACCCCCGGCCGCGCCTGCGCGGGACTTGTGGCTCTGATCGCCCGCTACCTCCAGCTAGTCGGCCTGGTCGCCTTGGTCGGCATCGTCTTCTCGTGGCTCGCGGCAAGTGCGCTGTTTATCGCCACCATGCTCTTTCGCTACGGCCAACGGGGCGGCCTGCGCAAGTACTCGGCCGTCTTCCGCGACAACGCCGCCATTCGCCGCCGGAACTACTACTTCCGCCGCGTCGGACTGGATCCGCCGGCCGCCAAGGAACTGCGCGTCTTCGGTTTGGCCCCCTGGGTGCGCGATTGCTACCGCGAGTCCTATCTCGAGTCCATGGCTCCGGTCTGGAGGAAGCGGCGGCAAATCTACTTCTTGCCCTTTCTCGGCTACACGATCTTCGCTTTGATCGTCTCGGCCGCCGCGCTGGCGGCGCTCGGACACACAGCCGCGGGTGGCGGCGTGACGCTCCGCAACATGGCGCTCACCTTCCAGGCCGCGATCGCGATCATCAACCTCGGTAGCCACTATCCGGAGTCGGATACCCAGACCCAGTTCGGGATGATGTCTTACGCCGGTATGCGGGGCTTCGAGCGCGGCGTCGAGAAGTTCGAGGGAAGTACGGTTCAACTCGAGCCCGTCCGCGATCCTCGCGACCTACCGAAAAAAGAGCTTCACTTCGACCGCGTCTCGTTCAGCTACCCGGGCAGCGAGCGCCAGGTTCTGAACGAGTTCGATTTATCGATCGCCGCGGGCCAATCGACCGCCATCGTAGGTCTCAACGGCGCCGGGAAAACCACGCTCGTGAAACTGCTCGGGCGCCTCTACGAGCCCGACTCGGGTTGCATCTGTACCGACGGGATAGACATCCGCCACTTCCAGATCGACGACTGGCACCGCCAGATCGGCATCATCTTCCAGGACTTCAACTGCTACGAGCTGTCGGCCGCAGACAACATCGGCTTCGGCTCGGTCCCGCACCTCGGCGATCGCGAGGCGATCCGCGAGGCAGCTCGCGACGCCGGCGTCCTCGAGGCGATCGAGCGGCTCCCGAAGGGGTTCGACACCCCGCTCTCGCGTCAGTACGAAGGCGGCGCCGATCTTTCCGGCGGCCAGTGGCAGCGCATCGCGATCGCGCGAGCCCTGTTCGCGCTCCAGGGCGGAGCTTCGATCCTCGTGCTCGACGAGCCGACCGCCGCGCTCGACGTGCGCGCCGAGGCCGAGTTCTTCGACAACTTCGTCGAGCTGACACGGGGCGTCACGACGATCCTGATCTCGCATCGCTTTTCGAGCGTGCGCCGCGCCGATCGCATAGTCGTGCTTCAGCACGGTCGCGTCGTCGAGGACGGAACGCACGCCGAGCTGCTCGTCGCGGACGGCCCCTACTCGAAGCTCTTCCGGCTCCAGGCCGAGCGCTTCGCCCGTGGCGAGGAGGAGGAGGAGGAGGAGGAGGAGGAGGAGGAGGAGGAGGAGGAGGAACTGTGCGAGAGGTAGCCCGCGGTGCACGCACCCTGCTCGGTCTGGCCTGGCGCTACAGCAAGCCTAAAACCACGCTCGCCGTCGGCTTGATGCTGGCCAACTACGCCGCGGCTCCTCTCGTTGCCCTCTCATTGCGGGACCTGACGAACTCCGCGTATGTCGATCACAACGCGCTCCGCGCGGCGGTCTTCGGCGCCGTGACCGCCGGGCTCGTAATCGCCGCGCTGACTCTCGGTCACTTCGCCCACATCTCCTACTTCGAGCTGGCCGATACCAACATGCTCGAGCTCGACTCCGATCTGATCCTGCTCGCCAACGGCTCTCCCGGCATCGAGCACCAGGAACGGGCCGACTACACCGATCGGCTTACGATCATCCGCGAGGAGATGTTCCAGCTACAGGCTTCCCTGGAAGCGCTGTTGACGGCGTTCGGGCTCGCGGTCGCGATGATCGAGACCGGCGTCTTGCTCGCGATGGTCAACCCGATCCTCCTGCTTCTTCCGCTGCTCTCGCTGCCGCCGCTGCTGACCGGACGCTGGGCTCAGAACCGCCTCGATAGGGCGCGCGACGAGAGCGCCGGCGAGATCCGGCTCAGCCGCCATCTCTTCCGCCAGGCGACGAGCGCCGGGCCGGCGAAAGAGCTACGCCTGTTCGGACTTCAGAACGAGCTGCGACGACGGCACGCGGAGCTCTGGGACGGAGCGACGCGGCGTCTCTGGCGCGTCCATCGCTCGAACACCATCATCCGCGCGCTCGGTCAACTCGTTTTCGCCGTCGGATACGTCGCCTCGGTTCTCCTCGTCGTCAGAGGCGTGATCACGAATCACGGCACGCCAGGTGATGTCGTGCTCGCGATCACCCTGGCCGCCCAGGTGAATGCCCAGGTCTCGATCGGGCTCGGACTCGTCTACAACCTGCAGGGAATGGCGAAGATCATCGGCCGCTACCACTGGCTCAAAGAGCTCGTCGCCGGCGAGCAGCAGGTGGCACCCGACCGTCCGACTCCTTCGCGGATCAGGCGCGGAATCAGCTTCGAGGACCTCACCTTCAAGTATCCGGGCACCGACCGGGTCGTACTCGGCGGGGTGAACCTCGAGCTTCCGGCCGGCTCCACCGTCGCGATCGTGGGCGAGAACGGCGCCGGCAAGACCACGCTCGTCAAGCTCCTCTGTCGCTTCTACGAGCCGCAGAGCGGTCATGTGCTTCTGGACGGAGCGGACATCCGCCGCTTCGAGATCGGTGAGTGGCGAGAGCGTATCGCGAGCGGATTTCAGGACTTCGCCCGTTTCGAGCTGATCGCCCGGCAAACGGTCGGGGTCGGCGATCTGCCCCAGCTCGACTCTGAGCCAGCGGTGGAGGGCGCGCTCGAGCGCGCCCATGCTTCCGATGTCATCGGCCGGCTCGAGCAAGGCCTGTCGACCCAGCTCGGTAAAAGCTATGCGGAAGGCACCGAGCTCTCGGGCGGGCAATGGCAGAAACTGGCGCTAGGTCGAGCAATGATGCGCGAGACGCCGCTTCTGCTCGTTCTCGACGAGCCGACAAGCGCCCTTGACGCGCAGGCCGAGCACGAGCTTTTCGAGCGCTACGCGGAGAACGCCAAGCGGGTCGGTACCGCTACCGGCGCGATCACGCTGTTCGTATCGCACCGCTTCTCGACTGTGCGCATGGCCGATCTAATCGTCGTCGTAGCCGACGGCAAGGTGCTCGAGTCGGGCAGCCACAGCGAGCTGATGCAGCTCAACGGCCTTTACGCTGAGCTCTACGAGCTACAGGCGAAGGCCTACCGCTAGTCCGCGGTTCGTACAAACCGCCGCATACCCGGCCCTCGCCCTACACTCACGCGAGGTGAGGGAGCTGTCAGCGTTCGTCGAAGTCGTCCCGCACGGGCCCTACTCGCTCGCGCTCTCGGCGCGGGGCACAAGCGACACCTGCCGCCGCTTCCGCGGCGGCACCTTCACAACGTCGCTCGCTACCGAAGACGGAGTCCAAATCGCCGAAGCCAGGCAGTTTCCCGATGGCTCGATCGCTTTACGCGCGCCGAGCCAACAAGACCTCGAGGCGCTGCGCTTCCAGCTGGCGCTCGACGACGACCACTCGATCTTTCTCGAGCGCTTCGCCGGCGATCCCTTGCTCGGTCGCTCGATAAAAGTGCTCCGCGGACTACGTCCGATCCGCCTCGGAACGGTCGCGCACGCCCTTCTGCGCGCGCTCTGCGGCCAGCTGATCAGCGCTCACGAGGCTCGCGCGATCGAAGCGCGCGTTATCCGCAGGGTCTCGCCTCGCGATTCCGAAAGCGGCCTCTACGCTCCACCGGCACGGACGCAACTGGCCGCACTCGCGCCGGCTGAGCTCTGCCGCCTTGGTTTGGCGCCTCGTCGCTCGGCGGCGCTCGTCCGCCTCTGCCGCACATTCGACCTGGAGCGCCTGCGTCGGCTTCCTCCAGAACATCTCGCCGCTCGCCTCGAGCGCGAGCGAACGATCGGACCCTGGTCGCTCGGGGTTATCTGCCTGCAAGGCCTCGGCGCCTACAGCCACGGTCTCAGTGGCGACCTCGGTCTGGTCAAGCTCTACTCTGTCCTCCAAGGCCGCTGGGTAAGTGAGGCCGAGACGGGCGATCTGCTCGCCCGCTATGGAGAGTGGGCCGGGCTCGCCTCGCTCTACCTGCTACAAGGCTCTCGCCGTGGTCTCGTACCGTTGGGTCGGGGCAGACCGGATGTCGAGCTCGGTGCCCGAGAGGTGCGCGCTCAGGCAAGGCGCGCGAACGGTTTCGTGACGACCAAGCCGGCTTCTGGCACGGCGGCGGTATCCGGCAACTAGCTAGACTCCGCGCAATGAGCGTCGACAAGCGCCGCATCGCAGTACTCGGCACCGGCAAGATCGGCGAGGCCCTGATCAAGGGCCTCTGCGCATCGGGGTGGCGCAAGCCGGAGGAGATCGTCGCGACCGACATTCATCCCGAGCGCCTGCAGGCGATCAAGGAGCGCTGCGGCGTCGAGACGAGCGAGTCCAACCGCGATGCGGTCAGGGATGCCGCGGTGATCGTCATCGCGGTCAAGCCCCAGGATCTGCCCGCGCTCGTGCAGGAGATCGGCGACGTCGTCACGAGCGAGCAGACGGTGCTCTCGGTCGCGGCGGCGGTCAAGACGGCTTCGATCGAGAAGCATCTGTCCGCCGACGTTCCGGTCGTGCGGGCGATGCCGAACACGCCGGCTACGGTGCAGGAGGGCATGGCGGGGATCTGCGCCGGCTCACACGCGGGCGACGAGCACATGGCGCTGGCCGAAGAGGTGCTTACCCACCTGGGCGCGGTCGTGCGCGTGCACGAAGACGCCATGGACGCCGTCACCGCGGTCTCCGGCTCGGGTCCGGCCTACTTCGCGCTGCTGGCGGAGGCGATGATCGAGGCCGGGATACTGCTCGGGCTGTCACGCGAGATCTCGACCCAGCTCGTCGTCCAGACGATGTTTGGAACGGCCAAGCTACTGCGCGACGAGCACATCCACCCGGTCGAGCTGCGCGAGAACGTCACCTCACCCGGCGGCACCACCATTCGCGCCATCCGCGAGCTCGAGCGAGCGGGAGTCCGCGCCGCGTTCCTGAACGCGATCCAGGCCGCCATGGAGCGCTCTCGGGAGCTCGCCGAAGAGAACACATAGGGCGCTCGGCAGCGGCGCTCAAGTTCGTTTAGCGCCGACAACCGATACACCATATAGTGCAGCTCGCATGTCCGCCTCCTCTGAGAGTCAGAAGACGCTCGACGTTCTTACGATCGACAAGCCCGAGCAGCTGAAGGCACTCGGGCATCCGCTGCGGCTACGCATCCTCGAGATGCTGGGAGGAGAGGACGGCGAGGCACTTACGAACCGCGAGCTGGCGGGCCGCATCGGTATCGATCCTGGACACCTGCATTTTCACGTGCGCATGCTGCTCAAGGCCGGGTTGATTCGCCTCGCCGCGAGCGACGGCGGACGTCGTGAGAAGCCGTACGAGGCCATCGCGAGGAACATCACGGTCGCGCCGGAGCTGCTCGCGGTGACCGCGATCAGCGACTTCCACTCGGCCATGCTCGAGGAAGTACAGCGCGGCCGGGCGAAGTACTCGCAAGCGGGACGCTTCCGCGGGGTCAACGACACGGTACGCATCGACCCGGAACGACTGGTCGTTCTGATCGAGACGGCTATCGCCCAGGCGCAAAGCGAGTACGACGCCGAGGCGGAACCGCTTGTCGTCTCGGTCTTCGTCCATCCGCCGGCGACCCAGGAATAAGCGGTCCGCGGCGCACTCTCCGCTGTCTCGAGCGGTTCTGGCCCGAAATCCGGCCTCTTGAGCTATTCTTCCTGCGAGCTGCGCTCGCTATCCAGATACGCCTGAGCGTCGGCCCGTCTATTCCTGATGGTCACGGCGCGGCGCCCCATGCCGCCCTCCCATGTCAGAGACGACAGATCAACTTCCGACACCACTCGACTCTTCCGGCGAGGAAATCGTCGCTAAAGCCGCGCGCGCTTCGACCTGGGCCGGCGAAGCCTTCCTGCGCGAGGGCGAGGATCCCGTCCGGGCGATGGCACCTGGAACGGCACGCAGGCGCGCGCTCGACGATGCGATAAACGAGATCGAAAGCGGCCACGCGGCGCCCTCGCCGGAGTGGAAGGTCCGCTACGCGCTCATGCTTGGACTCGAGCGAGTTCTCTCGGAAAAACCGCCGCATCTAGCCTCTGGACTGGAGCTCCGGCGGCATCAGGTCGATGCGCTCGCCGGCATGCTTACCGAGCTGATCGCCGCCAACCAGCGCCAAGTCGAAGCAGCCTTCGCCAACGGACACCTCGCCGACCCGGCCGAGATCGAGGCGGAGGAGGAAGAGGAGGACAACGGCTTCGCCGAGACGGTCGTCGCCGACGAGGAGGAGGCGCCTGAGCTAACCCCGGAGCAGGATCCCGGCGCGATCCGCCGCTTCCGCTTCCGTCACCCGACTGCCTCGGGCAAGACGATCGCAGCAGCGGGATTCGTCGAAGCAGCGAGCACGGTCGGCGTTCTCATCCTCACCCACAGGCGTCTTCTCGTGAGCCAATTCCGTCACGATCTCACCGACACCGGCTACGCCCAACGTCTCTCGGACGTGATCCTGCGTGGACATCGCGTTCGCAAGACGAACCCGATCACGATCCAGACCTATGCCTGGTTCGCTCGCCACTATGGCGAGGTCGACCCGAGCGCCTACCAGCTGGTGATCTGCGACGAGGCGCATACGGCTCTGGGCGAGAAGACGAGCGCTGCCATCCGCAACTTCCCGAGCCCGATCTTCATCGGTATGACCGCCACCGAGCAGTTGATCGCCAAACAGGTCTCGGATGTCTTCCCAGCCTCGGTCGACGATCTGCCGCTGCAGGACGCTGCCCGGCGCGGACTGATCGCTCCGCTTCGCAGTCTGCGTGTGCCGCCGGTCGCTGCGATCCATTCCGTCCCCATCGTCGGTGGCGACTTCGATGAGCGGGCTCTGGCTCAGGTACTCGATCACACGGCGCTCAATCAGGCGGCGGCCAGCCTCTACCGCGATCGCTTCGACGACACCCCTGGAATCGTCTACGCGGCGGGTGTCGACCACGCCTACAACCTCGCCCAGGAGTTCCGCGCCGCCGGCCTCAAGGCCGAGGCGGTCAGCGGACGGACACCGCCGGTCAAGCTGGCCGAAACACTGGCGGCATACGAGCGCGGTGAGATCAACGTGCTCATCAACGCGCAACTCCTCGCGGAGGGCTGGAACTCGCCTCGGGCCACCGTCTGTATGCACCTGGCGCCGACCGCGTCCCGCCGCGTCTATCAACAGCGAATCGGCCGCATCATGCGCACGCACCCGCGCAAGGAGGCCGGCGTCGTCGTCGACTTCGTTCCTAAGTCGGCCACGCATTCCGAGAAGGTGATCTCGCTCCACTCTTTGCTCGACGCCGACTTCTACCGCGAAGGCGCCAGAGTGACTCCAGCGCCGAGGAGGCGCACACAGCGCCGTGCAAGAAGACGCCTCGCGCCCGCTCCCTGGCTCGTGCCGGTCACACCGGAGGTGAGACGGCGTCTAGCGGTGATCGCACGCGAATGGCAGCGCGTCGATCCCAAGTACCTGGACACCGACGAGCAACGTTACTGGGCGATGATCGCGGGACGAAGCATCCGCTACGAGGAACGAGCCGAGTTCGTCCGCAAGCTTGTCGAGAGCAACACGAGCAAAGTCGCGCTCGAGCAGTTTCTCTTCACGTGCGCGGCGGAGAACGCGAATCGACGGTTGCGCTTGATGGCGCTGGTCGACCGCGTCGCCACTCCCGTCGAGCGAGCCGACTACGACGACCTGGTCACGCTCGTCACTCAAGCTCCGACCTGGGAGAAGGAGCGCCTGCAGGGAATACGTGTGCTTTTAAAGGCCCTGGCCGAAGAGAAGGCGAGCGCCCCCGAGCAGATCCTCGCTCGCTGGCTCTGGCGCCTGGCGCGAGCGAGCCGCAAGGCGCAGGACCGTAAAGCGAGCTCGGACTTTCCCGATGCAAAGAGACTGCTTGGCGCCGTCGCCAACTCACGCGGCCGCCGCCACGAGGAGAACGTCGCCCGCCTGGTCAACTCCGCCCGCGAGCAGCCGCTGCACGTGGGCGCCGCACTGCTGGCGTCGGCGGAGGGGTACACGCCGCGCGCCAATCAACTGATCGACGCCGCGCGCGAGCAGCTCGCCGGTGTCGGAGAGATCGCCGCCGCGCTAGCCGAGAATCTTCCGGCACCGAAGTTTCAATCCACGAGACGGCGGCGGCGGCGCAAGCGGCGGCCGAACGCGGCTCAGACCGCCAAGAGCGAGGGCCAGGAGATCGCCGAGGTCACCGTCAAAGCGGCGGGCGAGACCGACAGCGAGGCAGTTTCCCAACCGGCAGAATCCCCGGACGCCGAGAGCGAAACCGAGATCCGGCTGGTGGCCGAACGGGGCGCTGAGCCGGTCGAGGCGGATGCGCTTCCAGTCCCCGAGTATCATCCGATGCCGTCCGCGGAGCCGCAATCGAGCTGGGCTCCCGAAGACCGGCCGCTAGAGACTTCCTGACCGCGACGGCGACCAGGTGTTACTGGCCCGCAGCCGACCCCGAGTCGTCACTGTCGGCCTCGCGCTCGCGGAGGAACTTGGCAAGCTCCGCGGCGAGCAACTCGCCGCTTGGAATATCCGGTTCGAACGCTTCGAACGGCTCGTCGGCATCGCTCTGGCGCTCGAGCGCCTCGACATAGGAGGCTGTCTCTTCGTCACCGGCAACGGCTTCACTGACGTGCTCCGTGTAGTTGTCAACCGCTTGCTCCAGCTCGCTCATATCGAGCTCTGTGCCGAGCACGCCCAACGTGCGCTGGCAGAGAGCCAGGGCGGCACGCGGACTCGGCGTGAGCGAGACGTAGTGGGGAACCGCCGCCCAGAAGCTGATCGTCTCGGTCCCCGCTTTTTGGAAGGCGTCCTGAAGAACTCCGACGATTCCCGTCGGCCCCTCGTAGCTCGAGATGCCGCAGTCAAGCCTTTCGAGCAACTCGAGGTCGTTGCCGCCCGCGGTCACCGGCGACGGACGGGTGTGCGGGACATCGGCGAGTAGCGAGCCCAGCGTGATGACGGTCTCGACACCGAGCTCGTGCGTAAACCCGGAGACGAGCTCCGAGAAGGCGCGCCAGCGCAGGTTGGGCTCGACGCCTATCAGTAGGACGACATCTCGGTTGATACCGGCAACGCGAGCGTGAAAAAACGCATTCTCGGGCCAGGAAAGCTCGCGTGTCTCTCCCTCCACGAGCGATACTTGCGGGCGAGTCGCCTGGAAATCGAAGAACTCCTCGGGATCGATCTCGGCGAAGCGGGCGGCGTTCCAGGAACGGGCTAGATAACCGGCAGCGAGAGTCGCTCCCTGGCCGCCGTCGTTCCAGCCCTGGAACGCGATAATCAGAACAGGTCGGCGAAGTCTCGGTTTGGTCAGAAACCTGAGCGCGCTCATCCGGACAGTCTACGCACGTAGACGCGGAGAGAGAGCGCAACTAGGTATTCGGGCGAGCATTCGAGCGCGCGGCAGGAACCGCAGCCAGGCGAATGACAAAACGCCGACAGGCTCCGTGCCATAGTAGAATTGCCGCAGCAGTCTTTCACGCACTCGCCGGTAGCGAGCGGGAAGGTCTGTCGATCCCGACAAACCGTCACAGGGGCGCGCCACACTATGCGCCCTCACGCCCCCGCGGTTCCCGTTCTCGCTACCAGTGCATGTGTCCGCCGCCGTGGCCCTTGGGCTGCGGCTGAACGACCGTCGAAGTCGTGCTGTTAGGAGTCAGCTTGACCACAGCAGCCGAAGCGGGGCCTGCGAGGACGGCCGCGGCGAAGATCGTAGTGAGAGCGATCGATGCCAAACGTTTTCGCATTTTTCCCTCCTTTCTCCTAGATTCGAAGGTCTTGCATGATCTCGGCGGCTCGCCGGTAAAGCGCCGCCGCCTCGTCCTGGGTATCCCGCGCCACGGCTAGATCGCCGAGCGCGATCAGCGTGCGCGAAAGGTTGCTGGTCGCACGCATGCTCTCGAAAAACTCCTTGATCGGCGCGAGGGTTTCCTCTGCTTCGTCAAGTCGGCCCTGAGCGAGCAGCGCCTTCCCGAGCACGAGCTTGGCCTCGCCGTCTTGCTCCGGGTCGTCCTCACCGTCCCCGATCAGCTGAATGGCAAGCCGCGCCTGCTCCTCGGCGCGGACAGGATCGCCGGTCTCGAGGTGGAGGCTCGCGATCGAAGATACGACGTGCCCGCTGCCATAGTTGTCGCCAAGCTCGAGGAAGATTCCGTAGGCGCGCGTCAAGCTCCCGAGCGCATCTTCATACTTGCCTAGCAGCGCCTGGCAAAGACCGAGGTTGTTCAAGACCTTGCCGAGCTGAACTTCGTCCTCGACTTCCTCGTACTTGGCCTTCGCACGCTCGGCGTAGTTGCGGGCGAGAACAAAGCGGCCTTCGCGCTCAGCGATGAGCGAAGCCTGCATATAGGAGGCACCAATCACTCGCGAATCGCCGAGTTGTTCGGCTAACTCGACCGCTCGCTCGGCATCCTCACGGGCGGCTTCGACATCGCCGACTCGTTGATAGGCCGCGGCGCGGTAGGCAAGCACCTGAGCGCGCAGAGAGTCGGACGCGAGCGAAGAACGTTCGAGCAACTTGTGGGCCTCGCTCAGGAGCGTGATCGCAACGTGCGTGCTCCCTAGCTTTACGCGCGCGACCCCGAGCTTGAACAGCGCTTCGGCGCGAAGAGCGTCGTCTAGCTCGTTCTCGTCAACGACCTCGCGAGCCTGCGTGAGAATGTCCAGCCCTTCGCGAACCTGGCCCTGCTCCATGAGAGCCCAGCCCTGGCCAAGCAGCCGGCGCGCCGCGAGCTCGCCCGACCCCGTCGCGGCAACAGCTGTCGTGGCGTCGGTGAACAGCACCAGCGCCTCTTCGAAATCATGTGCGCCCGCCAGCGCTTCGGCCCGCGTGAGCATCGCCTCGACGCGCGTCTGATCCTCGGTCGAAACTCCATGGGCGAGGTACCCGGGGTCGATGCTGAGCCGCGACGAGAGGTAGTCGATCGTCTCCGGCGTCGGGCGCGTCTTTCCGAGCTCGATCTGGCTGATGTACTCCTTCGAGAAGCGAACGCCGGCGAGATCCGTCTGAGTCAGCCCGAGGGCGACACGCCGCTGGCGCACGCGCTCGCCTAGTCCGAGCTTTGGGCGCTGGCGCTCGGGTGTACCTACGCTACGGGTATCCGACGGGATCTGCGGCATTTCTACCCCCTCAGATCCTCCGCGACGACCTCCTTTATCACAATCACCCGTTCGGGTAGACGCCCTTACTCACGAGCAGGAAAGACTACGTTTAGACCTCTGCGAACTCTCTGAGAGTCAGAGTCTCAGGATCACTAAGAGCGACTGATCTCGAATGGCTTTTGCAGGCACTTTCCACCCGTTTAGGGCTGAAATATCACTTGACTGAGCTACTTGACTGCATTCGGGAGCCGCCATATAGTGAGGGCACTCCGACTGAATCAGACGCCAGATGACGTCGGAGCGGAAGAAGGGCCAGCGACGATTTCACCGGAGTCGTGACTGGGCCGCAGAGTCATCGCTCTCGGTTCGTCGCCAAGGCCAATCTTCTCGGGAAGGCCCCCTGGAGCCGCAGCCGGGGGTTATCCCTAAAACGGATTGAGCCCCGGGTGCCGCAGCCGGGGCTTTTTCCTTCTTGGACTTCTCTTTTCCCCCGAGCTCGTCGGCGCCGAGGCTATGCCAATGTGGTCGCGGGCTGCGGCTCTTCTGCGTGCTCGTGATGGCGCTTCCGCACGAGCACGGCACCGACTATCGCGGCGCCGAGCGCGATCGCCGCCGATACCGTCAGCGCGCTGTTCAATCCGTGGACGAAAGCCTGTTGAGTGACGCTCTGTTTCTGCGCGGGTGTCGCGGGCGGAAGGTGAAGCCGCCGCGCCTGCGCCTGCATCGCGTTGCCGAAGGAAGCGGCCTTGGCGGCCATGATCGCCCCGAGCAGCGCGATTCCGAGCGCACCACCTATCTGGCGGAAGCTGTTGAGGACGGCCGAGCCCACTCCGGCCTTGTCTACAGGAACGGTCGCCATCGCGGCAGCCGTCGTCGGCGACATCGCCATCGGCATGCCGATCCCGCCGACGATCATCGCCGGTAAGAGCTGCGGATAGGTCGTGTGCATACCGACACGCGAGAAGAGATAGAGCGACACCGACACGAGCGTCATTCCCGATGCCATCAGCCAGCGCGAGCCGATGCGGTCGGAAAAGCGACCGGCGAACGGCGCTACCAGGATGACCAGAACGGTCATCGGTAGGAAGCTGACGCCGGCCCGCGTCGGCGAATAGCCGAGGATGTTCTGGACGTAGAGCGACATGAAGAAGAAGACGCCAAACATCGCCAGCGAGACGAGTAGCGCGACCAGCACCGAGCCGGTGAAGTTGCCGATCTTGAAAAGGGAGAGCTCGAGCATCGGGATGCGCTCGCGCCGTGGACGAGTAGCTCTCGCTGCCGAGCCAACCAGCTTGCGCACGGACTCGAGCCGGGACAGCTCGTAGGCCGTGACGATCAGCAAGGCGGCGCCGGCGAAGGCGAACAGTACCGTCTCGAACGGGGCGCCCCAACCGAGCCTGGCGCGGAAGTGGAGATACCAGATACGTAGCGAAAAGGTGCTCCTACTGCTCAGTTCGATCAGACTCCAGATCAGCGCGAAGAGCCCGAGCCCCGTCGCGATCACGCTCGAAACGGCCAGCCGGCCATGCACCTCGAGTGCCACGAAGATGAGCATCGAGATGCCCGCGAACACGAATAGGCCGACGATGAGCGGCGAGTGCCAGCCACGATTGTTGCCCTCGATCAGGGCGTTGGTCAAAGCGAGGAGCCCGAGGCCTGAAGCGATCAGACCCGGCAGATCGAGGCTCTGCCTGTGTGAGGTGTCGCGCGACTCGACGATGACGATCCGCGACGCAATGAGTGCCAGAGCTCCTACCGGGATGTTGACGTAGAAGATCCAGTGCCAGCTGAGTTGCTGGGTCAGAATACCGCCCAGCAGCGGACCGATGGCAAGCGCCATTCCAGCCGTACCAGCCCAGACGCCGATCGCGGTTCCACGCTGTCGCGGCGGGAAGGCGGTAGTGATGATCGAGAGCGTTGAGGGCACCATGATCGCGGCGCCGACGCCCTGCACGGCTCGTGCTCCGATCAGCATGTGGACGTCGCCGGCTCGGCCGCAGAAGAAGGACGAGATCGTGAAGATGGCCAGACCGACGTTGAACATCAGCCTGCGGCCGAGCAAGTCGGCGAGCTTGCCGCCGGTGAGAATGAAGGTGGCGAATGTGAGCGTATAGGCAGTGACGATCCACTCGAGCTCGGAGACGTTGATGCCGAAGCTGCGCTTGATCGTCGGTAGGGCGACGGTAACGATCGTGTTGTCGAGCATGATCATGAACAACCCAAAGGCAACGGCGCCCAACGTCCACCACCTACGGTTCTGCTCGCTCACGAATCGCATCCCGTCCCCTCTCTGTCGAATAGGCATCCTCCCTTCGCAACCCACGTCCGTTGGCTTTGCGAAGAGATCGCGCGCCCGTGCGCCGCGTAGCAAACGCCCGGGAGATCAGAGCGTAGCTAACACTGCCGAGCGATCTCGACGCGACAGGATCAGAGGGTCTTCGAGGAGATTCCCGCGCCGAGCATGGTAAACTCGGTTTTAGACCAGGAGTCGTAAACTCGGAGGAAGCCCGTGCGGATCGGACTCGCCCAGATCGACACATTCGTTGGCGACATTGCCGGGAATCAACGCAAGATTCTGGCGGCGCTTGCCGCTGCGCGCGCGCAGAAAGCTGATCTCGTCCTTTTCCCCGAGCTGGCTGTGACCGGATATCCGCCGGAAGACCTTCTGCTTCGCCCGAGCTTCCTTCGCGCTGCCGAGCGCTCGCTAGCCCGGATCGCTCGCGAGGTGCGCGGTACTGTCGCTCTCATCGGCGCGCCCCGGTTCGACGAAGATCTCTACAACTCCTGTGCTGTCTGCGCCGAGCGCGAGGTCAAGGCTTTCTACCGCAAGCGCTTCCTACCAAACTACGGCGTCTTCGACGAGGATCGCTACTTCGCCTCGGGAAGAGAGCTGCTCTTGCTCGAGCTCGACGGCGTAAGAATCGGCGTTACGGTCTGCGAGGACATGTGGCAGCCGGGACCGCCGGCGACCGACCTCGCGATTGCGGGCGCGGAGCTGATCGTCAACATCTCGGCTTCGCCTTTCCACGCCGGGCGCGAGCTGATGCGTGAGGAGATGTTACGGACGCGCGCCCGCGATCTGGTCTCGTTCATCGCCTTTTGCAACCTTGTTGGCGGTCAGGACGAGCTCGTCTTCGACGGTCACTCGGTGGTGATCGACGACGAAGGCGAGCTGATCGCGCGGGCGGCCGGCTTCGAAGAGGAGCTGCTCGTCGTCGATCTCGATCCGAGTGCGGTCGTCGCGCGACGTCTCAGCGACGTGCGCAAGCGCGCTCTCGCACGCGAACGCGGTGTTCCCGAAGTCACGCCGCTAGTTCTCCCGACTCCTAGACGTCGGCTCGCTGCGCCGGCGGCACCTGCGAGCGTCACCCCCTTCGCGGACGATCTCGAGCAGATGCGCCGCGCCCTCGTTCTCGGACTAGGCGACTACATGAAAAAGAACGGCTTTGACGATGTCGTCATCGGCGTCTCGGGCGGGATCGACTCGGCGCTGACCGCCGCGCTGGCGGTCGAGACTCTCGGTTCCGATCACGTCCACTGCGTCTCGATGCCGTCGCGCTACTCATCGCGGGAGACTCGGGAAGACGCGAGGCGCCTGGCCGAGTGCCTGGGCACTGATTTCCGCGAGATCGAGATCGAGCCAATGGTGCAGGGATTCGAACGGGCGCTGGCTCCCGTTTTCTCGGGGCTCGAAACCGACCTGACCGAGGAGAACGTTCAGGCGCGCGTGCGTGGCGTGCTGTTGATGGCACTCTCGAACAAGTTCGGCTGGCTGCTCGTGGCGACCGGCAACAAGTCGGAGCTCTCGGTCGGCTACGCGACCCTCTACGGCGACATGGCCGGCGGCTTCGCCCTGCTTAAGGATGTTTTCAAGACCGACGTCTTCAGGCTCAGCCGCTATCTCAACGAGCGTGCCGGCAGGGAGTTGATTCCGGCGACGATCATCGGCCGCGCTCCAAGCGCGGAGCTTCGCGACAACCAGCTAGACGAAGACTCCCTTCCGCCCTATGCGGAGCTCGACCGAGTGCTCGAGGCCTACATCGAGGAGGATCGCTCACGCGACGAGCTGCTCCGGGACGGCTTTCGCGCCGACATCGTCGAGAGGGCGATCGCGATGATCGATCGAGCCGAGTACAAGCGCCGCCAAGCGCCTCCCGGCGTGAAGCTCCGGCCAAAGGCTTTCGGACGCGATCGCCGCACACCGATAACGAGCGGCTGGCGCGACTGAACGAGCGACAAGCTCGCCGGAGCCGCCGATCGGTTTCAGGCAGCTTCGGCCGGTCGCTCGGACCCGGCTTCCTCTGCCCTGTCGGTGGAGATCGGTTCCGAGTCTTGCCCCGGACGATCACCTGGAGAGTCGCAAAGGCTTCGGACTGTGCTCACGAGGCTCACGGCGCCCGTGCGCTCCCCGTAGCAGCGCAGATAGCACTCGGATTCGGACAGAGTCCGAAACAGCAGCACAGCAATAAGCTAGGTCGGCGACCGGACGTACTATCTCGTCTCGAATGCCCGCTCGCGAGCCCCGACTCCGTGGTGGAACAACGGCGCAGAAACCGGACGCTCAGGATTCGAGCGGCGCCATCGTCAAGCCGCGCGCCTCGAGTTGCGTCCAGTAGAGCTCGGCCGGTTCTCTGTGACCCGTCCAAACGATCGCCTGGCCGGTTCGGTCGATCTCGACGGCCAGACGCATGCCGTCGTCATAGCTAACGGCGGGCAGGACCGAGGACAGCGCCTGCGCCACGCCCTCGAAGCTGTTGTGATCATCGTTGAGAACGATTACGCGCCAGAGGTCGTCGAGCCCGCTACTGCGGCGCGACGATCGCTTCGGCTTTGTCGGGCTGACCAGAGTCGCGGACACGATTGGAGCGTAACGGGATCGGGCCGATGCGAGACTAGTCTCAGCTGGGATTGACCGGGACTCCCTCTGTTTCTTCTCGTACCAGCTCGTCGACCACCGAGAGGAAGAACTCGATGACGACCGGATCGAACTGGGCACCGGCACAGCGGCGCAGCTCCGAACCGGCGTTTTCGCGATTCATCCCGAGGCGATAGGGACGCGGCCCGATCATCGCGTCGTAGGCGTCGCAGACGGCGATGATGCGCGAGGGCAGCGGAATCTCGTCACCCTTGAGACCGTCCGGGTAGCCCGAGCCGTTATAGCGCTCGTGGCTCGAACGAACGATTCGCGAAACCTGCGACAAAGAGGGAGCGGCGGAGATGATGCGCTCGCCCACAACCGTGTGGCCACGAATGAACTCCCATTCCTCGCGGTCGAGCGGGCCCGGCTTCTTCAGTATCGCGTCGGGGATCGCCATCTTCCCGACATCGTGGAGTTGCGCTGCCTGTGCGAGCTGGTCGAGCTCTTCGCCGCTCATGCCCAGCCGCCGTCCCACCTCGGCGGCCAAGCGAGCGACGTCGACCAGGTGATCGCCGAGCTCCGGGCTGCGCTCGTGGAGCGCCTGCAGGAGCACATCTGCGGACTGGCGTCCTGCCGAACGCCGGCCGCTGTTCTTGTTCGCGTACAGGCGCTGGTCGGCCAGTCTCAGCGATATCCCGACATCGCTTGCCTCCTGCGGGAGCAGCACCGATCCATATGAGCTACCGATCGCGAAGCCTTCGCCGCGCTCGGAAAGAGCCGCTGTGGCGTCCGCGATGATCGGCCCCTGACCGTCAACGCCGATCGTGGCGATGATGCAGAACTCGTCTCCACCCATGCGATAGGCCTCGCCACCGTGCTCGCGCATGGCCAACTGCACGTTCCGACCCAGTCTCGCCAGCAGTGCGTCGCCGGCTGGATGTCCGAAGCTGTCGTTGTAGTTCTTGAAACCGTCCAGGTCGAACAAGCCGAGCAGTAGGGGAGCTGTCTCACCTGCGTCGGGCAGCGCCTTTTCCAGGTCGGTAACGAGCTTGCGCCGGTTGCCGAGGCCGGTCAGCGGATCGGTCATCGCCTGGATCGAGGTGCGTACCCAGCGCCGGCCCATGATGAATGCGATCGCAAGCAGGGCGGCCCCCATCAGCGACACGGGGATCGGGTTGTTCATGATCACGTTTCCCGACGGCGCCGGCGCGGCCGCTACTACCGTCCATCTGTTGGCATCCAGAGTGGCGGGCGGAATCTTCTGCCAGGCCACGCGCATCGACCCTCTCGGCGTACTGATTGTCGTCACGCCGCTCATACTCTTCTGCTTGGCAATCGGGACGAACCGTTTGTTCCAAGCCGAGATAAGCCCAAGCGCAACCGCGCTGGTGCTGCTGCTGAGCATGATCTGCCCGGTCTGTCGGTCGATGACCGCGAGATCGAGACCTTTCATGTGAGCCCTTGTGACTGCCTCTGTGGCGCCCTTACGGAAGGCGCCGAGATCGAGCTCGAAATAGAGAATCCCGCGCGATTCCCCCGCCACGGGTGGGAGCAAGGTCGAGTAAGTCACGACAAAGCGCCCCGAGTCGGTGGAGACCGTGGTCTTGCCGGTATAGACCTGCCCGGGCTTGAGCTTCAGCGTCGCTTTGACCCATTGCTGGGCTTCCTCGCGCAGAGTGGCGAGCTGTGCCGTGGTGTACGCCACACCGTTCGCCACGTGCGCAATATCTTGCTTGCACGGCTCCGACCGTTGCTGCCTTCCGTAGGCCCACACCTGGCAACGGGCGTAGTCGTTGATCACGCCTGCAGCGCCGATCTGGTTCGGGTAGATCTTGTTTCCGAGGAAGAAAAGCGCTTGATCGACCTTCGCGCGATCGGCGCTCTGGTGCTTGAGATCGGTGAAGGGAAGGTTGAGGATCGGGTTCTGGCTCAGCACCTCGGCGGTCACCCGCGCCTGGTCCTCGGAGCTCTGGAGGTTCGCGCGCCGCTCGTTCACCTGGTTCGTCAGCGAGCGATCGAGCGCTTGCTGCGAGTTCTGCTGCTGCTTGAGCATGACCAAACCGATGCTCAGCGGCACGAGCGCAATCGCTACCACCAAGACCATTACCTTCACGATCCGCATCAGTGCCTCTTTCCCTCTAAGCCGCTTCGGGGACGCGGTTAAGATCGGGCGAATAGCGCCGCGGCTTGAGAGTCAATTCACGCTGTCGGTTCCGAGCACGCGGACGCGCGGCCGCCGCCGGCGCCGAAGCACTGACCGACTTTGAAGCCACGATCCCGAGCGTGCTCGTACCCGCCTCCTGTGCTCGTAGTTATCGAACGCAGTCATCGGCGGATCAGACAGCGACTTGATCAGAATCTCCGCTCGCTCCGGCGCTGAGTCAGAAGAGCCCCTGGCGAGTCGCCGTCGTTCGTTAGCATGGCCGTCGTGACCTTCGAGCGTTCGGTTATCGGCAACGGGCTCCGCGTTCTTGCAGCTCCCATGCCGGAGGCCCGCTCCGTGACCTGCATGATCATGGTTGCCGCCGGTTCTCGCTACGAGACGCACGAGTCGAACGGCATCGCGCACTTCACCGAGCACATGTTCTTCAAGGGCACCGAGCGGCGCCCGAGCGCACGTGACATCGCGGGCGAGGTGGACGCGATCGGCGGAGAGTTCAACGCCTTCACCGGCAAGGAGTACACGGGCTACTACGTCAGATGCGCTGCGGAGTCGCACAGCGTCGCTCTCGATGTGCTCGTCGACATGATTCGCCATTCCAAGTTCGATCCCGACGAGATCGAGCGCGAGAAGGGCGTCATCGTCGAGGAGATGAACATGTACTTCGACTCCCCTCGTGACTATGTCGGTTCGATCTACGAGCGCCTTCTCTTCGGCGACCAGCCGCTCGGCTGGGACGTGATCGGGGGCAAGGAGACCGTCCGTGCCGCCACGCGCGACACTTTCCTCGACTACCTCGGGCGCTGGTACGTACCGTCGAGAATGGTCGTCGGTCTCGGCGGCCGGCTGAACGGCGACACCTTGGCCGAGATCGAGGCGTTACTCGGTGATCTCGCACCCGCCGAGACGGGCAAGCCGGCGGCGGCCGAGATCTCTGCCACTGACGGTCCGAGCTTGAGTGTCCACTACAAGAAATCCGACCAGGCTCATCTCGTGCTCGGGACGCTGAGCCAGCCGCAACAACACCCCGACCGTTATGTCCTGCAAGTCCTGGCGGCGATTCTCGGCGGCGGGATGTCCTCGCGTCTCTTCACCGAGGTGCGGGAGCGACGCGGACTCGCCTACTACGTGTTCTGCCAAAACAACGCCTATGCCGAAACGGGGACGCTCTGCGCACAGGCCGGCGTCGATCTGAACCGGGTCGAGCAGGCGATCGAGACGATCGTCGCCGAGTTGCGCCACATAGTTTCCGAGCCGGTCCCAAGCGAAGAGCTGACGAAGGCGAAGGAGTACTCGAAAGGCAGACTAGTCCTTCAGCTCGAAAGCCCGCAGGGTTTGATCAGTTTCGGATTGCGGCGTGAGGTGCTCGAGGGAGTTGCCGTTGACCCTGCCGAAGTGATCGCCGGGATCGACGCGGTTGACGCCGGCGACATTCAGCGCGTCGCCCGCGAGGTCATCGGCGAGCGAGCCCTTCATCTCGCCTTGATCGGCCCTTTCGAAGATGGCGAGCGCTTCGCGCGTCTGCTCGATTAGCCGAGTCGACGAGTTCGCGACCAGCCCTTTCGGAAATAGACTTCTCTCTATGGAAGAGGAACTGGCGCGCGCCGAGGCGCTGATCGAAGTGTCGGGGAGAGAGCTCCTGGGCGAGCTCCCACTGGCCACGCCCGTTTTCGATGCCCACGTTCACCTTGGAACAGACGTGGACGGCATGATCGGCTCGTTCGAGGAGTTGACGGCGATTTGCGACCGCTACGGGATCGAGCGCTGCTTTGCTTTTGCACTCGACGAACCCGACCGCCATCCCGCCTTCAGTAAGCCAAACGATAGAACCCTCGCTCATGCTCAGCGCTCGCGGGGCAGGCTGATCCCGTTCGTGCGGCTCGATCTGGCCGAATCGCCACTCGAAGAGGCAGAGCGCTGCCTCGACCTGGGCGCGCGCGGGATCAAGCTCCATCCGCGCTCGCAGGGATTCAAGGTAAATGACGAGCGACTCGAGCCGATTGTGTCGCTGGCGGCCGAACGGGGAGTACCGGTGCTGATACACGGAGGCCGCGGCCTTCCTCCGATCGCCGACCACCTCGCGCGCCTGGTCGAGCGCTACCCACTCGCACAGCTGATCGTCGCCCATGCCGGAATAGCCGATCTGGACGCTCTCGCACACGCGCTCGGCGGTAAGCCCGGAGTCTTCTTCGACACCTCTGTCTGGAGCCCGATCGACCTCCTCGACTTCTACCGGCAGGTCGCTCCGGAGCAGATCGTCTATGCCTCAGACTTCCCCTACGGACAACAGCCGAGTTCGCTCTTGATGGCCATCCGTACCGCGCGCTTCGCCGGCTTCAACGAGGACGAGCTGCGGATGATTCTCTGGGAGAACGCCGACCGAATCAGCCGCGGTGAGTCCTCGCTCGCTCCGAGCGCGCCGCACGGTAACCCCATTTTCTCGCAGTCGATGACGATGGCCCGAATCCACCAGTACCTGTCGATGGCAACTCCACTGCTCTGGACGAGACAGCAGGACACGGTTGGCGCGCTGGGGCTGGCGCTGAACGCGTGTTGCGAGACCGACACCCATCCTCACGACCGGGATAGGATCGGCGAGCTTCTGATTTGCGCTCGCGACCTTTGGCGAACTCTTCCCGAGCTGGAACGCGAACCCGAACGCGTCCGCGCCAACAGGCTCACCTTCCGCCTTATTCACCTTGCCGACATCTTGGCGGTTACGTCGGGAGTCTGAGCAGCGACGGGGCTCGGGAGTTGAGCCTCGCGATTCCGAGTTCGAAGCGAGCTGTGGTAAAAGCGCGACTTGAACGTTACGATTCCGTGCGGGGTGGGCCGCCGGCTTTTTCTACTCTTTCTTTTGACGACAGCGCTCGTTCTGGCGACGGCTACTCTGGCAAGCGGTAACCGCGGAGCGAAGAAACACTTCGCGCGACCCGACGACTCGGCCGGTACGGCTTCAACCGCGGCGTCGGCGTTTCCAGCAGTAAGCGATTCTGCGGCCGAGCTCTGTCCTCTGCCGACCCGTTTTCGAGCGGTGTTCGAGCGCGCCTCGAAGAAGACAGGCCTCCCCCTATCGGTGCTCGTCGCGGTAGCGCAGGTCGAGTCCAACTTCAATCCGGGCGCTGAGTCAAAAGCCGGCGCACGCGGTCTGCTTCAGGTTCTGCCTTCGACGGCACGCGAACTAAAGATGGATCTCGACGACCCCGGGGCCGACGTCCTCGCCGGCGCGCGGTATTTGAAGCGAATGGTCGACTTGTTCGGCTCCTTCGACCTCGCCTTGGCCGCCTACAACGCCGGACCCACCGCAGTCGCGCGGGCCGGACAAGCTCCCTCCGAAGAGACACGATCCTACGTGAGTGACGTGCTCGAACGTTCGCAGGAACTCGCCGGCTGCTCGTAGGACGACAAGCGCCGAGCACGAAGGATAGGCGAGCCCCGTTATTTGCCGGCGGCCCTGCCGAGCGACGTCGCACTCGAACGTACAAGTGAGGCAAGATCTGTCTGTGACACCTTCCGACGCGCAACCGCCAGACCCCGGCGCCCAGCCGCAGATCGCGCTTGCCCTAGTCTCCTCACTCGAAAGCGGCTCGGCGGCGACCGTGTTCGCGAGCGCGCGACTGCGCCGCCAGCTCAGTCAGGAGCAGGCTGCTCAGCGTTCCGGCATCACCGCCGAGCAGGTGCGTTGGCTCGAGGAGGGACGCGTCTACGCCTTCCGTAGCCCGGAGGACGCGCTTGCCGCCGCAACGCTGTTAGCAAGCGGGCTGGATATCGACAACCACGAGGCACGCGAGCTCGCCGGCCTGCCGGTCCTTCCTCGACCGATCCAGCGAAACCCGCGTGGCCGTCTCGGCGCCCTGGGCGCACTGATAGCCGTCGGAGTGGTCGCCGCGACGATGCTCGGCTACGCCCTGCACGGTCCGGCCGAACGCGTCCTCGCTCCGAAGAATCAGAGTCCTGCTCTGCCGGCGCCCTGGAAGATCCAGGTAGATGTCCAAAATGGGAGCGGCGATATCAACTACACGCGTCGGGTCGCGTCGCGGATCGCCGCCCTCGGCTATCGGATCGCTGCAGTCGAGCGCGCGAGCCATTTCAACTACAAGCACACGACCGTCTTCTACGCGAACATGAAAAACGGGAAAGCACTCGGAACGCGTCTCGCCGGGCAGCTCGGCGTCGAGGTGCTACCGCTCCCGCAAGGGAAGAACCCGTTGCGGCTGATCGTCATCGTCGGGCCCGCGAACCTGGCCCTGCGTTAGCTATCCGCCGCCGGTGAGCGGCCGGCATCCAGCCTGAACGAAGCGAGCTTCGCCTTCAACTCTGCCGGCATCGGCTCGTTGGCGGCCTCGCGCAGATAGGCGCGGAAGAGCCGCTCGAAACTGTAGTGACGGCGACAGTATCCGCAGGCGTCGAGGTGCGCCTCTGCCTCCTTCGCCTCGGCGTGGCTCAACTCTCCGTCCAGATACAACTGCAGTAACTGTTCGCACTTCCTGCAAGGCGTCTCGCTCATGTCCTTCTCCCAGGCGCCGCCGGAGCTAGAGACTGCTTGAGTAACCGGCGCGCGCGGTGCAGTCTCGACATCACCGTACCAATCGGAATGGCGAGGATCTGAGCCGTCTCCTGGTAGCTGAAGTCGCCGAGATCCACGAGCACCAGCACGTCGCGAAAGTCGTGCGGGAGCGCCGCCAGCGCGTCGACGATATCGGATTGAGAGAGCCTCTCGAGCAATCGCTCTTCGTCCTCGCCGGTCGCGCCCGCTGTTTGCTCCAGCCGGTCGTACAGCGAGTAGTCGCCCTCTTCCAGCGACTGCTCCGGCGGTCGTCGCTGCTTCCGGCGGCCTCGATCGATGTTGATGTTGGTCAGGATGCGAAGAAGCCAGGCGCGCATATTGGTGCCCGGCTCATACGAGCGCCAGCCGCGAAACGCCCGCGCGTATGTCTCCTGCATCAGCTCCTCCGCATCTTCTCTGGAACCGGCGAGGTGTCGCGCGAGTTGGTATACGCGGTCGGCATGCTCGAGCGCCTCCTCTTCGAAACGAACTCGCTCGCGCGTCTCCTGAGCCAGCTCGTGCGCGGCCTGGCCCGACTGACGTTGGCTCACCAGGACCGCCTCATTGTCGATTTCTCTCCTCTGAACGCATTCGCATGTCCACCTATTCCCGCCGAGGCAGATCCGCAGTCAGCCCGCACGGATGCCGTGCACCGGACGCCCGGCCGCCTCCCATGCGTAGTAGGAAGCGCTGGGCCCGAACGAGCGCTGGAACTCGACGACACGCGGATTGCGACCGACCTTTTTCGCGCGCTGAGCGTGCCGCAGTAGATTGGGATCGTCCTGCTCTTGCCAGACGAGGATCAAGTGTGCTGCCGTCATGAACTCGGCGACGAACGGGCAGCCCGCCGCCGGACACGGGAAGGGGCCGGTCGCGACGCAGTAACAGCCGGAATGGTCGGCGTCACTGTCGTCGGTCCAGAGATCAGTCTGCTCGCTCGGCTGGTCGAGGAGAACCGGGGCGGGCGGGCGATGCGGCTCCGGCTCCATGGCTATACCGTCACAAGCACAGCTCTTGCGGGGGCGCCGTCGGCGCCTGCGATGCGAATCGGAAGGCAGACGAGTTCATAGGTGCCCGCCTCGACAGCGCGAAGATCGAGTCCTTCGAGGACGATCACCCCGTTTCCGAGCAGCTCGCGGTGCACGCCTGGCGAGCCGACCGAGAGGTAGTCGATCCCCACCAGGCGAACGCCGCGCTCAACGAGGAGCGCCGCCGCCTGCGCCGAGACACCGACGAAGTCGCGGCTGAACTTCGGCCGCCGCCAGAGCTCTGAGTTCCTTGTCGCGAAGATGACGCGCTCAGTTCCGCTGCCGACCTCCCGCTCGATCGTCTCGGCATCGATCTCGTTTTCGCTGGCACGCGCGTCGACGACCAACGCGGGCCCGATCAGAGAGTTGAGCTGCAGACTCTCCACCGGCGCCGCCTCGTCGATGAAGTGCAGCGGCGCGTCGACGTGAGTACCCGTGTGAGCGCCGAAAGCGAGCCGGCTCAGGTTGTAGGCGCTACCCTCGGCGATAGCGTTCACCCGCTCGATGACCGGAGCCGGGTCATCCTCCCAGACGACTGTGCCGGGACCGACCGCAACGCTGATGTCGATGATCGCCATCGTCCCAATCATCGCCGCTGAACTGCGGCTCTGTCGAGAGGAAGGTCGCTGCGAGCGGATCGGGCTCGCTCGCGATGAGAGCTAGAAGGGACGGGTACCGAGCGTGACCAAAACGGTCATCTTTGTGCTACCGCGGTAGATCTCGAGCGAGAGCTTGCCACCCGGCTTGTGCGCAACGACGATATCCTCGAGCTTCCCGGACGAGCTACCGATGCTCGTACCGTCCGCCTTCACGATGATGTCGCCACCGATGAAGTAAGGCTGCCCGGCGAGGATCACCCGATGTGTCCCCGCCTTGAGCCCGGCTTTGGCGGCGCCTGACCCGGGCGTCACGGATTCGACGAGTAGCCCCTGCTTGACGGGGAGCCGGTACAGGCTCGCCAGCTCAGGCGTTATCCCGTGGATTTCGACGCCGAGGTATGCATGAGTCGCCTTGCCCGTCTTGAGGATCTGGGCCACGACCTGCCTGACCGTATTGGACTGGATGGCGAAGCCGATACCGACGTTGCCCTGGCCGGTACCGCCGGTCTCGATCTGCGAGTTGACTCCGACCACCTGGCCGAGACTGTTGAGCAGCGGTCCGCCCGAGTTGCCGTGGTTGATGGCCGCGTCGGTCTGGATGGCGGCGATGGGGAAGCCGCCGGGGACGCTGCTCGTGCCCTGCGAGCGAAGCGGGCTCGAGGTCGTGCCGTTGCCGAGATTGTAGATGGCGCTAACGATGCCCAACGTCGCCGTCCGGTCGAGCGCGAACGGGTTGCCGATCGCGACCACCGGATCACCGACCTGGAGCGCCGAGGAGTCTCCGAAAGAAAGCGGAACCAGAGCGTCGGGCGAAACTTCCACCCTGAGCACGGCGAGGTCGGTCGACTTGTCCGTACCGACGATCGTGGCCTTGGTGGTCACGTTGTTCGAGAACAGAACCCTGATCGATCCCTTGGTGGCTCCCTGGATGACGTGATAGTTCGTGACGATGTCGCCCCGCTTGTCGATCACGAAACCGGAGCCGAGCGCCTCCTCTTTCTGTGAGGGCAGCTGGAAGAAGGGGTTGAGCTGCGCTCCGCTCACGATCTGTGTGCTTGTGACCTGCACGACCCCGGGAGCGGTGCGCGAATAGATCTCGGGGATCGAGAGTGGTTTGCCGGCGTTGGTTGCCAGCGCCGTCTCAATCGGCGATTCGGCGGTTGGAGTGATCACCGTCTTCGTAGCACCGCCGAGATCGCCGAGGCCGGCCGCTACCGCAAGCGCGACGCTCGCTCCGAGCACGCCGGCTACGAGGATTCCGAGAGCGGATGCGAGCTGTCGCTTGCTTGATTTCATCGACGTCCTCCTTTATACCCGGCCGCGAGAGAGCCTTGGTTATACCCATCTTTCGCATGATTAGGACTTCGTTAAGCGAAGACAACGATGCACAATCGTTCCATCCACCGCAACCGCCGCGATCGAAGTTGTCGAACTTCCGGTCATTACGGTCGATAGAGAGGGAAGATTTCCGTTGCGGTACACAATGAACACGGCTTCGATCAGTGAACGGCTCGACCGTCAGCTCTCTCGGCTCATTGCGGCCGTGCTTCCGCCCGAGCCGAGGAACCAGTCCGAGAGCGCCTTCCGGAGCGCCGCTGTGCTCGCCGTCGCTTCAGGCTCGGTCGTGGTCGTCTGGTCGGCGATCGCTCCCAACAACAGACGCCTACCGCTGCTCGTCGTGGCGCTCGGTTTCTTCACTCTGGCGATCGTGTTTCACGCCATCTCGGGACGTCTGACGGCACCCAGTGCGACTTACGGAGTCCTCGCCTCGGGTTTGGCTGCATCCGGAATAGCACTCGATCCCCGTAACTGGTCGCTCGGCCTGCTTCTCTTCTTCCTCGCCTCACTTCACACCGCTTACTTCTCCTCGACTCGCGGCGTGACAACGCAGATCGTGGCGATGGCGAGCTCCTTCCTCGCTGTCTCACTCTTGCTGAGAGAGCCGCGCGCCATCGTCGATTGGACCGCGACCACAGTCGCGATCGCCGCCTTCGCATTCTCGATTCTCGTTGCCCGACACCTGGTCGAAGCCCTCGTCACAGATCTCGTCGCTCGCGCGCGCGAGCAGCGAGCCGTCGCACAACTCGGTAGCCGAGCATTGACCGAGACCGATATCGATGCCCTCATGACGAAGGCCGCCGAGATCGTGGCCGACACGCTTGCCTTCGAGCGCGTCGTGATATTCGAGAACATCCCTGGCCGTGAGACGATGCCGATGCGAGCTTGCGTCGGACTCAAGGCGAGTCACGAAAAGACCGATTCAGCTCTTACCCCGGGCTCGTTCTCTCGGTACACGCTCGAATCGGCCGAACCCGTTGTCATCGAAGACATCGCTCGAGAAGACCGTTTCAGGCCGCCACGCAACTTGTTCGAGCTTGGCATCGTCGCTGCTGTAAACGTACCGATTCCCGGCCGCGATCACCCCTGGGGAGTACTCGGGGTGAGAACGACCCGAAGCAGGACACCAAGCGAATCCGATGTTGATTTCCTCTCTTCTATCGCCAACGTACTCGGCTCGGCAATCGAGGAGCGTGAACACGAGGAATCACTACGGTCAGCTCGCGCGAGCGAAGCCGAGCTGCACGAGCGCCTGGGCGCGGTCGTCGACGCCTCGCCGGTCGCGATCGTCGAAACCGATGTCGACCGTCGAGTGACCGTCTGGAACAAAGTCGCCGAAAACATGTTCGGTTGGTCGAGGGATGAGGCGATCGGAGCAGTCCTGGCCACGACACCACCGCGCCTGATCGACGAGGCCAGCGAGCTTGAGGAGAGAGTTCTAGCCGGCGAGCAGATCGTCAACTTCGAGACCGAGAGCATGCGCCGCGACGGCACGTTTTTCCCTTGCTCGCTCTCGTTGGCTCCCCATCGTGACAGCAGAGGCAACTTGGTCGGCATCATCTCTCTCGGTACCGACCTGACCTCGAGCAAGCTGGCCGAGGAAGAGCTAACCCGCAGCCGCGAGCTCTACCGCGTCGTGGTCGAGAACTCGCATGACATGATCGCCGTGCTCGACCCGATGGGGCGTTTCGTCTTCGCCTCCCCCTCCTACGAGCAGGCGCTCGGGTACGGACCCGAAGAGCTCGTCGACGTCTCGCCGATCAGCCTCGTTCACCCTTCCGACGTGCAGCGTGCCAGCGACGCGTTGAGGCAGACGGTGACCGGCCAGGGACCATCCGTGGTCGAGCTTCGAATGCGCCACAAGCGCGGAAGCTGGGTCTTTGTCGAGGGGACGACGACCTCGGTGCTGAACGAGAACGGACAGCTCCAATCGATCCTGATGAACTTCCGCGACATCAGCGAGCGCCGAATCGCCGAGGAGGAGCTACGTGAAGCCGAGGCACGCTACCGCTTGCTCGTTGAACAACTTCCGCTCGTCACCTACATCAACGTCCCCGGCGAATCGGGACGCTGGGTTTACCTCAGCCCGCAACTCGAAGAGATCCTCGGCTTCAAGCCAAGCGACTGGACCTCCGACTTGCGCAGTTTCATCGATGCCATTCACCCCGACGACCGCGAGCGCGTCACGGCGGAGCGAGCCGCCAGCGGCGGCAAGGGCAGGATCGGGCTCGAATACCGCCTGATCTCGAAAGACGGCCGCCTTGTCTGGGTCCGTGACGAAGCGGTCGTGGTCCGCGATCTCTCGGGAAAGCCTCTCTACGTTCAGGGCTACCTGCTCGACATCAGCTCCGAGCGCGAGGCCGACGCCGAACGCCAGCGTCTCGAGGCGCAGCTTCTCCATTCCCAGAAAATGGAGGCGATCGGACGCCTGGCCGGAGGCATAGCACACGACTTCAACAACCTCCTGACGGCGATCACCGGCTACAGCGAGCTGATCGTATCCGAGCTCGACCCGGCCAGCTCGCTCGCTCGCGACGCGGAGGAGATAAAGCGCGCCGCGGAACAGGCCGCGGCAATGACTCAGCAGCTACTGGCATTCAGCCGTCGCCAGGTGCTTCAGCCGACGCTGCTCAGTCCGAACGAGGTGATCGGGCACATGGAGAAGATGCTCCAGCGCCTGATCGGCGAGAACATCGAGCTCGTCACCGCTCTCGACCCCGAGATCTCCACGATCCGCTTCGACCGCAGCCAGATCGAACAGGTGATCATGAACCTGGTCGTAAACGCTCGCGATGCGATGCCCGACGGCGGCCAGATAACGATCGAGACCAGTAATGCCAGCATCGACGCGAGCAAGGCGGCTGAGCTCGGGCTGGAGCCCGGTGACTACGTGGTCACGGTCATCTCGGACACCGGCACCGGGATGGACGAGGAAACGATCTCGCACATCTTCGAGCCCTTCTTCACCACCAAAGAGCAGGGGGAGGGTACCGGCCTCGGCCTCGCGACGGTACACGGCATCGTCGAGCAGTCGAAGGGCGCGATCGAAGTCTTGAGCGAGCTCGATGCGGGTTGCACGTTTCACATATACATCCCGATCGCTCGGGAAACCGCGGCTGCCGACCTCAGTATCCCCCCGTTGGGCGAGACTCGCGGTAGCGAGTCGATTCTTCTCGTCGAGGACGAGGAGATGGTCCGAAAACTCGTGGGCCGCGTCCTGCGCGAGCTGGGGTACGAGGTATTCGAGACCTCGAGCGGCGAGGAAGCTCTCGCGGTCTCCAATAGCCTCGAGCGACCGATCGATCTGATCGTCACCGACGTGGTGATGCCGGGAATGAGCGGACGCGAACTGGCGGAGTCTCTCACCGCCATGCGCCCGACAGCTCGAGTTCTCTTCATGTCCGGCTACACGGAAGAGGCGATCGTTCACCACGGTGTCTCCGACGGCGAAGCCGAGTTCATCGGCAAACCGTTCACACCGCAGGAACTCGCTCACAAGATCCGCAGCGTTCTCGAGAGAAGCGGAAACGGCGGCGCGGCGCAGTCGCCCGCAACGGCCGACTAGGAATCATCAACGTATCCGTCCGCTCCTGCAGGAGCCGGGCGCCGACTTTCTGGTTGAATCGAGGTAATGGCGAACTCGTTCGGCGCGCGCTCACTACTGAAGACCGGCGATTCGAGCTACGAAATCTTCCGGCTCGAGGCGCTGCTCGGAGTGTACGAAATCGCGAGTCTGCCCTTCAGTCTCCGGGTTCTCCTCGAGAACACGCTCCGCCACGAGGGCGTCTCGACGACCACGTCCGATGTCGAGGCGATCGCCAGCTGGGAGGCGAGCGCCGAGCCAAACTCGGAGATCTCTTTCATCCCGGCGCGAGTTCTTCTCCAGGATTTCACCGGCGTACCGGCTATCGTCGATCTGGCGGCCATGCGCGACGCAATGCGCGCGCTCGGAGGTGAGCCGGCCGCTATCAACCCGCAGCTTCCGGCCGAGCTCGTAATCGACCACTCGCTGCAGGTGGACGAGGCCGCGAGCCCGTTCGCGATCGAGCGCAACACCGAGATCGAGTACGTCCGCAACCGCGAGCGCTACCTCTTCTTGCGCTGGGGACAGAGTGCCTTCGCCAACTCGACCGTGGTGCCGCCGGGAACCGGCATCGTTCATCAGGTCAATCTCGAGCACCTGGCCCGGGTGGTGGAGGCACGTGACGGCGTCGTTTTCCCCGACACCTTGATCGGTACCGACTCCCACACGACGATGGCCAACGGGCTCGGTGTGCTCGGCTGGGGCGTCGGTGGTATCGAGGCGGAGGCGGCGATGCTCGGCGAGCCGGTCTCGATGCTGGTGCCTCAGGTCGTCGGCCTACGACTCGCCGGTGAGCTGCGCGAGGGCGTGACCGCCACCGACCTCGTCCTCACGGTGACCGAGCTGCTCCGCCGAGCCGGAGTGGTGGGGAAGTTCGTCGAGTACTACGGCCCCGGGATCACGGCTCTCGCGCTGGCCGATCGCGCGACGCTGGCGAACATGGCGCCCGAGTATGGAGCGACCTGCGGCTTCTTCCCGGTCGATGCCGAGACGCTCCGCTACCTGCGCCTGACCGGCCGCAGCGACGAGCACGTGAGCCTCGTTGAGGCCTACTGCAAGGAGAACATGCTTTGGCACGATCCCGGCGCGGAGCCACGCTACTCGCGGCTGCTCGAGCTCGATCTGGGCAGCGTCGAGCCGAGTCTGGCGGGGCCGCGCCGGCCGCAGGACCGCGTCCCGCTCGCCCAGGCGAAGCGATCGTTCTGCGAGGGATTGGCGACATTCGGCATCGAGTTCGCGAACGGATCGCTCGACGAGGCGATTGCAGAGACGTTTCCGGCAAGCGACTCGACCGCCGAGCAGGCGCCCGGGCACAAGCCGGTGCCCGATCCCCGTCCCGAAGTACACGAGCCCACGACCGCACCGGGCGGTGCCCGCCTCGAGCTGGACGGTACCGAGCTCGAGCTCGGCCACGGCGCCGTCGTCATCGCCGCGATCACCAGCTGCACCAACACCTCCAACCCCCAGGTGATGATCGGCGCCGGCCTACTTGCGAAGAAGGCAGTCGAACATGGTCTCGCGTGCAAGCCTTGGGTGAAGACGAGTCTCGCGCCGGGCTCGCGCGCCGTCCAGCGCTACTACCAGCGCTCGGGCCTCGAGCCCTATCTGGAGCAACTGGGCTTCCACATCGTCGGGTTCGGCTGTACGACCTGTATCGGTAACTCCGGGCCGCTGCCGCTGCCGGTCACACGCGCCATCGACGAGGGAGAGCTCGTCACCTGCGCCGTTCTTTCGGGAAACAGGAACTTCGAGGCGCGAATCCATCCCGACGTGAAGGCCAACTACCTCGCCTCGCCGATGCTGGTCGTCGCCTACGCGATAGCGGGTCGCATGGACATCGACCTCACGAGCGAGCCGCTCGGACAAAGCGCGAGTGGAGAGGACGTTTTCCTACGCGATATCTGGCCCAGCGCGGGCGAGATCTCAGACGCGATCGAATCCAGCATCGACCGGGAGACGTACGTCGGCGCCTACAGCGACATCGTTGGCGGCGACGAACGTTGGCGAGCGCTACCCGTTTCAGAAAACGAGCTCTTCGACTGGCAGGCCGACTCGACCTACGTCCGCCGGCCACCCTATTTCGACGAAATGACACCAACCCCCGGCGAGATTGCCGACCTCGAGGACGTTCGCTGCCTCGCGGTTCTCGGCGATTCGGTCACGACCGACCACATCTCGCCGGCCGGGCCGATCGACACGGACTCGCCGGCCGGCAGCTACCTGCTCGAGCGGGGCGTGGCGAAGCGGGACTTCAACTCCTACGGCTCGCGGCGGGGCAACCACGAGCTGATGGTGCGCGGCACCTTCGCCAACGTACGGTTACGAAACGCTCTCGCCCCCGGCACCGAAGGCGGCTGGACGACGCATATCCCGAGCGGGGAGGTAACGACGATCTTCGCCGCCTCCGAGCGCTACCTGGCCGAGGGAACAGCTCTCATCGTCCTCGCCGGGAAGGAGTATGGATCGGGCTCGTCACGCGATTGGGCCGCGAAGGGTCCGCGCTTACTCGGCGTGAGAGCGGTCATCGCCGAGAGCTACGAGCGGATCCATCGCTCGAATCTGCTGATGATGGGCATCGTGCCACTTCAATTCAGGCCGGGCGAGTGTCGCGAGGCGCTGGGCCTGGGCGGGCGGGAGCTCTACTCGATCGCGGGTCTAGGCGGTCAGGCCAGGGAGGCGACGGTCACCGCCGTTCCCGACGGCGGCGGCGAGCCGATCGCTTTCCGTGTGCACGTTCGCCTCGATACGCCGCGAGAGCGCGAATACGTCCGCCACGGCGGGATCTTGCCCTTCGTGCTCAGGCGCCTGCTGGCCCCGAGCTAAACGCTCCGTTGCAGCTCTCCGCCGGCGTCGTTACTAACTAAAGACGCCCGTCGACGTCCTAGATATAGTTTTCTCTATGAAGCTCGAGATCATAGCCATGCTGCTTGCGCTCGCCTACTGTGCGGCACCGGGGCCGGTGCTGGCCGAGGCGGCTCGACAGGGTTTGAAGAGCGGCTTTCGCGCGGCTCTTGCGGTCGAGCTCGGTTCTCTAGCCGGCGATGTTCTTTGGGTCGCGCTGACGCTCGCGGGCGCGGCTGCTCTAGCCGCGGCCAGCGGATTCCGCCTCACCGCCTCCGTCGCGGGCGCCGTCTTTCTACTCTGGATCGGGATCCGTGCCCTCCGCTCGCCTCGCCGCAGGCACATGCCGCAGCACGCTGACCCGTTTGCCGAGCGGGCGTTCGCGACCGGGGCAGCGATGAGTGTGGCCAGTCCCTACGCGCTTCCCTTCTGGCTCGGCGTCTCGAGCTCGCTTTCCGGCTACGGGATCTCCAATAACGGCGCGTTCGGCTACACCGTCTTCTCGGCGGCCTTCATGCTCACCTGCTTCGCCTATGCGGTCGTGATCGCGGCGCTGATCGCCTGGGGGCGTCGCCTACTGCGCCCTCGCTTCTTCCACGTCGTCGACCTCGTTTGCGGCGTCGTCCTGGTCGTTTTCGGCCTGAACCTGCTCGTCTTCGCGCTCGCGCACGCCGTCGGCTAGAGTCGACAACACGCCTCGACGAGCCGCTCGTCGAGGAATTGGGTATCCGGGGTGTCCCGCCAAAGCAACGGGGCTGAGATCAAACCCGCCGAACCTGATCTGGGTAATGCCAGCGAAGGGAGCGCCGTGAGCCGCGAAACACCGAACTGGGGCATCGAGCCGGTACCCGAGCGTCTGCGTCTGCTCGGAGTCTTCGACACGGGCTTGCTCTGGAGCAGCCTCGGCCTGAGCCTGCTCGTGTTGGTCGCCGGTACCTACCTAGTACCAGCACTGTCGCTTCCGTCGGCGCTGGCCGCGATTCTCGTCGGCGGTCTTGTCGGTAACGCGATGCTCGGCCTGGCGGGGCTGATCGGTGCGGATGCCCGTGTCCCGGCAATGGTGCTGCTACGCGCTCCGCTCGGCCGCCACGGTTCTTATGTCGCCTCGGTGCTCAACATCCTCCAGAACATCGGCTGGACGATCTTCGAGCTGATCGTGATAGCGGCAGCGGCCTCCGCCCTATCGCAGCGCGTGTTCGGCTTTCACGGAAAGTGGCTCTGGACTCTGGTTGCCGCGGCCGCGGCAACCACCCTTGCCCTGCTCGGACCGGTCGCTTTCGTGCGCCGCTGGGTCAAACGTTTCGCGATCTGGATCGTGCTCGCCTCGCTTGCCTATCTGAGCTGGTGGGCACTACACGATGCTCCCCTGCACGCACTCTGGTCGCGCCCTGGAGAGGGAGGACTCAGCTTCTGGGGCGGAGTCGACCTGATGATCGCGATGCCCGCTTCCTGGCTCCCGCTTGCCGCCGATTACACCCGTTTTGCGCGCGGCCGACGCCAGGCTTTCTGGGGAACGGCATTCGGCTACTTGCTTCCCAACGTCTGGCTCTACGCGTTGGGCGCGCTCCTGCTTCTCTCCCGCAACCTCAACAGCGCCCCCTCGCTGATGACCGCGATCGCCGGCGGCGGCCTCGCTAGCGGCCTCGCCCTGTTTGCGCTCGGCGTCGATGAGACGAAGGAGCCGTTCGCCAACATCTACTCGACCGCCGTCTCGCTCCAGAACCTGCTTCCCCGCGTTTCGCAACGACTGTTGATCCTGGTGGCAGCGGCCGTCTCGACCGCGGGCGCATTCGCGATCGACCTGGCCCGCTACCCGACCTTCCTGTACATGCTCGGCTCCTTCTTCGTACCGCTCTTCGGCGTGCTCGCGGCCGATTGGCTACTGCGGCGCGGCTACGACCGAAACGCCGTCTTTGCCGCTCCGGTCGCGCGCCCTGCTCAACTCGCTGCCTGGCTCGCCGGTTTCGCTCTCTACCAGTGGCTGTTGCCCACCGGACCGAGGTGGTGGACCGATCTGGTCGCGCACCTCCACCCCGTGAGTCTGGGAGTCGGTGCCTCGCTACCGGCTTTCGCCCTCTCCTTCGTCCTCGGCTCGCTCGTGGCTGTGCTCGCACGCACGTAGGCGCGAGCTTCCGCAACCGGCTGAGCCGCTACAGTCAGCGCGTGCGGCCGATCGGAATAGTCGGCAGCCTGTCGCGCGACAGCATGCCAGGGCGCGAGCCGCGAGCCGGCGGTTGCCCCTACCACGCAGCCCGAGTGTTGAGACTGCTGGCGCGCCCGTCTCGCATCGTCACCAAATGCGCCGAGGAGCACCGGCGCCTTCTTCTGGGGCCGCTACTTGCGCAGGGAGTTCCGGTGAGCTGGCGCCCCGCAAAGGCGTCGACGAGCTTCCACATAAGCCAAGACGGCGATCGGCGCAGGATGACGGTCAAGTCGATCGGGGACGAATGGACGACTGCCGAGGTAAGAGATTGGGTCTGCGAGGCGCTCGGGCCATGCGAGTGGGTACACGTGGCGCCGCTTCTGCGCGGCGAGTTCCGTACGCCCGCTCTGGCCGAGATCGCACGTGATCGTTTCGTCTCGCTGGACGGCCAGGGGCTCGCGCGCTCGCCCGAGCTGGGCCCTCTCGTTCTCAACGGGGAATACGACCGCGAGCTGCTCCAGCACGTCACCGTTCTCAAACTGGCCGAGGAAGAGGCGACGGCTCTCTTCGGCGAGATCAGCGCCGAAAGCCTGGCTACGCTCGAGGTTCCCGAGCTGATCGTCACACGCGGATCGAAGGGAGCGCTCGTCTACACGAACGGCGAGCTGACGGAGGTACCCGCCCGGCCGGCGGTGCCGAATGCCGAGGCAACCGGTGCCGGCGACGAGTTCGCAGCCATCTACATCGCCTCGCGAAGCCATGGCCGCTCGCCCGTAGTCGCTGCCCACCGGGCCGCCGCTTTCGTCGGCGCCGTGCTCAGCCGCCGACTCCCAGTCGCCTAAAGGAGCCCGGTGCCTGGCACCGGGATGTGCCCGGGTGGCAGGACTAGGTGGTACCGGGGAGCCTGAACTCACCGCGCGCGACCACCACGGCGCGGCCGCCGACCTCGATCCGTTCGACCGCCTCGGCGCTTCCGTGCGCTGCGGCGAAAAGAGTCGAGGGCCGGCCGACCTCGTCGCCCTGGCGAATCTCGATCTCCTCGCCGAAGCGAACGGCGCCATGACGGGCCAGGTGTAGAGCGAGCGGACCCGCGGCCGAACCGGTAGCAGGATCCTCGCCCACTCCCAGACCGGGCACGAAACAACGTGTCTTCCAGGCCGAGCCGGAGCCGGCGAAACAGTTGACTCCGATCGCGCCGAAGGCAGCTAGCGCTCGCGGGTCGGGATCGAGCGCGGCGACCTGCTCTTCCGAGCTGAGCATCACGAATACGTGCTCGATTCCGTTGTCGTAGAGCTCGACCGGGAGCTCGCTCCGCTCGATTCCGAGCGCGCCCAGCAGCTCTCCGGCCCGCCGGTACTGCTCGATCCGCGGCAGCGGCTGACTCATCCGTCCGAACACGATGCGTCCGCTCTCGCCCCGCTCCAGCTCGACCGCGACCAACCCCGAGCCCGTCTCGAGCCGGATCAGCCCGAGCTGAAGAGGTGCGCCGAGTACGAATGCCGTACCGAGCGTCGGGTGCCCGGCGAACGGGATCTCGCTCGCCGGTGTGAAGATACGGATTCGCGCGTGCCCTTCGCCGTCGGCCGGATAACAGAAGACGGTCTCCGAGAAACCGATCTCTTTCGCCAGCGGTTGCAGGAGATGCTCGGGGATCTCCTGACCGTTTGTGAAGACGGCCAGCTGGTTACCGGCCAGAGGCCGGTCGCTGAAGACGTCGGCGATTACGTAACGGAAGCTATCCACGAGACTCCTTGGAATTCTTCGACTCTACCGGTTCAGGGCCGAGCCCACGGCTAATGGCGCGGTACCCGGCCCGTGTTAGCCCGGCAACACGCTTCGGGTATACAAACACCTCGCGAGAGGCCGAACACACAGGCATGCGGCACGCCACCTCGACGCGAGATACACGCGACGCCGAAGGATTCGCCGAGCCCGTCTCGATGATTCTCGCCCGTATGGGCGACGGCTTTGTCGAGCTGGACGAGAAGGGCACGGTGCTCGGCTGGAGCGAAGGAATCGAGGAAATGCTCGGCTGGAGCCGGGCCGAAACCGAGGGGCGCGAGCTCGCAGCGCTGATTCTCCCGGACAGCTCACGCGAGGCCTACGCTGAAGCCTTCTCGTCCTGCCTGCTGGGCAAACAGACCGCCGAGGTCGAGTTGGAGCTGAGCCCGCGTGACGGGCGTTCGCTCTTCGCCCGCCTCCTCTTTTACTACGTCGGAAGCGAAACGGCATCCGTCTCCGTCGGCGTGCGCCGGCTGGAGGACAGGAAGGAGCAGACCCGCCGCCGTCTCGACCACAAGCGACTCGAGAGTCTCGGCCTCTTCGCCGGCGGCATCGCACACGACTTCAACGATCTGCTCCTGACAGTGATCGGAAACGCGACGTTGGCTAAGCGCGACCTGCCGCCGGAGTCGCCGCTGAGCGATCGTCTCGCTCAGATCGAGCAAGCCGCCAAGAAAGCGGCCGAGTTGACCGGCCAGATCCTCGCGTTCGCCGGACGCGCTAGCTTCCGCGCCGAGCGGATCGACCTCGACCGCCTCCTCGAGCGCGCGCTCGAGGAGCTCCGCCCGCTCACCCGCGAAGCGGATGTCAGGCTCGAAATCGAGAAGCAGCCGGTGCATGTCCAAGCCGATCCGAATCAGCTGCGTCAGCTCCTGGCGAATCTGATCTCGAACGCGATCGAGTCACTGGCCGACCCAAGCGGGGTTGTCCGTGTGCGCGCCGGTGAGATCGAGGTCGATCCCGATGCCCTGCATCTGTACTACCTGGGGGAAGGTATCGACCCGGGCCTCTACGCCTTCCTCGAGGTCGTCGACGAGGGTTGCGGCATGGACTCCGGTACACAGGTGCGGATGTTCGAGCCTTTCTTCAGCACCAAGTTCGCCGGACGCGGCCTCGGGCTCCCGGCGGTGCTGGGGATCGTGCGCGCGCACGGAGGAACGCTCAACATCTACTCGGAGCCGGGCCTCGGCACCCGCGTGCGAGTGCTGCTGCCGCTGACCAACAAGGTAACGTCCCGCGCCCCTCATCACGAGCAAAAGCAGGAGGATCGGGGCGTCGTCGTGATCGCCGACGATGAAGCCGCCGTTCGCCGGGTGACCTTGACGATGCTCGAGGAGGCCGGCTACCGCGTCATGTTGGCGCGTAATGGACGTGAGGCGGTCGACCTGGTCGCTCAGTACAAAGACGAGGTAAAGGTGCTTCTGCTCGACATGACGATGCCGACGATGAGCGGCGAGGAGGCCGTGCACCTGCTGCGCGAGATCGGCTGTCCGGTGCCGGTGATCCTCTCCAGCGGTCTCATCGACCTCGAAGCGGTGGCCCGCCTCGGCGCCCACGACCCCAAGCAGATCCGCGTGTTGCAGAAGCCGTTCCGGCGCGCCGAGCTGCTCGGCATGCTGCAGGAGATCGCCGTATGAGTGGTTGGGAAGAGCCTGAGCCCTGCATCGGGCAGCACGACGACTTCTGGCGAAGTGACAACGAGTCGCGCCGGTACGACCCCAAGAACACCGTTACAACGCGCCGGCCGGCCGAACTGATAGCTCGGAAGCTAGACAGCGGTGGCTCAGCGGAGTCACCCGTCGAGCGGCGATTATTGTTTGCCGCGTGAGTAGGGCTTCCTTTCGCGTCGCCGCCTTTCTACTTCTCGCCAGCTCGCTCGCAGGAGTTGCGACGTCGTGTGGCAGCAAGACGGCGCAGACGACAAAGCCCGTGAGGGCTCAGAACACTCCGCCAGCGCTCATTCCGAATTCGATCGCCTTCTGGGATGCCGAGCATGGTCTCATCGGGAGCGGAATCACCTGGAGAAAGACAGGCGGGGCCATCTCGGCCACGAGCGGCGGCGGCAAGACCTTCCACGTCGTGCTGCGAACGCCGGGGCCAGTCGAGTGGGTCTCGACGGCCGGACCGAACGACGCCTGGGCGCTAGTTGAGCATTGGGCCTCTGGAGACAACGTCTTCTTTCGGCTCCTGCACAGCAGCGACCGCGGAAAGACTTGGCGGAAAACATCGGCGGCCGTCTGGAACCCGAGTTTCGCGACGGCGAACGAGGGAGTCGCGTTTGCGCCATTTAGAGCTCGAGGTCTCCCTTATCCCAGCGCCACCGGGCCGCTGCTGGAAACAAGCGAGGGCGGATTGTCGTGGGAGCGTCTCGGCTCGCCGTGTGCGGGTTCGAACGCGCTCGTCTCGTTCCCGTCCCCGCTTCGAATCTGGATAGTCTGCGCCGGCCAACCGGGAGCCGGCAACGAGGCGAAGGCGGTTTACTCGAGTAATAACGGCGGACGGAACTGGCGCAAGCTCGTGGATGTGCCGATGACCGGGCGGGCGGGCGGCCTGACGGGTTACGGCTATCCGCAGGGAATCAGCTTCACGCCGCAGGGTTACGGACTCCTCTGGGAGAGCCGTGGCACCCTCGACCTGACACGTGACGGCGGCCGCCACTGGAAGGCGCTCGCCGTCGCGGAGCCGGAGCTCGATTTCGGGCTCTCCGCCGTGATGCTCTCCGAAACTCGCGCACTCGTCCTACTCGAGCGGGAAGGGAACTACCGGCTGCTCGCAACGGCCGACGGCGGGCGAAGCTGGACGGTCGTTCAGCGCTGGCCCGGCTAGAGAATCCGCCCGCCCTCGAGCCGGAGCACCTCGTCGAAGCGATCGAGCATCAGCTCGTCGTGCGTGATCACGAGGAGGCCGGTGTCGTCGGCGCCGGCGAGGAGGTCGTCGAGGATCGCCTCGGCGGTCTTGCGATCCAGGTGCGCGGTCGGCTCGTCGAGGATGAGCAGGCGGGCGCCGGAGAGGAAGGCGCGGGCAAGCGCGATCCGCCGGCGCTGGCCACCGGAGACCTGGTCGCCCGTCTCGCCGACGTAGGTGCCGAGGCCCTCGGGAAGAGACGAGACCCAGTCCCAGACGCCCGCCCGACGAAGCGCCGCGGCGATCTCCTCGTCGCTCGCGCCGGGGCGGGCGAAGCGGACGTTCTCGCGGATCGTGGTCGAGAAGAGATGGGCGTCCTGGCCGGCCAGCGCTACCAGCCGGCGCACGTCGTCCTGGGCGTAGTCGCCGAGGTCGTGGCCGTCGAGGGTTGCGCGGCCGCCGTCCAGTTCCTGGAAGCGCACGAGCACGTTGGCGATCGTCGTCTTGCCGGCGCCGCTCGGACCGACGAGGGCGACGCGTCGTCCGGGCCGGAGCTCGAGCGAGACGCCGTCCAGGACCCACGGCCCGCGCTCGTCGTAACGAAGCCGGCCCCCGTCCAGCCGCAGCACTCCCGCCTCGCCGAGCGAACGCGGGCGCTCCGGCTCGCGCACGGGCGGCGGCCGGTCGGCCAGCTCGAACAGACGCCGCGCGGAGCTCGCCAGCGTGCTCGACTGCTGCGCGGCGATCGGTAGCGCCCGCACCGCCTCGAAAGCGGAGAGCGCCAGCAGCGCGAGCATCCCCAGCCAGACTCCACCGAGGGAGCGATCGCGGACGGCGGGCACCGCGACCAAGAGCACGGCAACGAGCGTGGCGCCAGAGGCCAGGAGAACGAGCGCCTCGCCCAATCCGGCGATGCGCCCGTGCCGGCGCCCGATCGTCCCGAGCTTTCGATCGACCGCGTCGATCCGCTCCAGCTCCCACTCGAACCGGCCGAAGGCGACCAGCTCCGGGGCGACGACGAGCGCCTCGATGACCTCGCTCGCCAGCTGCGCCTGGGCGGGCGCCTCGCGCCGTCCACTCTCTCGCGCGGCCCTGCCGGTGACCGCAGCGGCGGCAAGGCCGCCTGCAAAGAGCCCGACAAAGAGAACCACCGCTACGAGCGGCAGCACGAGCGCCGCCGCCAACACGGCTCCGGCGCAGACGACCAGAGCCACCAGAGGCGGCCCGAGCGCGCGCAGGAAGAGGAACTGCATCGCCTCGACGTCGGCGACGAAGCGGCTGAGCAGGTCGCCGCTGCGCGCCGTGCCGAGCCCGCCGGGAACGAGCGGCTCCAGGCGCTCGTAGAAGGAGACGCGCAGCGAACGCAGGAAGCGGAAGGCCGCGTCGTGCGATACGAGACGCTCCAGGTAGCGGAAGACGGCGCGCGAGATGCCGAAGAACTGCACCAGCCCGATCGCCACGCCAAGCGAGAGGATCGGCGGCTCGAGCGCCGCTTTCGAGATCAGATAGCCCGAAGTGGACATCAGGCCGATTCCGGCTCCGATCGCGCAGGCGCCGAGCAGAATCGAGAGCGCCAGGCGCCGCCTCAGCGGCCGCGCCTCGGCGAGGATGCGGCGCACGCTCATCGGTCCGCACCAACCTGGAGCTCGATCACTTTCCCGGCCAGAGGCAGGAGCAAGGGATCGTGACTGGCGATAACTACCGTCTGCCCGTGCCCTAGCGAGGCCAGCGAGGAACGGATCGCGGTTGCCGCCTCCCGGTCGAGATGGGCGGTCGGCTCGTCAAGGAGAACGAGCGGCGCTTCGCGCACCAGCGCCCGTGCCAGCGCGATCCGACGCAACTCCCCCGCCGAGAGCGGTACTCCTCCCTCACCGACGCGTGTCTCGAGACCGTCCGGTAGAGCGGCGACGAGCGCATCGGCGCCGGCCACCGCAAGCGCGTTCCAGAGACGCGCCTCCCCGGCTTCGGGCGCCCCGATCCTGAGCGCCTCGGCGATGCTGCCCGCGAGCAGGCGCGGCTGCTGCGGCAGCCAGGCGACACGGCGGCGCCATTCGTCCGGATCGAGCTCGCGCAGATCAACCCCGCCGGCGTTGATCCGGCCCCGGGTCGGGTCGGCGAAACGCATCAACAGCCCGAGTAGCGTCGTCTTGCCGGCGCCGCTGTCGCCGGCCAGGACGGTGCACTTCCCGGCCGGGATCTCACAGTCGAAGCCGTCGAAGAGGGACGACTCGCGACCTTCGTAGGCGAAGCCGACTTGCTCGAAACGGAGCGGGACCGTGCTCGGATCGGGCGGCGGAAGCGGAGCCGCCGGTACCGCAACCGCCGGTTCGAGGTCGATCAGCTCGAAGACCCGGCGGGCGGCGGCGAGCCCGTCGCGCGAAGCATGGAACTGGGTCGCGACGCCGCGCATCGGTAGGTACAGCTCGGGCGCCAGCACGAGTACGGCGAAGGAGGGAGCAAGCGCCACACTCCCGTCCACCAGCCGGATACCGATCGTCGCGGCGATCAGCGCGATCGACATCGTCGTGGCCAGCTCGAGTGCGAAGGCAGAGAGGAAAGCGATCCTGAGCGTGCCCATCGTCTCGCGCCGAAACTCCTCGCTCGTGCGGGCGATCGCCTCCGACTGCGCCTTGCCGCGCCGGTAGGCGCGAAGAGTCGTGAGCCCGCGCACGACGTCGAGGAAGTGCGAGCTCATGGCCGAGAGCGCGTCCAGGCGCCGGCGTGTCCGCTGCTCGGCCGCCTTGCCGATCAGCGCGGCGAAGATCGGGATCAACGGCAGCGTCAGCACCATGATCAGTGCCGAGACGAGATCGTGGAAGGCGACCCAGACGATGATCGCCGGCGAGACTACGACCGCCAGCACGAGCTGCGGTATGAAGCGCACGAAATAAGGATCGAGCGCGTCAAGCCCGCTGGTGGCGCCGGTCGCCAGTTCGCCGCTGCGTAGATACCCGAGGCCCGCCGGCCGGGCGCGCAGAACCTGCTCGAGCATACGCCGGCGCAGCTGACTGCGCACGTGCCACGAGGTTTGCTGCCCGCTTGTCTCGAGCAGCCAAGCGATCCCGGCACGCGCAATCGCCACGACTAACAGCGCTATCAGCAAGCTCGAGATCGCAGCCAGGTCGGCCCGACCCAGAAAGACGCGGGCAACCGCCTTCCCGATCAGCACCGCCCAGAAAACCGCGGCCGCAGCGGACAAAGCCGCCAGCACGGCCGCACCCGCAAGGAAGCGCTTGACCTCGGGTGCCTCGCGCAGGAGGCGGCGATCGATCGGGCCCACTGCCCTCAGACCGAGTTTCCGCTCGTCGAGCCGGCTGCGCCCGGGAGAGGCTCTCCTCGCAGCCGGGCGCGAAAGACCCAGTATGTCCAGCCCTGATAGATGAGGACGATCGGAGTGAAGATCAGCGCCACGATCGCCATCAGCGCCAGGGTGTGGTGAGTCGAGCTCGAGGATGCGACGGTGAGGCTGAAGCGAGGATCGGTGCTCGAGACGAGCAGGCGCGGATAGAGGGCGACGAAGAGCATCGCGGTCGCCGAGACGAGAGCGAGCGCAGAGGCGGCGAAGGCCAGTCCGTCACGATCCCTGACGACGAGCACCAGCGAAGAGACGAGCAGAACCGCGGCGAGAGCGGCCAGCACCGCGGCGGCAATCCATTTTCCGTCCACGCCGCCGGCGTCGTAGGCGCTCCAGCCCAGGATCAGGAGCATGAGCAACAACGCCGGTACCGCAAGGAGAATCGCCGCTGCGCGGGCGCGCCCGCGCACCTCACCTTCCGTGCGCAAGGTCAGAAAAACGGCGCCCTGGAAGGCGAAAGCGGCCAGCGAGACGAAGCCTCCGAGGACAGCGAAGCCTCCGAAGAGATCGAGAACGCCGCCGGAATATTCGCCGTTCGCGCCGATCGGGACGCCGTGAATCACGTTGGCAAAGGCGAGCCCGAAGAAGAAGGCCGGAATCGCGCTCCCGAGCAGAACGCCGCCGTCCCAGATCGATCTCCAGCGCCGACTCGGATGTTTGAGGCGGAATTCGATCGAGACGCCGCGAATGATCAGTCCAAGCAGGATCAGGAAGAAGACGATGTAGTAACCCGAGAAGAGGGTCGCGTACCAGCTCGGGAAGGCGGCAAAGGTAGCGCCCGCGGCAACTATCAGCCAGACCTCGTTGCCATCCCAGACCGGCTCGATCGTAGCCAGCACCGCGTTGCGCCCGGCCTCGTCGCGTCCGACCATCCGCCCCAGCATGCCGACACCGAAGTCGAAGCCCTCGAGTACGAAGAAACCCGCCCAGAGCACGCCGATCAGGGCGAACCAGAAACCCTGCAGGCTGATGAAGGTGGAGGCAAGCATCAGTAACCCATCTGGAGTAGGTGTTCGCTCTCTTCGGAGCCCGGCTCGGCCGGGGGCGCCGGACCGCTCCTGACGATGTGCAGAACGAGGCCGGTCTCGACCAGAGCCAGCGTTCCGTAGACGAGCGTGAAGCCGGCGAGCGTAAAGGCCACCGAAGCCATGCTGAGGCTGTGCGAGAAACCCACGCCCGTCTTCTGCAGCCCCTGAACGATCCAGGGCTGGCGTCCCATCTCGGTCAGTATCCAGCCAAGCGTGTTCGCGGCGAACGGGAGCGCAACGAACGGGATCGAGAGCAGCAGGAAGAGCTTCGAGCTCTCGAGTCGGCGTTTTCGTGCCAGCAAGAGCCCGAGCGCCGCCCAGCCGACGAACGTGAAGCCGATCCCGGTCATCAGCCGGAACGACCAGTAGCTGACGACGACGTTCGGCTTGTAGTTACCGGCGCCGTACGTGGCTACGTACTGCTTCTGTAAGTCGTTGATCCCGACTGCCTTGCTGTTCCAGTGCCAGTCGTTCAGGAACGAGAGCAGGTGCGGAATCGGGATGTTGAAGTCGTTCTTGGTCGGATTACTCCAGGGCGTGATCGCGAAAAGCGACAACGACGCAGGCTTCTCGGTCTTGAAGAGCGCCTCGGCCGCTGCCATCTTCATCGGTTGCTCGCGCACGAGCAACTGGCCCTGGAAGTGGCCCCAGAGAATCGTCGAGCCGCCGCCTATGAACAGGATGACGAGCGAGATCTGCGCTACGTGCGTGAACAACTCGACTTCGCGCCGCTTGAGCAAGTGGTAGGCGGCGATCGCCAGTACGAGCACCCCGACGGTGACCAGCGCCGCTGAGATCACGTGCGCGAAGCCGAGCAGCAGAAGACCGTTGGTCATGATCGCCCAGAGCGAGGTCAGCTCGGCCCGGTGCGTGACCGGATTGACCCGGTAGCCGACCGGATGCTGCATCCACGAGTTGGCGGCGAGGATGATATAGGCGGACATGACCGCACCGAGCGCCGCTGCCCAGATCGTGAGCAGGTGCAGGCGCTGACTGATCCGCCCGGCGCCGAAGATCCAGACGCCGATCAGGACCGACTCCAGAAAGAAGGCGATAAGTCCCTCGATCGCGAGCGGCGCGCCGAAGACGTCCCCGACGAAGCGCGAGTAGGTAGCCCAGTTCATCCCGAACTGGAACTCCTGCACGATGCCCGTCACCACGCCGAGCGCGATGTTGACGAGAAAGATCCGGCCGAAAAAGTTGGTCAGACGCAGGTACTTCTCCGAACGGGTGCGGTACCAGGCCGTCTGCAGGCCGGCGACGAAGAGTCCCATCCCGATCGTTATTGGGACGAAGATGAAGTGGAAGATGATCGTGACCGCGAACTGCCAGCGCGAGAGCTCAACCGTCGTCACGGCAAGTGCGTTCAAGCCCGGGCCCTCCTCGACGCGAAGAGCATGCCGGTTTCTTACCCTTTTAGCCCGGAGATTTCAAACGCTCGCGCCGCTTTACCCGTAACGGAAGCTTCAGCCCGAGCCACCACCATCGAACCCGCATGGTCGAGCGAACCCTACGCGGCAACGACCTTACCGTGAATCTCCCGGGTGAGCGCTTCGACCTTCTTGGTCAGGGTTGTGTTCTCGTCGATCAACCGCTTGATCAAGCCGATCCCCTCCTCGGCCTGTTGCTGCCGGCGAACACTGTCTGTGGCTACGTCCTCGCGATGTTTCGCATCCGCGTCAGCGTGCGCCTTGTCACGGTCGGCCTGGCGAGTTTGCGCGAGCAGGATCAGTGGCGCCGCGTAGGCGGCCTGGAGGCTGAAAGCCAGATTGAGCAGGATGAACGGGTAGAGGTCGAAGGTGACGAAACCGGAGGCGTTGGCGACGATCCAGGCGCCGACGATCAGCGTCTGGCCGATCAGGAACCTGGGCGTGCCGAAGAAGCGGGCGAACGACTCCGCCCTGGCGCCGAACGAACTCGAGCCGAACGGCGCCGCCACCCGCTCGAAGTCCTCCAGAAAGCGCCGGTAGTGGTTTGGCGGCGTCGATACGGATCTTCCGGCCATCGCGAACCCTCCTGTAGTGAGCTTGGCCGGATAACTCTGCCCAGCGAGGCTTGCTCTTGCAACATCGGCGGGCTCGCCGTCTGACTAGGATCGCGCCCGTGCCGCGTGACAGCGTCTCAATAGCGGAAGCTCGCCGGATTGCTCTGGCCGCGCAAGGGTTCGACCGGCCGAGGCCGGGCGGGCGCGTCGATCTACGCCACCTGTGCGGAGTGATCGTACGGCTCGGCCTGCTTCAGCTCGATTTCGTCAACGTGGTCTGCCCGGCGCACTACCAGGTGCTCTTCTCGCGCCTCGGCCCCTACGACACGTCCTTGCTCGACAGGCTCGCCTACCGGCGCCGCGAGCTCACCGAGCAGTGGGCGCACGAGGCGTCGCTCGTACCGGCCGCGTTGTGGCCGCACCTGGCTCACCGCCGCGAGGCGCGCCCGATCCGTCCGCGCGGTTTCGACGCCTTGCTCGCCAGGCACCCGGGCTACGTCGAGCTCGTGCTGGAAGAGATCGATCGCCGTGGCCCACTCGCCGCTGAAGATCTACACGTACCCGACGGGGTAGACAGGCACCTCGACGGCTCCTGGCTCGGGACCGTGCCGCAGGCGCTGCTCGAGCACCTCTTCGGGCGCGGCGTGCTGGCGGTCGCCGCGCGAAGAGCGAGCATGGCACGCGCCTTCGACCGCTCAGAGCGCCTCATCCCGCCCGAGCACCACACTCGCACGGTCAGCCGCGAGGAAGCCCAGCGCGAGCTGGTTCGTATCGCTGCTCGCTCTCATGGCGTCGCAACCGCCGCCGACCTCGCCGACTACTTCCGTCTACGCGTCGGCGAGGCTCAGCCCCGCATCGCCGAGCTGGTCGAGAGCGGGGAACTGCGCGAGGTGACGGTAGAGGGCTGGCGTGGGCCCGCTTACCTGCACGCCGAGGCGCGGCTGCCGCGCCGAATCGACGCCGTCTCGCTGATCTCGCCGTTCGACCCGCTCGTCTGGACGCGCAAGCGAACCGAGCGCCTATTCGGTTTCGACTACCGCTTCGAGATCTTCATCCCGCGCGCGCAACGCCGCTGGGGCTGTTACGTGCTCCCCTTCCTGCACGGCGACCGCCTCGTCGCCCGAGTCGACCTCAAAGCCGACCGGGCGGACGGACGTCTGCTCGCGCTCGCAACCCACTACGAGCCCGGCGCCGACCGGGCCGAGGTCGAACCCACCCTCACCGCCGGGCTCGAGACGATGGCCGGCTGGCTCGGGCTCGAGACGCTCGTCCTTCCGGGCAGAGACTGAGATTGTTCTCCCGACCCTCGGCTCAAAGTCGTGACAACCTCCCCTGGCCCGACGGAGTTTGTACCGGCATGGACGACCCTGATAACAGCGAATGATCGCCCCTGAGTGGGCGCCGGAGTTCGAAGCGTTCGTGCGTGAGCGATCGCCGCGTTTGCTCGGATCTTCCTTCCTGTTGACCGGTAACCGCAATGAAGCCGAAGACCTTTTACAGACGGCCTTGATACGCGTCGCCAAGCGCTGACGAGAAGCTCGCGCCTTTCGGCGCATCGCTCCTCGCGGATATCGACAAGCCGTAGGTGGCCGCACTCACACGGGTCGGTCGCGGCGGCGAGGATCACGCTGTCTAGTCGAGAAGCGGCTATCTTGACCTTGACGAGCCCCCGTAGCTCAGTGGATAGAGCAGCGGTTTCCTAAACCGCGTGCGCAAGTTCGATTCTTGCCGGGGGCATTACCTGTGAGACGGCTCGGGAAGCGGGTTTGCTGGGATTCGGAGCTATCGCGCCGGAGCTGCGCTAGGCGAGCCGTCTAC
>JBEKLL010000006.1:0-94688 GCA_050010215.1 Gaiellaceae bacterium | reverse complement strand
GGGGACGTCCACCGGCACCGGAGGTGATCGTCTGGCCAGCATTCTCACTCGCTGACTTCGCACCGCCGGTTGCCCAGTCTTACTAACATAAAAAGTGGACCAGTAAACGGGGTCAGGCCACTTGGCGCGTACCGCCGTTAGCGCACGGGCAACCGGACCACCGCAGTCCAGCTCCCAAAAGGCGAGCCCGAACGCGATCGCATCAGTGAGCCAAACCATGCTGCCGCCCAACAGCAGCTGCTGCCCCGTCACGTGAACGCGCGAGTGAGAGACCAGCGAGACGACCAGTAGCAGCACGCCGAGCGTGTTGCACACCCAGACCGAAGCGAGCAGCGAGATCACGATCTCCCGCCTGCGGTCATGCCGAACGCGGCGGGCCAGCCCGACAGCCAACACGGTCGAAAGGCCGCAGTATGGGGCCGCAACTACGAGCCATATCCACCAGATCCGGTGCCCGAGCAACTCCCAATGGGCACTCCAGCTCACGAGCGCAAGCGCAGCGAGGATCGCCGCGGCGCCGAGCGCGAAAGGCGCCGCGTCGTCCCGGGCCTCGCGCACCGCCGCATGCAAGCGATCTGGGTTAGGCGGAACCTCAGCCGCCCCAGCGGGCATGGTGCTTCCAGCCATCGCCCACCAGGATGGAGGCACTACCGGACAGCGGTCACTGACAGCCCGGCTCTCAACGCGCGCCTTCCGACCACTACGCGGCACCAGGCCTATCAGCAACTGGTGTCGTTGCCTACGACCACTGAATACGGAATCGCCTAGACTTTGCGCACGAGCGTTGCGTGTATCCCATCGTTACTCGGGTAGTCGCGTCGCATCTTTTCTGATCCGGTAGTAGCCGCGCCGGACCCGCTCGAAGCGCGGTTCGGAGCCCTCGGTGTAGGCGGCCAGGGCCCCTTTCACCGAGCTCCAGCGCAGTGGCTCACCCGCTCGTTGCTCCGCAGCCGCGTGGATTTCGCATGCCCGCATCGGCTTTCCGGCCCGCTCCAGTACTAGCGTCACGGTCTCGAGTACCGGGCTCACCCCGGCGGGGACAGGCCGAGGTTTACGAGGATTGGCCTGGGCTTTGCGGAGCAGTTCGTCGTGGAGCATCCCCAACCTAGAAAGCTCAACCCCGGGTCGAGGGTTCGAACGTGCCCCGTTTAGTTCCAAAAAGGTTCGAACATGCTCCGCTATCTAAGACCTTAGGGTTCACGTCCAAACCCACTGGACGCGGCTCTTAAGTTCGTATCCGTCGCTAACCAAGGACAGCGAAAAACGTCGAACGGCGACGCGCCATAACGACGGCTCTCGAGGATTGTCAAGGTATATCAAGCCACGGTGTTATCCCTTGCTTCCGCGGTGATCTGCCCAGACACCGTGATGCGCGCTTACGAGAGTTACTGTGCTTACTGTGCGGGCGCGGATTCATCGTGGCTCCAGCGAAGTGGGCGGCAGTTGCGTCGAGCTGGAGGCTGATGGATACCGACTCGTACTCGACATTGGACTACCGCTATCGGCGAAGCCAGGTGAGAGCGTTGTTCTTCCGCCGATAGCCGGGCTGACCGATGGCGACCGATCCCTCGTGGGCATCGTGCTCTCGCACGCCCATCCGGATCACTACGGGCTTGTTGGAGGAGTTGGCGAGAACGTGCCGATTTACGCAGGAGCGGCGACGGCGCGCATCTTGCGCGAGGCGGCGTTCTTTACTCGGTCGGGAGCCGATCTTCGACTCGCGGGCGAGCTCGAGGACAGGCGACCGCTCCACCTCGGGCCGTTTACCGTGACGCCCTATCTCGTCGACCACTCAGCGTTCGACGCTTACTCTCTGCTGCTCGAGGCGGATGGACGAAGGCTCTTCTACACCGGGGACATTCGTTTCCATGGCCGCAAAGCGCGGACAGTCGAGTGCTTACTCGCTTCGCCTCCAAAAGGCGTGCATGTTCTGTTGATGGAGGGAACCAAGGTCGGAAGCTCGTCGACGGCCCGGTACGCGCGCAGTGAGAAGGATGTCGAAGAGGACGTGTACCGCTTCTTCTCGGAGACGGATGGGGTCGCTCTCTGCATGTTTTCGCCCCAGAATGTCGATCGTCTCGTCAGCTTGTTCAAGGCTGCGAAACGCGCCGATCGGACGATCGTCTACGACCTCTACGCCGCCTCGGTCGCGCGGGCGACGCAGCGACCGAAAACGATTCCTCAGCCAGAGTGGCCGGAGGTACGCATCTACGTTCCCAACGCGCAGCGCGTGAAGGTGAAGGAAACAGGTGAGTTCGACCGCGTGAACGAGATCCGCGATGCTCGTATCTTCCCAGACGAGCTCGCCCGCGAACCTGCGCGGTTCGCTCTTCTCTACCGCGCCTCAATGGGGCCAGAACTCGAGAGGGCGGGCTGCCTCGAAGGCGCGCGGGCGCTGTGGTCGCAGTGGGAGGGGTATCTCGCCGAGCCCTCTGGAAAACGGGCGAAGGAATGGCTTGATGTACGCAAGATTCCCCTCGAGGTCATCCACACCTCCGGGCATGCGACTGTTGCCGATCTGCGGCGCTTGGCCGATGCGTTCGCCGACGCTCGGCTTGTCCCTATCCATACCGATCACCCGGAACAGTTCGCAGCGGAATTCGGTCGCGCCGAGCCCCACGACGATGGAGAATGGTGGCCGGTGTGAACGAGAGACCGCCGCTGAGCTCTACCAAGCGAGATTGGAGCCGCGAGAAGCATGCCATCAGCCGAGTTCCCACTAACACCGCTCGTTAAGACCTTCCGAAAGCTTCCAACCGGTCGTGACGCCCAATCCGAGCGCCTCGCGCAACTCAAGAAATTCGTTGCAAAACCCGCGCCGCTGGTCCGACAGTTCACCGAGAGCGTCGAAGCAGTCGAGAAGCAGTTCAACTGCTCACAGCCTTTCTATCCTTCGGCACACACGTTCGGATCTAAGCCTGATGGAACCCCGCACGGAGAGCGTCTAACCGCAACCGTGGACGTTGCGAAACGGTTGTCCAAGCGGAGTCGGTGGGTCGTCGAGGGAGACCGTAGTCTCGACTTCGGGTACCTCGACCGCGAACTCGAGCTGGCTCGTGCAAAACCCGGGACTCCCTACCCAAAGGGAGCTGGGGCGAACCTCGTCCTAGACCTGTTCCTTGCCAATACGAGCGACCGGACACCGATTCTGTGCGAGCTCAAGATCGGTACCGACCAGGACAGCTACTACGCGCTTCTTCAGCTTCTGTGCCTGGCCGCCTACGCCGTTCCAGCGTCGCAGCGTGCCAGGTTGGTTCTTTGGGGTTCGAGGCCCGATCGCGTCCTCACGGAAGAAGTCGCAGGGCGGCCGATCCCGCCGATCGACTTGTACGTCCTCATGCTCCGACCTCCGAAGACTCGGCTGTACCCGGAGATCACCGAAGAGGCGAAAAAGCTCAGCGAACAGCTCGTCTGCCAACCCGAGATAGCCATGTACGTGCGCCGAATAGCGTGGCTCCTCGCCGAGGACCACAACGGAGCCCTAAAGATCTCGGCGGAAGCCGTCCATCAACGGCGGCGTGGAGCGCCTCATCGACCCTGACTTCACCGGCGCGCTCGACGACACGCTTGTCGCAGTGAACGACCGCCTGACCGAGCGAACAGCCGATGGGCAGCGCGGCCTCGTGTCGGCGGAACTGCGGATCGCTCGGATGGCATCGCAAATCGGCCAGGTTGCCTCGCTTCTGGACTATCCACCTGACCACCTGTTCTCATCTCGCCATTCAGATCAAGACCCAGCGTGGCTCTCTGCGCGAGACGCACTGCTCGATCTCGCCGTCGAGTCCATCGAAGCGTGCGAGGCGTTCTCGATACCTGCGACGCCCGGCAAGCAACCCACGGCGGACTCGCGGATGGTTCTCCTATCGCTCAGCTACTGGGCGATCGGCGAGCTGATCGACGAAGGAGTTGAGCTCGTACCAGATCACGGTGACTGGATCGCACCGATATTGGCCGAGTTCGCCTCCCTGGCGGCTGCTGTGTCAACAATGGCCAAGGCTGCCCAGGACGACATCGATTCAGTCTCAAAGATCGAACGAGACGCGCGGAGTCGGCCCGATACCACAGTGAGCCCACTCTCGTGGGGTATTGGCCAGGCAAGCGTTCAGGGCATGCGACTAGCGGCACTCTGCATGATCGCCGCGACGTCTATCGCAATTCGGGCCTAGAGCGATGTACGGTCGAACTTCACGCACCCCACAGCCGGCGAGATAGCGGCTCCTGCGCTGAGACTAGTACTCTCGCTGTTGCCTGATAGTCGCACTACATGCCCCTGATCCGGTAGTAGCCACGCCGGACGCGCTCGAACCGAGGGTTGGGGCCCTCGGTGTAGGCGGCCAGAGTTCCTTTTACCGAAATCCAACGCAGTGGCCCACCCGCGAGTTGTTCGGCCGCCGCGTAAATCTCGCCCGCCCGCATCGCCTCCCCGGCTCGGTCCAGCACCTGGGAACAGGCCGAGGTTCACGAGGATTGGTTGAAGCCCTGCGGAGTAACTCGTCGTGGAGCGTGCTAACTCTAGATAGCTCAACCCCGGCTCGAGGGTTTGAACGTGCTCCGTTTAGTTCCATCCGTTGTCGTAAACACAACGTTGTTGCTGCTCAGAAGCACCTTCTGCGGTCCGGTCGCTTGAGGAGATCCGCGGCCTGGCCGGCTTCCTATCTCTAATCGTTGCCGATGATCGTAAGCGTGGCCTTCTTCTGGGTGCCGAGCACGGCGTCCGAGCTGGGCTTGGAAAAGGCGAGCGAGACGGTCTCATTCTCCTTGACCCGAAGTGCAACGCACGAACTCCTGAGCGCGGTTTTAGAGTTCGTGTTCGCCACTGCCCACGCTGTAGCGTTTGCTTGCCACCAGCCACCTCCATTTGGTCTCTCAGAGTCGGACGCTGCGACGATCGAGCTGGACCAGACAGAGGGGGTCGGACACCCGTGAAAACCGCGTGCTAATTCTCTAGAAAAGGTATTCGACGAAATATAAAACAACACCGGAAATAACAGATAGCGACCAAAAGAAAAGAAACACAAACGTCAGGCGCTTATGGACCCGAAAGTAGTTAACGTTTCTTCGGTAATTCTTGATGGCAAGCACAAAAAAGGTGATAAGGCTAAGGAACATTAATAAAGAAAGCGTGCCGTGGAATATACCCAGGCCCGTAAGAAGGGACTTGTTAGCGCCGCTCTCGCGGGCCGGCAAACGGTAGATCATGTAGCTGATGTCAAAAAGTATTTCGTAAACAAGGGCACCGATTGCTACTTTCTCTGGCAGCTTGTTGCGTTTGTATCCTTGGTAGAAGGTATAAAAGATTGCCAAGGACACAAGAATTTCGGCCAGTAGCGCTATGGTGCTGTAAAGGGGAGCATGCATACAACCAGCTTATATGTTCCCCTGAAGCACCCTGAGTCTTCTGGAGGCTCCCAAACCAAGCTCCCGAAGGGTGCCATTATTAGTGTCGTAGGTCATGCGGCGGCTTGGTAGTACTCGTGGAGGAGGCCACCGAGGCGGTCGCGGCGGCAGATTTCGCCACTGGTCGGTTGAGGTGGTGGTTCGCCGGGGTCGGGTGGCTGGAGCTTGAGCGCGCGGTGCGGCCTCTGGCTGTTGTAGTGATCGACGTAGACGCGGAGGACGTGTTCGAGCTGGCGGCGGTTGAGGATCGGCAACCGGTCGAGGCACTCCGCGCGGATCGTTCTGACGAAGCGTTCGGCGATCGCGTTCGCCTCCTTCAAGATCCGGACTTGCTCGCTGCGGAAGACCTCATCGAACCGACCGGAGTACTTGCTGTCCCGGTCGCGGATCAAGAACTGGCTTCGCTCGAAGAGCCCGGTGAAACTCAGATTGCGGGCCTGCTGGGTGACCCAGCCGCCGTTGGGGTTGGTCGTGCAGCCCGCGAGCCAGACCCTGCGGGCTTGAGTGCTCGATGAAGAACAACACGTAAGTAGCGGCGCAGGAACAGCGTCTCGACCGTGAGGAAGTCGCAGGCGAGCATGCTCGCGGCCTGGGCCTCGTAGGAACTCGCGCCGGCTCGGCCCCGAGCGTCGCGGCGCCGGCTGAAGCCGCCCCCGCGCGAGTAGACGCCGGATGCTCGTCGGTGACGCCCGAAGACCAAGCTTGGCAAGCTCGCCTGAGATCCGCCGATGGCCCCAGCGAGGATTCTCGCGGGCGAGCCGAAGCACGAGCTCCCGGATCTCAGGTGAAAGTCGCGGCCGACCCGGCCTCGCGCCTGGCTGCCGCCACTTCCGTCTGACAAGGGATTGGTGCCAGCGCAGGAGCGTCCGCGGCGTGACCAGGAGCGACAGGCGCGAAGCCGGCGGCAGATGACTCGCGGCGGCGGCGAGCAGAGCGCGATCGGCGCGGCGGAGCTTCGGCCGCCCAACCTGGCGGCGCAACACCTCGAGCTCATGCCGGAGCACCAGCAACTCGACATCCCTGGCCTCTGGACCGCGGCGACTACGGATAAGAAGGCCGAACAGAGCTCTAAAGGTGAGGTACAGAAACGAAAAGAACATCCCGCGATTCTCGCGGCCACGGTGTGGCGGCGACCCCGACACGAGTATTGGCACCCTTCACGTCATCCCTCTCTCAGAACTGAAAGCTCCAAAACATGCTCCATAACCGCCGCAGCGCGGAGATTCTGCGAGTCTCTCTGAGAGAAAAAGCGGCGATTAGCAGGGTATTCTAAAAAGCCCTCTCACGGACTCGAACCGTGGACCCCCTCCTTACCATGGAGGTGCTCTACCAACTGAGCTAAGAGGGCAAGCAGAGCAATTGTACAGCCGCTCTGGAACTGCTCTCGATCGAGATCACTCGCCTTCTGACGGCTGTTTTCGTCCCCTTTTCGGGCCTTTCCCCCGCCTTCCGCGATGCAAGAAAACGGCGGCGACGATGGCGACGATGACGACGATGGCCAAGCCGATGTAGCCGCTGCTCTCGACAATTTTGATCGCTCGGTTGAGATTGGAGCCGACGAGCAGGCCGACGACCATCACGACGGCCACCCAGCAGGCGCCGCCAAGCGCGTTCGCGAGCAGAAAGGCGCGCCAGTGCATGCGCGAGATACCCGCGATCGGACCGGCGAAGATCCGCAGGATGGCCACGAAGCGGGCGACGAAGACGATCAGCCAGCCGCTCCGTCGCCTGAAGAAAGACTCCGCCTTCTCGACTCGTTCCCGCCGGTAGACGCGACGGACTCCGGGGAGCGTCCAGAAGCGGTCGCCGTAGTGGCGCCCGAGCGCGTAGCCGATGTTGTCGCCGGTAACCGCGCCGGCCCAGGCACAGAGGGCGACCTGCCAGGGCACCAGCGTCCCTTGCCCGGCTGCCACGGCGGCGATCACGAGCACCGTCTCGCCCGGGATCGGAACTCCCATCGACTCGATCCCGACGCCGAAGAAGACGAGCGGGAGCCCGATCAGTTTCAGCAGGTGCTCGATCGTGTGCACGAACATGACGCCGGTAGCTTCCCACGCGGCGCCCCTGTCATGCCAACGCTGCCACGGATCCCCTTCGTCTGACCGCCGCGACCGGCACGACGGGCGCGGCTCGCCATAGGCCGTCCCCAATTCGCGCCGGACCCCGCAATCCAACCACGGTAAGCCGACCATGCTTCTGGGAGCAGACGAGCCGCACGCGCCGCAGGCGCGGAGGCTCGTACCTGATCGCACGCCGGCGAAAGTCGACGCCCGCAAAGTGGGCGGACTTTCGGCGGAGATTCAGAACCAGGCGAGTTCGATTCGACGCCTCTCGCGCTCTCGGCCGGCGGCTCCGGAAGGCCGGTCGCGCCTGGCCGACAGGAGTTGCCGACCCGAGGCGTTTCTCGCTCTCGCTTTCCCGGGGCGCCGCTGAGCGTGCGGCGCCGGAGGAGACAGTGTTGCCTACACGGCTCCGGAGAGCGCCGTGCGGTCAGCGGCGTCAGGCGACTCCGGAGGCCGGCCGCGCCCGGCCGGCAGGAGCTGCCGGCCGGGGAGGCGAGTGGGGGAGGGAGGATTCGAACCTCCGTAGGCTGAGCCGACGGGTTTACAGCCCGCTCCCTTTGGCCGCTCGGGCACTCCCCCGGGGAGGGCCATTGTAGTTAACGGCCGAAAGTCTGGTGACTTGCGGCGGAAGAGGCCGCCACACGCCGTCCCCGACTCGCGCCGGACCTCGCAATCCGATCGCGGCTAGCCGACCACGCTACAAGGAGCAGACGAGCAGTATGCGCCGCAGGCGCAGAGGCTCGTACTGATCTCAATCCGGCGAAAGTCGACGCCCGCAACGCGGGCGGATTTTCGCCGGATTCACTAAAGAGCGGGCGCCAAGATGCCGATGCAACCGCGGATGGAACTTGACACCCTGCTTACTCGCGTGGTCGAGATCGGAGGCTCGGACCTCCACCTGAAACTGGGCCAGCCGCCGATCGTTCGGCGCGATGGTGAGTTGGGTGCGCTCGACGGCTTTCCGCCGCTCGGGCCGAAAGAGCTGAACGCGGTGCTCGACGCACTGACGAAGCACCTGCCGAGCAAGCTGCAGGAGTTTCGGCAGACAGGTGAGCTCGACATGGCCTTCACGCATCCGAGCCTGCCTCGCTTCCGAGTCAACGGTTTCCGTCAGCGTGGCGCCATCTCGTTCGCCTTCCGTGTTATCCCGCGTGAGATTCCGACCTTCGAGCAGCTCGAGCTGCCACCCGGCGTCGGTAGCCTCGCCAGTTACCACCGCGGCTTGATCCTCGTCACAGGCGCGACCGGAGCGGGGAAGTCGACCACCCTTGCGGCGATGGTCGACCACATCAACCGCACGCGCCGGCAGCACATTCTCACCATCGAAGACCCGATCGAAATCCTCCATGCCGATCGCGGCTGCATCGTCAATCAGCGCGAGATCGGCCTGGATTCCGCTTCCTTCAGCCAGGCATTGCGGCGCGCCTTGCGTCAGGACCCGGACGTGATTCTGATCGGTGAGCTACGCGACCGCGAGACCGCCGAGACTGCTCTGCAGGCGGCCGAGTCGGGACACCTGGTCATGTCGACGATGCACACGATCGACGCGGCCGAGACGGTCGCCCGCCTCGTCGAGCTGTTCCAGGAAGCCAAGCAGGTGCAGATCCGCTCGATTCTGGCCGGTGTGCTGCGCGGGGTTGTCAGCCAGCGCCTGCTCCCGCGAATCGGCGGCGGGCGGGTGGCGGCGGTCGAGGTGATGGTCACCAACGCACGCATTGCCGACCTGATTCGCGAAGGCAAGGGCGAGGAGATTCCCGATGCGATCGCCGACGGTTCCTTCTTCCAGATGCAGACCTTTTCCCAGTCGCTGATCGAGCTCGTCCTCGAAGGGAAGGTGGACAAGGAGATCGCTGCCAACGCGGCTTCCCATCGCCACGACTTCCTCGTCCAGCTCGAGCACGCGATGAAGACGCAAGCCGCCGGGGAGATAGGAAAGGACGCAGCCGGCAACGACCCCGGCCAGCTGTCACCCGCTTTCGCCGGAGGCTCCGGGACGCCCGACGGCGGGAGTTTGCGGATCGCCGGTCCGGAGGGATGAAGCGGGCGCTAGCGGGCGCCCTGTTGGCGCTCGCGCTTTGCGCCGGGAGTGCGAGCGGCGACACCTTCGCCGTCATTCCTTCTTCGAATCTGCCCGCCACCGAGATCGGTTTTACGACGAGCAGTTTGTCGACCGTCGCAACTGGGTTGCCGAGCGCGCAGGTGCCGAACGGCGGCGGCGTACTCGTGCTGCCGCCCAACTGGACACGGCAGGCCGGTCAGGAGGCACCGATCTCTTCCGCCCAGCTACGCGCTCTCTGGCAGTCGGCTGGAAACGCCTACGGCATTCCCTGGTCGGTGCTGGCAGCGATCAACAAGATCGAGTCGAACTTCGGTCGCAACATGGGTCCGAGCTCGGCCGGCGCTGTCGGCTGGATGCAGTTCATGCCGAGCACCTGGCTTCGCTGGGGCGCCGACTATGACGGTGACGGGGTGGCCGACCCCTGGAACGCCAAAGACGCCATCTACTCCGCTGCGCGCTACCTCGCGGCGGCCGGAGGTGCCAGCGACATCTCGCGTGCGATTCTCGCCTACAACCACGCTCAGTGGTATGTGAACGAGGTGCTCTCGCTCGCCCGCCTGCTCGCGACAGACGGATCGCTCAGCTTCTCGCTCGACGGAATGCAGGTGAATCTCGAGAAGGCCGCGCGCCGAGTCGCTTCGCTGAGTCAGCAGGTCGCTCGTGTCCGCACGCAAGCCCGGGCGATCAGAGCTCGAGCGCAGCGGATGTTCGCGGCAGCCGCGAATGCTCAGTTGATCAGCGAGCGTGCCGCGATGCGAATGCAAGCCGTCGACGTCGAGGCGCGTGCGGTTCCGCTCGAAGCTCAGATCCCCGGACTGACCGCCGCGCTGGATACGGCGCAAACGGCGCTTGCGAAGGCCCGCGCCAACTCACAGGCCCAGTCGTTCAACCCCGGCACCTCTGTCTATCTCTCGAGCCCGCAGTACCAGAACGGCTACGTTTTCCCCGTCGGTGGCGGTCCCAGCCGAGTCTCGGTTGGGCATACGCACCACGACTATCCCGCGGCCGATATCGCAGCGCCCCAAGGGTCGCCCGTCTACGCGCTCGCCAACGGCGTCGTCGTCCGCGCTTGGAGCACGATCGACCCGCTCTGCGGCATCGGCATGGTCTACCGCAGCGACGATGGTCAAACATGGGCCTACTGCCATCTCTCTTTCATCGAGCCCACGGTCGTCGCCGGCGTCAGACTGACGGCGGGAGCGCCGGTCGGGCTTGTCGGCGCGACCGGGCATGCAACCGGGCCGCACCTGCATCTCGGACTGCTCCCGTCGAGCCAGGGTTACCCGCAGAACGAGGCCTGGTTCCAGAGCTTCGCGGGAATCGCCTTCCGCTGGCAGGATGCGCCCACGCCGTCGGTCGCGGTAGGGAGCACATCCCTCAACGCACCGATTGTCTTTGCGATCGTCAGCGACACGCCCACCGGCAATACGGCCACGAGAGGCTCCTGGTCGGTCTCGTCGCGGGTGCCGGCACCGATCACCAGGTCGATCGCCAACTCCGGCGCGGCTGGAACGTCTCCTTTCGCCGCTCCGCTGTCAGGTGCGGTCGGCTCGAGGTCGAGCAACAGCTAGGAGTAGGCAACCTCTAGGCAGGGCTCGGCGTCTCCGTTCAGTAGATAAACGAGCGAACAAAACGCGCACCCGCTCAACTCGAGCTGGCATCCTGTCGAAATGAAGTTCATGCCGATAACACTTCGCGGAGTCGTAGCGCTCGTCGTAGCCTGTGCGCTGATCGCAGTCGGAGTGACCATTGCCTCCGCGCTACGCAGCTCCTCGAAGGCGTCTCACGTGCGGCGAACGTCGCCTCTCCCAACGAAAGTTGTTCCTGCGGTTGTGGGGCTGCCCTACGTCTTCGCCGAGAGCACCCTCCAGGCGCACGGTTTCGGCTGGAAGGTCGAGGGCCCGGTCGCAGGCTGGGCGCGAGCCGTCGTGATCAGCCAGTCACCGGCCGACGGAACCACGCTCGTAGACACGGGCGCTCCGTTGGTGACGCTTCAGCTGTCCAAGCCGAAGGGTTATACGCCGCTCGGTACGCCCGAGAACTCCTCTCCTTACGCCGCGACGAGGGTCATGCTGCCGGGCGAAACCGTTTCGACAGGCGAAACCGTTTCGACCAGTCCAACAGGTTCGACAGGCGCAACAGGTTCGACCGGCTCGACAGTTTCGACACTCTCAACTGAGACTGTGACGAGCACTCCGACGACGACGACGAAGCCGCGGCCGCATCGGAAACCCATTGTCAAGCCGAAGCCTTCCGCGGCGCGTACGCGCCCGCGTGCCTTTGTGATCGCCGGCGCCAAGCGAGAACCGCTCGACGAGATTCCGCTGCCCGAGCGAGCGCGAAACCTCGCCAAGTGGCTTGACTCGCATAAAAACCCCAGTGCAGCGAACGAGAGCCACTGGCTCTACCAGCATGCCTGGATCGTCGCCGGCGCCAAGTTCGGCTGGTGGCACGGGGCGCAGGCGCTCGAGACGTTGATTGCGATCGACAAGCGCGTCGAGGCGCTCTGGAGAGTCGGCTCGAGTAGCGAGGTCGAGGCGCGCGCCGCACTCCGGTTCGTACGGGCGCACGGCGGCTGAGGTCTTGAGAGCCTATCCCGATAGGACCGCACGCCGGATGCGGCCGATTCGCGGCGCCAGGAACCACCCGACCCACTCATCGCACTACCAGTGCGCTTTCACGGCTCGTGCGGCCCCTGGCATCCACGCCTCGACCGCCTCAGCCGCGCTCTCCTACCGGGATAGGCTCTAGGGAGCGGCTGGCGGTATGTAGCCCGGCGGCACTTCGTGGAAGAGAAGTGTCGTCTCGGTCTTGTTTATGACCGGGAAAGAGGGCGGAGCCAGGAACTTCAGCGCGTCGAAGCTCGCACAGTTCGGCGCCGAGGCCGGGCACGAGGTCATAGATCCATCGTCCGCGATTCGATAGACGCGATCGGTGTCATAGCCGTAGTTGCCGCTCTGCATGATGCCCGGTATCGCATACGCCATCGTCCCGACGAAAGTCATGTTGCTGGTACTCGATCTCGAGCAGCCATGTCGAGCGCAGTAGTCGCTCCATTCTCCGGTCAAGGCTATCGTCGCCGCTCGCCACCAGAGTTGATCGGGCGCGTATTTCGCCAGCCAGATGTCGCTGCTGGCGATCAGGCCCAGTACGTCGTCATCAGAGGAGCCGATGCCGTCCGGTGACGGCTCGGAGGCGTAGTGATTGTCTCCGGCGATGACGATATCCTGGCCGGAAGCGACGGTAAAACGGCCGTTGACCTGGCTCGTCGGGGAGCCGTCCGAGCTCGTGGCGCTGTAACCGGGGATGGCGGTGGGCCAGGAGAGGATCGTGTCCTGGCCGGTGTAGATGGCGCCGATCGATGGGATCCCGTTGTACCAGGGAACCGGCCAGGTGATTCCGCCTGAGTAGATGGAGACGGTCTCGCCGGTGTTGTGTGTTATTCCTCCCGAGCCGCAGGCGCTGCACGTTGCACCGGTGAACGTGCCGCTGGTTGCGGTGGATGTGGTGCCGGTGTAGGTGACCTTGTCGATCCTGCCACCGCTGGTGGGGCCGATATAGATCGTGCCGGAGCTCGGGAAGGAGGCCGTGCTCTGATTGACGGACACCGTCGTCGACGTGTACTGCTTCAGCGTCACGTTACCGCTGAGCGCGGCGTCGTTACAGTACGGCAGGCTGGATGCCGGATCCGGTGCCCCCGAGGGGTAGACGCACTTCCACACCTCGACGTTGCCGTTAGAAGAGAAATTAACGCGCCAGGCGGCTGCGGTCGCATCCTCGAAGTCCGTAGACGGCACATTCAATGCAGCCAGGCGTTTTATAGTAGAAGGGGAGATAGAGAAATCCAGTATCGAAAACGGATTCTTAACTACCGAGCGAATATCGGGATGGTTTTTGTCGTAAACCCGTAAAGAGCCGTTCATGAAGGTATAGGAACCGTTCACGTATTGTTCTGCTTCCAGATTGCCCCAGACGTGAGCGCCGCACATGTACAAATTGCCAGAGCTATACATCGTTCCGTAGATATTGGAGGCATAGCACGGATCACCCGAGTTCATATCGGGCACGATGTACTCGAAGTCGGCCGGAGTCGTGGGCCGAATATGCACCTCGATAGCCCGCTCCGGGACAGTCGTATCGCACTGCAACGGTGTCGCGTACATATTGATCACCTTGCAGCCGGTTGAGACGACTGTGAGGTAGTTCGTCCCGAGTATTGCCGACGGCGGAGTGACCATCAGGTTGTAGGCGTAACCGCGTAGCGCGGTCGTATTGGTGTAAGAAGTACCCGTACCACCAAACCACCAGTCTTTTCCGTACGGGTAGGTCCACTTGACGCCCGCGTGCCAGAACGACGACCCGCTGGGCAGGCAATCGGATGTACTGGTGCTGTGAGAAACTGTCGTTCCGTTGTCGCCACGAAGTCGAGTCGATTCGCCCTTCGCGACACAGTGGTCGTAGTACTGAGGATCCTCGGTCAGCTTGGCGATGTAATCGTTGATGCCGGCCTCCGCGGCCTGATAGACGGCGTCTGACTTGACGGCAGACGAGGCCCGACTCGACTCGGCCGTTACCTGATCGATCAGAGTGACCGAGAGAACCGTCAAAACGGCGATCATGGCGATGACGGTGGCCAGGGCGATTCCATCTTCGTTCTTGAGGAGTCGGATAAGCCTGTTCACGACGCGTTGAACCTCATGGTTGCGACTGCTCCGTAGTTGTACTGCGCGCTGGAAGTGAGCGTGGAGACGACCACTCTCACGACCATGGTCTTGACCTGGGCCGCGCTCGTCGGGGCTTGGCATGACCAGGTAATCAGGTCTGAGGAAGTCGAGTTGCTCGGATCGATGGTCATATCGGGCGGAGATTGGATGCAGTACTTGAAGATGGCAGTCGGGTTACTAATCGAGCTGAAAAGCGACTCGACAGGATCGGATGCCGTTGGAAGCGTGATGTTCTTGAGATCGGTGCCGTTTCGGTTCCAGGGCGGCCCGTTGGTGTTCGTGCTGATGATCACCTGTCGCTTCAGCGTCGTGCCGTCGACCCAGTACCTGATCTTGCGCATGTGAGACGGGGTCTGGCGGTCGGGCGAGTAGAAGGTGATGTAGTTGGCTCCGTAGCTGGCGTCGATCGGGGAGGATGTGTCTCCGTAGCTGGCGTCGCGGAAGTCGGAGACGAGCTGGTTCAGAGAAGCGCGCACCTCGGTCTGGAGGATGTTCTGAGACTGAACCTGCGAGCTCCTGTTGACGACGGTACCGAAAGTCGCTTCGAACATGGCCGACGTGATCCCGATCAGAATGACGACAACCAGCAGCTCGATCAGAGTGAAGCCGTCTTCGCTGCGGAGCGCCGTCAACCGGCGCCTAATGGCTGACCTTGCGGCGCTCATCACAGGTTCACCTGAGGGAACGTGCAGGTGCCCGATGACGGCACTACCTGGTTAGTAAGCCCACCGTTCCCCGAGCTGCTGTAGACGTAGACGTCGAAGTCGCTCGTGACGGGGAGTGTGAACGTGGCTACCCCCGAGCCGTTCGTCACGGTGGTCACGTAGGCCTGCGGCGCGGGGGGAGTTTCCTGAGGCCCGTCGATGACGTCGACACGGGCACCGGAGACTGCGACCCCGCTTTTCTTGACCGTCAGCGTGCAGGACTTGGTCGTGATCGGCTGGAGCGTGAGGGTGAAGGTGGAAGTGAGATCGGCCGGGTAGCTGTTGGGGACCGATTTCTGAACTGCGGTCGCGACCAGCGTCCCATCGGTACTCCGCGCGCCGATCGTATAGGTAACTCCCGATACGGGTTGCTCCCCTAGCGGCGCGCAGGGCCCTGCCGGGCCCCCGATCGTGGCGGGTGGAACGATAGAGAGGGATCCCCCTGTTACTGCGGGTGAGGAGGTTGGGGAGAACTCCTGGGCGCAGCGGGGATACAGCGCCCCGATGTCGACGATGGCGTTGCCTGTGTACGGAGTACTCCCATCGGTCGTGAGATGCACGTAGATGGTTGCTGGCTGGTACATGCGAATGTTTGCCGTCTGCGTCTGGCTCGGGTTGATCTGGATGTGAGCTGCGCTGACCGGCCCCGTTCCGGTACCGACCGGGACTGTGCCCGGCGGTAGGTCTTCCCTCAGGGTCTGGTAACCGGAGAAGCTGGCCAGGATGTCGTAATAAGCCGTAGCCCCGCTGGTTAGGAGATTGCCGTTCGAGTCGGCGGGGTTCGGCAACAGACCTGCGAACGTGACCGAGCCCGTCTGGTCGGTCACGTCGCTCGCATGTGGGCTCGGACCGTCCCAGAGGTCGATTTGCGCTCCCTGGACGTAGACGGGGTTGGAGTTGGTCGTGCATCCGTCCCCGATCGTGCATCCGTAATCCAACGCGTAGACATTGATGATCGCGTTGTTGATTCCGCCGACGTTCGTCTGCGACGGATTGGCGACGAACGTGTAGACCAGGGCCAGCTGCTTGTTGTCGGTGAGTCGCGAGACGGTCACCCGTACACGTTTGTAGTTTGCGGCCGTCGCGACGCCGGTGGACACCGTGTCGTTCACCCAGCGGACGCTCGTCTTCAACTGGTACCAGAGTCCCATCACGCGTTTTTGCAGGATGGGAGTCACGCCCGTGACGCCCGCTGGGCAGGAGGGGTTCCCACCCACGATGCAGACGTCCGCGTAGCTGAGCTGGCGAACGTACTCGATTTGCTGCTGCCCGAGCTCGAGAGCAATGCTCCGCTGGCGCGAGAGCCCGTCGGCGTACGTGGCCGAGGTGAGCACCGTGATCATCGCGGTGCTGACGATGGCGAACATGGCGATTGCGACCACGGTCTCGACCAGGGTCACGCCAGCCTGCCGCCGGGCGGCGTGGAGCAGCCTGCTCGAGATGCACTTGATGGAGTCCACCTGAAAGACCCTTCGGCAGAAACGGACCGCAACTTGTCACCCGTAATCGTTATATGGCGTCCCGCTTTCGGTGTGGGCGGGAAGGGCTTCCGAAGCCGACTCGGAGCCTTTTTGGCAGGGGTGTCCCGGGCGATAGCGAAGGGGCAAGCGCTAGCCTTCGCTCGAAAGAGACCAGGAAAAGAGAACAGCGATTCAGCGTCCCAGCTCCAACCCGAACGCGAGCAACCGGTGAACGTGGCCGCGCCGCTGATCGCATTACTGCCCGGTTTGGCTCTCGGCAGCTTCCTCAATGTCGTCGCGGCGCGCGTTCCCAGGCACGAGTCGATCGTGAGGCCCGGTTCGCATTGCATGAGCTGTAACCAGGCGATCGCCTGGTACGACAACATCCCGCTCCTTTCCTACGCCGTTCTGCGCGGCCGCTGCCGGCGCTGCGGCGCGAAGATCGGGCTCCGTTATCCCGCAGTCGAGCTTCTCACCGCGCTTCTCGTGGCCGGTTGCGTCTGGAAGTTCGGTCTTCACCCCGAGGCGCTTGTCGCGGTCGCCTACTGTGCAGCGCTGGTCGCCATCTCGGCAGCCGATCTCGAGCATCGCATCGTTCCGAACCTGATCGTGCTTCCGGCCGCCGCGGCGGTGCTCGCCGCTCAAACCGGACTTCACCCCTCCGTCGAATGGGCGATCGGGGCTGTCGCGGCGTCGGGCTTCCTGCTCATCGCCGCGCTCGCCTACCCGGGCGGAATGGGCATGGGCGATGTCAAGCTGGCGCTCCTGCTCGGTGCCATGCTCGGCCGCACGGTTGCCGTCGCGCTCGCCTTCGGCATGGTCAGCGCTCTGGTTCCCGCGATCTGGTTGCTTGCCCGGCACGGCTCGGCGGCGCGCAAGATGAAGATTCCATTCGCTCCGTTCCTGGCGCTGGGCGGTGTCGTCGCGCTCTTCGTCGGCTCGCCGCTGCTGAACGCCTATCTAGCGCACTTCTAGCTGCAGAAAGTCCTGCAAGCGGGGGTTACGTGGGTGATTCGATCCCCCTACGGCATCACTCTTCGCGGGGTCAAGTAGTACGCGCTAGCTGCCGATAGCTCGTTCGAGGGATATGGCAGAAGAACGCCAGTCCACCAAGAGTGGCACGCGTGCTGGCGCGCGTGGCGGCGCGCGCTCGATTGCCGGTAGCGGCAAGGTAAACGCGCTCGCCGAGCTGCTCGGAGACCTGCTCGAAGCGACCGGCCTGGTAACCGAGGACAAGCTCACCGAGGCACGCAGCGATGCCGGTAAGTCTGGTTCGCTGATCGCGGCTCTGGTTGAGAAGAGCGTCATTCCCGCGTCGCGCGTGGCCGAGGTTCGGGCTGCGCACTTCCATCTGCCGCTGATCAACCTGGGCGATGAGAAGATCTCGCCTGACGCAGCGGCAGCGATCCCGGTGCACGTACTCGAGCGCGTCGTCGCTCTTCCTTACAAGCTCGCCAGCGAGCGCCTGCACGTTGCCATCGCCGATCCCTCGAATGTGAGCGGCGTCGACGAACTGAAGCTGGCGACGCGCTACCAGATCGAGCTGGGAGTCGCTTCGGGCGACGAGATCCTGGCCGAGATCCAGCGGATACTGCGCGCGAGCGAGACGCTGAACGCTCAGTCCGCGGCTCTGGAGGACGTCGAGGTCGTCTCTGAGGAGGATGCGCTCGATGACCTCGAAGCCGACGACGGCATCTCGGACGCGCCGCTCGTCCGCCTGGTGAACTCGATCATCTTCCAGGGCGCCGAGGACGATGCGAGCGACATCCACTTCATGCCCGAGGAGGACGCGCTCGTCATTCGCTATCGCGTTGACGGTGTGCTGCGAGAGGTTCAGCGCGTGCCCCGTCGCATGGCCTCGGGTGTCACGACTCGCCTCAAGGTGCTGGCCAAGCTCGACATCGCCGAACGGCGCAAGCCGCAGGACGGTCGCATTTCGCTGAACGCCAAGACAGCCGGCCGAATGCTCGACATCCGCGTCGCGGTGCTGCCGACGGTCGAGGGTGAGTGCGTCGTCATGCGCCTGATCGACAAGTCGAAGAAGGCGCCGACGCTGGAGGGTCTGGGTCTCGCGGAGGAAATGCACGAGGAGCTGGAGCGTGTGGTCAAGAAGCCGACCGGCGCCCTGCTCGTTACCGGTCCGACCGGTTCCGGTAAGTCGACCACGCTGTATGCGGCGCTGCACATCGTCGCCCAGCCCGAGGTCAACGTCATCACGGTTGAGGATCCGGTCGAGTACCGCCTCCAGGGCATCAACCAGGTTCAGATCAACACCAAGGCGGGGCTCAGTTTCGCGGCGGTCCTGCGCTCGATACTGCGCGCCGATCCCGACATCGTGATGGTCGGCGAGATCCGCGACTCCGAGACGGCGAAGATCTCGATCGAGGCGGCACTCACCGGGCACATGGTGCTTTCGTCTCTGCACACGAACGACGCGCCCAGCGCGCTGACGCGCCTGAACGAGATGGGCGTGGAGCCGTTCCTGGCCAGCGCTGCAGTTTCCGGTGTTCTGGCTCAGCGCCTGGCACGACGTCTGTGCCCGAACTGCGCCGAGATGTACACGCCCAGCGTCGGCGAGATGATCGAGTCCAATGTCTCTCCCGATATCGCAGCCCAGCTCGACGGTATGGCCTTTTACCGCAAGGTCGGCTGTCCACGCTGCAATCACACGGGCTACAAGGGCCGGGTCGGTATCTTCGAGTTCCTGAGCATGTCCGATGAGCTGGCCGCCTATGCCGCCAGCAAGCCCTCACACGAAGAGCTGCGGTCGCGTGCGTTCGAGATGGGCATGCGCTCGATGTGGGACGACGGCATGGGCAAGGTCGCTCAAGGCTTGACGTCGATCGAGGAGCTGGCGCGTGTTGTCGCGACCTGATTCGGACGACTCGCTGCGGTTGCCTGCGGCAATTGGCAGGAGCTTCTACGCGCGCGGGGTACAGTGTGCTTGTCAACGCGCTCGTCGATGCGAGCGCCGGTGATAGTGGAGGCGTGAGGCGTGCCATTTCTTCGTCGTCGGCAAGAGGATGAACCGGACGTTTCGGTTCCGGACGCACCTCCAACGGCGGAAGCGGCGCCGGCCGGCGATCAACCGCCGCCGACCGCGCCCGAGCCGCCGACCGCGCCCGAGCCGCCGACCGCGCCGCCCATAGCGCCGCCTCCAGGGCCGGCTGTCGCGTCACAGTTCCAACCGGTCGAGGGCGCCGACGAGATGCTCGACATGCCGCTCGGGACGCTCATCTTCCGCGCCGGCCTGATCGCGCCGCAGCAGCTCGAGGATGCGCTCGCGGAGGGACTGCGCAGTGGCAAGCGCCTCGGAGAGGTGTTGCTCGCACGCGGCTGGTTGAGCGAAGAAGATCTCAGTCGCCTGCTGGCGGGGCAGAAGGGTCTTTCGTATGCCGACGTCGAAAAGACCGCTATCGATCGCGAGCTCGCCGGGGCGATGAGCTACGAGGATGCCCGGCGGGAGATGGCGATGCCGCTCGTGACCGAGTTCGGCGTACCGGTAGTGGCCATCTGTGATCCTGACGAGGACGCGATGGAGCGCTTGAGGGTGCAGCTCGGGCCGGAAATCCGCTTCGTCATCGCTGCGCCAAGTGCGCTCGCGCGTCGTATCGACGAGGTGCTTGGCGGGGTCCCGAGCGTGGGCTTGAATGCCGCGCCGTCCGAGCCTGGACAGACGCTCCCGGAAGCTCCGACAGTCGAGCCTATCCCGGCCGAGGCGGAGCCAGCCGCCGTCGCGGAGGAAGTCCTTCCCGAGAGCGCGCCGGCCCCGGAGCAACAGGCGCCGGAAGAGGTGGCTTCGATCATCGGCGAGGGTGAGATCGACTACCCGACGTTCCCGAACTTCGAGCCCATGCCGACCCCCGAGCCGCTTGGCGCTCCTCTCGAGCAGCTGCCTGAAGACGTGCAGATGGGCGAATACGGCTACTTTGGCGACACCTCGCTGCTCGAAGGCGGTGCCTGGCAAACGGGCGAACCCGGCTCAGGCGCTTCCGAGCAGATACCGGAAGAAGCGCCGCCCCCGGTCGAGGAGCAAGCGGGAGACGAGGCCGAGCAGGCAGGCCCCGAGTCGGAGCCGCTTTCAGCGAGCAGTAGCGAGGAGATAACACCCGAACAGCCGGGCGAGGACGCGGTTGACGCGACGCCGGTAGAGGAAGAGCCCAGAGCAACGCCGGCCTGGATGCGGGGCGAGGCCACCGTGATCACGGCCGAAGTAGCCGATTTCATGGGCCCTGGCGAGCCGGGCGGTTATGAGCCCGTGGCCGCCGAACCGGTCGAGAACTCGGAGAGAGCGGCGGCTGAGCCGTCCGAAGGGAAAGGCGAGATCGTGGATGAACCTACAGCAGGGGCAGGGCCCACCGAACCGGAGTATCAGGAGCAGTACGAAGCGCCCGAGGCCGACCTAGTGGCCGAGCAACCGGTTGAGCCGGGCAGCGCTGCGGCGGCGGAGACGGGCCGGGGCGAGTACGAGCTCGTGCTGCGCCTGTCGAACGGCGACCAGGTCCCAATTGGTGCCTACGCCAGCAACGAAGAAGCGCAAGCGCAGGCCGGCGAGATCGTCAGGCAGGTTTCCGACGTCAAGGAGGGCGGCTGGCCTTTCATCGGAGGCCGTTACCTGAGGCCGGATACGATCGTCTCGATCGATGTCGAGTATCACAGCGCCGGCTGGAGTGGCTCGGGCAATCGTGGCCGCTCGTTCTCGGGCGACGAAAACGATCAGAACCCCTAAGAGCCTATCCCGATAGGACCGCACGCCAGATGCGGCCGATTCGCGGCGCCAGGAACCACCCGACCCACTCACCGCACTACCAGTGCGCTTTCACGGCTCGTGCGGCCCCTGGCATCCACGCCTCGACCGCCTCAGCCGCGCTCTCCTACCGGGATAGGCTCTAACAGCGCACGCTGACCCGCCGCTACTCCGCTCGACGTTCGACGTGCTCGAGAGACAAGCTCCTGCGGCCTGATCGGATAAGCGCTTGCTCCGTCTATCGGCGCTAGCTGACGTCGCAGCCGAGATACTCGAGCGCCAGCAGCGATTCCTCGATGAATGCCGCGGCCTCGTCTCGGGCGGCGAAGTGGTACGGCCCGGGATGTAGAGGCTCGACCCGGAGGCTGTTGGTGGGGTAGACGTCGCACTCGACCACGTACTGCTCGTCTCGCTCGAACAGGCGCAGGATCACGACGCGGCGCCCGTCCTTCTTGGCGTGCCGGTGGAAGCTCTCCTTGGCAGCCTTGCCGCCGCCCTTCTTGCTCCCGCCCTTTCCGGGTGCGCGAAGGCCGTATTCGTCGGCGAGGTCGCTCATGCGCAGCCGGTGAGCTGAAGGCGCGCGGCGAGAGCGCTAGCCGTCGCCATCAGTTTCGAGTTCTCGGTCTCGATCGACAGGACGGTGCTCCCATCCTTTCGGGTGACTGCCTTCGCCTCGGAACTGAAGTTGCTCGCCAACTTCCTAAAGTCCGCGACAAGCCGGGCAAAGCTCGCGGCTTTACCCACGTTCACTCGGACTCCCTCGAAGTCTGCCGCTTCCTGATTGAGGAGAGTGGCGGCTTTCTCCAGAGCCGCGGTCAGCTGCCTGCGACCTTTGCTACGCCCTGCCTGGGTGGTGACGTCTATCGACGTGGACTCGGCTTGGTAACGGGCGCAGATCCGGTTCGCCTGGCTCACCCAGAGTTCCACGTGCGGGTAAACGTTCTCGGTCGCCTGGGCAACGACCTGGCTGTCGGCGAATCCCTGCAGCTCGAAGGCGAGCGTGCGCGGTCGCTTGAAGATGAGCACCGACGGGTTCGAGATCTGCGCGTCGCTGCCCAGCAAGTCCGCCAGCTGGCGCGCCTGCTTCTCGTCGTAGATGTTGAAGGTCGCGAAACCGGCGTTGGCGATCGCCGCGCCCGCCTTGGCCTCGTTCATTGCCGCCGTGCCGGTAGCGACCGAGGGCGAGTAGACCGAGACGACGACAACGGGATGGGCTATCAGAGCCGCGTCCAGTGCGACCGCGCCTCCGCTGGGAGGATTGCGCTTCGGCTTCTTGGTCGGCTTCTTGGTGGTCGTCGTCTGCGAGGTCGTGGAAGTCGTGGGAGTCGTCCGCGTCAGCGTCGGCCCGCTTGCGGATGAGTTGGACGCACCCGAGCCGTTCAGGAGCACGAAGGCAACGCCTCCGGCGACGACGACCAGAGCGAGCATCGCAAGAAAACGCACACGGGGACTGGCGGTCGATTTCATCTCGGTTTCTATCGGTTCTGGGCCCGGGCGACATTAGTGCTCATCGACCGAGCTCGATCAAACCAGATGCGGCCGCGAACGGAGGTCAGGCGACCGTCAGAAAGGACTCGCACCATGTTCGATCTGAATTTCAGCTCGCCGTGACCGTGCAGGCTCAGGGGAATCGTAATCCGGCGCTTTCCGGTTCCGCTCAGCAGTACCGTGAACGAGCGGCCCGACCCCGAGAAGCTGAGCTTGATACGCGTATCGCCTCCCGGCCCGTCGAGCTCGATGTGGAGGACACCACGCGTCCAGCCGCTTGCGTCGGGCCAGACGATCGCATCGCCCGAAGAAGCGAGCCAGCCGTCGAAGTAGAGCCCCTGGGCCATGAATCCGAAGCGCAGCTCCGGATCGGGTTTCCAGACCTGGAACATCGCTTCGGTCAGGAGGCGCCGACCTCCGAGGAGATCGCTCTGAGTTCCGTAGTAGTCGACGACCACAGGCCGGCGGGGCGGCACCCCCGCGACGAGGAGTCGTCCAGAGCGGTCGATAGTGGCGGGTGTGAAGCCATAGGCGTCGACGCCCCAGGTATTGCCGACTCCATTCAGCTCGCGGATGGAGCGATTCCAGAACATCAGCTCGACCGTTTGCGTCCGCGAGCTCAAAGGCGTACGCAGGAAGCTCACGCGGCCGAGTTGCAGCCGGTCGACGGCGCTCTTGTCGTGTGGGAGATAGGTATCCGCGACGTAGACGGAATCGTCGTGGAATCGCTTGCCGGCGATCGCCGTTCCGGCGCCCAGGAAGGCGACGCAAAGCGCAAGCCCGAGCGGAAGCGTTAGGCGTGGCCGTGCCGACGCCAATACTGCCAGAGCGAGTAGGACGAGGGCGATGTTCGCTACGACAAACGGTGCGTTTCCGCTTCCGAGCCACTGCTGCAACTGCAGTGTCGCAACCAAGGTCGGAGAGTCCTGTACCTGCGTCGGCGAGTCGTAGTTGGTCAGCGGATAGGCGAGCATGATGAGGAAGAGTCCAGCCGAGATCGCGGCTGTCGGCCGCCAGATATTTCGCCCGTGCTCGACGGCGATTCCAAAGAGAACGGCAACGAGCGGCAAGAGCAAGAGCAGGTAGCGCTCCTGAACTCGGTTAGAGCCGTTGGTCGCATAGAAACCGGCCTCGATGAGCAAGGCCGCAGCGCTCATGACCGCCAGCAGCGCCAGCGCCCGCTCCTCCACCCGGCGCGGTTTCGCCAGCGCGAGCACTACTCCGATCAACGCGCCCGGAACGACGAAGACTCCCGCGGCGAAGACGAGGACGTAGGCGTCCGATCCGATCCAGCGCACGATGTCGAGTGGATGGAAACTGAAGTCGAGTACGCCGTTGTAGTAGCCGAGCACCGAACCCAAGCCGAGCGTCAGAGTGAGCACGGCGGCGGCCGCGGCGAGCGCGAACGTGAGTCGCATCCGGCGCACGGCGCGAAGCGGGCGTCTTGGCTCGAGCAGGAGCGCGGCCAAAGGGAAGATCGGAAGGAGGAAGAGATACTGAATGCGGCTGAAGGCGGCCAAACCGGCGAGAGCGATGAAGGCGAGCTCCCCGCGGCTGCTTGGTTGGGCGAGCACCCGGGCGCCGACGGCGATCGCGCTCAGCGCAAGCAGATAGGCGAGGGAATCCGCCATTACGTAAGACGCGTACGCGAGTCCGGGAATGACGACCGCCAGGGCGGCTATCGAGAGCCGAAGGAGCGGGCGAAAGCCGAGCCGTCGAGAAAGAAAGAAGGCGGGAAGCGCCGCGAGTGAAGCGAAGATCACGTTCAGAGCCTGCGAAAGCCGGTAGGCAGTCTCGACGTCGAAGGATCCCCAGAAGGGAGAGATCAGGATCGGGTAGAAGAGCGCCGGGAAGCCGGCCGACGTTCCCCGCACCGAGACGCTGCCGTAGAGAGCCAGCGAGCGAGCGATCTCCGAGTAGATGTACTCGTCTGGGACCAACATCATCGTGACGGTCTCGTGGGCGAGGATGAGCCGGGCGATGATGCTCGCCGCGACAATCGCGCCCAGGGCGACGAGCTCCCCTCTTCCTATCCGTTCTCTCACCCTCATCTACCCGCCTTTTCTCGGCCGCCCGCGTCTACAGCATTAGCCCGAGCAAGCAGAAGGGGCGCCGTAGCGCCCCTTCTGCTTCAAGCGTCGCCTGCAAGAAATGCTAGGCGCATACACCGCTTACGATGTTCGTGGTGGGGCCGTTCTTGTTGTAGGTGTAGGAACCTACGGTGGCCTGGATGCAGTAACCGGTGGCGCTGACGCGGATGGCTGTGCTGGTCAGCTTGAGACCGGCGTCGTAGCTCTGCACCAGCTTGGCGCGCGTCATGCCGACATAGGTGTTGTTGTCCTGGTAATAGGACTCGACAGCCGGGACGGCCGCGCGGACGTTGGCCTGCGCGGCGGTTTGCTGCGCGCGGTTACGGAAGCCCATGTAGGAAGGCACCGCGATCGCGAGCAGGATGCCCAGGATGACGATGACGACCAGGAGCTCGATGAGGGTGAAGCCCTCTTCTCTCCCGGTCAAGCGCTTACGAATGATGTCTGCCATGCGTTCTGGCTCCTTGTGATTGCTGCGATGACTTTGACCTCGCTGCGATCGGCAGTGCGGTTGCCGTCCATTAGCCCCAAATGGGTGAAGTCGACTGCCCACGATGGGCTACCCGCATCGCTGTGGCATCGTGCGCGACCACTCAAGAAAGCCCGGGAGCTTGCCGATACGACCGCCGTGGCAATGAACCCGCACCCCTCGGGAACGTCTATCGATCGACTGCTCGAGCACGTCGTGGCTAGCGCGGCATCGGACCTTCACGTGACCGTCGGCTCGAGGCCGATCATTCGCGTGCACGGGACGCTGAGAAGGATCGAAGAGGAGCCTGTCATGACTCCCGAGATGACGCGCGAGATGTTCTATCGAATCCTTTCGACCGAGCAGCAGAAGCACCTCGAGATCAAGCGCCAGCTCGACCTCGCCTACTCGGTGCCAGGGCTGGCTCGCTTCCGTGTCAACATCTATTCCCAGCGTGAAAGCCTGGCCGGTGCCTTCCGTCTCATTCCGACGGAGCTGAAGACGCTCGAGGAGCTGGGTTTGCCCGCGCACCTGCACGATCTGACGCGCAAGCCGCGCGGAATCGTGCTCGTTACCGGTCCGACCGGCTCGGGCAAGTCGACGACCCTGGCTGCGCTGATCGACGAGATCAACCGCACTCGGCGCGATCACATCATCACGATCGAGGACCCGATCGAGTTCCTGCACCGGCACAAGAACTGCATCGTCAACCAGCGCGAGGTCGGAGCCGATACGCTCAGCTTCGCGGACGCGCTGACCGCAGCTCTACGCCAGGATCCCGATGTCATCCTCGTCGGCGAGATGCGCGACCTCGAGACGATCGGCATCGCTCTGACGGCCGCCGAGACAGGCCACCTGGTCTTCGCCACGTTGCACACGCAGAGCGCGCCAAGCACGATCGACCGCATCATCGACGTATTCCCGGCCGAGCAACAGGATCAGGTGCGAATGCAACTCGCTCTCTCGCTTGAGGGCGTGGTCACGCAGGCTCTGCTGAAGACGGCGGACGAGCAGGGGCGCGTTCCGGCTCTCGAGATCTTGATTCCGGACGATGCGGTTCGCAACCTGATACGCCAGGGGAAGATCGAGCAGGTCTACTCGTTCATGCAGACCGGCTCGAAGCGCGGCATGCAGACGATGGAGCAGTCGCTCGCCGAGCTCGTTTCCAAGCACTTGATCACGGTCGAGCAGGCGGTTTCACGCTCGACGCGCTCTGAGCAGTTGCTCGGGCTCCTGGAACGCAGCGGGATACAGACCGGTCAGACGCCCTCGGGCTCCGGCGGACCGCCGGGATCGGGCCTGCGCGTTGCAGGAACTTGAGCCATGGCGGAGGAACCAGGAGAGATGACGGGGAGCGAAGGAAAACCAGAGGGTGGGCGCCCGCACGAGGGCGAGACCTCCTCGAGCGGTCTGCCGCCGGCCGGAGCGCCCGGTCCGCCTCGGCCCGCCACTCCAGCGCCCGGATCGCCTGCTCGTCCGGCTCAGCATGGGCCGCCGCCCGCACAGCAACCGTCCGCGCCTCCGGCTTCGCCGAGTGGGCAACCGCCGGTCGGCACGCCGCCCAAACCGCCCGCGCCTCCGGCTTCGCCGAGTGGGCAACCGCCGGTCGGCACGCCGCCGCCGCGCCCGCCCGCCGGGGCGCCCGGTCCGCCTCGGCCTGTCTCCCCAGCGCCCGGATCACCTGCTCGCCCCGCTCAGCCCGGACCGCCGCCCGCACAGCAACCGCCGGCGCGTCCGGCTTCGCCGGGTGGGCAACCGCCGGTTGGCGCTCCACCTGTCCGACCGGCTGCGCAAGCACCCGTCAGGCCTGCGCCCACAGGCGCCGCCGCGCCGAGCGCAGCGCCCGGCCCACCTCGGCCCGCCACTCCAGCACCCGGATCGCCTGCTCGCCCGGCTCAGCCTGGACCGCCGCCCGCACAGCAACCGCCTGCCCGTCCGGCTTCGCCGGGTGGGCAACCGCCGGTTGGCGCTCCACCTGTCCGACCGGCTGCGCAAGCACCCGTCAGGCCTGCGCCCACAGGCGCCGCCGCGCCGAGCGCAGCGCCCGGTCCACCTCGGCCCGCCACTCCAGCGCCCGGATCGCCTGCTCGCCCGGCTCAGCCTGGCCCTTCCGGGCAACCGTCCGTGAGCCCCATCCCTCCGAGCGGTCCACCGCCACTTGGAGCGCCCCCTCCACGTCCGTCGGCCGGCGCGCCCAGCGCTCCTCCGCCCGCGACCTCTTCACCGGGAGCCACCGCCCGCTCGGTTCCTCCTGAGCCGCAGGCGCACCCGTCTCAACCCGGGCAGCCATCCGCGCAGGTCGGCCCGGCGGCCTCCCCGCCGACCGCGGCGCCACCGAAAGAAGGACCCAAGCCTGACCAGGCCACTCCGTCTGCTTCCGATTCGCGTCCTTCTCCATTAGAAGCGCTGCGCGCTTCGGTCGAAGCCAATGTCACCGGCGAGGAGAAGAAAGCGAAAGTTCCCTGGTACAAGCGCGAGATCTCGTTCGGGAGCAAGAAGCGTGCACCGAAATCGGCTGCCCCTGCGAAACCGGCTTTGCTTGCCGATGAGAGTGTCGCCGCACCCGAGGCCACGCCTGAGGTTCCGGTCTCGCTTGCCGAAGAGAGCGCGGCGGTACCGGAGCCGGCGAAAGTCCCCTGGTACAAGCGTGAGCTCTCGCTCGGAGGCAAGAAGAAGCCGCCGGCTGCGGTGACGGAGGAGCCTGTGAGTGCAGCTGCGGCGATTCCGGCCGTTGAGCTACCTCCGGTGACTGCGGCTCCCGTTGAGGTACCTATGGTGACTGCGGCTCCGGCGAAGTTGCCCTGGTACAAGCGCGAGCTCTCGCTCAAGCCGAAGTCCAAGTCGGCGCCGCCGCCGCAGTCCGCCGAACCGGTCGAAGCGGAGGATGCCACGCCCGCCCAGGTCGCTCCGACTCAACCGGTTGCGGCGATCGAGGAGCCGGCGAGCGAAACGCCGCTGCCCCCGGCCGATGAGCTGTCGTCGGTAGTGCCTGTGGCTCCGGTTCCGGTTCCGGCTCCGGCTCAGGCAAACGTGCCCTGGTACAAGCGCGAGCTCTCGTTCAAGTCGAAGTCCAAGTCGGCGCCACCGCCACAGTCCGCCGAGCCAGTCGAAGCGGAGGCGGCCACGCCTACAGCGCCCGCGCCCACGCAGCCGTTGCCGGCTAAGACGCCGAGTGTTCCCTTCTACAAGCGCGAGCTCTCGTTCGGGAAGAAAAGCTCAATCCCGGTCGCATCTTCGGGAAAGAGCGCCGCGGTACGTCAGAAGGCGCTCGTAGGGGTCAAGATCGGCGCCTCCGGTATCTCCGCTGCGCGCGTCGTTCCGAACGACGGGCGGCCGGAGCTGCTCGAGCTGGTGCGCGACCCGCTTCCGCGTGGAGTAGTAGTGGCCGGCGAGGTTCGCGACGTGCCCGCTCTCGCGACTGCGCTGGCGAGCCTCTTCAACACGCACGGGCTTCCGAAGAAGGCGGTGCGACTCGGCGTATCGAACAACCGGATCGGCGTGCGTATCATCGAGATATCCGGGGTCATGGAGCCCCGGCAGCTCGAGAACGCGATCCGCTTCCGGGCCCAAGAGGTGCTGCCGATCGCGCTCGAGGACGCCGTGCTCGACTACCAGCAGTTGAGCGAAAGCGTGAACGCCGATGGCGAGCTCGTACGCCGCGTTCTGCTAGTGGTCGCCTACCGCGACTTGATCGATCGCTACGTGGTCGCCTTCAAGGACGCCGGCGTCCGGTTGGTCGGCATTGACCTCGAGGCCTTCGGGTTGCTCAGAGCGCTGACCCCGAGTGCCACCGAGGAGCGGGCCGACGCCGCTCATGTTGTCGTCTCGATCGGCCACGAACGTTCGACCTTCGCCGTCTCCGACGGACGCATCTGCGAGTTCACGCGAGTGCTCGAATGGGGTGGCTCAACTCTCGATGTCGCCATTGCCCGCCAACTCAACCTTGCTCCCTCCGAGGCGGAACCGATCAAGCATGCGGTCACGCTCGACGGCTCCGAGATTACGCTTCCTCCGGACGTCACTCAGGAGCAGGTCAACCTGGCCGCCGACATCGTCCGCCGGCAGTTGCAGACATTCGCGCGCGAGCTCGTATCCTCGCTTCAGTACTACCAGAACCAGCCCGGATCACTTGGGATCGGCGACATCGTCATCGCGGGCGGAACGTCGCTGCTTCCCGGCCTGGACAGCGAGCTGCAACGGCTGATCGGCGTCAGCGTCAGAGTCGGCGATCCTTTCGAGCGCGTAAGGGCTGGCAAGGGCGTCGAAGTCAGTGAGAACCAGCGCGCGCTCGCCATCGCAATCGGCCTGGCAATCGAGGAATGACGGCTCATGCGTGCGATCAACCTACTCCCTAAAGACGCAGAGCGTGCCAGGCGAACCGCTCCCGATCCGGCTCTGTTGGTGGGGGTCGCCGGCTTCGCCGTCGTCGTTGCGGCGCTCCTGTTCATGTACATGAGCGCAAGCCAGAAGGTGCAGAACAAACAGTCCGAGCGCGACTCACTGAGCTCCGAGCTCACCAAGATCAACACCGTGAACCCGCCGCCGAAGATTCTGCCGATACAAGCGGCACTGGCCTCAATTGAGCAAGCGCGGATTGGCGCGGCCGCAAGCGCGCTTTCGTACAGGATCCCCTGGGATTACATCCTCGGTCAGATCGCTCTCGTATTGCCTGCGGACGTCAAGCTGACGACCCTTACGGCGACCGCGCCGATATCGCCGAATCCACAGATCACGGCGTCTCTCACCGCCACATCGGGGGTCCCCGAGAATCTAACCATCGGAGGCTGGGCGTTGGCGCAGGAATCTGTGGCGCTCCTGATGACGCGCCTCATCGATCTACCGCCGCTCACGAACGTAACCCTCGACTCGACCGCGCTCACCAAGGGCGTACGCGGTCAGTCCTATTACCAATTCGTTATCAAAGCGCAGATACGTACGCCGGGAGCGGTCTCGTGAATTCCTTGCCGGCTTTCAAGGCGACTCCGGTTGCGATCAGGCTTGCCGTGGTGCTGGCAGGGCTGGTTGTGCTTGCGGGCGGCGGCTACTTCCTCCTGATCGGGCCGCAGAAGAGTCAGGCGAGCTCGCTCACGCGGCAGATCGCGGATCTGAACACCAAGATCAGGGCCGGTCAATCACAGGCCCACCAGGCCGCCGGTCTATCGAAGATCCTCGTCGCGGACAACTACAAGCTCCAGACGGCGATGCCTGACACGACCGACGTCGCCGGGCTCTACCTGCAGCTCGGCGCAATCGCGAAAGACACCGGTGTCAGCTTCGATTCGATCTCGCCGGGAACAGTCGTGGATGCGACCACATACCAGGTGATTCCGTTGACGCTGATCTTCCAGGGCAACTTCTTCGACCTCTCCGACTTCCTGCATCGCCTGCAGTCGCTCGTGCTGGTCGAGAACGGCAAGCTGCAAGCCCGCGGGCGCCTGTTCACGATCGATCAGATCACTTTCATCGAGGGAGACGCCGGTTTCCCGCAGATCAAGGCGACGATCGATGCCGAAGCCTACGCCTATGGTCATCCTGTCGCCCTCGGCGCTGCGGCTGCGGCGAGCACGACAACGAGTACGAATTCCACGACCGATACCACCGGAGGAGCTGGGTCCTGATGGCAGCGAAAAATCAGCGCGCAGACAAACAGAAAGCTAAAGAGAAGAGAGAGAAGATCATTCTCGCCGGACTCGTCGCGGTGCTGATCGTCGTCGGAGTGATCGAGATCCCGAGCATCTTGAAGAAAAAAACCCCTCCCGCTAGCGCGGCGCCGGCGACTACTCAGACAGCCGGCACATCATCGACGCCGAGTACAGTCGGGACGCCGAGCGCAACCGGAGTACCGGCAGCGAGCGGGGCGTCGCCCAACTCGCTGCCGAGCTCGCCCGTCTACAAGGCAGGCGAGGGGCAGTTGAGCGCGTTTAGCCTCTTCGCAAACAAGGCCCCGTTCGGCGGCGCCCCGGGCTCGCAGACCACCGCCGCGAGCACCACGTCGACTACCGGTACGAACAACACAACGACTACCGGCGCGCACACCACGACCACTACGCCGACGGGCGGTTACTCGACGGCCATCATCTCCGTCAACGGCGTCAACGAATCGGTCGCGCTCGATGCCTCGTTCCCGGCGGCTTCCCCCGTGTTCACGCTCGATTCCATCTCTGCGAACAGCATCGTCATCAGCGTCGCCGGCGGCTCGTTCGCGAGCGGCCAGCCTAAGGTGACGATCCGGAAAGGCCGGACCGTCGTGCTCGTGAACACGGTTGACGGAACGAGATACGCGCTCAAGCTGGTCATGACCGGGGAATCGGGGACGTTCACCATCCCTGGTACCACCACCTCCGGCTCCACCACTACGACTACCGGCACCACCTCTACGACAGGCCCCTAGGGGGGCGGTCGAGCTCTCGACCGAGCGGCCTTAAGAGGGCCCCGAAAGCTGCCGATAGAGCTAAGCGATGGCTGCGTTCACCTACAGCGCTATCAACTCGCAGGGTGTCATGAGCATCGGCGAGCTTCAGGCGACCGATCTCGAGTCGGCGCGTGAGCAGCTACGCCAGCGTGGATTGCTGGCCGAGCGCCTCGAGCAGATAGCCGAAGCCGCCGCGGCCGCTCAGGTCACGTCCGTCAAGAGCGTTACGGCGAAGGCTCTTCAGGTCTTCTCGCGTCAGTTCGCGACGCTGATCTCGGCCGGTGTCAGTGTCGTCGCCGCGCTCGTGATCCTCGAGGAGCAAACCGAGGACGACAACCTCGCCGTAGTCGTCGCCGATGTTCGGGCCAAGGTCGAGCGCGGGCTTCTCCTGTCCGAGGCCATGGGCTCCCACCCGAGGGTCTTCGACAACCTGTATTGCGCGATGGTCGAGGCAGGCGAAGCGGCAGGCGTGCTCGACACGGTGCTCGACCGTGTCGCAGTACAGATCGAGAAGGCACAGGCGATCAAGCGCCGGGTGAAGAGCGCGATGGTCTACCCGACACTCGTTCTCTCCTTCGCCACCCTCGTGCTCACCGGCATGCTGCTTTTCCTCGTGCCGATCTTCGTGAGCATCTTCAAGCAGAACGGTGGCACGCTCCCGGTTCTGACTCAGTACGTGATGACGGCCTCGAACATCATGAAGAGCTGGTGGTACGTGATCTTCCCGGTGCTGGGCGGAACGATCTGGGGTCTCCTGCGGTTCAAGAAGACGACGCCGGGGCGAGCGCTCTGGGATGCGTTTCTGCTCAGGGTGCCGATGCGCATCGGCAGCACCGCTCTCAAAGTCTCGATGGCACGTGTCTCGCGCACACTCTCGACTCTGATCGCGGCCGGCGTCGACATCATCAAGGCGCTCGACATCACCGCTCACACATCCGGTAATGCGGTCGTCGAGAAGGCACTGCTGGAGGTCAAAGAAAGGGTGCAGGAGGGTATCCCGATTGCTCAGCCGCTGCTGGAGAGCTCGCTCTTCCCGGTCATGATCAGCCAGATGGTGAAGATCGGCGAGGAGTCGGGAGAGCTGGAGCTGATGCTCTCGAAGGTCGCGGACTTCTACGAGGACGAGGTCGATACCGCCGTAGCCTCGCTCACCTCGATCATCGAGCCGCTGATGATGCTCGGCGTCGGCGGCATGGTCGGTCTGATCGTGGTCTCGATGTACCTGCCGATGTTCCGCATGCTCAAGCTGATTCACTAGCGCTCGCGGAAAGCCCTAGCTGGTTTCTAGCTCGCGGCTCTGCTCTCGCTCTGCCTCTCGAGCATCCGCTCCAGTCCGCCCACGATGAGGTCGAGCGCGAACTCAAAGGCCCAATCCGGATCGTTCTTCTGGTTGAAGTAGGGCAGCGACTCGAGCAGGTTCGGGAACTCCTCCGGCGGCAGAAGCGCGAGCCTTGTCGCGGCCTCCATCGCGTGGGCCTTGGGATTGAACGGGCAGAGCTGCGGGCCGCCGCCGATCTCCAGCACCACCAAGCCGAGGATGAAGCGCTCGCACTCGCTCTCGAGCAGGGCGGCCTCCTGGGGCGGGAAGCCGGCGCCCCTGAGTACGCCCAGTACTACCTCGACGACCCTCGCCCCGTTCTGCGAGACCTCGCTCGCGTGCGAAGAAAAAAGCGCGGCCACGGTTGGATGAGCCAGCAGCAGGTTCCTGAACGAGCGTGCCAGCGCCTTCATCTGCTTGCGCCAATCGCCTTCGATCTCGGTCGGTAGCTCGAAGTCCTCGAAGACGCGCTCGGCAATCGCGGCCAGTAGCGCCTCCTTGCTCTCCACGTAACGGTAGAGCGCCATCGGCGTCACGCCGAGTTCGCGCGCCAGTCGCCGCAGGCTGATTGCCTCCAACCCCTCGCTGTCGCCAAGTGCCAGCGCCGCCTCGATCAGGGCGCGCCGCGACAGTGTCGTGCGCTCGGTCTTTTCGTCAATCGCCATTGGTTTGACAGTTTAGCTGTCCGAGTATACGGTGTCGATCTACGCCGTACGCATACGGCGTAAACGTACGCTGTACAGCCCTTGAACACGGAGTTACGGAAAGGTCGGGGAGATGCAGAAGGAGCGGATGGGAGTCACGGAGAGACTAGCGCGGGCCAGCGCTCGGAAACCGAAGCGCACGCTCGCGTTTTGGGGGCTCGCCGTGGTTGTCTCGTTTCTGCTCGTGGGCACGGCGCTGAACGGCCTCAGCTCGGACGGAAACGTGAGCGGTAAGCCCGAGTCGGTGCGCGCCGACAACCTGATGGCGAAGGCCTTCCCCCCGACGCCGGCCCAGCTCAAGAGCCAAGTCTCGGACGTCATCGTCGTCCACTCCGATCGCTATACGACCTCGACGCCACAGTTCCGTGCTCTCGTTGCCCGTCTCGTCAAGGGCAGCCTGGCGCTCAGCGGAGTGACGAACGGCGCCAGCTACCTCTCCGGCCAGCGCATGCTGGTATCGCGCGACGATCACGCCGCGCTCGTACAGCTCGAGATCGCCACGGACGCCGCCGTCAAGCCGGTCGTCTCGCTGGTCGAGAGCGCCCGGCACACGCCCAGCTTCGAAGTCGCGATGACCGGCGATCGCACAGCCAACAACGATATGAATGCCCTCTCGCAACACGATCTCGAGACGGGCGAGCTGGCCTTCGGCTTGCCGGGAGCCCTGATCGTGCTGGTGCTCGTCTTCGGGGCTCTTGTCGCCGGACTCGTGCCGGTGCTGATGGCGCTGATCTCGATTGTGGTCGGGATGGGTGTCGTTTCGCTGCTCTCGCTCGAGTTCGGCTTCTCTGTCTTCATCGTGAACATGCTCAGCGGCATGGGCCTGGCGCTCGGCATCGACTACTCGCTCTTCATCCTCTCGCGCTACCGCGAGGAACGGGCTCGCGCCCGCGAGAAGATCGACGCGATCGCCGTGGCCGGGGCGACCGCATCGAGAGCCGTTCTCTTCAGCGGCAGCACCTTCGTGGTCGCGCTGCTCGGCATGTTCATAGTCCCGACCACGATCATGCGCAGTCTCGCGGTCGGGGCAATCGTCGTCGGGATCGTCTCGGTGGCCGCGGCACTGACACTACTGCCGGCCTTCCTCGGCCTCGTCGGCGATGGGATCAACGCCCTGCGCGTACCCGTTCTGGGGCGCGGCATCGGTATGGAGAACGGAGGTGGGGGCCGCGTCTGGAGCGCGATCATCCGCGCAGTGCTACGGCGGCCTGGTCTCAGCCTGGCGCTCAGCGTCAGTGTGATGCTGATGGCAGCGCTTCCGATCTTCGGTCTGAAGACCGGCGAGACGGGCGTTCGCGCGTTGCCGAACCACCTGATCTCGAAGCAGGGCTATGTGGCCATTCAGAAGTACTTTCCGGCGCAGAATCCCTATCCGGCGCAGATCCTCGTCTCGGGCGGAAACTCCTCGGTCGCAGGCAGGCTGAGCGAGCTACGCAATCAGCTCGCCGGTGACCCGCGCTTCGGGCCGGGCAAGATCGAGGTCTCGCGGCTGATGGACGTGAAGCTACTGTCGGTTCCGGTGCGCGGCGACGCGGGCTCGGGTACCGCAGTCAGCGCGCTACGCGACCTGCGCGCCCACATCATTCCCCGCGCTCTGGCGGGTAGTGGCTCCAGCGTGCTCGTCGGCGGTAAGACGGCGCTCTACTCCGACTACTTCGACGCGGTCACGCACCCGACTCCCTACGTACTCATGCTGGTGCTGGGACTCAGCTTCGTGCTCCTGATGGTCGCCTTCCGCTCGGTTGTGGTGGCTGCTGTCTCGATTCTGCTTAACCTGCTTTCAGTGGGCGCCGCGTACGGACTGCTCACGCTCGTTTTCCTGCACGGAGTCGGCGCCGGCCTGTTCGGTTTCACCCACACCAGCGTGATTGACGCCTGGGTGCCGCTCTTCCTCTTCTCCGTGCTCTTCGGTCTCTCGATGGACTACCAGGTCTTCCTGATGAGCCGGATCAAGGAGCACTACGACGAGTCGGGCTCTCCCCAGCAGGCGATCTACTCGGGCGTCGTCTCGACTGCCAGAATCATCACCGGCGCGGCGCTGATCATCGTGGTCGTCTTCGCCGGTTTTGCCCGGGGCGAGCTGGTCATGTTCCAGCAGATGGGCTTCGGCGTTGCCGTGGCGTTGCTGCTCGATGCGACCATCATCCGCTCGATCGTTTTGCCGAGCGTGATGAGTCTGCTCGGACGCGTCGGCTGGTACTTGCCGAGCTGGCTCGAGTGGCTGCCGCGGATCGAGGTTGAGCGCCGTTCGCTCGCACAGGTCACCGAGGCCGAGGCTGTAAGCGCCTAGAGCTCGCTCCGAGCGATACTTCGCCGCCCGCAGCCGGTCGTGAAGGCGAAACCGCGTGTTACCTCGGTGGACCTACCGGCTTCGGTAATACGGCATGGATTAACGCTCGATAGAAGTTAACAAGGTCGCGTTATCGAGCCGTTGTTTGAAGACATGGCGATAAAAGACGGCTTGACATCTCGATAGCGGTTTCTGGAGAATATGCCGCGGTGGCCGGGGAGATCGAGTGGTCGTACAGCGATCATCTCCCGTAATCAGGCCATATCACCGCAATGAGAGATCCCGTATTTCTGGGCGCTGTCTGATTTCGTCAAAACGCGTCTGGAGGTGATTGTGTGATACGTCGATTCGCCCTCATCTGGGCGGTAGTAGGTGCACTGTGTCTGGCAATTCCGGTTGTGGCCAACAGTGCACCGGAGCCGGTCGGTGCGTGGTACATGTATGCGACGAGCTTCGACGGGCTGAAGGCCGAGGCCCTCAGCCACGGACAACATTTTGCAGAGAACCATCCGGGAGGAGACCGGTTGATGCTGCTCGATTTCGGAGCTGCACGCAAGCTCGGAAGCAGCAATTGGGGGACGATCTCGTTCGGAAATGGGTCGACCCCATTCTCGAACTGCGAGATCCTAGCGGCACTCAAGGCGGCCGCGGACGGAGTTCACAAAGGCTGGTTCACCGGAAGTACGACCATCGCTTACGGAAACTCGAACTACCACATGTCGAACTCGGGGATGAGCAAGGAGGACGCGTACTCCGCGGGCTACTTCCAGTCGCTCCGAGCCCAGAACCTCTACGAGTACCAGCAAGCGAAGAATTACAACAGGCAGAGCGCGGCCGTCGCGAGCGACATCGAGCCTTCTTGGGAAACGGCTGCTATGAGCAAGCAGCTCGTCGACGGAGTAAGCGGCCAGGGCTGGGCGCTCAGCTACGACTTCGGGTCCGCAGATGGATGCGCGTCGAGTGGCAGCAATGGTTCCTGCAACAACGGCTGGACAGTTGGGGATGTCGCCTACGTGTCGTATTCCGGCTCCGCTGTTCCATTGCCCGAGATTTATTACACGGTGAACTCCGACCAGTGGACGACCGTCAAACGCTTGTGGGACAGTACTCATGCAACTGATTACTATTTTTGGGGGACTACGGCGGAAATAGCATCGAATGTGCTCTCGCCGGCCCAGGGATGGAACGCTTTGAATACGCGCAACAAGGGGTCCGTGTTACCCGAGATAGCGTGTTTCGGTTGTGGAAGCTAACTAAGGCGGAAGGGGATCACATTGATGAGGTTTCGTATTCCGAAATCGAATAAGCGCTCAGTTGTTTTGTTCGCGATTGTTTCAGCGCTCGCCATTGGTGCCAGCGCCAGCTTCGCGACGACGCTGGCGGGCGGGAGATATGAATCCAGGTTCGGCATCGTCGTGCCGAGCGAAAAAGCGGCGCAGGTTGAACATTCACTTCCGCCGGACGGATCGGTTTCGTCGCTCGGCGCGTCTTCCCGGCCCGCTGCGCCGGCGTCAGCGGAGAGCTCCACTACTTCGGCGCCGGCCTTCGACCGCATACCCGGACACCTGCTGTCGCAAGACACGCCGGTGCCGGTTTCGCCCGAGTTGATCGACGTCAAGAACGGCTGGGTGACGAGCGACGGCAAGACGCTGACGGCCATCTACGCAGGAGCTGCCGGCAACGATCCAACGAGAGGTCGCTTCGTGATTGTCCGGCAGGACTTGGCGGCGGGGCAACAGACCATGGACGTGGTCGACGTTCCCGGGAGTGGAGCCGTGACGATCGCCGACGCTCCGAGGGGTGCGAGTATTGAAACCACCGCGCAGCAGGAGCCGATCGGCTACCACAGCGCTCGAGGACAGAACGGAGAACTCGATCTTCTGAACGACGAGACACACGGCGGTAGCTAGCCGCCGAGATGGATGACACCCGGCGAGGCGCGCAGTGAGACGGGGCCTCGCCGGGTCGACCTCAGCCAGCCACGACACAATGGAGGTCTTGACGTGAACCCGATTCGCCGCTCGTACGCCCGCTCGATAGCGACCCTCACACTCATTCTCGTCGTGGCGATGATGGCTGGCGGATGCCGACGCTCCGGCTCCTCGGAGAAGAGCGTGCCCGCCTGCGACTCCGCACAGCTGGTCGCCTCGATGTCGCTTCAGGGCGCGACCGGGGGCCTCGTCGGCGGCGCCACGTTCGCCAACAAGAGCAACTCGCCTTGCACGCTGACCGGTACTCCGAAAATGACGGTCAGGCTTCCCGACGGGAAGAAGCTCCAGGTCACGCAAGCTCCCTGGAAACCATGGTGGAAGCAAGACTCGATGCCGAAGCCTGCCGGATGGCCGCGTGTCGAGCTAAAGCCGAGCGACAAAGCCGACGTTGCGATCAGGCTCCAGGGCTGGTGCCGCCAAAACGGATCGAAGGGGATCTTCAGCTTCGCACTTCCGGAGCGACGCGGGGCGACGACCGCGGTGGCGACATTCTCCGGCTTCTGCGAGTCTCCGCCCGGATCGATCAGCGCGATGGTCAGTCCGTTCGAGCCGGGGCGGTAATCCGATCGAGATGGCCGTCGCCGTCGCTTCTGGGCGTGCGTTTCTTGACCCCGATAGAGCTGTTGCTACGCTTCGATAGCCGTTAACCATCACGAGCGGTCGAGGGATCTGGCCCTTTGACACCGCCGCAACCGGAGCGCTGCTCGACAGGTGCGAATTCCAGCCGCGAGCCGGACCGTCCCGGGCCGAGGAGTGGGAAGATGGAAACACGGAGCGCCCGCCATACCGGCGGGAGCAAGAAGGGCCTCCGGGGCAGGAGGCCTTTTGCGTTCCCGGGACAAATTCCAGGTATGGAAGGGAAGGAGCAGGAAGATGAGCAACTATCGACCCGAGACGCTGGCGCTGCATGCGGGCCAGATACCGGATCCAACTACGGGCGCCCGCGCGGTGCCGATCTACCAGACGACCTCCTACGTCTTCGACGATACCCAGCATGCGGCCGATCTGTTCGCGCTGAAGGTGCCGGGGAACATCTACTCCAGGATCGGGAATCCGACTTGGGCCGTATTCGAAGAGCGGATGAACGCTCTCGACGGCGGCGTCGCGGCGCTCGCGCTCGCCTCGGGACAGGCCGCCAACACCTATGCCATCCTCAACATCGCGAAAGCGGGCGACAACTTCGTCTCGGTCTCGACGCTCTACGGCGGTACATACAACCTCTTCGCCCACACGCTGCCTCAATACGGGATAGAGGTGCGCTGGCTCGATCCCGACCAGCCGGAGAAGCTCGCCGAGCTCGTCGACGAGAAGACGCGTCTCGCCTTCGTTGAGACGATCGGTAACCCGAAGTTGAACGTCGTCGACCTCGACGCCTGGGCCGAAGCCGCCCACGCGCTCGGTCTGCCGCTGATCGTCGACAACACCGTTCCAACGCCGATTCTCTGCCGCGCCTTCGATCACGGCGCCGATGTTGTGGTGCACTCCGCGACCAAGTGGATCGGTGGGCACGGAACTTCGATCGGCGGGGTGCTGGTCGATTCCGGTCGCTTCGACTGGGCTAGGTACGGGGATCGCTTCCCTGGCCTGACCAAGCCCGATCCTTCCTATCACGGAGTCGTTTGGACGGAAGCGCTCGGGCCGGCTGCCTTCGCCGGTCGCGCGAGAACAGTGCTGTTGAGGAACACCGGCGCCGCGCTCTCGCCCTTCAATGCGTTCCTTCTCTTGCAGGGACTGGAAACACTTCCACTCAGAATCGAGCGCCACTCCGAGAACGCGCTCGCGGTCGCGAAGTACCTCGAGAACCATTCGGGCGCGGCCTGGGTCAACTACCCGGGGCTCGAGTCGAGCCCGTACAAAGGGGTTGCAGACAGGATCCTCAAGGGCGGCTACGGCGGCCTCGTCAGCTTCGGTATCAAGGGAGGACGCGAGGCCGGGGCCCGGTTCATCGAGAGCCTCGAGTTGTTCAGCCATCTGGCCAACATCGGCGACGCCAAGTCGCTCGCGATCCACCCGCCGACGACGACGCACGCACAGCTCAACGACGGGGAGCTGGCGGCCGCCGGTGTAACTCAAGACACCATCAGGCTCTCGATCGGGATCGAGCACATCGACGACATCCTGGCCGACCTCGACCAGGCGCTCCAAGGGGCGACAGATTCGTCAAGCTAGGCATGAAACCAGGAGGTTGTAGTTGACCCACGAGACTCTTGGGTCGAATGCGGAGATGGGAGCGAGCGTCGGGCTCGTCGCCACCCAGCATGTTCGCCTCTACGACGAGGAGAACCCGTTCGTGCTGGAGTCGGGCGAGACGCTCACCCCCATCGACGCCGCCTACGAGACCTACGGCGAGCTCGATGCCGAGCGCTCGAACGCGATCGTCTTCTGCCACGCGTTGACGGGCGACGCGCATGCAGCGGGCCACCACGGTGAGCCCAAGACCGAGGGCTGGTGGGACTCGATGATCGGCCCGGGCAAGCCGGTCGACACGAACGAGTACTTCGTCGTCTGCTCGAACCTGCTCGGCGGCTGCTCGGGTACGACCGGGCCCTCCTCGATCGATCCCGCTACGGGTAAGCCCTATGGTCTGCGCTTCCCGCACTTCTCGGTGCGCGATCTGGTCGAGGTGCAGCGCGCGCTGCTGCGAAAGCTCGGGATCGAGCAGCTATACGCGGGCGTGGGCGGCTCCCTGGGCGGGATGCAGATCCTCCAGTGGGCGCTAGATCATCCAGGCGAGATGAAGAACGCCCTGCTCATCTGCGCCTCCTCGCGCCTGACACCCGAGAACATCGCCTTCTCCTCGGTGGCGCGCAACTCGATCATGCGTGACGTCAATTTCCAGAACGGTGATTACTACGGCACCGGCCGCGAGCCCGACTCGGGCCTCTCGGTCGCCAGGATGCTGGCTCACATCACCTACCTCTCCGACCAGGCGCTCGAGAACAAGTTCGGGCGCGAGCGCCGCGACGCGCAGGGCCCGACTTTCGGCATCGACTTCCAGATCGAGTCCTACCTCGACCACCAGGGAGAGAAGTTCCTCAAGCGCTTCGACGCCAACACCTACCTCTATCTCTCGCGTGTGATGGACTACTTCGACCCCTTCGCCAACGAAGATGCCGCGGTCGAGCGCCTGCAGGGCAATCCGACCCGCTTCCTGATCGTCAGCTTCGACACCGACTGGCGCTTCTCGACTCCGCATTCACTCGAGATCAAGCGTGTGCTCGAGCGGGCAGGCTGCGACATCGTCCAGGAGGAGATCAGCTCTCCCTGGGGGCACGACTCCTTCCTGCTGCCGGTGCCGGCTTACCACCAACTGGTACGCGATTTTCTCTGCGGCAAGCGCTAGCGCCGTCTCGAAGCCCGTCGCTCTACCACGGCGACGCCGAGTGATACCCTTGGGGGGTATATGAACGCTAAGTGGGGAGGTCCGTTGTGAGTGAGCAGCTCGAATACCGGGTGCCCGATATGAAGTGCGGGCACTGCGAGAAAACAGTCGTAGAGGCGATTTCACCGCTCGCCGGTGTCGAGAGCGTCCGCATCGACCTCGAGACGAAGCTGGTGACGGTAGCGGGAGAGGGCCTCGACGACGAGGCACTCAGGGCGGCGATTTTCGAGGCCGGGTACGAAGTCGAGGCGTGAGCGCTCCGACTGCAGAGAGTGGAGCCGAGCTGGTCGAGCTCGAGCTCGAGGGGATGACCTGCGCTTCTTGTGCGGCGCGAATCGAGCGCAAGCTGAACGCGCTCGAGGGCAGCTCGGCGACGGTCAACTTCGCCAACGAGCAGGCCTACGTCCACATTGATCCGGCGCTCGTGAGCGTTCAGGATCTGGTGGCCGCCGTGAAAAGCGCCGGCTATGGCGCCCACGCGCACAACCCCGCGGGCGACCGCGACCGTAATCTGAGCGGCTCGAGTTACGGGCTGCGCCTGACCGTCGCTGTTTTGTTCGGGCTGCCCGTCCTGCTGCTGGCGATGATCTCGTCGCTCGAGTTCTCAGGCTGGCAGTGGCCGGCGCTGGCGCTGGCGACGCCGGTCGTCTTCTGGGCCGGCTGGCCCTTCCACCGCGCCTCGCTCATAAACCTGCGCCATGGCGGCGCGACCATGGACACGCTTGTCTCGCTCGGGACGCTCAGCGCCTGGAGCTGGTCGGCGGCGGTGGTCTTGCTCGGGCTAAGCGCTCCGAGCTACTTCGAGGCGGCCGCTTCGATCACGGCCCTCGTTCTCCTCGGTCGTTACTTGGAGGCGCGTGCCAAGCGCCGTTCCGGCGCGGCTATCCGTGCGCTGCTCGAGTTGGGAGCTAGGCAAGCGCGGCTCCTGCGCGGCGGCGAGGAGGTCATGATTCCCATCGAGGAGCTGCGAGCGGGCGACCTCTTCGTCGTCAGGCCCGGGGAAAAAGTCGCAACCGACGGCGTCGTCGAGGCAGGGAGCTCCGCGATCGATCAGTCGTTCCTGACCGGGGAGGCGATGCCGATCGAAGTTGGCCCGGGCGACTCGCTTGCCGGAGGCGCGATCAACAGCCACGGTCGCCTGCTCGTACGGGCAACCAGGGTCGGTGCCGACACGGCGCTCGCTCAGATCGCGCGCCTGGTCGAGGAAGCACAGGCCGGCAAGGCGCCCGTACAGCGGTTGGTCGATCGCATCTCGGCCGTCTTCGTACCGCTTGTGATCGTGATCTCGGTGGTTACGCTCGCGGTCTGGCTATCGCTCGGAGCGGCCGCGGGCTCTGCCTTCACCCCCGCAGTAGCCGTGCTGGTGATCGCCTGTCCCTGTGCGCTCGGGTTGGCGACACCAATGGCGTTGATGGTCGGGCTCGGGCGCGGTGCCCAGCTCGGGATACTCATTCGCGGACCCGAGGTACTCGAGCGCACGCGCCGGATCACGGCCGTCGTCCTCGACAAGACAGGAACCGTGACCGAGGGACGTATGAGTGTGGCGCAAGTCGTACCCGCCGCGGGTCAGAGTGAGTCTGAGCTATTGCGGCTGGCCGGCGCCGCGGAGGCTTCGAGCGAGCATCCGGTCGCGCGCGCTCTTACGGACTTTGCGCGTGCGCGCGAGAACTCGATACCAAGCGCCGGACGCTTCTCCAGCGAGGCCGGACTCGGCGTCGAGGCCGTGGTCGAAAGTCGGACGGTGCTCGTCGGTCGTCCCGGCTACCTGCTCGAGCGTAAGCTCGTGCTCGGTGACGATCTGGCGAGCCGGGCGGTTGAGCTGGAGCGGGAGGGTATGACCGTCATTGCGGTCGGCTGGGAGGGAGAAGTGCGCGGCCTGCTCTTCTTGCGCGACGCGATCAAGCCCTCCAGCGCGGAGGCGATCCGGTCTTTGAAGCGTCTTGGATTGGAGCCGCTGCTCGTCTCGGGCGACAACGAGCGCTCGGTGAGCGCGGTCGCCCGCGAGCTCGGGATAGAGCGTCTGCGCGCCGGGGTGCTTCCAGGCGAGAAGGTAACGGTCGTACGCGACCTCCAGGCTGCGGGAGAGGTCGTCGCGATGGTCGGAGACGGCGTCAATGACGCGCCCGCGCTGGCGCAGGCCGATCTCGGGCTGGCGCTCGGAAGTGGCACGGATATCGCGATCGAAGCCGGCGACGTGACGCTCGCCTCGGGTGACCTGCGAGCCGTATCGGACGCTATCCGGTTGGCGCGAAGGACGCTTCGCACTATCCAGGGCAATCTCTTCTGGGCTTTCGCCTATAACGTCGCCGCGATTCCGATCGCGGCGACGGGTCTCCTCAACCCGATCATTGCGGCCGCTGCGATGTCGGCCTCGAGCCTGCTCGTGGTCACCAACAGTCTGCGGCTGCGGCGCGTTGGGAGTGAGCGATGAACGAGCATGCCGCCGGCCCCGGCTATGTGGATGACAAAGACGCCCTCGTCGCGCGCTTGCATCGTGTCGCCGGTCAGGTGCGTGGAATCGAGCGCATGGTCGCCCAGGAGCGCTACTGCATCGACATCTTGACCCAGATCGCCGCCGCTACTACTGCGCTCGAGAGCCTCGCGTTGACCATTCTCGACTCGCACGTGCGCCATTGCGTATCGGCTGCCCTTGCTTCCGGCGACGCTAAGGTTGCCGCCGAGAAGTCGCGCGAGCTGCTCGAGGCCGTACGCCGTTTCGCCAAGACCAGCTGACGAAGGCTTCGACGACCCTGCCGCGAAGGCGTATCGGAACTGTCGCTGGGTGCCTGCTAGACTGCAGTCGGGCGGCGGGTTAGGCCGCTATTCTTTCGCGCTCAGAAACCCCTTTTTAAAAATGGCAAAGACCGGAGTCAGAGTTGCTGTAACACTCGCCTGCACCGAGTGCAAACGTCGCAACTATCAAACCGAGAAATCGAAGCGGAACACACCCGACCGGGTGGAGTTCCGAAAGTACTGCCGCTGGTGTGGGAAGCAAACCCCGCACCGGGAGACCCGCTAGGGCAGGGGGATCCACGATGGCTCGCCCGACTCGTCAACAACGCCGCGCTCGGCGCGACGCGCACAACCAATCGGCTCTCGCCGAGCAGGGCCGTATAGCTCGTGAAGCGCGTTCGCTTCAGTCTCAGAAGGTTCAACCCAGCCGTAAGCAAGAGTCGACTCGGCGAGGTCCCTTCTCCTTTGTTCGCGAGTCTTGGGGCGAGCTGAAGAAAGTCGACTGGCCGGGTCGCCAGCAGGTTGTGCAGGGTACTGTCGTCGTACTGCTTGCCTGCGCGATTGTCGGTGGCTACCTGTTCATCGCCGACCTCGCGCTCAAGCGCTTCGTCTCGAAAGTCCTTCTGGGGCAGTAGCGAAAGGGGAGCAGAGCGCGTGTTTCGCTGGTATGTGATCAACACTTACTCCGGCCACGAGAACAAGGTCAAGACGAATCTCGAGCACCGGATCGTCTCGATGGGCCAGCAGCCACGCTTCCGGCGCGTCGTGGTTCCGACCGAGAGCGTGATTGAGACCAAAGACGGTCAGAAAGTTCAGGCCGAGAAGCGCGTGCTACCCGGTTATGTGCTCGTGAACATGAACCTGGACGACGAGGCCTGGGCACTGGTTAAGAACACGCCAGGGGTGACCGGTTTCGTCGGCTCCGGCTCGAAACCCGTGCCGCTCTCCGAAGGCGAGATCGAGCGGATTCTCCATACCGGCAAGGGTCAAGGCGAGGGCGCTCGCCCGCGTGCGCAGGTAGAGTTCTCGCTCGGCGAGTCGGTCAAGATCACCTCCGGCCACCTCGCAGACTTCGACGGCGAGATCGTCGACGTCAACCCCGACCAGCAGAAGCTCAAGGTGCTCGTCAACATCTTCGAGCGCCAAGTGCCGGTCGAACTGAGCTTCGAGATGGTTAAGAAAATCGACTGACACTCTAGGTAGATGGCAAAAAAAGTCCTGACAATGATCAAGCTTCAGATCCCCGGCGGCCAGGCCAATCCGGCGCCGCCGGTCGGTCCCGCATTGGGCCAACACGGGCTCAATATCATGGACTTCTGCAAGGCCTTCAACGCCCAGACGCAGGCCGACAACGGCCGTATCATCCCGGTCGAGATAACGGTCTACGAGGATCGCTCTTTCACGTTCATCACCAAGACGCCGCCGGCAGCCGTCCTGATCAAGGAGGCGCTACGGCTAGAGAAAGGCTCAGCCGAGCCAAACCGCTCCAAAGTCGGCAAGCTGACCACAGAGCAGCTGCGTCAGATCGCCGAGACGAAGATGAAAGACTTGAACGCCAATGACGTTGAGGCTGCGATGCTGGTGATCGCCGGCACGGCGCGCTCAATGGGAGTCGAGGTCGAGTCGTGAGCGGCCGCGGTAAGCGCTATACGAGCTCACGCACGCAGGTCGATCGCGAGCGCCTCTATTCACCGCTCGAGGCGGTTCGCTTGCTCAAGGAGCTGGTCGCCGCCAAGTTCGACGAGACGGTTGAGGTTCATTTCCGACTCGGCCTCAACGTTCGCCATGCCGACCAGCAGCTGAGGGGCACGCTCATGCTTCCGAACGGCACCGGCAAGGACGTGCGCGTCGCCGTCTTCGCGGAGGGCGAGAAGGCTAAAGAGGCAGAGGACGCCGGCGCGGACGTCGTCGGCTCCGCCGATCTCGGCAAGCGCGTAGAGGACGGTTTCACCGATTTCGACGTCGCCATTGCTACTCCCGACCAGATGGGGACCGTTGGCAAGCTGGGGCGCATTCTTGGCCCCCGTGGCCTGATGCCCAACCCCAAAACAGGCACTGTCACTTTCGACATCGCCAAAGCGGTTCGCGATGCCAAGGCGGGCAAGGTCGAATACCGAACCGACCGCGGTGCCAACGTGCACGTTTCGATCGGCAAGCGTTCCTTCGGTGAGCGAGCGCTGCTCGAGAACTACGCGACGCTCGTGGAGGAGATTATGCGTGCCAGGCCGGCGGCCGCAAAGGGCCGCTACGTGCGGGCGATAACGCTAACGACTACCATAGGGCCCGGAATTCACGTCGACCCGGCCAAGGTCCGAGACGTCGTCGACGAGCTCGAGGAGGAGCAGCAAGCGGTTTCTGCCTAGTTCAACGCCCGTCGCCACAGACAGCTGGCAGCCGAGAGGCAGAAGACCAGTCGAGGCGGATCGGAACGGCTAATCACCTTGCTCCGAGCCCGCCTTACGTGCGGGCTCGATTCGCTTGAGGAGGTGATCAGATGCTTAAAACCGACAAGGAACACGTTGTCGCCGAGCTGGCCTCGCGCCTCAAAGAGACCGAGACCGTGATCGTCACCGACTACCGCGGATTGACGACAACTGAGCTCGCCGACTTGCGCGCGCAGCTGCGTAAGCACGGAGCCCGCTTCAGTGTTGTCAAGAACACGCTGGCGAAGAGGGCCGCCGAGAAAGCCGGAGCCACGACTCTGCTCGAGCTGTTCGAAGGTCCGACTGCAATCGCGTTCCTCGAGTCGGACGGCGATCCGATCGGCGTGGCCAAAGTACTCAGAGACACGGCCAAGACGACGAAGATTCTGAGTGTACGCGGCGGAGTCCTGCAGGGTTCGCAGATCCTTGCCGAGCAGATCGAGGATCTCGCGAAGCTGCCGCCGGCAGAGGTTCTGCGGGCTCAGCTAGTCGGCACCATTGCCGCCGCACCGTCGGCGATCGTCGGTCTTTTCACGGCTCCGATGCGCGACTTCGTAGGTGTGCTGGACGCGCGCATCAAGCAGTTGGAATCCCAGTAACCCATTTCGGAAGGAGTCATAGAAGTGCCAACCGATACAGCGAAGCTCGTAGATCAGCTCGGCAAGATGACTGTGCTCGAACTTGTCGAGCTCAAGAATGCGCTCGAAGAGGCCTGGGGCGTCACCGCTGCAGCGCCGGTTGCCACCGCGGCCGTACCGGGCGCTGTCGCCGCGAGCGTCGATGAAGCGGCCGAGGAGAAGACGTCCTTCGACGTCGTTCTCAGCGCAATCGGCGACAAGAAGATCCAGGTTATCCGCGTCGTGCGCGAAGTCGTTCCCGGCCTCGGTCTCAAGGAGGCGAAGGATCTGGTCGAAAGCGCGCCCGCACCGGTTAAAGAAGGCGTCACCAAGGACGAGGCCGAACAGATCAAGGCCAAGCTGGAAGAAACGGGGGCAACCGTCGAGGTCAAGTAGCAATCGCCTCGACCCGTTTCTTCCAGCTCAACTTCACTTCCGGGGCCAGACTTCAGTCTGGCCCCGGAGTGCAATTCGGTATGCAGACTGCGCCGCAAGGTAGAAAGCGTGGCCGCCAGGCCGTAAACAGTCACCTGCTGGGGCGCCCCGATACATCTCTCCGAACGCACCGCCAGTGCCATTGTTCCGCCTTCGGCGACAGCTTCTATCCAGCGGCGCTGTCTATCTTCCGAATTGTTGTGCGGGGTCAGACTGAAGTCAGACCCCGCAAGGGCGTTTGGTCGCCGAGATCGTTGGTCGAGGGGCGGCGGTGTCGGGGACGCGAGATCTCGGCGGGGCGCCCCGCTGGTGTCATGGTTCCGCCTGCGGCGACACGGTCTACCTAGCGGCGCTGTCTGTCTTCCGAGCTACGCGGGGCAAGGAGGAGGCCGGCTCCGTAGAGGCGTCTTGCCTCCTGTCCCCTTGACTGAGCCGAGTGCGGCGTTATAGTGGGCCGGTGAGGCGGTGAATCCCACCGCCGGGTTGCTCTTGCGAAGAGAGCGGACTTTTCGCTACCTTTGAGAGTTGCGCCACGTTTCGCCTGTCCGCATCTCAGTTAGACGCCGTTAAGGGAGGCTGTCTCATTTGACCAGCACCGTTGCCGCGCCTCGCGTGCGTAAGAGTTTCTCACGCCTCAAGCACGTTCTCGACCTCCCCAATCTCATCGATATCCAGAAGGCTTCGTTCGACTGGTTTCTGAGCGAGGGCCTGAGGGAAACGATCGACGACATCTCGCCGATCGAGGACTACACCGGCACGCTCGCCGTCGAGTTCGCCGAGTACCGCTTCGGCGAGCCTCAGTTCTCGATCAAGGAGTGTCGAGAGAAGGATCTGACCTACCAAGCCCCGCTCTCGATCACCGTCCGTTTCGTTAATAAAGAGACGGGCGAAATCCGCGAGCAGACGGTCTTTATGGGTGACTTCCCGATGATGACCGGCTGGGGAACTTTCATCATCAACGGCACCGAGCGCGTGATTGTCACGCAGCTCGTGCGTAGCCCGGGCGCCTATCTCATGGAGCCCAAAGACGCGACCAAGCAGGTCTTCATTGCCAACCTGATGCCGAGTCGAGGTTCCTGGCTTGAGCTCGAGATCGACAAAAAGGGAGTCGGCTACGCTCGTATCGACCGCAAGCGCAAGCTGCCGATCACGACTCTCCTACGTGCGCTGCCGGCCGAGGATCCATCCACCGGCTACCAGCTCGACACGAGCTCGAACGAGGCCATCTTGGCGCTCTTCAACGACTCGCCTTACATCCAGTACACGCTCGAGAAAGACCCCTCTACACGCGAGGAGGAAGCTCTGATCGAGGTCTTCAAGAAGCAGCGCCCCGGCGAGCCTCCCACGCTCGAGAACGCGCGCAATCTGCTTCGGGCGCTCTTCTTCGATCCCAAGCGCTACGACCTGACCAAGGTCGGCCGCTACAAGCTCAATCAGCGTCTTGGCGTAGGTGTGCCCGACGACGTACGCGTGCTCACGACCGAAGACATTGTGGCGCTCGTGCGCCGGCTGATCGAGCTGCCGGCCAAGCTCGGTCTCGATCCGGAGTCCAAGGACTTCGCTGCTGAAGCCGCCTCGATGAGCCGCGATCCGATTCGCGGCGAGTTGGACGAATACGAGCACTTCGGCAATCGCCGTCTACGCACCGTCGGCGAGCTGATCCAAGAAGCCTTCCGGGTTGGCCTTTACCGCATGGAGCGCGTCGTCCGCGAACGCATGACGACCGAGGACGTCGACACGATCACGCCACAGACGATCATCAACATCCGCCCGGTGGTAGCGGCGCTGAAGGAGTTCTTCGGCTCCTCGCAGCTGTCGCAGTTCATGGACCAGACCAACTCGCTGGCCGGGCTCACGCACCGGCGCCGTCTATCGGCGCTTGGAGCCGGCGGTCTCACCCGTGAGCGGGCGCCGATCGAGGTACGTGACGTACACACGACCCACTACGGGCGCATGTGCCCGATCGAGACGCCCGAAGGTCCGAACATCGGTCTGATCGGCTCGCTCGCGTCCTACGCGACCATCTCCGAATTCGGTTTCATCCAGACTCCCTACCGGCGCGTCACGAAAGGCAAGGTGTCGGACGAGATCGTCTATCTCGATGCGGCGGAAGAGTCGCAGTACACGATCGCCCAGGCGAACGAGCCGGTTGACGCCAAGACCGGGAAGTTCCTGAACGATCAGGTGCTATGTCGTTCGCGCGAAGGCGAAGCGGTCACCGCGGCTCCGAAGGAGATCCAGTTCATGGATGTCTCGCCGGCGCAGCTCGTGTCGGTTGCTACCGCGTTGATTCCATTCCTCGAGCACAACGACGCCAACCGGGCCTTGATGGGGGCGAATATGCAGCGGCAAGCGGTCCCGCTGATGATCACTCAAGCGCCGCTCGTTGGCACCGGTCTCGAGCATCGCGCCGCGGTTGACACCGGCGACGTGGTGCTGGCCGCGCGTTCCGGCACCGTGATCGACGTCGACGCCGAGAAGATCGTGGTCGAGGTACGCGGCAGCGAACAGGACGAGTACGTAATGACCAAGTTCATGCGCTCCAACCAAGGCACGCTCATCCATCAGAAGCCGGTCGTCAAGCTGGGCGAGAAAGTGAAGGCGGGAGAAGTGCTCGCCGACGGCTCCTCGACCGACTACGGCGAGCTGGCGCTCGGCGCCAACCTGCTCGTAGCCTTCATGCCATGGGAGGGCTTCAACTTCGAGGATGCGATCGTCCTCTCGGAGCGCCTCGTCAAGGAGGACGTGCTCTCCTCGATTCACATCCACGAATACGAGGTGGACGCACGCTCGACCAAGCTCGGCGACGAGGAGATCACACGCGACATCCCGAACCGCTCGGAAGACTCGCTTCGCAACCTCGACGAGCGCGGCATCGTTCGCATCGGCGCCGAGGTCGGCTCCGGCGATCTCCTGGTCGGCAAGGTGACCCCAAAGGGCGAGACCGAGTTGACGGCCGAGGAGAAACTGATCCGGGCGATCTTCAAGGAGAAGGCTCGCGAGGTCAGGGACACCTCGCTCAAGGTTCCGCACGGCGAGGGCGGTGTCGTCATCGACGTCAAGACCTTCTCGCGCGATGCCGGCGATGATCTCTCGCCGGGCGTGAACGAGCTCGTGCGCGTGTACGTGGCCAAGAAGCGCAAGATCTCGGAGGGCGACAAGCTGGCCGGGCGCCACGGTAACAAGGGCGTCATCGCCAGAATCGTCTCCGAGGAGGATATGCCGTTCCTCGAGGATGGCCGGGCGGTTGACGTGGTATTGAACCCGCTTGGAGTTCCGAGCCGGATGAACATCGGCCAAGTGCTGGAGACGCATCTAGGCTGGGCCGCGGCGCACGGCGTCTTCTCTGCCGAGACGAGCGCCAACGGCTCGCCGGCCATCGGCGGTCGCCAGAACGTGCCCGGCCGCATGCAGGTGATCGCGGCGCCCAACCCGAGCCCGGTGGCCACGGCCGTGTTCGACGGAGCGACCGAGGAAGACGTAGATCGGGCGCTGGTGGAGTGGACGAAGCGCGGAGATTCGCCGATCAAGATGGTGGTCGATCCGAAGCGGCCGACCGGGCGCCACTGCTCGGGCAAGGTGCACCTCTTCGACGGCAAGACCGGAGAGCCCTTCGAACAGAAGGTGACTGTCGGTCTGATGTACATCCTCAAGCTGCTGCACCTCGTGGACGACAAGATCCACGCTCGTTCGACCGGTCCGTACTCGCTCGTCACTCAGCAACCGCTGGGTGGAAAGGCGCAGTTCGGCGGTCAGCGTTTCGGCGAGATGGAGGTCTGGGCGCTCGAAGCGTACGGCGCTGCCTACACGCTGCAGGAGATGCTCACGATCAAATCCGACGACACGGTCGGGCGCGTCAAGGCGTACGAGGCGATCGTCAAGGGCGAGAACATTGCCGAGCCCTCGATTCCCGAGTCGTTCAAGGTGCTTCTGAAGGAGATGCAGTCGCTATCGCTCGATGTAAGCGTGCTCTCCGAGGAGGGCCAGGCGGTCGAGGTCAGGGAGGAGGACGACGAGCTTCTGCGCGCGGCGGAGGAGCTCGGTATCGATCTCTCTCCGGGCTCACTGAGGGCGGCCGCGAGACAGCCGACGGCTGAGGAGCTCGAAGAGGGTCAAGAGCGTGTCGACGAGTCGGGCGAGTTGTCGCTTCCGAGCGACGAGGTACTCGGCGATCTCGACGAGCTAGAGCTCAAGCCCGAAGGCTCCGAAGTGACCGTCGACGAAGAGGGTGTTTGAGATGAATTCGCAAGCCAGTAACAGAAAGAGCGGGGGAACGACGTTGCGCACCCTTTCAGACGGACAGGCCGTTGGCTCGGCCGAGGGTAGGTCGAGATGATCGACATCAACGAATTCGACGCGATCCGTATCGGGCTCGCTTCACCGAAGCAGATCCGTGATTGGTCGCACGGCGAGGTTACCAAGCCCGAGACGATCAACTACCGCACGCTCAAACCCGAGCGCGACGGCCTCTTCTGCGAGCGCATCTTCGGTCCCACCAAGGACTGGGAGTGCTACTGCGGTAAGTACAAGCGCGTTCGCTACAAGGGCATCATCTGCGAGCGCTGCGGTGTTGAGGTGACGCGCCAGAAGGTGCGGCGCGAGCGCATGGGTCACATCGACCTAGCCGCGCCCGTATCCCATATCTGGTTCTTCAAGGGTGTGCCTAGCCGCATCGGTTACCTGCTCGATATCGCGCCGCGCGAGCTGGAGAAAGTTCTCTACTTCGCGGCTTCGATCGTGACCTCGGTCGACGTCGAGAAGCGGACCGCCGATCTGGTCGAGCTCGAAGACAAGGTCAAGGCCGAGTCGGAACGCGTCTACGTCGATCGGGACGAGGCACTTGCCTCGCTCGAGGGTCGGCTTGCGCGCAGGCGTGACTACTTCAAGTCGAGCAAGGAACGAGACTTCGACGAGGACGACGACTTCTGGACGCGCGGGCTTGCCAACTGGGCGGAAGAGGCGGCATACCCCGCTCTCGCCGAGGTGCGCGACTTAGTCTCAGGCATCTTCGTCGAGCTCGTCGATGTGATCACCACCGAGGATGCGAAGCGCATCCGCGAGCTCGTCCGTAACGCGGCGATCCGTGACGATCGGCGCTTGAGCCCGCGCGAGCTAGACGCCGTCGGCACTGCCGCGACGCAGATACAGCTCGCGCTCGAGCCGCTCAGGCGCGAGCTTGCAAAAGCCTCCGGCTCGAAGAAAGGTGCGTTGACAAAGCACCTGAACAGAGTCAGGGATGCGTTGCTATCGGGTGGCGAGCTGAGCGTGGAAGATGCTGAGCTCGTCAGCAGCGTCGAGACCAAGACGCTCGAACGGGCACGCGAGCTTGGCAACGGACTGCTTGCGGACGTGCTCGCGCAGGCCGATTCCGATGCCGATCAGACCACGCTCCGCGAGCTGGCGAACGACCTCTGCCTGCGCACTGACGGGCGCATCCAGAAGGAGGATCTCGACGCAGTCGTGCAGTGGGCTCTGAAAGTGCGCGAGATGTATCTCGACATCGAGGCCCGCCGGCAGGACACGCGCGAAGCCGCGGTTGACGCCGTCAACAGACTCGAGCAGACGTGGCAGCTCTTCCTTGAGCTCGAGCCAAAGCTGATCGTCAACGACGAGCAGCTCTTCCGCGAGCTCAAGGATCGTTTCGGCTCGCCTTACGGCTTCGGAATCTACTTCCGCGGCGGAATGGGCGCCGAAGCGGTGCGCGACCTGCTCAAGGATCTCGATCTCGATGCCGAAGCCGGCTCGCTCAGGGACACGATCCGAACCTCCAAAGGCCAAAAGCAGCAGCGTGCAATCAAGCGGCTCAAAGTCGTGAACGCCTTCATCACTTCCGGCAACCGGCCGGAGTGGATGGTGCTGGAGGCGGTGCCGGTGATTCCACCCGAGCTTCGCCCAATGGTGCAGCTCGACGGTGGGCGCTTCGCTACCAGCGACCTGAACGACCTCTACCGGCGCGTGATCAATCGCAACAACCGTCTCAAGAGGTTGCTAGATCTGGGAGCGCCCGAGATCATCGTCAACAACGAGAAGCGGATGTTGCAGGAGGCCGTAGACGCCCTCTTCGACAACGGGCGCCGCGGCCGCGCCGTGACCGGGCCGGGTAACCGCCCACTCAAATCGCTCTCGGACATGCTCAAAGGCAAGCAGGGTCGTTTCCGCCAGAACCTACTCGGCAAGCGCGTCGACTACTCGGGCCGCTCCGTCATCGTGGCCGGCCCGAACCTGAAGCTCTACCAGTGCGGCTTGCCGAAGCTGATGGCGCTCGAGCTGTTCAAGCCGTTCATCATGAGCCGGCTCGTAGAGCGCAAAAGCGTGCAGAACATCAAGGCGGCCAAGAAACACGTCGAGTCGATGGTGCCCGAGGTCTGGGACGTACTCGAAGAGGTGATCGCAGAGCATCCCGTGCTGCTCAACCGCGCTCCGACGCTACATCGTCTTGGCATCCAGGCCTTCGAGCCGGTACTGGTCGAGGGGAAAGCGATTCAGGTTCATCCGCTCGTCTGCCACGCCTTCAACGCCGATTTCGACGGCGACCAGATGGCCGTGCACGTTCCCCTTTCGGCGGAGGCACAGGCCGAAGCGCGAATTCTCATGCTCTCGGCGAACAACATCCTCTCGCCCGCGAGCGGGCGCGTATTGGCGACACCTACGCAAGACATGGTGCTCGGTATCTACTACCTCACCTACTGCGAGACCGACCTGCGCAGCGCCAAGTCTGAGAATCTCGATCCACGCCCGAAGCGCTTCCAGAACGAGGAAGAGGTCGAGTTCGCGCTCGACTCCAAACAGGTGACGCTGCAGCAGCCGATCGAGTATCGGTGGAAGGAAAACGTGATCCTGACGACGGCGGGTCGCGTGATCTTCAACGCCGAAGTCGACCGGGCGCTCGAGGATGCCGTCCACGTCGAAGTGGAGGGGCCGCTGCACGATTTCCTCAACCTGACGCTCTCGAAGAAAGAGCTGGGCGATTTCATCGGCGAGCTCGTTGACCGCTACGGTGCCCACGCCGTCGCCAGCACGCTCGACATGATCAAGCAACTCGGTTTCCACTACGCGACCCTTGCCGGCGTGACGATCTCGAAGAACGACATCGTCATCCCGACCTCCAAGGAGGCGATTCTGGCTTCCTACGAGGAGCGGGTCGCTCAGGTCGAGGCTCAGTACGAGCGCGGGCTGATCACCGAGGAAGAGCGCCACGAGTCGATCGTCAACATCTGGACCGAGGCGACCGACAAGGTTGCCGAGGCCATGGAAGAAACGCTCTGGGAGCTGAACCCGGTCTTCATGATGGCCAACTCCGGTGCTCGCGGCTCCTTCAAGCAGATCCGCCAGCTGGCCGGAATGCGCGGCCTCATGGCCAACCCGAAAGGCGAGATCATCGAGCGTCCGATCAAGGCCAACTTCATGGAGGGCCTGTCGGTGCTCGAGTACTTCATCTCGACGCACGGCGCCCGTAAGGGTCTCGCCGACACGGCGCTGCGTACTGCCGACTCCGGCTACCTGACCAGACGGCTGGTCGACGTCTCCCAGGACGTGATCGTGCGCGAGGACGACTGCGGAACGGACGAGTTCGTCGAGTTGCCGATCTTCCTTCCCGACGGGCAAAACAAGAGCCTCGCCGGTCGCATGCTGGCCGCCGACGTTCGCCGCCCGCTCAAGGGCGGCAAGCCGGGCAAGATCGTGATCGCCGAGCAGGGCACGGTGCTGACCAATCCGGTGATGCACGAGCTCATCGAGGAGCTCGGCGAGTTTGCTCAGACAACTGTCCTGCCGGTGCGCTCCGTACTGAAGTGCCGTAGCGAGTTCGGTGTTTGCCAGGCCTGCTACGGGATCTTCCTGGCCACCGGCGGCATGAGCGAGATCGGCGACGCGGTCGGCATCATCGCCGCACAGTCGATCGGCGAGCCCGGCACCCAGCTGACGATGCGCACCTTCCATACCGGCGGTGTCGCCGGCGCCGACATCACGCATGGTCTACCGCGCGTGGTCGAGATCTTCGAAGCCCGCAATCCGAAGGGCGCGGCCCGGCTGGCCGAGACCGGCGGACGAGTCGAGATCGAGACGAGTGATCGAGGGCATCACGTCCTGATCCATCCCGACGGAGTCGACGACAACGGCGAGCCGTTGCAGCCCAAGGACTACAGCTTCCCGCGGCGGAGTCGTCTGCTGGTGACGGACGGGCAGATTGTCGAGCCGGGCGACGCGCTCAACGACGGCTCGCTGTCACCCTCCGAGTTGCTGGAGCTGAAGGGTCCAACCGCGACCGAGCTCTACCTCGTCGGCGAGGTGCAGAAGGTATACAAGTCGCAGGGCGTCGATATTCACGACAAGCACGTCGAGCTGATCGTGCGCCAGATGCTCAAGAAGGTGCGAGTCGACAACTCGGGCGAGACCGACCTGCTACCCGGTCAGCTCGCCGATCGTTCGGTCGTCGAGCGCGAAAACGCCAGAGCGCGTGCCGAGGGCAAGGAGGAGGCGACTTACGAGCCGCTCATTCTTGGCATCACCAAGGCGTCGCTTGCGACCGAGTCGTTCCTGTCGGCGGCCTCCTTCCAGGAGACGACGAAGGTGCTCACCGACGCGGCAATCGAGGGCAAGATCGATCGTCTGGTCGGGCTCAAGGAGAACGTGATCATCGGCAAGCTGATTCCGGCGGCGACAGGTCTCAAGCGCTACCGGACGATCGAGATCGCGCCGGCCGAGAAGATACCGGTGGCGGCCTACGTTCGGCCCGAAACGGGAGAGCAACTGCTCGCGGAGCTGGAGGAGATCGGTTCCGATGTTGGAGTCGGCGGAATCGGTACGTTCGATCTGGAGCTCGAGTTGAGCGAAGACGTAGAGCTCGAGCCCGAGGTCAGCGGAGACGGTGAGCCGGGAACCGACGGCTCAGGCGACGGAGAGTAGCCAGCGAGCAGGAATCTGCGGGAGCCGTTAGAACGGCTCCCGCAGATTCCTCGCTCCGGCGTTTCGGTAGTCGCCTTCACAGCGGTTTCAGCGCACCGTCTTTGTCGTCATCGGACAGTCTCCGTTCCCTAGCGCACTCCGAAGACCCTCCTTCCTAAGCTACGCTTCCTAACTGCTTGTCCGAGACGTTTGTCGGAGACATGCAGGCAGGGTAGTGGCCGTTTGACGCTGCGATTGGCCTCCGCTAGCATCCGCAGTCCGGTTGGCGGGTTGTCGCCCGCCGGCCTTTGTTGTGTAAGAAGACAGTCACGGATCTCAACATGCCTACCGTTAATCAGCTGATACGTAAGGGTCGCGTCTCGAAAAAGGCGAAGACAAAGACGCCCGCGCTCCGCAACGCGCCGCAGAAGCGCGGTGTCTGTACGCGCGTCTACACAACAACTCCGAAGAAGCCGAACTCGGCGCTTCGCAAAGTCGCGCGCGTCCGTCTGACGAACGGCATGGAGGTCACGACCTATATCCCCGGCGAGGGTCACAACCTGCAGGAGCACTCCGTCGTACTGATCCGCGGTGGCCGTGTAAAAGATCTGCCGGGTATTAGGTACAAGGTGATCCGAGCCGCACTGGACACGGCAGGCGTCGGCGATCGCCGTCAGGCGCGTTCGAAATACGGCGCCAAGAGGCCATAGGTATGCCCCGTCGTGCCGAGATCACGCCCCGTCCGGTCGAACTCGATCCGGTCTTCAGCTCTCGCCTGGTTACGCAGGTCATGAACCGGGTGATGCGCGAAGGCAAGCGCTCCCTGGCCGAGAAGATCGTCTACGACGCGCTCTCGATCGTTTCGGAGCGCACTGGCCGACCGCCGGTGGAGGTGCTCGAGCAGGCGATCAAGACACTCACGCCGGTGCTCGAGGTTCGCTCGCGCCGTGTCGGCGGTGCCAACTACCAGGTGCCCGTCGAGGTTCCGCCCCGGCGCGCCCGCACCCTTGCCGTTCGCTGGCTCGTCTCCTTCGCCCGCCAACGGCGTGAGAAGCGGATGCCAGACAAGCTCGCCGGCGAGATTCTCGACGCGCTCGAGCAGCAGGGCGGCGCCTATAAGAAGAAGGACGACATCTACCGGATGGCACAGGCCAACAAGGCCTTCGCTCACTACCGCTGGTGATGGCCACGATGACTAAGACCAAGACGGGCATCGGTCTCGACCGCGTGCGTAACATCGGCATCATGGCCCACATCGATGCGGGTAAAACGACGACCACCGAGCGGGTCCTTTACTACACCGGGCGTACGCACAAGATGGGCGAGGTGCATGAAGGCGCCGCGACAATGGACTGGATGGCCCAGGAACAGGAACGCGGGATCACGATCACCTCGGCGGCGACGACAGCGGAGTGGCGCGGTTTCCGTATCAACATCATCGATACGCCCGGGCACGTGGACTTCACGATGGAGGTCGAACGCAGCCTGCGCGTTCTCGACGGCGCCGTCGCTGTCTTCGACGCTGTGGCAGGCGTCCAGCCGCAGTCCGAGACGGTCTGGCGCCAGGCCGATCGCTATAGCGTCCCTCGCATCGCCTTCATCAACAAGATGGACCGCACCGGCGCCGATTTCTTCGCCTCGGTGCAGTCGATGGTCGACCGTTTGGGAGCGGTTCCGGTCCCGGTGCAGATCCCGATTGGCCAGGAGGATCGGCATGTCGGCATCGTCGATCTCGTCGAGATGAATGGCGTCGTATGGACTGACTTGCTCGGTGAGAACTACGAGATCGTCGAGATTCCGGCCGAGCTGGCTGAGCGCGCTCACGCCTATCACCACCAGCTGATCGACAAGGTGGCCGAGTTCGACGACGAGCTGATGGAGACCTACGTCGACGACGAGAATTCTGTGACGCCGGAGATGCTCAAGCGCGCGCTCAGGCGCGGCACGCTGGCCAACGCGATCACTCCTGTCTTGCTCGGCTCGGCCTTCAAGAACAAGGGCGTTCAGCCGCTCCTCGACGCTGTTGTCGAGTACCTACCGAGTCCGCTGGATGTACCGCCGGTGCACGGAATCGACCCCAAGAAGGGCGGCGAGCTCGAGCGGGAGGCGTCGGAAAACGAGCCCTTCACGGCGCTCGCCTTCAAGGTCATGTCCGACCCCTACGTTGGCAAGCTCACCTACTTCCGCGTCTACTCCGGCAAGATCAAGGCCGGCCAGCGCGTGCTCAACGTCTCGAACGGCAAGACCGAGCGCATCGGCCGCATTCTCCAGATGCACGCCAACCACCGTGAGGAGCGAGCGGAGATCGGCGCCGGCGAGATTGCCGCGGCGGTGGGACTCAAGTTCACGACCACTGGCGACACGCTCGCGATCGAGAACGCGCCGATCTTGCTCGAGACAATGAACGTCCCCGATCCGGTCATCGCGGTTGCCATTGAGCCCAAGACCAAGGGTGACCAGGACAAGCTGACCGCCGCGCTCGCCCGTCTGGCCGAGGAGGATCCGACCTTTCGCGTGCGCCAAGACGAGGAGACCGGGCAGACGATCATCTCCGGCATGGGTGAGCTGCACCTGGAGATCATCGTTGACCGTTTGCTGCGCGAGTTCAACGTCGACGCCAACGTCGGCCGGCCCCAGGTTGCCTACCGCGAGACGATCACCAAACGCGTCGAGAAAGTCGACGGTAAGTTCGTTCGTCAGACCGGCGGCTCCGGGCAGTACGGTCACGTCGTCATCAATCTCGAGCCGGCGGGTTCAGGCGAGGGGTACGAGTTCACCGACAAGATCGTCGGTGGCAAGATCCCGCGGGAGTACATCTCATCGGTAGACGCAGGCATCCGGGAAGCGATGGCCGCGGGTGTACTGGCCGGTTATCCGGTAGTCGACGTCCGAGTCGAGCTCATCGACGGCTCCTACCACGAGGTCGATTCGAGCGAGCGCGCATTCAAGATTGCCGGCTCGATCGGGTTCAAGGAGGCGATGAAGCGAGCCAGGCCGAAGCTGCTCGAGCCGATGATGGAGGTCGAGGTCGAGACGCCGGAGGAGTACCTCGGCGATGTGATGGGCAACCTGAACTCGCGCCGCGGCCGGGTCGAGCATCTACAACCCACGAAAACCGCACAGCTCGTAACGGCGCGAGTACCGCTCGGCGAGATGTTCGGATACGCCACAGATCTTCGCTCGATGACGCAGGGTCGAGCGACTTTCACGATGCAGTTCGATCACTATGCCGAGGTGCCTGCGGAGCTTCTGCATAGTATGTTGCGAGACCAAACCAGCTAAGGATTCTTCACCGTCAGACAAGGCGTTTTTTCCGGAGGAAAAAACATGGCAAAGCAGAAATTCGAGCGCTCCAAGCCGCATCTCAACATCGGCACCATCGGTCACATCGACCACGGTAAGACGACGCTGACGGCGGCGATCACAAAGGTCCTGCAGGAGCAGGGGTTGAACACCACCTTCCGCTCCTTCGACTCGATCGACAACGCGCCTGAAGAGAAGGCGCGAGGTATCACGATCAACACGGCGCACGTCGAGTACGAGACGCCGAACCGGCACTATGCACACGTCGACTGCCCGGGGCACGCCGACTACATCAAGAACATGATCACGGGTGCCGCCCAGATGGACGGTGCGATCCTGGTCGTTTCCGCGGCTGACGGCCCGATGCCGCAGACGCGTGAGCACATCCTGCTCGCTCGCCAGGTCGAGGTGCCCTACATCGTCGTCGCTCTCAACAAGGCCGACATGGTGGACGACCCCGAGCTGCTCGAGCTGGTCGAGATCGAGGTTCGCGACCTGCTCACGAAGTACGAGTTTCCCGGCGACGACATTCCGGTCATCACGCTTTCGGCGCTCAAGGCACTCGAGGGCGACCCGGAATGGACACCCAAGATCACCGAGTTGATGGAGGCGGTCGACGCCTACATCCCGGAGCCCCAGCGTGACGTCGACAAACCGTTCCTGATGCCGATCGAAGACGTCTTCACGATCACTGGCCGCGGTACCGTCGTGACCGGTCGCATCGAACAGGGCAAGATCGAGAGCGGTAACGAAGTCGAGATCGTCGGCATCCATCCCGAGGTCGCCAAGACAGTCGTCACGGGCCTCGAGATGTTCAACAAGACGCTTGACTACGCTCAGGCCGGCGACAACGCCGGTGCGCTCTTGCGCGGTATCAAGCGCGAGGAAGTCGAGCGAGGCCAGGTGCTTGCCAAGCCGGGCTCGATCACTCCGCACACTCACTTCAAGGCTCAGGTCTACGTTCTGTCGAAGGACGAGGGCGGGCGCCATACGCCGTTCTTCAACGGCTACCGGCCCCAGTTCTACTTCCGCACGACCGACGTGACCGGTTCGATCAAGCTGCCGGAGGGCCAGGAGATGGTCATGCCGGGCGATAACACCGTCATGGAAATCGAGCTGATCCAGCCGATCGCCATGGTCCCCGGCCTGCGCTTCGCCATCCGCGAGGGTGGACGGACCGTGGGTGCAGGTGCCGTCACGGAGATCATCAAGTAGGTCTTCGGACCAGGGAAGGACGCGCCGGTGCCACAGCATAAAATTCGTATCCGCCTCAAGGGCTACGACTATCAGCAGCTCGACCGCTCTGCCTCGCAGATCGTCGAGACGGCTCAACGCACCGGCGCGACCATCACCGGTCCGGTTCCTCTGCCTACGGAGCGCAATATCTATTGCGTTATCCGCAGTCCCTTCAAGGACAAGGATTCCCGTGAGCATTTCGAGGTGCGGACGCACAAGCGCCTGATCGACATCCACTCGCCGACGCCGAAAACGGTTGACTCGCTGATGCGTCTCGACCTCCCGGCCGGCATCGACATCGAAATCAAGCTCTAGGCGCGCTGGAGAGAGCGAACGTGAAAGGGATAATCGGCAAGAAGCTCGGGATGACCCAGCTCTTCGACCCGGAGAGCGGAGTCGTCACGCCGGTGACCGTAATCGAGGCCGGTCCTTGCCCGGTGGTGCAGGTGAGGACGGCTACGGCGGACGGCTATGAGGCAGTTCAACTCGCCTTCGGCTCGGTTGCCGATCGCAAGCTCACGAAGGGCGAGCTAGGGCACCTGCGCCGGGCCGGCATAGGAGCTCACCGGCACCTGGTGGAGTTCCGTGGTTCTAGCGAGCTCTCGGCCGGCGACACCGTCACCGTCGAGGCCTTCCAGCCCGGCGACAAGATCAAGGTCTCCGCGATCTCCATCGGTAAGGGTTTCCAGGGAACGATCAAGTGCCACAACTTCGCCAGCGGTCCCAAGTCGCACGGCTCACACAACATCCGCAAGCCGGGCTCGATTGGCGCATCGGCTTACCCCTCGCGCGTCTTCAAAGGTGTGCGCATGCCCGGGCGCATGGGCGGCAAACGTGCGACCCAGGTCGGGCTGACGGTGCAGGAGATCGACGTCGAGCGGAACGTGATCATGGTCAAAGGTGCTGTGCCCGGGCCTAAAAACGGTCTGGTCGAGATCCGGGAGGAGGCGAGATGAGCCCCGAGCAAGCGCCTGAGCGCGTGAGTTCGGCGAAAGCGCTCAGCGCTCCGCTTCTCGTTCCCGGCAAGGCCGCGGCTGAGGTTTCTCTGAGCTCGGCGGTTTTTTCCGCCGAGACCAAGGTGCACCTGCTCCACCAGACGGTGCGGGCCGAACTGGCCGCCGCGCGTCAGGGTACGCGCGGAGCGAAGAGACGTGGCCTCGTCGCGGGCGGTCGCTCGAAGCCCTGGCGGCAGAAGGGCACCGGCCGGGCTCGCTCGGGCACAACCCGGGCGCCTCAATGGACCGGCGGCGGTGTCGCCTTCCCACCCGTCATGCGCAGCTTCGAGCTCAAAGTCAACCGCAGGGAGCGCCGGGCCGCGTTCGCGGGCGCTCTCTCTGCACACGCTCGCCGCGGTTCGCTCGCAATCATCGACGGAACGGCGCTGGTCGGACCATCGACGAAAAACGCGCTGGCACTGCTCTCCGGCTGGAAGCACGAGCTGCCGCTTCTGATCGTCGCCCAGCCCGAGGAAGAGGTGCTGGCGAAGAGCTTCCGTAACCTTCCCCGCACCCTTGTGATCAGAGCCAGCGAGCTCGAGGTCGCGGCGCTCGTATGGGCTCGCTCACTGCTGATCAGCGAGGTCTCGCTGCCGCTCGTTCAGGCCAAGGCCGAGAAGAGCACGCGCAAGGGAAAGTCGAAGTGAAGCTGCACCAGACTCAGGTCCTGCTCGCGCCGGTGGTCTCGGAGAAGAGCTACCACATGATCAACGAGCGCAAGTACTGCTTCCGCGTGCACCCGGACGCTCACAAGACGCAGGTGCGCCAAGCCGTGGAGGCGCAGTTCGAGGTCGAAGTCGAATCGGTCAACATCGTCTCGATGCCGTCCAAGCCGAAGCGTCGTGGTGCCAGCCGCGGGCAGCGGCCCGGCTGGAAGAAGGCCATCGTGAAGCTGCGCGAAGGCCACTCGATCGAGATCTTCCAGGGCGCCCAGGTGTGATGATCCGTCCAGCGATACACCCCGGCTTCTGGCCCGCTATCACGCGGCGCGCTGCCGCGTCCTCAGTCGCGTCCGTACTAACCAGTACGCAAGCTCCCTGCGTCCTTGCATCGCTTGGTGCTAGCGACCCAGAAACTCGAGAGCATCACCGGTCGGAGCATTAGGAGGAAATCGAGCGAGATGCCAGTACGCAGATACAAGCCGACCAGCCCGGGGCGCCGCTTCATGTCGGTCACGACCTTCGATGAGATCACGAAGACGATCCCGGAAAAGAGCCTGCTCGAGCCCGTCAAGCGGAAGGGCGGCCGTAACATAAACGGTCGTATCACGACGCGTCACCAAGGTGGCGGCCACAAACGCCGCTACCGCAGCGTCGACTTCAAACGGCTCAAGGACGGCATCCCGGCCAAGGTGGCCGCGATCGAGTACGACCCCAACCGTTCGGCGCGGATCGCGCTCCTGCACTACGCCGACGGCGCCAAGGCCTACATCTTGGCTCCGGCCGGCCTCAGAGTGGGCTCCGTCGTCGAGTCTGGTCCGAGCGCGGACATCAAGCCCGGTAACGCCCTACCGATCGCCAACATCCCGACCGGCACGATGTTGCACAACGTCGAGCTCAAGCCAGGTAAGGGCGGTCAGATCGCTCGCAGCGCCGGCTCGAGCGTTCAACTGGTGGCCAAGGACGATCCTTACGGCGTGCTGCGTCTCCCCTCGGGCGAGATGCGCCGCGTTCCGCTTGTCTGCCGAGCCACGATCGGGCAGGTCGGGAACGTCGACCACTCGAACATCAGCGGTGGCAAGGCAGGCCGGAGCCGCTGGCGCGGTAAGCGGCCGACAGTTCGCGGTTCCGCCATGAACCCGGTCGACCACCCGCACGGCGGCGGCGAGGGCAAATCGAAGGGCGGGCGTCACCCGGTCACACCCTGGGGCGTGCCCACGCTCGGCAAGCGCACGCGTCGCAAGCACAAGGAATCGAACAAGCTGATCGTCCGCCCGCGCAGGCGTGGCAAGGAAAGAAGCCGCTAGCCCCCGGGCGCGCGTGCCGTCGAGATCGAGATAGAGAGGGATCTGAAGCGTGAGTAGATCGTCAAAGAAGGGGCCGTTTGTGGAGGAGCGCCTGCTCGAGCGGGTCAAGAGCCAGAACACGTCGGGCAGCAAGCAGGTCATCAAGACCTGGTCGCGCGCTTCCACCATCTTCCCGGAGATGGTCGGACATACGATCGCGGTCTACGACGGACGCAAGCACGTGCCGGTATTCGTCGACGAGGCGATGGTCGGACACAAGCTGGGCGAGTTCGCGCTCACCCGCACATTCCGCGGCCATGCCGGTGACCGACAGGCGAAGGTGAAGAGGCACTAGCGTGGCAGATACCAAGGCGCAGGCAGTCCCCGAGGTGCGGGCCCAGGCGAAGTGGGTTCACTGCTCGGCACGCAAGGCTCGGCTGGTGCTCGACACCATCCGCGGCCGTAGCGTGCCCGAGGCACGAACCGTGCTTGCCTTCTCGACTCGCGCAGTTGCGCGCGAGATCGACAAGGTACTGCGTTCGGCCGTGGCCAACTCTGAGGCTAACCACGGTTACCACGGCGATGACATGCGCATCTCCGCCTGCTACGCCGATGAAGGCCCGCGTCTGAAGCGCTGGAAGCCGCGCGCGCGAGGTCGTGCCGACCGCTTCGTCAAAGGGAGCTGCCACATCACGATCAAGCTGGCACCGCTGGTACCGGTGGCCACTGCCGCAAAGCCGCGAAAGCCGGCTGCCGCAACCGAGCTCAGGAGTACGGAGCCGGTCGCGGGCGCGAGTGGCGAGGCTGCCGCAACGACATCGGCCGCGGCCGGGCCCGTTTCGGGCGGGGCCAAACCGGCCGAGCGAGCGACAGAAGCGAGGCCGAAGGCAGCAGTGAGGAAGACGAAGACGGCCGCCAAACCGAGCGCCGCGAAAACCGAGCAGGGTCAAGCCACGCCGAAAGCGGCAACGAGGCGTGCGCCCAAGGCGAAGAAGGTAGAGGAGTAAGAATGGGCCAGAAGGTTCATCCCGGCGGTCTACGCGTCGGCGTCATCCACGACTGGAAGTCGAACTGGTTCGCCGGCCCGAAGGAGTTCTCGAGTTGGCTGATCGAAGACGTCCGTATTCGCGATCACATCTACGGCAAGCTCGCTCACGCCGGTTTATCGGACATTCTCATCCGCAAGGACAAGCAGCGCGTGACGGTGGACATCTACACCGCCCGCCCGGGAATCGTGATCGGAAAGTCTGGTGTCGAGGTCGACGCGCTTCGTCGCGAGCTGCACGCGATCACGCACAAGAACGTTCACATCAACATCAATGAGATCAAACGGCCCGAGCTCGACGCCAAGCTCGTGGCCCAGTCGGTGGCCGAGCAGCTGCAAAACCGAGTCAGCTTCCGCCGCGCGATGAAACGAGCGCTGGCTTCGGCGATTCGCTCGGGCGCGCAAGGGATCAAGATCGTCTGCTCGGGACGGCTCGGTGGAACAGAGATGAGTCGCTCGGAGAGCTACTCCGAGGGTCGCGTTCCGCTTCACACGATTCGTGCCGACATCGACTACGGCTTCACCGAGGCGCGAACGACTTTCGGCCGCATCGGCGTCAAGGTCTGGATCAACAAGGGCGAGATCATGCCGGAGGGCTATGAAGGTCTCCAGGGCGGTCGCGAGTCGAGACTTGGCGAGCAGGACCAGGCGCGTCGCCGCGGTGCGGGCGGCGGAGAGGGGCTCGCCGGTGCGCGCGAGGGTGGGCGCGGCCGCGGCGTAGACCGCGAAGGTCTCGGCCCCGTACGCCAGCGTCGCCGCTCGGGCTCTCGAGGTTCGGGGCAACGTCCAGCGCGGCCAAGAACTGAAACTGCAGAGCAGCCCACCGAGGCGCAGGCCGTCGCCAAGGCGCAGGGCGCCGCTGCGCCCATCGAGGCGCTCCCGACTACTCCCGCGGAGCAGCCGAAAGCCATGGCCGAAAAACCGAAGGCCGCCGCCGAGAAGCCGAAGCCAGAGAAGGCGAAGGCTGCAGTCGAAAAACCCAAGGTCGCCGCCGAGAAGCCGAAGGCTGCCGCCGAGAAACCGAAGCCGGAGAAGGCGAAAGCTGCAACCGCAAAGCCGAAGGCTGCCGCCGAGAAACCGAAGACCGCCGCCGAAAAGCCGAAGCCGGAGAAGGCGAAAGCTGCAACCGCGAAGCCGAAGACCGCCGCGGAGAAGCCGAAATCGGCGGCCAAGGGTAAGGTCGAGAGCGCCGCAGACGAGAAGCCGAAGAAACCGGCTCTCAAGCGAGCGCCGCGCAAGAAGACCGAAGCCGAGCCGAAGGCAGGTAGCTGATGCTGCTCCCGCGCAGAACCAAATTCCGTAAGGTGCATCGGGGAAGGCGTCGCGGATACGCCAAAGGCCAGACGAGCGTTCAGTTCGGCGACTACGGGCTCAAGGCGCTCGATGCCGGCTGGATTACGAACCGGCAGATCGAAGCTGCCCGTATCGCCATGACGCGTAAGATGCGTCGCGGCGGCAAGGTCTGGATAAACGTCTTCCCAGACAAGTCCTACACCAAGAAGCCGGCCGAGACGCGCATGGGCTCGGGTAAGGGCTCGCCGGAAGGATGGGTAGCCGTCATCAAGCCCGGGCGCGTCATGTTCGAGCTATCCGGGGTCTCGGAGTCGCTTGCGCGCGAAGCTCTGCGGCTTGCCGGTCAGAAGCTCGCCGTCAAGACGAAGATCGTCACGCGGGAGAGTGGTCCCTATGAAAGCTAAGGAGTTGCGCGAGTTGAGCGACGAGGAGCTGGGACAGAAGTTGACCGACACACGCCAGGAACTCTTCAACCTGCGCTTCCAGTCGGTAACCGGAGCGCTCGAGAATACGGCTCGAATCGGGCTCGTCAAGAGGGAAATCGCGCGCATTATGAGCGTCCGCGGCGAGCGTCAAGCGGCGCTGGAGAGGCAGTAGATGGAAGAGAAAGAGATCAAGTCGAGCGAAGAGCAGGTCGAGACCGACGCTCCGGTGGAGGCTGCCGAGACGGCCGCCGAAGCAAGCGAGCCGATCGCCGAGTCGACACCCGAGCCCGAGGCCGCGTCCGAGCCTGAAGCCGTAGTCGAGTCGGAAGTCGCTCCCGAGTCCGAGCCCGCTGCCGAAGAAACGGGCGCCGAGCCGGCGCCCACGCTCGAACCTGCGGCGGAAAAGCCGGCAACCGAAGCGACAGCTGAAGAGTCGGCGGAGTCCGAAGCCGCCACCGAACCCGCGCCCGCTGCGGAAGAGCCCGTCACCGAAGCGACAGCTGAGGAGTCGGCGGCGGAGTCCGAAGCCGCTCCCGAGCCCGGACTCGCTGCGAAAGAGCCGGACGCCGATTTGGCGCTCGAACCGGAGCCGGCGCCCGAGTCCGCTCCGACTGAGCCGGAGCTCGTTCCCGAGTTGCCCGTCAAGCGGTCGCGAAGTCGCCGTCATGTTCCTCGCCGCGAGCGGCGTCAGCGCGGTGGCAAAGTCAAGGCGAAGAAGTCCGCGAAACGTGCTGCCCGCAAACCGATTGTTCGTCTGCCCAAGCCCGAGAGCGAGCGAGGTAGTCGTCAGGAGCGCCGCGGCGTGGTCGTCTCGGCGGCGATGGACAAGACGGTCGTCGTCAAGGTGGACACGATCAAGGCGCACACCAAGTACCGCAAGGTCGTCCGTCGCTCGAAGAAGTTTCACGCCCATGATGAGGCGAACAGCGCCAAGATCGGCGACGTCGTCCGCATCGTCGAGACGCGGCCGCTTTCCGCCACCAAGCGCTGGCGGGTCGTGGAGATAGTGGAGGCGGCTAAATGACGTCCGCCCTCCTCACATCCCGCACTTGCCGACTCGCTGCAAAGCTGCGTCATGCGGCGTCCTCAGTCCCGCCCGTAGCCGCTGGCTACGAACGCTCCCTGCGTCCTTGCCTGACTTGCTCTTCTCGGCCGGCGAGCACGATCTGCGAGCAGGGAGGCCGAAAGTGATTCAGCAGGAGTCACGACTGCGAGTGGCCGACAACACCGGCGCCCGCGAGCTTCTCTGCATCCGCGTCCTCGGTGGATCCCACCGGCGTTACGCGCGCGTGGGCGACATCATCGTCGCTACCGTCAAGTCGGCGACTCCCCAGGGCCAGGTGAAGAAGGGCGAGGTCGTCAAGGCGGTCGTAGTCCGTACCAAGAAGGCCTACGCCCGCGATGACGGCACTCAGATCGCCTTCGACGAGAACGCGGCCGTGATCATCGACAACCAGCGTAATCCGCGAGGCACACGCATCTTCGGTCCGGTCGCGCGCGAGCTGCGCGAGAAGAATTTCATGAAGATCGTCTCTCTGGCACCCGAGGTTCTCTGATGGCGAACGGAACTCCCAAGCTCAAGATCAAGAAGGGCGATTTGGTCGAGATCGTCGGCGGCAAAGATCGCGGCAAGCAGGGCCGCGTCATCGAAGCTCGCCCGGGCGAGCGCCGCGTCATCGTCGAGAACCTGAACGTGATCAAGCGACACACGCGCCCGCGCGCAATGAAGGACGCCAGCCGTATGGGCTCTTCTCAGGTCGTACCCGGCGGAATCATCGAGAAGGCGGCTCCCATCGCCGTTTCGAACGTGATGGTCGTCTGCCCCGTCTGCAACAAGGCGACCCGGATCGGCGTGAAGATCGTCGAGCGCAAGGGCGAGACACGCAAAGTGCGGGTCTGCCGGCGCAAGGAATGTGGTCAGGAGATCGACAGGTGAGTCCTAAGAAAACGGATACGTACAAGCCGCGCCTCAAGGAGCGCTACGAGAATGAGCTTCGGCCCAAGCTCAAGGACGAGCTTGGGCTCAGCTCGGTTATGCAGGTGCCGAGACTGACGAAGATCACGCTCAACATGGGCGTTGGCGAAGCCAAGACCGACGCCAAGGCGCTCGATTCGGCGCTCGAGGAGTTGACCATCATCGCCGGGCAGAAACCGCAAGTGCGGCGTGCGCGCAAATCGATTGCAGCCTTCAAACTGCGCGCCGGAATGCCAGTCGGCATCAAGGTGACGCTGCGAGGGACGCGTATGTTCGAGTTTCTAGACCGGCTGGTCTCGATCGCGCTACCGCGCATCCGCGATTTCCGCGGGCTCGATCCGGGTTCCTTCGACGGACGCGGAAACTATTCGCTGGGTATCCGCGAGCAGATCATCTTCCCCGAGATCAACTACGACGATGTCGAGCAGATTCGCGGGCTCGATGTCACCATCACCACCACGGCCGAACGCGACGAGGCGTCGCTCGCGCTCCTGCGTGGGCTCGGCCTGCCCTTCGCGACAGAAAGAAGGGAACGCTTGTGACGGCCAATTCCGCCGAAGCTCGCGCGCGCTGGCACGCTGCAACGAGGCGCCTCGCGTTGTCCTCAGTCGCACCCGTAGCCGCCGGCTACAAGCGCTCCCTGCGTCCTAGCGAGGCTTGCGTTTCGCGGCCATCGCCCACCATCTTCAACGGAGGTGTCCGTGGCTAAGAAGTCACTCGTAGTCAAGCAGGCGAGGCCTCAGCGCTATCGCACGCGCGAGTACTCGCGCTGCCAGCGTTGCGGCCGTCCGCGGGCTGTGTTCCGCAAATTCAAGCTCTGCCGCATCTGCCTGCGTGAGCTTGCCCATCAAGGTGTCATTCCCGGGATGACAAAGAGCTCCTGGTAGGAGGACGCGACAGTGCAGACCGATCCCATAGCTGACATGCTCGCCCGCATTCGCAACGCCAACAAGGCGCTGCACGAAGAGGTGCGTATGCCGACATCGCGCATGAAGGAGTCGATCGCGCGCATCCTCGTCGAGGAGGGTTACGTTCGCGACTCACGCGTCGAGAAAGGCGAGAGCTTCGACACGCTGGTCATCCAACTCAAATTCGGACGCAACCGCGAGCGCGTTATCACAGGCCTACGCCGCATTTCGCGCCCCGGCCGGCGCGTCTACGCCAAGGGCGATCGCCTGCCGCGCGTGCTCGGCGGCATGGGCACCGCTATTCTTTCCACCTCCAAGGGCCTGGTCACGAGCCGCCGTGCGCAAGAGGAAGGCATCGGAGGCGAGGTCGTCTGTTTCGTCTGGTGATTACCGCCAAGAAGGGCGTTTCTTGAAGTGAGTCGTATTGGCAGAAAACCGATCGATCTACCAAGCGGAGTGACCGTGACAGTGGCGCCTGGGCGCGTAGACGTGAATGGCCCGCTGGGCAGCCTTTCTCAGGTCGTACCGCAGCGGATGAAGATCGAGGAGAAGGACGGCCAGATTCTCGTCACCAGACCGACCGATCGCGGTGAGGACAGATCCCTACACGGGCTGACGCGCACCCTCGTCGCCAACATGGTCGAAGGAGTCGCCAACGGCTTCTCCAAGCAACTCGAGATCCAGGGTGTCGGTTACCGCGCGGCTCTAAACGGAGACGATCTCGAGCTGGCCGTCGGTTTCTCGCACACAATCGTAATTCGGCCGCGCCCCGGAATCGGCTTCGAAGTCCCGACGCCGACCCAGATCATCATCAAGGGGACCGACAAGCAAATGGTGGGACAGACGGCGGCCGAGATCCGCGCCGCCCGCCCGCCCGAGCCCTATAAGGGCAAGGGGATCCGTTACACCGGTGAGTACGTGCGGAGGAAGGTCGGTAAGCGAGCCTAATGTCGCTCCCTACCTCCACATCTCGCACCCGCCGCTCCGCTGCAAAGCGGCGTCAAGCGGCGTCCTCAGTCGCACTCGTAGTCTCCGGCTACGAGCACTCCCTGCGTCCTTGCCTGGCTTGCTTTTCGCGGCCGACGAGTGCGACCTATGAAGGCGGCGATCGGTGAGCACTCTCACGACTCGCGAGGCACGCAGTCGCCGGCACCGGCGCGTGCGCAAGAAGGTCGCTGGTACGGCCGAACGGCCGCGGCTCGTCGTCTTTCGCTCCAACCGTGGCATTTCAGCGCAGCTGATCGACGACCAGCGGGCGCACACGCTCGCATCGGCAACCTGGACCGCGTTGCCGAAAAGCTTTAAGGGCGAGAAGACCGCTCAGGCGGCCGAGGTCGGGAAGCGCCTGGCGGCGAACGCGAAAAAGGCCGGAATCGAAACCTGCGTCTTCGATCGGGCCGGCTACCTCTTCCACGGCCGTGTCAAGGCGCTGGCGGACGCGGCGCGCGAGGGAGGACTCAAATTCTGATGGCAGACAGGAGTGACCGTTGAGCAATTTGGAAGCATCCGAGCCGCGCGAGCTCAAGGAGCGGGTGATCGAGATCAACCGCGTCGCCAAAGTGGTCAAGGGCGGCCGGCGTTTCTCCTTCACCGCGCTGGTGGCCGTCGGCGACGGGGTCGATCGTGTTGGCGTCGGCTACGGTAAGGCGCGCGAAGTCCCGCTCGCTATCACCAAAGCGGTCGACGACGCCAAGAAGAACATCTTCACCGTCGCGAAGCATCACACCACGATTACGCACGAGACGATCGGTAGATTCGACGCGGCGCGCGTCATGCTCAGGCCGGCGAGCGAAGGAACCGGGGTCATCGCCGGCGGCGGCGTTCGCGCGGTGCTCGAGCTGGCCGGAATTCACGACATTCTCGCCAAGAGCCTCGGCACGACCAACCCGATCAACATGGCCAAGGCGACCGTAAACGCCCTCAAGAGCCTGCGCCGTCCTGAGGACGTCGCGCGTATTCGGGGCAAGCTGGTATCCGACGTCTTGCCGCCGCGGCCGTCCACCGAAGTGAGGGAGACGTCTGTCTGATGGCCCGTCTGCGCATCACCCAGGTTCGCAGTGAGATCACCCAGAGCCGACGCCATCGCGGCACACTGCGTGCGCTCGGCCTCGGTCGCATCGGTCGCTCGGCCGAGCACGAAGAAAGCGGCGCGCTGACCGGCATGATCAAGAAGGTTCACCATCTCATCAAGGTCGAGGAAGCCCGATGACCGACGAACTCAACCTTTCCAACCTGAGTCCGGCTCAGCCGCGTAAGGCGCGTAAGCGCGTGGGCCGTGGCCAGGGCTCCGGCAAGGGTCGCTACTCCGGTCGCGGGCTCAAGGGCCAGAAATCGCGTGCCGGCTCGCACAAGATGCGTGCGGGCTTCGAGGGTGGCCAGATGCCGCTGGCGATGCGCCTCGGCAAGCTGCGCGGCTCGACTTCAAAAGACGCCATGCCGGTTGGCCCGTTCCGCACCGAGACGCAGCCGGTCAACGTTCGTGATCTCGAGCGCTTCGAGGCCGGCAGCGAGGTGACTCCGGAGCTCTTGCTAGAGCATGGGCTCGTCTCGAGCGCCCGCATCGACGTCAAGGTGCTGGGCGACGGCGAGCTGACGAAGAAGCTGACTGTGACAGCCCACCGCTTCTCGGCGAGCGCGCGCGAGAAGATCGAGAACGCCGGCGGCAAAGTCGTAAGCCTGCGCGATCCGATCGTAAAAGCGCCCGCGAAACGTAAGAAGGCGAAGGCGGCCCCGAGCGAAGAGGCCGCTCCTAGCGAAGCGCCGGCAGCCGAGTCCGAGGAGTAGACAGCCAGATGCTCTCCTGGCTAACCAACGCCTGGAAAGTCCCCGAGCTTCGTAAGCGAGTGCTCTTCACTGCGCTTATCCTCGCTCTCTACCGGCTGGGCTGCTGGATGCCCGCTCCCGGCGTCAACTCCGCCGCGATTGGTCGGGCTTTCCAGGGTGGCACCCTGTTCAGCCTGATCAACTTGTTCTCGGGCGGCGCGCTTTCGAAGTTCTCGCTCTTCGCGCTCGGGATCATGCCCTATATCACCGCCTCGATCATCATGCAGCTCCTGACGGTGGCCGTCCCCAAGCTCGAGCAGTTGCAGAAGGAGGGCGAATCCGGCTATGCGAAGATCACTCAGTACACGCGCTACTTCACCGTTGTCCTGTCGCTGATCCAGGCGATCGGCTGGACCTATCTGTTCCACCGTCAGGGCTATTTGCCCGGGAACACCGGCCGCTATCTGCTGATCATCCTCACACTCACCGCGGGCTCGGTGCTCCTCATGTGGCTCGGCGAGCTGATCACCAAGCGGGGCGTCGGGAACGGCATCTCGCTGCTCGTCTTCGCCTCGATCATCGACGGCCTTTACGGCGGTCTCCAGGTATGGATCAACGGCGGCTCCAGCGAGCGCCTCCTGTTCCCGCTGATCGTGCTGGGCGTCATCGTTGCCGTGGTCTTCGTTCAGGAGGGACAGCGCAAGATCCCGATCCAGTACGCGAAGCGCGTCATCGGCCGTCGTATGACGACTGGCGGCTCGACCTACATGCCGCTGCGCGTAAACATGGCCGGCGTCATTCCGGTCATCTTCGCGGCGGCGATCATGTCCTTCCCGCCTACGATCTCCCTCTTCGCCCCGAGTACTTCGCACTTCATCAACACCACGTTCAAACCGACGAACCTCACCTACCTCGGTCTCGAGGCGGCTCTGATCATCATCTTTACGTTCTTCTATACGGCGGTGCAGTTCAACCCGCTCGACCAGGCCGACAACCTGCGCAAGAACGGCGGTTACGTTCCCGGAATTCGTCCCGGCCCCCCGACGGCGCAGTATTTCGACCGAGTGATGACGAGGCTCACTCTCCCGGGCTCGCTCTTTCTCGCTATGGTCGCCGTATTCCCGGTACTGATGATCAAATACTTCGGCTTCTCGCAGTCGAGTAGGCGCGCTCTCGGCGGCACCTCGATCCTGATCGTGGTCGGTGTCGCCCTCGATACGATGCGCCAGATGGAGTCGCAGATGATGATGCGCTCCTACGAAGGGTTCTTGAAGTGAGCGAGCTGAGCCTCGTGATGCTCGGTGCACCCGGCGCCGGCAAGGGCACGCAAGCTGTCCGTATCGCCAAGGCTCACGGTATCCCACACATCTCGACCGGCGAGATGCTACGCGCGGCGATCGCAGCGGGATCGGAGCTGGGGCAGAGGGTGAAGGTGATCGTCGAGAGTGGTGCGCTCGTTTCCGACGAGCTCGTGATCGCAGTGATCCGCGACCGTCTCGAGCAACCGGACACCTCAGGCGGGTTCGTTCTCGACGGCTTCCCGCGTACGATCGGCCAGGCCGAGGCGCTGGACACGCTCCTCGCCGAGCTCGACCGGCCACTCAAGATCGTGCTCGAGCTGGAGTTGGCCGAGGACGTCGCAGTCGAGCGCATGCTTGGCCGCGCCGCCGAGCAAGGCCGTGCCGACGACACGCCAGAAGTGATCAGGAACCGCTTCGAGGTCTATCGCCGGCAAACCGAGCCGCTCTCCGACTATTACCGTCGCCGGGGAATACTCGTCGCTATCGACTCCGCTCCGGGTATGGACGAGGTGTTTGCGGCGATCGAGCGCGCGCTCGCCGCATGATCATTCGAAAGTCCGCGTACGAGATAGAGCGGATGGCGAAATCCGGCGAGCTCGTTGCCCGTACGCTCGCCTTGGTCGGAGCCGCGATCGAACCGGGTGTGACCACGACCGAGCTGGACGCCATAGCCGAGAAGTTCATCCGTTCGCAAGGTGCCGAGCCGACCTTCAAGGGCTACCACGGCTACCCGGCTTCGATCTGCGCTTCGCCCAACTCAATGGTCGTGCACGGTATTCCCGGCGACTACACGCTTGCCGCGGGCGACATCCTCTCGGTGGATATCGGCGCGACGCTCGACGGCTTTGTCGGTGACGGTGCGTTCACCTTCCCGGTGGGCGAGATCGATTCCGAAGCGCGCAGGTTGCTCGAGACATGCCGGGCGGCGCTTGCGGCTGGAGTTGCAGAGGCGAGAGCAGGAAACAGGCTCACCGATATCTCGCACGCGGTGCAGGTCGCAACCGAAGGGCCGGGGTTCTCGGTCGTACGCACTCTCGTCGGTCACGGCGTCGGTCGCGTGATGCACGAGGATCCCCAGATCCCCAACTACGGGGAACCCGGCCGAGGGCCGGAGCTCACGGTGGGGATGACGCTGGCGATCGAGCCGATGATCAATGCCGGCTCGCCGGATGTCTATGTGCACGACGACGAGTGGTCGATCTCGAGCACGGACGGCTCGCTCTCCGCGCACTTCGAGCACACAGTCGCGATCACTGCTGACGGCCCTCGTATCCTCACCACGGCTCCGGGCGTCGATCTGGCCGTAATAGCGGGACTGTCAGCGAATTGAGACGCGCGAGGAGCGGGCTCTAGCTGCTACGATTGCCTGCCGCGACGCAGCGCGTCTTACCGTGCACGCGCGCTGTACGAATTACCGCGCTCCAGTGGGCGCGGTTTCCGTGAGAAGGATGGCTAAGAGCGAAGAGAAAATCGAGGTTGAAGGAGAGGTCGTCGAAGCACTTCCGAGCACGATGTTTCGGGTGCAGATAGATGGCGGACACGGCGTGCTTGCGACCATCTCGGGGAAGATGCGCAAGCACTACATCCGAATTCTTCCCGGCGACAAGGTGAAGGTGGAGCTTTCGCCCTACGATCTCACGCGCGGCCGGATCACCTACAGACACAGGTAAGAAAATGAAAGTTCGTCCCTCCGTAAAACCGATGTGCGAGCGGTGCCGCGTCATCAAGCGGCACGGCGTCGTGATGGTGATCTGCTCCAACCCGCGCCACAAACAACGGCAGGGGTGAAAGAAGCAATAGATGGCACGTATCGCCGGCGTTAACCTGCCCAACCAGAAGCGACTCGAGATCGGGCTGACCTATATCTACGGCGTGGGGCGCTCATCCTCGCTCAAGATCTGCGGTGAGCTTGGACTTTCTCCCGACACCAAGGTGCGGGACCTCACCGACGAAGAAGTCACGAAGCTACGCAACTACATCGATCAGAACCTCGAAGTCGAGGGCGACCTGCGCCGTGAGCGCCAGCAAGCGATCAAGCGCCTGATCGAGATCGGCTGCTACCGGGGTATCCGCCATCGACGCGGCCTGCCGGTGAACGGTCAGCGAACGAAGACGAACGCACGCACTCGCAAAGGTCCGAAAAAGTTGATCGGCCGGGGCAAGAAGGGGAAATAGTTGGCACCTCCCAGGAAACCGACGCGCGGCCGTACGCGCCGCCGCGTCAAGAAGAACATTGCCGTCGGCCAGGCTCACATCAAGACGTCGTTTAATAACACGATCGTCGCTCTGACCGACCGTGACGGCGCCGTAATCGTCTGGGAATCGGCCGGCTCGGCGGGCTTCAAGGGGTCGCGCAAGTCAACTCCCTTCGCTGCTCAGGTGACGGCGGACTCGGCCGCGCGCAAGGGCATGGAACACGGGCTGCAGAAGGTAGAGGTCTTCGTCAAGGGACCTGGCTCCGGGCGCGAGACGGCCATCCGCTCGCTCCAAGCTGCCGGGCTGGAGATTCTTTCGGTCAAGGACGTGACGCCACAAGCTCACAACGGTGTACGCCAGAAAAAGCGGAGGCGTGTCTAGAAGTGGCCAGAAACCTGGAGCCAAGATGCAAGCAGTGTCGCCGTGAGGGCCTCAAGCTGTTCCTGAAGGGGGAGCGCTGCCTGACCGAGAAATGCGCCGTCGAGCGGCGCAGCTATCCGCCCGGCGAACATGGTCGCGGCCGGATCAAGCAGAGCGAGTACCTACTGCAGCTCCGTGAGAAGCAGAAGGCTCGCCGCTACTACGGGTTGCTCGAGAAGCAGTTCCGAGGTTATTACGAGAAGGCGGCCAGGCGCTCGGGGATCACTGGTGAGAACCTGCTGCGGTTGCTGGAGGCGCGGCTCGACAACGTGGTCACCCGCCTCGGTTTCGCCTCCTCGCGCGCCCAGGCCCGGCAACTCGTCCGTCACGGCCACTTCCAGGTCAACGGGCGCCGCGTCAACATTCCGAGCTTCCAGCTCAAGCCCGAGGATGTGATCACGGTGCGCTCCGGCTCCGAGGCCGAGCAGCTGATCCGGGACGCGACCGATCTCACCGCCTCGGTCCCCGGCTGGATGCAGGCTGACCACGAGGGGTTGACCGGAACGATCTTGCGCTGGCCCGAGCGCGTGGAGATTGACACGCAGGTGCAGGAATCGCTGATCGTCGAGCTCTATTCCAAGTAACCGACTTAGAAAAGTCTTCAGGAGAGGGAAAGGAACGGCAACTTGGCCACTCGCATGAGCCTCATGGAATTCCAGGTTCCCAAGATCGTCCACGAGGAGGTGGACGAGCGCCGCGGCATATTCGTGATCGAGCCGCTCGATCGCGGCTTCGGCTACACGTTCGGTAACTCGCTCCGGCGCGTACTGCTCTCCTCGCTCGAGGGTGCCGCCGTGACCTCGGTGAAGATCGAGGGCGTAGCGCACGAGTTCACCACCATTCCCGGCGTGCGCGAGGACGTGACCGACATCGTCCTCAACCTGAAGAACCTGATCTGCCGCCTCTACGGCGACTCGCCGGAGATAGAAGTACGGCTCTCGAAAAAGGGTGCCGGCCCGGTCACGGCCGGCGATCTCGAGGCGCCTGCCGATCTGGAGATCTTGAACCCCGAGCTCGAGCTCGCGCACCTTTCCGAGCGCGGCAAGCTCGAATTGACGCTGACCATCGGCCGCGGCCGCGGCTACATCCCGGCCGAGCTCAACCGCGGTCCCGAGCACACCATCGGCGTGATTCCGATCGACTCGATCTTTTCGCCGGTTCGGCGGGTTTCCTACGACGTCGAGGCTGCTCGCGTCGGACAACGAACCGACTACGACAAGCTTCGCCTCGACGTCTCCACCGACGGATCGATCGATCCGCGCGAGGCGGTCGCGCAGGCTGCGGAGATCCTGATTCGCCAGCTCGCAATCTTCACCGACGTCGAGAAGATCGAGGGACTCACGCAGGTCACCGCTTCCGAGGCGGCGCCCGAGTCGACCGTTGCGCACGGCATGGAGAACTTCCCGATCGAGGAGCTCGAGCTGGGCGTCCGCTCCTACAACTGCTTGAAGCGCGTCGGCATCGAGACCATCGGCGACCTGGTTTCGAAGGCCGAGGCCGAATTGGGTGCGATCCCCAACTTCGGCAAGAAGTCGATCGAAGAGGTCAAGGAGACGCTGGCGGCGCACGGCCTGAGTCTCCGCGGCGAGGACTAGGGGCACTCGACGATGCGGCATCAGCGCACAGGCAAGAAGCTCGGCCGAGACTCCGCGCACAGGCGGGCGATGTACGCCAACCTGGTCTGTTCGCTGATCGAGCACGGTCGGATCAAGACGACCGAAGCCAAGGCCAAGGCCGTCAAGCCGCTTGCCGAGCAGATGATCACGCTTGGGCGCCGCGGCGATCTGGCCGCGCGCAGGCTGGCGATCTCAAAACTGCGCTCCGTCGACGCCGTGCACCTGCTCTTCGCCGAGGTCGCACCGCGTTTCGCCGATCGTCCCGGTGGTTACTCGCGCATCGTGAAACTCGGGCCCAGGGCTGGCGACGCCGCCAACATGGTGTATCTCGAGCTCGTCGATTACACGCCCTAAGCTACCTGGGCGCGCTTCGCAGAGCCGTACTACGCTTCCGGCGTGTTACTGCTGATCACGGTCATCCTCGCGATCTTCTTCCTGCCGATGCCCTGGAACGTGGTGGTGCTCGCCTGCGGGCTTCTCGGCGAGGTGGGAGAGGTCACCTTCGGGATCTGGTACTCGCGCCGGCGCCGCGCCGCGACGGGCGCCGAGGGGATGATCGGGGGCACGGCGAAGGTAATCGAATCCTGCCGTCCCAACGGCCGCGTCAGCTACAAGGGCGAGCGCTGGGAGGCCGTCTGCTCCGAGGGCGCCGATGTCGGTGAGCGCGTGCGGATAGTGTCGATGGACGGACTGACGTTGGTGGTCGAGCGAATCGCCGCCTCGTGAACGCACCGGCCGCAGGCCTGGCGATCAGGCGCTTTCGCGAGAGCGACCTCGACGAGGTCTGCGGGCTGGTGCGCGAGACGATCGACACGAGCTACGCGGCCGTCTACCCGCCGCGCGTGGTCGACTTCTTCCACCAGTACCACGAGCCCGCAGTCATCGTCTCGGACGCGGCCTCCGGGCACACGATCGTGGTGCACTCGGGTGGGGCGCTGGTTGCGACCGGGACTCGCGCCGGTACGACGGTCAGGCGGGTGTTCGTCCGCGCCGGCTGGCAACGCCGCGGAATCGGTAACACAATCATGGCCGAACTCGAACGCGGCGCGTTCGCAGCGGGAATCGCGCGGCTTGATCTGAGCGCTTCGCTACCGGCCAAGGAGTTCTATCTGGGACTCGGCTACGAGGTCGTCTCGGACGAGGACTACGAAGTCGCGCCCGGCCAGCACCTCGAGTACTACGAGATGGCCAAGAAGCTCTGACGAGGCGCTAAAGAAAAGGACGGCGCTCTCCCTCTCTCAGGCGAATGGACAGGCAGACCAGGGCGATCGAGGATGTCTATAACCGCCGCTACCAGGGCTTCCGTGGTGGCATAGCGGGGATAGTCGGAAGTTACGAGTTGGCTCACGACGTGGTGCAGGAAAGCTTCGCCCGCGCGCTCTCGAGCCGGAGGAACTACAGCGGAGACGGGCCGCTCGAGGCCTGGATCTGGAAGATCGCGCTGCGAACGGCGTTCGAGATGCGCGGACGGAACACAGAGCAGGCGCTCGTCGATGCCTTCGAGCCCGAGCTCCCGAGGCCCGACCGAGACGAGGAGCTGGCGACTGCGCTTCGGGCGCTCTCGCCGCGGCGGCGCCTGGTTGTCTTCCTCCGCTACGTCGCCGACCTCGACTACGCCGAGATCGCCCGCGTCTGCGATATCAGCGAGGGAACCGTGGCCGCGACGCTGGCGCAGGCAAGAGCCGCGCTCGCGTCGTCGCTTGGCGACTCGAATACGGAGCTGCAGGAGTCGCGAGAGGCGGCGGAGTGATGAAAAGGGACGAGAGAGATAACCTTGACACACTGCTTTCCGGGCGGTTGAAGAAGGCGCTTGGCGAGGACGGTCGATTGGACTGGCTCGACGTACGCAGGCGTGCCGGAGAGAACGAAGCACCGGCGCACTGGTCGCGGCGCCGGGTACTACTCGTGGCTGCCGTGCTCGCGCTGGGTGTTGGAGCCTGTGCCGAACGCACCGGCGTGATTCCTTGGATCAATCAGAAGCCGGCGAAGCCGAAATATCATCCTCCGAAACTTACCGTCCCATGCACGGCGGCAGATCTGAAGGCACAGCTTTTCCTTCAGGGGGCGACGGGAAGTCTCGCCGGCGCGATCAGTCTCACGAACACGAGCGGGCGGGCATGCTCGCTCGTTAGCCAACCCGAGGTTTCGTTCGCGGGCCCCGCGGCACGCAAGGCGAAATGGCGGGTAGAGCACGTGGCGAGACTTTTCTCCTCCGAGGGCTTTATCCAGCCTCCGCGCGCTTCGCTTCGGGCGCTTCGACCGAGCCGGACGGCGACCACGTACTTCTGGTGGTCGAACTGGTGTGGACCTGGCTCGATCGCGACGGGGCGGTCGGGTGGAATACCCACAGCGATCGAGCTGCGCCTGAAAGACGGAAGCCGGGTGGTGGTGCCGCTACAGGGTATGGTGGCGCGGTGCGACGACAAAAGATCGCCGTCGGTGCTCCGAGTGACTCCGCTCTCGCCCCCGCTGACTCAGCCCGCTTTCAAGACGAAACTACCGCTACTCGCCGTTATCGTGGGTGGTCGGAACGTTCCCGTTCGGATCAACAAGCATCGCTTGATAGTCCGGCGCGGGACGGTATTCCACTACAGCGTGGCGTTGACGAACACGAGTAAGAGCCCCCTCCGCTTCCAGAGCTGCCCGTCCTATACGGAGCAGATCCTCGATCGAGAGCACCCGGTGCCCGGCTCGCCGACGCCTATCACGCTCCCGACGCCTATCACGCTCCCGAGTATGCCGAAGCTCACATACGCGCTCAACTGCCGACCGGTGGGGCCGATCGCCTCCGGCGAAACGGTTCGCTTCGCAATGGATATGCCCGTCCCGAGGAACCTTGTGCTCGGAAACGGCGACCTTGTGTGGGAGCTGGCGCCGAACACCAACGACCCACCGGTTGCGTCTGCGTCGGTCAAGATCGTCCCCTGACGGGCGCGATGCTCATGGCACGCCTCGCGCGACTTCGGCGCAGTTCCGTCACTGACACGCGCGCCTTTCCCCGATAGGCTCGACACCGGGGACGGAGGAGGGGCGGCCTCCCGGCGCGGCGCGTCCCAAGCGTGTGTAGTCGAGGGCGAGCATGGGGATAACAGCCCCGTGTTCGACTACGTGATCGTCGGTGCGGGCAGAGCGGGAATCGCCGCCGTGGAGGGCATCCGCGAGCTGGACCAGTCGGGCTCGATACTCGTTGTCGGTGCCGAGCCGCATCTTCCCTACGACCGTCCGCCGCTGACCAAGCAGCTCTGGTTCAGTAAGAAGACGGTTGACGAGATCTTCCTGCACGACTCCGGCTTCTTCGTGCGCGAGCGGATCGAGCTGGCGAGCGGCGAGCGAGTCACCGAGATCCGGCCGGCCGAGAACACGATCGTCACCGAGCGGGGTCGTAGCGAGCAGTACGGGAAGCTGCTGCTGGCGACGGGCGGAACACCGCGGCGGCTGCAGATTCCCGGCGCCGGGCTGGAAGGTGTCGTCTACTACCGCACGCTCGACGACTACCTCGAGCTGAGCCACGACCCGGCGGGGAAGTCGATTCTGGTCGTGGGCGGTGGCTTCATCGGCTCGGAGATCGCGGCCGCCCTGAGCACAAAAGGGGCGCAGGTGACCATGATCTTCCTCGACGATCGGTTGGGCCAGCGCGTCTTTCCGGAATCGCTCTCCCATGCGATCGAGCAGAACTACGAGGAGCACGGCATCCGTTTCCTGCGCGGCGATGCGCCGGTCTCGTTCAGGCCCAGGGGTGGCTGGATAGCCGTCGAGACAGAGCGCGGCGAGCGCCTGGCTTGTGATGTGGTTGTGGTCGGGATCGGTATCGAGCCGGCAGCCGAGCTCGCTCGCGAGGCGGGTCTAGCCGTCGGCAACGGCATCGAGGTGAACGAGCTGCTCGAGAGCTCTGCCCCGGGCATCTACGCTGCGGGCGACAATGCCTTCTTTCCCTACCGCGCGCTTGGCAAGCGAATGCGCATCGAGCACTGGGACAACGCGCTCTCGCAAGGGAAGGCAGCGGGCCGGAACATGGCCGGAGCCGCGGAGCCGTTCACTTACATGCCCTACTTCTACTCCGATCTCTTCGAGCTCGGCTACGAGGCGGTCGGCGACGTCGATTCGTCTCTGACGACCTACGCCGACTGGCAGGAGGAGAACGAGACCGGCGTCGTCTATTACCTGGAGCGCGGGCTGGTGCGAGGCGTGCTGCTCTGCAATGTCTGGGGGAAGCTGGACGAGGCGCGCGGGTTGATCGAGAGTGGCGTGCGCACGAGCGGGCGGCGGTTGCGTGGCGCCGTCCACGCCTAGGCCCGCTACCGGAGGGGGAAGAAATGACCGGCAAGACGCAGGTTGAGCGGTTATCGGACCTCCGTGTGGCCGAATTGGCCGCGTCGGTTCCCGATTGGAGCCTGGGCGAGGGCATGATCTCCCGCCAGTTCGACTTCGCGGATTTCGTGGAGTCGATGGCGTTCGTGAACCGAGTCGCCGCGCTCGCCGAGGAGCGCGATCACCATCCCGACATCGAAATCTCCTACAACCATGTTCGTATCGACCTTTCTACGCATCGGGTCGGGGGACTTACCGAGAAGGACTTTGAGCTTGCGCAAGCGGTAGACGGTTTGATCTGATCTCAGCAGGATGGAAACGGCTGTGAAGAGGCTGGAAGGAAATAACGCGCTCGTCACCGGCGCGGCCAGGCGCATTGGCCGAGCGATCTCGCTGGCCTTGGCGCGGGAGGGCGCGAATGTCGCGGTTCACTACTCCAGCTCCGCGCGCGAGGCGGAAAAGCTGGCCGGTGAGATCGAAGCGCTGGGCGTACGAGCGGTGGCGCTCGAGGCCGATCTCTCCGACTCCGGCGCGCTGGGTGAGCTCGTCGACCGCGCCGGCGAGACGCTCGGAAGGCTCGAGATCCTGGTCAACAACGCCTCCGTCTTTCCGTCTGACACGCTCGAGACGGTCGAGCTCGAAAGCCTGCAGGAGAACGTCCGGGTGAACGCCTGGGCGCCGCTCGTGCTGACGAGAGCCTTCGCCGTCCAGACCGAGCGCGGCCACGTCGTCAACCTGCTCGACTCGCGCGTCTCGGGCTTCGATCGCACCCATGTCGCCTATATCCTCAGTAAGCACGTTCTGAGCGCCCTGACGCGCATGACCGCACTCGAGCTGGCGCCCGGGATCGCCGTCAACGGAATCGCGCCCGGGCTCATCCTGGCGCCCGCGGGCGAGGACGAGAGCTACGTCGAGCGCCTGGCACAGACGCTGCCGCTCAAACGCAGCGGTACTCCCGAGGACATTGCCGCCGCGGTCGTCTATCTGGTCACGAGCGAGTTCGTCACCGGCGAGACGATCTATGTGGACGGCGGCCGCCATCTCAAGGAGTCGGCGGAATGAAGACCGCACAACCGCTTACCGACGGCACCAAGTTACGCCGCCCCCCGCCGAGATCCACCCACCCACGGGGTCCTGAAACGGTAGCTGAGGAAAGTGCGTGAGATGTGTCTACACTGCGCCGATTCAGGCGCTTCGTTCCTTGTGTTGTAAATAAAGGAAAATGACGCGGATGGACCGGATAGTCGTTAGCGACCTCGTCTGCCGCTGTGTGATCGGTGTCGAGGAGTGGGAGCGGCGCGAGCCTCAGGACGTGCTCGTCTCGATCGCGCTCACGGCCGACCTGACGCCGGCCGGCAAGAGCGACAGGATCGAGGACGCGCTCGACTACCGCGCGCTCAAGAAACGAGTGCTGATCGAAGCTGAGGCGTCGCACTACCACCTGGTCGAGGCTCTGGCCGAGCGTGTGGCCGAGATCTGCCTCGAGGACGAGCGGGTGGAAGCCGTACAAGTGCGGGTCGAGAAGCCGGGCGCGCTTCGTTTCGCCCGCACCGTCGCGGTCGAGATCGATCGCCGCCGGTGAGCACGCGCGCCTTTATTGCGGTTGGCTCCAACCTCGATCCCGAGCACAACGTGACCGCCGCACTCGGGCTTCTCGGCCGCCTACTACGCATCGCCGGCGTCTCCGACTTCTACCGAACGCCCGCGCTCGGCTCGGCTGCTGGCCCGGATTTCCTCAACGGCGTCGTCGAGATCGATACCGAGCTGGAGCCGCACGATCTGAAACGGCTCGTTCTGCTCGAGGTGGAGAATTCGCTCGGCCGCGAGCGAGGCGCCGACAGGGACGCGCCGCGAACGATCGACCTCGATCTCGTCCTCTACGGCGACCTCGTGAGCAACGAGGAGGGGTTAGTCTTGCCCGCCCCCGAGATTCTCGAGCGCGCCTTCATAGCCTTTCCGCTGCTGGAGCTGGAGCCCGACCTCGTCCTTCCCGGGACGGATCGACCGCTCAGCGAGTTAGCCGCCGGGCTATCGTCCAGCCAGATGGTGCCGGCAGATTCACTTAACGCTCGTCTGCGGCGGGAAGAGAGCTCGAGGGAGGAGGACACGTGAACGAGCAGAGAGTGCAAGAGCTGATCCAGGAGCTACTAGTCGAGATCGGCGAGGACCCCGAGCGCGAGGGCCTGCAACGCACGCCGCAACGAGTCGCGACCGCGTACGAGTTCCTGACCTCCGGCTACCACGCCGATCCGAAAGAGCTGATCAACGAGGCCGTCTTCGCCCACGACGCCGACCAGATGATCATCGCCCGCGACATCGGTGTCTTCAGCCTCTGCGAGCACCACCTGCTGCCCTTCTTCGGGCGCTGTCACGTGGGCTACATCCCGAGCGGCAAGGTGATCGGCGTCTCCAAGATCGCTCGCCTGGTAGACATGTACGCGCGCCGGCTGCAGATCCAGGAGCGCCTGACAGAGCAGATCGCCCACGCCATCGAGGATGCGATCGAGCCGCGAGGCGTCGGCGTCACGATCGAGGCTCGCCACCTCTGCATGACCATGCGCGGCGTCGAGGAGACGAACTCGCTGATGGTCACCTCGTCGGTGCTCGGCTCCTTCCGCTCGTCCGAGGTGACGAGAGCGGAGTTTATGGCGCTGATCAGGCAGTCGCAGTAGAGGTCTCTGCGTCGATCGTCACGGATTCGGTCGCGTCTCGTATCGCACGCGTACGCCTTTTCCGAATAGGATCGACACCGGGGAGGGAGGAGTGGCGGCCTCCCGAGCCGGAACGGCAAGGGCACGGGAGAAGGAGGACGAGCTTGGAAACCCTCGACGCCATCCGAAAGCGCTGCAGCCTCAAGCTGCACCTATCGAAGAAGCCGATCGAGCCGGAGAAGATCGAGCAGGTGCTCGAGGCGGCGCGGCTCGCGCCCTCGGCGCGTAATCTGCAGCCCTGGCGGTTCGTTGTCGTTAAGGGCGACGAGGCGATCGAGGAGCTCGTGCTCGGCGCCTTCCCGGAGTCGAATCAGGCGCTGAAGAACGGATCGGTCGTGATCCTGATCTGCGCTCGCGAGGAAGACGACGTCAGCCGCGAAGGCAGGCCCTACTACCTCTTCGACACCGGCCTGGCGGCGGAGAATCTCATGCTCGCAGCGACCGATCTCGGTCTGCTGACGCACCCGATCCTGAGCTTCGACGAGAACGAGGCCAAGCGGATCCTCGAGATACCGGACGAGTATCGGGTCGTTCTCGCTACGCCGCTTTCCTACCCAACCGAGGCCAGCTACGAAGACGCGGCCGACGAGAGATTGCGGGAGCGCACGAGGAAAGCTATAGGCGAGATCACCTACTTCGGGAAATGGGGCGTCTCGAAGCAGGTCTAGACGGTATCCGCAAGATCGGGTTGATCTCAACGACGACCGGGTAAGCCCGAACGGTGAGCGAGGGAGTTCTCTCAGAGCCCCGGCTTCGCCGACTGCACGACATAATGGCCGGCCACGTCGAGCGCGGGGATGTACCCGGCCTCGTTACGCTGATCAGCCGGCGCGGCGAGGTACATGTCGACGCGATCGGCGACAAGGCGCTCGGCGGCGATCCGGTCGAGCGAGACACGATCTTCCGCATCTCCTCGATGACCAAGCCGATCACCGCCGCCGCGGCGATGATCCTGATCGAGGAGTGCAGGCTGCGCCTGGACGAGCCCGTTGATCGGCTGCTCCCGGAGCTGGCCGAGCGAAAGGTGCTGAGGCGGCTCGAGGGACCGCTCGACGAGACGGTTCCGGCCGAGCGGCCGATTACGGTGCGCGACTTACTCACCTTTCGCATGGGCATGGGCCTCGTCACGGCAATGCCGGGCACCTATCCGATCCAGCGCGCCATGGACGAGCTGCAACTCGGCCAGGGGCCGCCGGACCCATCGACACCGCCGGCGCCGGACGAGTGGATGCGACGCCTGGGCACGCTGCCGCTCATGTACCAGCCGGGCGAGAAGTGGATGTACAACACCGGTGCCGATGTGCTCGGCGTTCTGATCGCGCGCGCCTCCGGCCGGCCGTTCGAGGATTTCTTGCGCGAGCGCTTGTTCGAGCCGCTAGGTATGAAGGACACCGGTTTCTTCGTACCGGCCGAGAAGATGGAACGGCTTGCGACCAGCTACGGAACCGATTTCGCGACCGGAGAGATCGAGCTCTACGACGAGCCCGGGGGACGCTGGAGCCGCCCGCCCGCGTTCCCGTCCGGCGCCGCGGGGCTCGTCTCGACCGTGGACGACTACCTCGCCTTCGGCCGAATGATGTTGAATCGGGGCAAGTGCGGCGCTGAGCGCATCCTCTCCAGGCCTTCCGTCGAGGCCATGACGACCGACCATTTGACGCCCGAGCAGAAGGCGGTCTCGGGTCTCGTTCCCGGTTTCTTCGACAATTGCGGCTGGGGGTTCGGCGTCTCGGTTGTCACCAGGCGCAACGAGCCGGCGGCAACGATCGGCAAGTTCGGCTGGGACGGAGGCATGGGGACTTCCTGGTATTCCGACCCCGCGGAGGAGATGGTCACCATCCTGATGACCCAGCGCGCCTGGACGTCGGCTAGTCCTCCGCCCGTCTGCCGCGACTTCTGGACGCTCGCCTACGCGGCGATCGACGACTGATCTCGCGCTCTCGACCGTCGGCTCCATACGGTCGGGCACGCCCTACCTTCCGTCGTCGCGTAACGCCGCTGGCTGCACGGCACTCTGGCGAGAATCCGCTCGCCGGGTATGCGATACGATCGTCGGCGCTTCCACGGATGCCCGGATTGCAGCGAGGTGAGTAGATGGGCCTGTTCAAGAAAAAGAGCGAGACGGTCGACGTCGGCGGTGAGCCGCTGAAGTGTCTCGTGTGCGGAAACGATCACTTCTTCCGGAGAGAAGCGCAGTTGAACACGGCCGGGTTGACGTTCCTCGATCTGGACTGGGCTAACGCCTCTGCCGCCTGCTGCGTTTGCGAAAGCTGCGGCTACATCCACTGGTTCTTACCGCAGTGACGGAGGCGCAAGCGCCCATGATCGACCACACCGGCTTCAACGTCTCCAACCTCGAGTTGAGTAAGGCCTTTTATCTGAAGGCGCTCGCGCCACTCGGCTACGGCATCTGCCTGGAGCTCGAGAACGCTGCCGGCTTCGGCGCGCAGCGGAGTGGGGGCGACGACCCGGGCGGCGATTTCTGGATCTCGACCGGCGAGCCGCAGACACCGCGCACGCACGTCGCCTTCCGCGCCGCAAGCGAAGAGGAGGTGCAGTCGTTCTACCGCGCCGCGCTTGAGGCCGGGGGCACGGACAACGGGGCGCCCGGCGAGCGCCCGCACTACCACGCGGGCTACTACGCCGCCTTCGTGCTCGACCCCGACGGCTACAACGTCGAGGCAGTCTTTCACGCCAGCGCCGCGAGCGCGCAGTGAGCGGATCTGCCCCTCCCAGCCTCACGCCCGAAAACAGCGCCCTCCTGGTGCTCGACGTCATCAACTCCTGCGCGCATCCCGATTACGAAGATCCGGCGCGGAACATCCACTTCTCGAGGATCCGACAGATGGTGCCCGCGCTCTCGACCTTCATCTTCTCCTACCGGGGCCTCGGCGGCCGGGTGGTTCTGACCACCACGGTTCCGTGGCGTGAGCCCTTCCTCGCCGAGAACATCAACGATCTCTACCGCGAAAGTGAGGAAGCACGCTACTGGTCGCAGGACGAGAGCGGGCGCGCCGAGCTCTTCTACGAGATCCCGACCGAGGGCGCGACCGTCTTCACCAAGAACAGCTACGACGCCTTCACGAACGAAGAGCTCGTCCGGGCACTGGGGGGAATGGGAGTCGGTTTCCTCATCGTCGCCGGGATCTTCGGCGACGGCTGCGTACTGGCGAGCATCTGCGGCGCGTTCTCGAGGGGCTACCGGCTCGTGATCGCGGAAGACCTGATCGAGACGACCGACGACGAGGAGCGCCAATCGCTGCAGAGCCTCTTGAAGCAGAGAACCTGGCCGCTGATGTACGGCGCCACGGTGAGCTCGCGCGAGATACTGGCGGCTCTTTCGCGGGCGTCTTCCGCCTAGCTAGAAGCGGCGCGAATGCGCGCGGCTGAGGAAGAAGCCGTGCCCGCTCAGGTTCTTGCAGGTCAAGCCACTTCTCCGGGACGTGCAGGTGAAGCCGTCATGCCGCCACGTTCTTCCGTAGGCGAGCGGCTTGCCTCCCAGCGCGGTATCTCCGTGGCAAACGGTGTACACGCGCCCGTGTTTTTCCATCGCCAGCGAATCGCCCCAGTCGAGATTGCACCGCTTCGGTCGCGCCGGTTTAGGGCGCAGGCCGCTGCCGATGTCGCAGCGCAGCTCGGTCGGGCTGCCCGACATGCGAGCGTAGACACAACCGATGTTGCCGGTAGGCGTCGCGAACTCGATCACCTGATCGCGAGCCGCAGCGCCTCCTGCCGTTGCTACTGCCATCGTGGCGAGGAGGAAAGCAGCGAGCGCGGGTGCGGATCTGGCGTGGAGCATCGGCGCGAATCTGACACGCCGGAGGCGGTCTGTCAAGGAAGCGAAGCGCTAGTCTCCGCGCGTGCGCCTGAAGCTGACGCTCGAGTACGACGGCACCGCCTTTCACGGCTGGGCGGCGCAGCCCGGGCTGGAAACCGTCGAGGCGGCGCTGCGGACGGCGCTCGGGAAAGTCTTTCCAGGGTACGAAGGGCTGGCGGTCGCGGGTCGCACCGATGCGGGCGTGCACGCCCTCGGCCAGGTCGCAAGCGTCGAGGTCGAAGCCGGGCCTCCACCGGATCGAACGGCGGCGGCGCTCAACGCGGAGCTTCCGCACGAGGTGGCGGTGATCGGCGTAGAAGAGGCGCCGCCCGGCTTCCATGCCCGGCATTCGGCGCGCTCGCGCAGCTACCGCTACCGCATCTACCGCCGCGGCGCCTCCTCACCTTTCGAGCTGGGGCGGAGCTGGTGGATCCCGCGCCCGCTCGACGAGGATCGGCTCGCCCGTTCAGCCGACATGATTCTCGGCGAGCACGACTTTCGCGCCTTCACCCCGACCGACACACAGCACGAGGTCTTCCTGCGCAACGTCATGCGTGCGTGCTGGTTCCGGCGCGACGAGGCGCTCGAGTTCGAGATCACCGCCGACAGCTTCCTGCGCCACATGGTGCGTTCTCTCGTGGGGACGATGATCGAGAAGGATTCCCACGAGATCGAAGCTCTGATCGAGGGCCGTCCACGCAGCGAGGCGGGCTCGACCGCGCCGCCGTGGGGGCTCTACCTGGAGCGGGTCGAGTACTAGGCAACCGGCCGGCTCGTTGCGGCGGCTACGATGGCCGCCGATGTTCCTCGAGACCGTTCTCTTCGACCTCGACGGCACCGTTATCGATACGGGGCCGCTGATTGCCGATTCCTTTCGCCATGCGGTTCGCAAGGTGCTCGGCAAGACGATCGACGACAGGGATATGCTCGCCTATGTGGGCGGCTGGAGCCTGCGCGAGCAGATGTGCAGACTCGCGCCCGACCGGTCGCAAGAGCTTGTCGAGGCCTATCGGGCCTACAACGAGCCCAGGCACGCGGGCCTCGAGTTCTGCTCGGGCATGCAAGAGCTGTTGCTCGCGCTTCGCGCCGAGGGCGTGCGGCTCGGCCTCGCTACCGCCAAACGACGTTCCACGGTGGAGATCGCCTTTCGCTACCTACCGCAGCTTCGGGGCCTCTTCGACACCATCGTCAGCGCCGAGGACACAGAAAGGCACAAACCGAATCCAGATCCGCTCTTACTTGCACTCGAGCGGCTCGGGGCGCACGTCGGCGGGGCGGCCTACGTGGGCGACTCGCCCTTCGATGTAGAGGCCGCGAGAACGGCCGGGCTACGAGCGATAGCGGTCACCTGGGGAGGAATCCACGGCGAAGAACGGTTACGTGCTGCTCTTCCGGACGTTCTCGTCTCGAGTGCCGAGGAGCTTCGCTCGGCGCTGGACGTTTCTCCGGCCTAGCCCACGGCTAGATTTCTCCTGATGACCGACTCATCCGACGAGCAGCGCTTAGACGAGTTGCGGGCGCTCGTCGAGCACCACAACTACCGCTACTACGTGCTCGACGACCCCGAGATCACGGACGCCGAGTACGACCGCCTCTTCGATCAGCTGCGCTCGCTGGAAGAAGCGCACCCCGAGCTCGTCACTCCCGAATCGCCGACTCAACGGGTCGGGGCCGCGCCTTCGCAGCGTTTCCGGAAGCTGCGCCACCTACAGACGATGGGCTCGCTCGACAAGGCGACGACGCCCGAGGAGATACTCAAATGGGCCGACGACTTGCACCGTCGGCTCGAATCCGACGAGCCGATCGCGTTCGTGACCGAGCCGAAGATAGACGGCTCGGCGATCTCGCTGGTGTACGAAAACGGTCTCTTCGTGCGCGGTGCTACGCGCGGCGACGGCGAGGAGGGGGAGGACGTCACCCGCAACCTGCGCACGATCCGCTCCATCCCGCTGGCGATGCGCCTGGCGACCGGCGAGCAGCCGCCACCGCTGCTCGAGGTGCGAGGCGAGATCTACATGCCGCTCGAGGGTTTCCGGCGACTGAACGAGCAACTCACGGCCGAGGGCCGCAGGCCCGCCCCCAATCCCCGTAACGCCGCGGCCGGCTCGCTGCGCCAGCTCGATCCGCGCATCACCGCCTCGCGTCCGCTGGCGATCTGGGTCTACGGCATGGGTGTCGCCGAAGGACTCGAGCTCGAGACGCACTACCAGGCGCTCGCCTGGCTGCGCGAGCACGGCTTCCGCACCAATCCCGGCGCCGAGTGTCACGACTCGATCGAGTCGGTCTTGGCTACTTGCGAGGCCTGGAAGAAGAAGCGAGCGGAGCTCGACTATGAGATCGACGGGCTCGTCGTCAAGGTCGATTCGCTCTCGCAGCAGGCCGTCCTTGGGGCGCTGCATCAGCGGCCGCGCTGGGCACGCGCCTTCAAGTGGGCGCCTTCAACCGCCCAGACCGCCCTGAACGCGATCCGCATCCGAGTCGGTCGCACCGGCGCCCTCAATCCCTGGGCCGAGCTGGAGCCGGTCGAGGTTGGTGGCGTCACCGTCTCGCGGGCCACGCTGCACAACCAGGACGACATCAACCGCAAGGACATCCGCGCGGGCGACACCGTAATCGTCCAGCGAGCCGGTGACGTCATTCCACAGGTGGTGGGGCCGGTGCTTCCCCATCCGCCCGGGAGCGAGCCCTTCCGGATGCCGGAGCGCTGCCCGCTCTGCGATGCGGAGATCGTCAAGCCCGAGGGCGAGGCGATTCACCGTTGCCCCAACCGCGCCTGCCCCTCGCGAGGGCTCGAGACGCTGATCCACTGGGTGCAGGCGGCGATGGATATCGAAGGCGTCGGCGAGCAGTTTGTGCGCAAGCTCTGGTCGGCCGGGTTGCTGCGCTCGATGCCCGATCTCTACCGCCTGCGCACCGAGCAACTGATCGAGCTCGAGGGTTACGGTGAGATCTCGGCGAATCAGGCCGTAGAAGCGATCGAGCGCTCCAAGCAGCAACCCTTCTTCCGCGTCCTCTTCGGCCTCAACATTCCCTTCGTCGGCTTCGTCACTGCGCAGGCGCTCGCCTTGCATTTCGGCTCGGTCGAGCAATTGGCGGCAGCGACCCGGGGAGAGATCCAGGCGATCGAGGGAGTCGGCCCGATCGTCGCCGAGGCGGTCGCGGACTGGTTCGCCGACGAGGAGAACACGCGGCTCGTGGCCGAGCTGCGAGCATTGGGGTTGCGGCTCGAGTTGGGCGAAGACGAGCGTCCCGCGCAGGGACCGCTCTCAGGGCGCACCTACGTCATCTCCGGCACGCTCGAGCGCTACAGCCGCGCCCAGGCGCAGGCGGCGCTCGAGCTGCTCGGCGCGAAGGTCACCAACTCGGTTTCGGCCAAGACGACGGCCGTAATAGCGGGCGAGAGTCCCGGCTCCAAGCTCGAGAAGGCCACGCGACTGGGCGTGGCGATCCTCGACGAGTCCGGTCTCGAGCGGCTACTGAGCGGCGAGTAGGGTGACGAAACGATCCTGCGCCGCGCGCGCTCTCGTGCTGGAGATCGGATCGCCGTTTTGCAGAATCGCAAAGGCGTAGCGATCGCGGACGTAACCGGAGAGCGCCGAGGCTGCGCTGGTCGTACCGGTCTTGGCGCGCACGTTACCGAGTGCCGGCTTCGTCTGCATCCTCGACGCGAGGGTGCCACTGCGACCGGCGATCGCCAGCGAAGAGACGAAAGACCAGTGAAGCGTCTGGTCGTCCCAGACGTCGGTCAGGATGCCGACGACGGCTGCGGGTGTGAGTCGGTCGAGGCGCGAAAGCCCGGAGCCGTCCACAATTCTCACACCGGTGAGCGGGACGCCGACGCTATCAAGCGTGGCGGTAACGAGAGCGGCACCATCCGCGGTTGTGCCCCGATCGCCGTTGGACGCGCCGATCTGCTTGAGCAGAAGCTCGGCCGTGTAGTTGTCGCTTACTCTGTCCATGAAGCGAACGATCTTCCAGAGCGGACGCGATCGAACCGTCACGAGCGAGCTGGCATCGTCGGGTGTCGTACCGAGACGCAACTGGCCGTCAACGCGGATACCGGCCGATCCGAGTTCGCCGGCAAGAACACGCAGAGCCACCAGTGGCGGTGAGGCACTCGTGTCGCGCCCGCGATCCACAGAGAGTGCCGAGAGCGGCGCGCACTCGTTGATCAGGTAGGAGCTCTTCCAGCCCGGCGCCATCCGGCGACGGTCGAAGAAACTCTCGTCGCCGATCAGATCGCCCGAAATCGAACGGATTCCCTGGGCGTGGAGCCCGAACGCGATCTTGCGCAGACCGGCGGTCGAAAGTTCGGGATCGCCGTAGCCTTTCAGGTAAACGTCGCCGACCCACACGGTTCCCTGCTGCTCGCCCTCGCCGAGCGCCTCGGTGGGTATTCGGTACCCGGGCGTGAGCAGCGTGAGAGCGGAAAACGCGATCGCCAGCTTCTCGTTCGACGCCGGTTCCAAACGGCCGCTCGCGTTTCTGGCGAAGACGGTCTGACCGCTCGTCAGGTCGACGACTATCGCACCTCGCCGGGAGGCTGGGATGCCGGCACTGGCGAGCGCGTTGCTGAGTTTGTGCGCCAGCAGCGTCTGCCCGACCGTGCTCTTGCCGGCTGCTCTCGGGGCTGGTCGTGGCGTCCCGGCGCTCACCGAGCCGCTGCAAACTGCCAGGGCAAGCGCGAGCAAGAAGACCAGAGTGGCACACCGTGGCAATGCCGATTCGAGTCGTCGCGGAGCGAGAGCGTTCATTCGCGGTCGCAGCATACGTAGATCGTCGGAGCAACCCTCGCTAGAGGATCGTGATCGTGACGGTTCGGCGGCCGTAGGCGCTTGCTTGGGCGCAGCTCGCGACCCAGAGATCGATGTCGAGCCCTTTGACGGCGGAGCCAGTGTCGGCGGCTACGGCATTGCCGTAGCCGGGAACGAAAACACGCGTTCCGAGAGGAATAACGCTCGGGTCGGTAGCGATGATTCCGGGTCCGACTGGGAGACCGCTCGCGGTTCCACCGGTGAGGCAGTAGCAGGTCGAGGATACGGTCAGTTTGCGCCCTGCAGTTATCGAGCCACCGGATGGTTGCTGGGGAGCGGTCCTACTTGTGTGCGACGCGCCGCTGGGAGCCGACACCTTGATCGAGGTCACGGCAGCGGTAGTCGCCTGCTTCGAGAGGTTCGCAAGTTGCCGGCCGGTGAGAGCGCGCTGGCTCGAAAGCCTGTGGATCGTGCTGGCCTTGGCCGCACGCGCTGCCTCCAGGCTTCCGACGCTCACACGTGCCGAGTAACGGAGGCGTTCGAGCGCCGTTGTTCTCCGTTCGAGACTGGTCTTCAGGCTGAGGAACTTGGATTGGGCCTCTCTCGCCTGGCGCAGAGTCGCGTTTTCCTGGGTTGTGATCTGCTCCATGTTCTCGAGGCGGGTGACCGCATCGTCGATCGACACCGCCCCGAGCATGATCGCGATCGGATCGTTCAGGTTGCCCGATTCGTATAAGGCCCGAGCCCGATCGGCGAGATTCCGCTGTGTTACGGCTATCGTCCTGCGCGCCAGGCGAAGGCTCGTTTTCAGAGCGGCCAGCTTGTGTTTGAGTCTAGTCTCTTGCTGGTCGAGCGCCGAGATCCGCGCTCGCGCCCGTTCCAGCCGAGTCTCGATCGAGTAGAGCTCGAGCAAGGCGTCGTGAGAACGCTGCGCGAGCTGCGTCTGGTGAGCGCGCAGCGATGCGGCGTGTTTACCGCCGGGGGCGCCCGTCACGGCCGACGGCAGGGCGATACCGGCCAGTGCCGCCGCGCAGGAAGCGAGCATGATCGCTCGCAGCGTCTTTCTGCGTGCTCGCACGAAGGGCGGACCGTAGCACAGCCAAACGGAGGCCGGTGCCATCGCGGTCTCGTCCGCCAGCGAAACGCTGGTACGTTTCGCCCCTTGTCGGTTGCGGGCGTCCGGCAGCCTTGCTAGGGTGCGGAACTTGTGAGGAGCCGGTATGTCCGGTTCTCGCTGTCTGTGAGCAGCCTATGAATGGCTATCGAAAACGACAGCTCGTAGCTCTTCTCG
>JBEKLL010000005.1:0-103773 GCA_050010215.1 Gaiellaceae bacterium | reverse complement strand
GGTACTTGTAGGACTCCAATCGGCGGAAGTCGTGGCGAAGCATGATCAGTGTCGTGGCGAAGGCGGCGACTCCGATCACTACCCATAATCCCTGGCGCAAGGCGTCTGTGGGGCCGAGACGGTAGATCTCGGTCAGTCCGATCGCGGTCAGAAGCGCTGCCATCGGCAACAGGTACGGATCGGCATCGGGGACGGTGAAACGCGCGACGATATGAGCGGCTAGATAGAGAGAGAAGAAGAGGCCGGCATAAGAGAACGAGACGGGAGAGATCTCGTTTTGGTGTGCGATGTAGACGCTGGCAAAGCCGGTCGCCGTGATCAGAGCGACGATGATGAGGCCGAGCAGCTCCCGCGTTCGCGGGCTCACGGGTAGACAGCCTCCTCGTACCGCTTCAATTCGCGGCTGGCGTAGCCGAAGCTGTGCAGGGCGTGATTGAAGAGGCTCCGCCGCTCGCTCCGGGTGAGTTGAGCGGCAAGCAGGCTTCCGCTCACGTGCACGGGCCGGTAGAGATGAATCCCGCCGGGCAGGCTGTAAGGCAGGCCCTCGTAGATGGCGACGTGACCATCCGGCTCGACTCCGACGAAATGGGCCCGGGAGACGAACAGGGCCCCGAGTGTTGCGAGTGAGACCAGGAGTGCGAGGCCGAGTCCCAGCAAAGCCAGTCGGTAGCGGCGGCGATGCGGCTGCACCGCGAGCTCGAGCTCGAGCGTCGGTACCGCGTCCGCCTCGGTGAGGGTCTTCGCTTCCTCCGGCTCGTTCTCAGGCTCGGCCGCTACCTCGAGCTCGAACAAGACGACGGTGATGTTGTCCTCGCCGCCTGCCTCGTTCGCAGCCTCGATCAACCTGCGGGCAGCGGCCTCGAGATCGTCGCGAGCCTCCGTTAGTAGGCGAGCGATCTCCTCGTCGGTAACCATGGAGGTCAGCCCGTCGGAACAGAGCAGGAAGAGATCGCCGTCGTTGGCTTGTAATGAGAAGACATCGACTTCGACCACCGGATCGGTACCAAGCGCGCGTGTGATGACCGAGCGCTGAGGGTGACTCTCGGCTTCCTCGGGCGAGAGCCGGCCACTACGGACGAGCTCAGCAACCAGCGAGTGGTCCTGGGTCAGCTGTTCGAGCCGGTCGTCTCGCAGCAGGTAAGCGCGCGAGTCGCCGACGTGTCCGACCGTGACGGTGGCCGCTTCGACGAGCGCGACAGTCATCGTCGTGCCCATGCCCCGTGCCGAGGCGTTCTCGTTCGAGTAGGTGTATACGCGGCGGTTAGCCTCGCGAATCAGCTCCGCGACCTGCTCACCGCTCGATACGTCGCCACGTTCGAGCTCCCGCACCGAACCGGCTGCGAGGCGGGAAGCGATCTCTCCCGCTCGCGCCCCGCCCATACCATCGGCGACCGCAAAGAGGGGCGGCTCGCAGACGAATGCATCCTCATTTCGCCGCCGCTTGCGACCGGTGTCGGACAGGGCGCTTGAAACCAGTACGCTCATCGTTCGTAGCGGAAATCTGTCTCGCCGACACGGACAACGTCCCCCGGCGCAAGACGCCGCGGAGAGGTCAAGCGTACGCCGTTGACGAAGGTGCCATTGGTTGAGCCGAGATCTTCGATCCAGACGCCGTCGCGACGTGGATCGAGGAGCGCGTGGCGTCCGGAGGCGAACTCGTCCGCTACGAGTTGAACGTCGTTGAGAGGACCGCGCCCGATCGTCAGAGGCTCGTGCGCGAGCTCGAGCAGATCGTCTTCCTCGAGGTCCGGGCTGGAGACGACGACAAGCGCCCCCGGTCGCGGCGCACGCTTCTCGTGGCGCTCGGTCAGAGGGGCGAGCTCGAAACTGTCTTGAGGCGCTCCCATCTCATGGCTCGCGGCGCGCACGATCCGCCAGATGAACAGATAGAGAAGCAGAAGGAAGGCGACTTTCAGCGCAAGTAAAACGCCGTCAACCGACGTGGATGCGGCAACCATTCCTACTCCCGGACGAAGGTCAGGTTGGTCTGTCCGACCGAGATAGTGTCGCCCTCAGTTAGGCGCGCGCTCTTGACCGCCCGCCCGTTGAGCTCCGTTCCGTTGGTCGAGTCGAGATCGACGACGACGTATGCGACGCCGTCTGGACGTATCTCCGCGTGTTTGCGCGAGACGTTCGGATCGGAAATGTGGATCTCGCATTCGCGGGCGCGCCCGATTACGACAGCCGCTTTTCCGAGGGGGAAACGACGATCCGCGAGCAAGAGTGCGTAGCTCCGCGGCCGCTCGACGGAGAAGTCGGGCGTGAACGCGGCCGTCTCCGGAAAAGCGGGCGGCGGTGGAGCCGGCTCCGGAATGGGGACGCCCTGCCCTGTCCTAGCCATCTTCGTGGCGATGCCGAAGACTCCGATCTCGAGCTCCTCGTCCGTCTCGAGCTCGACGTGTGGCGCCGAAGGCAGAACGTAGCGCTCGCGCTGGGCATGCTCACTCAGATAATCCTGGAGCTCTTTGCAGAGAGCCTCTTCGTAACTCGAGAATTGATCTCGATCCTCCGGCGAGAGGTAAACCGTGTACTCGTTCGGGACGTAGACCCTCGTCACCGACGCCGTGCGATGGTCGTCCATCTCCTTGGCGAGCTTGCGCGCCAGCTCTACCGGCTGAACATGAGCTCTGAAGGCGCGCCCGAACGCGCCCTCGAATAAAGCCTCAATCCGTCTTTCGATGCTACGTAATACGGCCACCCGCTACCACTCTCCGACCTACAGCCTAACGGCTGCTCGCGCACTCGACCGGCTCTGTGCTCATACGGCGACCCGCCTTTTCTCCACGACAGGACCGGCCAGCGCCGCCTTGACGCTCGGGCTCGAGGCGCGCGTCGAGGTCGGAAAGTAAGCCAGTATGAGCGCGGTGAGCCAGGCGCCCGCCAGTACCGGAGCCGCGGTGACAGCGGGGAAAGGTAGGAGACCGCCGACGATCATCGCGCTCGCCAAGGCCACGCCTCCCCAGCGTCTGTGAGTCCGCGCGAGTGGAAGCAGTGCCGCAACGGATGCCAGGAGCAAGCCCTCTGCGAGCAGTGCAGGCCGCTGAGTGAGAACACGCACAAGTGCTCCGGCGACGGCGGTCGGATCGGTGCTGCCTTCAATGCCAAGGCCGCGAGGCGGATACGTGTGAGTGAGTGGAAACGGTTGTGCGTTCATACCTGCGACGGCCAGTTCGAGCGAAAAAGCGGCGAAAACAAGGGCTGTTCGGCGCGCCGCGCTGGTGACTCGCAGAACCACGAGCGGAAGCAGAAACAGGCCTCCGAGCGGCGCGATCAGAGGGCCGACGATTGGGAGTTGCGCCGTCTCTGGATCGCGCCAGGTAAACACGAGCCAGCACGCTGCGGCGGCCGCGAAGGCGAGCGCCAGACCGAGCGAATAATTCCCGAGCGGAAGCAGAAGCGCGAGGAAGACGAAGACGCTGCCCTTGCGCGGACTCAGTAGCGACGTGACAGCGGCGATCGCTGTGATCGCGATCAATGTATGGGCCGGATAGAAGGGGAACTGGCTCATTCCCCAGGCAACGACTGTCGTACTTGCCAGAGCGTGGCCGAGCCGAGCAGGTCTAGGACATCGAAGGCCGGTTGCCAGCGATCGTTTCCGTTTTTTACCTTTAGTCTCGCGGCGCTTGACGGAAAGACGAATCGTGCGTGCGAGGTCGGCCGCTCGCGGCCGCTCCGACGGGTCGCTGGCGAGTGCGCTATCAACCGCGGCCAGGAGTGTGGCCGGTAAATCGGGTCGCAGCGCCCTGAGCGACGGGGCACCGGACTCGATTCGCCGTGCCGTCTCGAGCATCGATCCGGCCCAGAACGGATGCCAGCCAACCAGTGACTCCCAGAGCGCGACGCCAACTGCCCAAACGTCGGCTGCGGAGTTAGCCGTCTCACCCGCGAGGCGCTCGGGCGATATATAAGAGAGCGTTCCAGGAATATCGCCAAGCTCGGTGAGTGTCTCTGCCTCTGCAAACTGAGCCAGACCAAAGTCGACCAGCCGCACGTCGACGGTCGCTCCTTCGGCGAGAAGAACGTTTGCCGGCTTGACGTCGCGATGAACGATTCCCTGCGCGTGCGCGTGCGCCAAAGCATCGAGGACTTGCGCGCAGACCTCTATCGCCCGGCAATCGTCGATTTCGCCGTCGCGAAGTGCCTGGCGCATGGTCTTTCCCACGACGTGCTCATAGGCGATATAGACGTGCTCGTCATCAGAGGCGAAGTCGAGCGTGCGCAGGCAGCGACGGTGGTGAAGCCTTGCCGCTGCTTCAACCTCCCGCTCGGCGCGCGATCCAGCCTTACCTTCGCGTGCCACTATCTTCAGTGCCAGCTCGCGGCCGCTCCACTCATCGCGGGCGAGCCAAACCGAGCCTGAGCCGCCGCTACCGATCGGGCTCAAAGGTCGATATCGACCCAGCACGAGCTCGCCGGCGGTCGTCGCAATTGTCTCGGCCATTCGCCTTCGTCCTTTGCCGCAGCGGAAGAAACTCCTGCGAAAGGCAGACAGCTCGCGACAGCCGAACCCTGTAAAGTGGATGTCTCGCCTTGTTATGAGCGGGCACGACGACGATATCGACTTCGATTTTTTCGGGGAACCGGAGCCCGAGCCGCCGAAGAGGCGCCTCGTACGCCGTCCAGCGGGGCCGCCCCCGGGCGGGCCTCCACCGAGGCGCCCGGGCGCTCCGGCGCCCCCTGCCACACCGATAGTCCGGCTCGTCGGGCTGATCGTCTTTGCGATCGCGGTGATTCTCATTCTCGTCTTCGCCGTGCGCAGCTGCGAGACGTCGAACAAAACCGCGGCCTATCGGAGCTACATGGACCAGGTAACGAAAATCGCCGCCGACTCGCAAGCAGTCGGCAAGCGGTTGAACGCGATGCTGGCCGATCAGAACCTGACCGAGGTTAAGCTCGAGACGCAGTTGAAGGGCCTGATCGGGGAGCAGGACATCGTTATCCGGAACGCGTCCAAGCTGACGCCGCCGGGTCCTCTCCGACAGCAGCAGGCGAAGATGATCGAGGCACTGCAGTTGCGGAGCGACGCACTGAATGGTCTTCTGACGGTCTTCCGAGCGACCTATAACAAGCACGGCATCACCGAGATAGCGAAGTCGGGCCTTCTTCTTTCGGCTCAGATGTACAAGGCGGTCGCCAGCGACGTGCTCTGGACAGACATGTTCATTGCGCAGACGCGCGCGGTGCTGCAGAAGGAAGGAGTGGCAGGGGTATCACCGCCGAGCTCTGTCTTCTTGGCCGATCCCGATCAGGCCACACGGGGCGCAATGGGAGCGGTCTGGCAGAAGATCCACGGCATTCAGTCGAGCACGACCAGCTCCGGAGCCGGCCAGCACGGCACCGGAATCGCCTACCTCAAGATTGCTCCGAGCGGACAGACTCTCTACCCGAATAGCACGGCGACGGTGATCAAACTCATCTCGAATCTCACCTTCGTGGTTGGCGTCAAGAACACAGGTGATTTTCTCGAGCAGAATGTCAAGGTCACGCTTGTGATAACTCAGGCTGCTCCGAACAAACCGATCACGAAATACGAGGTCATCCCGCAGATCTACAACGGCGTGACACAGCCGGTTGATTTCCGCGGTCCGTTCAATGTGGCGACGATGATTACCCCCGTCAAGATCAAGGTGGACGTAGCACCTGTGACGGGTGAGGCGAATCTATCCAACAACTCGTACACCTACAACGTCATCTTCAGCTTTTAGTGACGCTTACGCGTAGGTCATCACGAAGAAATCGCCCCACTAATGGGAACGTTCCGCGTACGGGCAAGACCTGTGCCGGGGGTGATGAGGCTTGATCGCGGCGAGCTCTGTGGTGACGATCGTGGCAGTGGCCGGTGCTGCCGGAGCGTTGCTAGCGCTTCTGATCGGCCTTCTTGCTCTTTACCTGATTCGTGGGCTGCGCGCCGGCCAGCTGACCGTGCTTGCCGACGGCAAGGCCGATCTGGTCGACTTCGCAGTCTCGCTGCAGGCGCGGATCGACGATCTGCACAGAGCGGTGGACGAGGTTGCTTCGGCGCTCACCCGGGTCGACAAACGCTTCGACGGCGCGGTTTCGAACGTCGCCGTCGTCCGTTACGACGCTTACGAGGACCGCGGCGGCCAGCAATCGGCGACCGTCGCGTTGCTCGATTCCTCGCGAACCGGCCTCGTTCTCAGTGCCATACAGGGACGCGACTTCGCGCGCATCTACCTGAAGGAGCTCGATCACGGCAACTGCGCGATCACGCTCTCGCCGGAAGAAGAAGAGGCGGTTCAGCGCGCTATGGCGCGCTGAGCAGAGCCGCAAGAGCGCCGCGTTCGTTGCCCGAAGCTCGTGAGCGCGTAGAGGCCGCATTGCTACATTTCGTGCAAGGTGCAACAGGTTCTGGTGCTGAATTCCAGCTACACCCCTCTCAATGTCTGCTCGGTCCGGCGCGCCCACGTTCTCGTCTTCAAAGGACGAGCCGAGGTGATAGAGGAGTACGCTCAGCCGCTTCGCTCTGCCAGCGATACCTATGCTCGCCCGCACGTGATTCGGCTGCTCAGCTACGTGCACGTTCCGCGAGCGATCAAGCGCAAGATCTCACGCCGAGCCCTGTTCGCCCGTGATGGCTGGCGCTGTGGTTACTGCGGCGCAAGCACGAGCAAACTGACGCTCGATCACATCGTGCCGCGCAGCCGAGGCGGAGAGTCGGTCTGGGAGAACGTCGTCGCGTCCTGCGCACCCTGCAATCACCGCAAGGGCGACCGGTTGTTGCACGAAGCGGAGATGGCTCTACGAATTTCTCCTCGTCCTCCAGCGCCGGCGGTGTTCATCAGGCTTGCGACGGCCACGATCCCGCCTAACTGGCGGCCTTATCTCAGCGGTTACGGGCTCTCGTCGGCGGCCTGAGCGGCCAGTGCGCGCTCGGCATCAGCGAGCGTGAAGCGCCCCGTCCAGATAGCGCTTCCGGCGATCGCTCCCTCGCAACCGCTGTCGCGCAGAGCGCGCAGGTCGTCAAGGGTAGCCACGCCTCCGGCTGCGATCAGCGGCAGGTCTATCGCCTCGCGAAGCGAGCGCACGAGCTCGAGATCGGGGCCCGCGAGTGAGCCGTCACGTCGCGTGCTGGTCAAGAGCAGGCGGCGAACTCCGGCCGCTGCGCAGGCACGGCCGAGATCGATTGCGTCGAGCTCCGAACGCTCCGTCCAGCCTCTCAGCGCGACCTTACCGTCGCGGACGTCGATCGCAACAATGAGGCCTTCGCCGAAGTCGGCGGCGGCGTTGGCGAGGAACTCCGGCGAAGCGGCCGCCGTGCCGACCATGACGCGCGCTACTCCGGCCGCAAGGGCTGCCTCGATTAGCTCGCGCGAACGGTAGCCACCCCCGACCTGAAGCGGGACGCCTGGCGCGGCCTCGACGACCCGGCGCACGAGATCGAGCGATGGTTGACCGGAGAACGCACCGTCGAGATCGACCATGTGAAGAAAACGGGCGCCCTCCTCGACGAATCGGCGCGCCGCAGCGACGGGGTCGCCGCCCTCGATCGTCACCTGCTCGCGCCGGCCCTCCGCGAGCCGAACACAGCGTCCTTCGAGGACGTCGATTGCGGGATATACGATGAACGGCATGTTAATATGCTAACATGACAACAGATATGGACGAGCAACTACCCGAATCCCACTACGAGGGCGAGGATATCCGCGAGCTCGATGCGTTGGCGGAGGCATTCCTTAGTCTGCGCGCTGGCGATGAGATCAAACGCTTCCTGCGCGACCTGTGCACGCGCGCCGAGTTGGAAGCCGTCGCACACCGCTGGCTGATCGCGCGCTTGCTCGAAGAGGGGCTTCCTTACTTGGCAGTAGCCGAGCGTGCGGAAGCCTCAACAACCACGGTGACCCGCGTCTCGCAGTGGCTGCATCACGGCGCCGGCGGCTATCGGGTTGCGCTCGAAAGGACAAAAGCGAAGACGGCGAACGCTGGAAAGGCGGAAAAGTAGTGGAGAGTCAAGGGTTACGAACCGCCGGCGCCGACGGCCGGCTGCTGGTCGCGGTTCCCTCGAAGGGGCGGCTGGCGCAGCCCTCGCTCGAGCTTCTCGGAGCTGCCGGCCTCACTTTCGAGCTCGGCGACCGCTCGTTGCACGTGCCCTGCTCGAACGCTCCGGTTGAGTTCCTGCTGGTGCGTCCGCGCGACATCCCCGAGTACGTGCAGGACGGGGTTGTCGATGCCGGTATCACCGGTGCCAATCTGATTGCGGAGACCGATGCCGAGGTTGTGACTCTGCTTGAGCTGGGTTTCGGGCGCTGCACGCTGGAGGCCGCGGTCCCCGAGGAGAGCGCACTCCGGCGGCCCGAAGAGCTCGACGGCTTACGCGTGGCCACCGCCTACCCTGTCTCGACCAAGAACGCGCTCGAGCGAATCGGAGTCAAGGCTGAGCTCGTGCTGCTTTCGGGCTCGGTCGAGGCGGCGCCGAGGCTCGGACTCTCCGACGCCATCGTCGATCTGGTCTCGACCGGCTCGACCGCGGCGGCCAACGGCCTGCGCCGGATCGGGACGTTACTCGAATCGCAGGCAGTTCTGATCGGTGGCAAGCGTGAGCTAGGAAAGAAGGGCGAGATGCTTGCCCGTCTCGAGATGATGCTTCGCGGCGTGATCGCCGCCCGAGGTCGGCGCTACTTGATGCTGAACGCCCCTGCCGAGCGTGTGGCCGAGCTAGAGGCTCTGCTCCCGAGCATGGGGGCGCCCTCGGTCGTCGAGCTGGCCGAACAGGGGCAGCTGGCGCTACATGCCGCGGTCGACGTCGACGAGATCTGGGAACTGCTCCCGCGGCTCAAGAAGGCCGGTGCTTCTTCGATCCTCGTCATGCACCTCGAAAGGGTCGTCCCGTGAGGGGGACGAATCTGGCCGAGATACTGCCGCGTACCCTCGAGATCGTCGAGGAGGTGCGCTTACGCGGCGACGAGGCGCTCTTCGATTTCGCCGAGCGCTTCGACGGTGCCCGACCCGACTCGCTGCGCGTCTCCGCCGAGACGATCGAGCAGGCGAGCGTCGACGCGCACACTCTGGATGCGCTACGCGAATGCATCCGTGCCGTGCGCGCCTTCCACGAGCGCCAGTGGCCGGAGGGGTTCCGCTTCTCGACCTATCCGGGCGTCGAGGCCGAGCGCCGCTTTCAGCCGCTCGACTCGGTAGGCGTCTACGTTCCGGGCGGCCTGGCTCCGCTTCCGAGCTCGCTCGTCATGGGCGCCGTTCCCGCTCAGGCCGCCGGAGTAGGCAGGATCGCCGTCGCGACGCCGAAACCCGACCCGACCATTCTCGCTACCGCCCGTGAGCTCGGTCTCGATGAGATCTACTGTGTTGGTGGCGCCCAGGCGATCGCCGCTCTCGCCTACGGGACCGAAACGGTCAGGCGCGTCGACAAGATCGTCGGCCCGGGCCAGAGCTGGACGACGGCGGCCAAGCTGCTCGTCTCGAGCGTTGTCGGCATCGATCTCCCGGCCGGTCCCAGCGAGGTCCTGATCGTGGCCGATGAGAGCGCCGACGCGGAGCTTTGCGCTGCCGATCTGAAAGCTCAGGCCGAGCACGGACCCGGTTCAGAATCGCTGCTCGTAACTACGAGCGCCGGGCTCGCCTCCCGGGTGCGGGAGCTCGTCGGCGGCAACGAGCAGATCCAGGTCGAGCTCGTCGAGTCGCTCGAGCAGGCGATCAAACGATCGAACGACTACGCGCCCGAGCACCTGGAGCTGCTGGTGGCCGATCCGGAGCTCGCACTCCTGGGCGTACGCCATGCCGGCGCGATCTTTCTCGGACCGTATGCGCCGGCGGCGGTTGGCGATTACGCGGTCGGTACCAACCATGTCCTCCCGACCGGCGGGCTGGCGAAGTCCTGCGGCGGGCTCGGCCTGGAGGCTTTCCTGAAGCCGCTCGAGATCGTTCGCATCGACCGTCGTGGGTTGGAGCAACTGGCTCCCGTCGTCACCACGCTCGCGAAGGTAGAAGGTTTGACAAACCACGCGGCGGCGGTCGAGGCGCGGCTGGAAACGCGGGAATCATGAAACCCGAGCCTCGTCCCCTGCCCGAAGGCTTCGGCGCCTACAAGTGGACGGCAACCGCAGAAGATGTCGCGCGTAAACGGGGGCTCGACCCGGCTGTCGTGATTCGCTTCGATGCCAACGTACCGCCGCTTCCCGGAGTACCCCAGATCCCGGTGGGAGAGAGCTTCGCGCGCCTGAACGAGTACCCGCCCGGCGGCTACCGTGAACTGCACGCTGCCGCGGCTGGCTACGTCGGAGTAGAGCCTGAGCAGATCGTGCTCGGCGCCGGCTCGGACTCGCTCATTCACCTGGTCGCGCGCACCTACCTTGGCCCCGGACGTCGGGCGGTCGTGATCGATCTGCCCACCTACTCGCTCTACGGGATTGCGAGCAAGATCGAAGGGAGCGAGGTTGCGGGCGGTTCCCTGGACGACGTTTCCGAGGCCTCGGTGATCTGGATCTGCAACCCGCACAACCCGGTCGGGAATGTCTATCCCTGCGCCGAGATAGTGGCTCTTGCGAAGCAGCGGCCCGAGGCGCTGCTGGTCGTAGACGAGGCCTACGTCGAGTACGGCGGCGAGACGATGGTGCCTCACCTTGTCGAGGCGCCGAACTGCGTCGTATTGCGCACCCTTTCGAAGGCGTTCGGGTTCGCCGGGCTACGCGTCGGCTACGCGGTCTGCTCGGCCGAAGTTGCTACCGAGTTGCGCAAGCGGAGCGAGCCGGCGCCGGTAACCGCGCCCTCGGCTCGGATCGCCGCGGCCGCGTTGCGGGCGCCTCGTCTGGACGTCGAAGCGACAGTCGCGGAGCGCGAGCGAGTTCGCGCTGCCCTGCTCGAAGCGGGTTACGACTGTCCGCCTTCGGCCGGGAACTTCCTCTTACTCCGGGTCGAGAACGCGGAGGCGCTCGCGGAGGCGCTCGAGTCGAAGGGACTCGTCCTGCGCCGCTATCCGAACGGTCTTCGCTTCACCGTGCGCCTACCGGCCGAGAACGACCGTCTGCTCGAAGCGCTCGGCGCAACCGCCGGGCCGAGCAAGAGGCGCTCGGGGCTGGTCATCCGCACCACCAACGAGACCGCTGTGCGCGTCTCGCTCGATCTCGATGGAGAGGGAAGAGCGCGTATCGATACCGGCATCGGTTTTCTCGATCACCTACTGACGCTCTTCGCCTTCCACAGCCGGATCGATCTCGAGCTTCTCGCCGGCGGTGACCTTGAGATCGACGAGCACCACACGGTCGAAGACGTGCTAGCGACGCTCGGCGAGGCAATCGCGCAGGCTCTGGGAGCGCGCGCCGGTCTGGCTCGTTACGGCTCGGCGACAGTGCCGATGGACGAGGCGCGCGGGATCGCCGCGGTCGATCTCGGTAGTCGCCCGCATGCCGAGCTAGCGCTTGCCTTCAGCGGCGAGCGCGTAGGAGCTCTGGCGACGAGCTTGCTTCCCCACGCGCTCGAGCGCTTCGCCATGCAGGGACGGTTCACGATTCACGTGGAGGCCTCCGGAAGTGACGATCACCACGTCGCCGAGGCGGCTTTCAAGGCGCTCGGACGGGCGCTGGCGGACGCCTACGCGTGCACCGGCGCGGGAAGCGTCCCGTCGACCAAGGGCGAGGCATGAAGGTCGTGCTTGTCGATTACGGCGCGGGTAACCTGCGCAGCGTCTGCTCGGCTCTGGGGCGCGCCGGCGCCGAGGCAGTCGTCTCAGCCGACCCGGCTCTGACACGCGAAGCCGATCTGGCCGTTATTGCAGGGGTTGGGCATCTCGCCGCCTGTGCGGAGGGACTCGAGCGGGAAGGACTCGCCGAGGCGCTGCGCGATCGGGTCGCCTCGGGTCGCCCGGTGCTCGGAATCTGCGTCGGGCTACAGATGCTCTTCGAGGAGAGCGAGGAAGGCGGCGAGGGGCTCGGCTTCTTCAAGGGGCCGGTCGTTCGCCTTCAGGCTCGGCGAGTACCGCACATGGGCTGGAACACGCTCAGTCTGCGCGGAAAGGCGGCGCTGATGGAGGGACTGGACGGAGAGGATGTCTACTTCGCGCACAGCTATACCGCTCGGCCGGTCGAGGAACTCGTCGGCGCCGAGGTGGAGCACGGCGGTCCCGTCATTGCCGCGGTCGAACGTGGAGCGCTGGCCGGCGTCCAATTCCACCCTGAGCGCAGTGGCTCAGCCGGTGCGCGCCTACTCAGGAACGTGATCGAGTGGTCAAGAAGCGCCTGATTCCATGCCTGGATGTCACCAGAGGGCGCGTTGTCAAGGGCGTGCGCTTCGTCGAGTTGCGCGATATCGGTGACCCGGTCGAGATGGCCACGCGTTACTCGGAATACGGAGCCGACGAGCTCGTCTTTCTTGACATCACTGCCAGCGTCTTCGGTCACGATCCGATCGTCGAGTTGGTCGAACGGGCAGCGACAGAGCTGGAGATTCCCTTCACCGTCGGCGGCGGCGTGTCGACACGCGAGCACGCGCGCCGGCTGCTTCGTCTCGGCGCCGACAAGGTGGCGGTCAACCGAGCCGCGGTCGAGCGGCCCGAGCTACTGACCGAGCTGGCCGAGGAATTCGGCGCCCAGGCGGTCGTCTGCGCGATCGACTCCAAGAAGGTCGGGCCCGGTAAGGGAGAAGTGGTGACGCACGGGGCGCGCCGGCCGCGGGGGCTGGACACGGTCGAATGGGCACAGGAGGTCGTCGAACGCGGTGCCGGCGAGATCATGCTCACCTCGATCGACGCCGACGGCACCCGCGAAGGCTATGACCTCGAGATAACCGGTCTGGTCTGCGATGCAGTCTCGGTTCCCGTGATCGCCTCCGGCGGTGCCGGCACTGTTAGGCATCTGGTCGAGGCGTTCGAGGTCGGTGCCGAAGCGGCGCTTGTCGCCTCGATCACGCACGAGGCTCCGGAGAGGATTCCCGATATCAAGCGCGAGCTGAAGGAGGCAGGGTGGCCGGTGAGAGTCTGAAAGCGGCGATAGTTCAGGACGCCGAGACAGGGCGTGTGCTGATGCTGGCCTGGATGAACGAGGAGGCGCTCCGGCGCACGCGCGAGAGCGGGCAGGCCTGGTTCTGGAGCCGTTCACGGGGCGAGCCCTGGCACAAGGGAGCTACCTCCGGCTCCTTCCTCAACGTTGAGGAGTTGAACGAGGACTGCGACGGTGACGCCATCCTGCTCAAGGTTCGCGCAGACGGACCGGTCTGCCATACGGGGGCCGAATCCTGCTTTGCGCCTTGGTTGTGGCGGCGAGTCGCCGAGCGGGCGAAGCAGCGGCCGGAGAACTCTTACGTCGTCAGTCTGCTCGAGAAGGGACCGGTCGCTGCAGGACGCAAGGTCGCCGAGGAGGGCGTGGAGGCGGCTCTGGCCGCCGTCTCGGAGTCGGACGAGCGCCTAATCGAGGAGCTAGCCGATCTCTGGTTTCACAGCTACGTTCTGCTGGCGGCGCGCGGGCTCGATCCGGCGCAAGTCGAGGAAGAGCTGAAGCGGCGAATCCGCTGAGGCGCCTCGCGACAGCCGTAGCGGGCGGTAAGTCGAGGAGAGCCGGGATCTGCGGCGAACGGGGAAACGGAAACCGGCATGCGCGCTCGTAACAAGCGTTACACTTCGAGTGTCCCCGCCTAGCTGAACCGTTTGCGAGCTGAGAAAGGGCCGAGCGGGTTGACGACGACTCTGAAAGAAATCGCGCTTCGTACAGGGGTATCGGTATCGACGGTGTCCCGCGTCCTGAACGACTATCCGGGCGTGAGCGACGAGGTTCGCGAGCGCGTGCTGGCACTTGCCGCGGAGCTCGATTACACGCCGAACGCCGCCGCGAGAACACTTGTCCTACAGCACTCGCGCCTGCTCGCGGTCGTCATCCGCACTGGCGATCACCGCGAGTTCCAGCACCCCTTCTACCAGGTGATTCTCGATGGAATCAAGCGGAAGGCCACCGAGTTCGGCTACGACCTCTTCATCCTCAGCCACGAGGGCATCGAATACGGCGAGGATAGCTCCTTCTTCGTCCAGCGAGCGCGCCGTCACCAGGTAGAAGGGGCGATCTTGATGGGCGTTCGCGATCCAGATCTCGAGCTGTTCGCCAAGTTCAAGATCCCGGTGATGACGATCGACTTCGAGCCACAGAAGCAGATATCCGGACAGTTCGGCGTAGTTCGGTCGGATAACGCGGCCGGTGCCGAGTTGGCGACCAAGCATCTCCACTCGCTCGGTCGCCGCCGCATCGCCCACATCACGGGGCTGCTCCATACCTCGCCCGGGATGAGCCGTCTTGAGGGTTTCCGGAACGCGCTGGAGATCCTCGGCCTGCCTTACCGCGACGAGTACATCGCAGAGGCGGACTACCTCTACGCCGGCGGATGCGAGGCGATGCGCCAGCTCATGGCGCTGCGAGAGCCTCCGGACGCGGTTTTCGCTGCCAGCGATATGTCCGCGCTCGGAGCGATGCGGGCCATTCGCGATCTCGGCTTGAGCGTCCCGGGAGACGTGGCGATCGTCGGCTACGACGACATTCTCTTCGCGTCGCTTTCCACGCCTACACTGACGACCATTCGCCAGGACAAGGGGCAGCTCGGCGAACTGGCGTGTAACTCACTGATCGAACTGATCGAGGGAAGAATCCGTGAGCTTCCGGAGCTGGTGCTGCCGGTCGAGCTCATCGTTCGTGAGTCTTGTGGCGGCGGTGGGGCGGACACGGCCGACACGCTCGGCGTTGGGCTAGACGCACTGCTTTCCCGCGAATAATCGGCGCTTGTGCGTCTACTGCGGATCGGCCATCTTGGCCGGGTACGAGCCGAAGACACGCAACTCGCGCGTGAGTGCACGCATCTCGGTGAGTGTCTCGCTGACGACGCTGTCGAGCGGGAAGCCGGCCAGCACCGCGTCAAAGCGGTAACGCCAGGGCGCGCGCGGAATCGGGCGCGAGACCAGCTGGACGAGATCGATGTTGTGGCGTGAGAACGGCTCGAGCGCGCGGTAGAGGGCGCCGGGCCGGTGGTCGGTGACGAACGAGAAGGCGAGCCGCCAGTCCTCGCCGTCGCAGTCGAGACGGGTGTGCGTGGTCAGCGCAACGAAACGCGTGTAGGCCTCGGGATGGTCGCCGACGTCTTCTTCGAGGATCTCGAGGCCGAACGCGCTGGCGGCGCGTTCGCTGGCGATCGCAACCTCGTTCGGATCCTTGTCCTCTGCTACCTGCTGCGCCGCACGTACGGTCGTTGCCGCGGCGATCGCGGTAGCCCAGGGAATGGTGGCTAGAAACTGGCGGCACTGGTCTAGCGCGGTCGGGTGGGAGCGAACAACGCGCACCTGCTCGAGCGGGATCCGCTCGAGACCGACGAGACAGTGGTGGATCGGAATCATCGTTTGAGCAGCGATCGAGAGCGGCGAGTCATAGAGAAGGTCGTGCGTCTCGGCCACGGGCCCGGCGAGCGAGCTCTCGATCGGAAGTACGCCGTAGTCGACGTTGTCGTCCGCCACGGCCTCAGCCACCGCCGAGAAGGTCGGTAGCGGTACGAGCTCGACGCCGTCGGGGAACAGGCGGTCGCAAGCCGCCGCGCTGTGGGCGCCTTCCCGTCCCGGATATGCGACTCGCTTGGGCATGGCTATGCGAAAAGCCTAGCGGCCGCGGAGCGAATCAACTCCCAGGGCACCTAAGCGCTCAGTGCTTCGACGACCTTGTCGGTGAACTCGCGCGTCGTGGAGCTACCGTCGAGATCGGGCGTGGGCGTCTCGCGGATCGCCGTCTCGACGGCCTCTCTGAGCTCGCGCGCAGCCACTTCTTCGTCGAAGGCGTGCTCGAGCATGAGCGCAGTCGAGCGCAGCATCGCGGCTGGGTTGGCGATGCCCTGTCCGGCGATATCGGGCGCCGATCCGTGCACCGGCTCGAAGATTCCCGGGCCGTCGTCGGCCAGCGAGGCAGAAGCGGCGACGCCGAGCCCGCCGGTGACGGCCGCTGCCAGGTCGGAAAGGATGTCCCCAAACATGTTCTCGGTGACGATCACGTCGAACTGCTCCGGTGCCCTTGCGATCTGCATCGCCGCGTTGTCGACGAGCATGTACTCGAGCTCGACGTCGCCGTAGTCCGATTTGATTCGCTCTATGACCTGGCGCCAGAGGCGCGAGGTCGCGAGCACGTTCGCCTTGTCGACCGCGGTGAGCTTCTTGCGCCGCCGCCGCGCCAGCTCGAAGCCGCGCCGGGCAATGCGTTCGATCTGCGGCTCGGTGTATTCACAGGTGTCGAAGACGAGCCCGTCCTCGGTGCGTCCGCGCCGGCCGTAGTAGATGCCGCCTACGAGCTCGCGCACGATCAGGAGGTCGACGTTCTTGCCGTCGCTGGACGGACGCAGATTGGCATAGACATCGAGCGCGCCGCGTAGCTCGATCAGTCCGTGCTCCGGGCGCACGGCCGCCCCGTCGTACTTCGGTAGGCCGATCGCGCCGAGCAGCACGGCCTCTGCCTGCTTACAGGCCTCGAGCGTCGGCGCCGGAAGCGGAATGCCAAACCGTTCGATTGCCTCGCCGCCGAACGGATGAGACTCCAGCTCGAGTGGGAGCGGCTCGAGAACCCGCATTGCCGCCTCCATCACCTCGGGGCCGATCCCGTCTCCCGGTAGGCAGACGATCTTCACGGCCGCGACTCGGAGAGCTTGTGCTGGGCCCAGGGGATCAGACCGCCGCGCTTCAGCATCTCGAGCATGAACGGCGGCACCGCGGCGGCGGCGAACTCGCGTTCGTCGATCATCACCGTTCCGACGACCGCGTCGACCGAGATCTCGGAGCCCGGCCTCGCCGCCTGAGCGGCTTCGGGGCAGGTGATCGCAGGCAGCGCCAGATTGATGCAGTTGCGATAGAAGATGCGCGCGAAGCTCGTGCCGAGCACGCACTTGACGTCCCAGGCCTTCATCGCCAGCGGGACGTGCTCGCGCGAGGAGCCCATACCGAAGTTCTCGCCGACGACGAGCACCGTGTCGCCGACGAGCTGGTCGCGCAGCGATGGGTTCAGGCCCTCGAAAAGGTACGGCTTCATCAGCTCCGGATCGTCGATGTTCAGGTAGATGCCGGGGTAGAGAACATCGGTATCGATGTTCGTGCCCGGTACTACGACGGCCTTGCCGGCGACGATCACGACGCCACCTCCGCCGGGTTGACGATCTCGCCCGCGACGGCCGCCGCGGCAGCGACGAAGGCATTGCCGAGATAGACGCGTGCGTCGGGCGAGCCCGAGCGCCCCTTGAAGTTCCGATTGATAGTTGCAAGCGAATTCTCGCCGGGCGCCAGCGCGCCGGTGTGGCCGCCAAAGCAGGGCCCGCAGGTCGGGGTCGAGAAGGCGGCGCCCGCTTCGACGAGGATGTCCACGAGCCCCTCGGCCAGCGCTTCGCGGTAGATCTTCTGCGTCGCAGGCACGACGATCATGCGCGTGCGCTCGTGGACTCGCCTGCCCTGCACCATCTGGGCTGCCTGGCGCAGGTCGGTCATCGTCCCGTTAGAGCAGTTGCCGATCACTACCTGGTGGATCGGCGTACCGGCGACCTCTCGTACGGGGACTACGTTCTCGGGGTTGTGCGGCTTGGCGACCAGCGGCTCGAGCCGGTCGAAATCGACCGTTATCCGGCGCGAGTAGCTCGCGTCCGGGTCGGAGTGAACCGGCTCCCAGCTCCTGTCGGTGCGCCCGCCGAGGTAGGCCGTCGTGATCTCGTCGGCCGGGAAGATACCCGTCTCGGAACCGGCCTCGACCGCCAGGTTGGAGACGGCCAGGCGCTCGTCGATCGACAGCGACTGCACGCCTTGGCCGACGAACTCGAGCACGTTGCCGGTGCCGCCACCGGCGCCGATTTGACCGATGACGGACAGGATGGCGTCCTTGCCGGTGACGAAGCGCTTCTTCGTACCGCTGACCGTGATCTGGATCGTTCCGGGCACCGCTTCCCAGAACTCGCCGAAGACCAGGCAGTAGGCGATGTCCGTTGAGCCGAGCCCGGACGAGAAGGCCCCGAGCGCCCCGTGAGTGCAGGTGTGCGAGTCACCGCCGACGATCACCGACCCGGGCACGATCCAGCCCTCCTGGGCGAGCAGGGTGTGCTCGATACCGCCGCGGCCCTGGTCGTAGAAGACGACGCCGTGTGCCAGCGACCAGTCCTTGAGGCGTTTGATCAGGATCGCCGAGCGCTCGTCCTTGGCCGGCGCGAAGTGGTCGGCGACCATGACGATCTTAGATCGGTCGAAGACCTCGCTCGCACCCATCTTCTCCATCTGCCGGAACGACACCGGTCCGGTCACGTCGTTGGCCAGTACCACGTCGCAGCGGACCATCACAACCTGGCCCGGCTCGACGTGCTCGGCGTCAGAGTGGGCGAGCAGAATCTTCTCGGCGACCGTGTAGGCCATGGAGACTTAAGCCTAGCGATGGCGGCTAGGGCATCGTATAAACCCGCGCGCTTCAGCGCGGGAACTGAATACCCGAAGAACTCCGCCTAGGCGTTGCTGTCGCCGGGCGGAACCGGCGACTCAGGGGCGGCCAGCATCTGCGCGCGCTGAGCGTCGCCGGGATTGGGTGTTTCGCCGCGCTCGATCGTAACCAGGAGCTGACGTAGATTCTCGGCCGTCTCCTGTGCCTTGTGCCTGAACTCGGCCATGCGCCGGTTGAGATGAACGTATTCGCCGGAGCGCTTCTCCTCGCTGACGTCGCGCATGCTGACCAGTAGTAGTCGAGAGCCTTCGGCGGTGGTCACGGCGGTCGCCACCGTTTCCATCAGCGCCCAGCTGCCGTCCGCGCGCCTCATTCGCACCGCGAAGGGATAGGAGTCGCCGCGGTAGACGTCGCCGATCGCGTCCTGGGCGATGGCCATGTCGTCGGGCTCGATCAGAGTGAGGAAGTTGACTCCGGCCAGCGCGTGGAAGTCGTACCCGAGCTCCTCCGCGCAGGAGGGAGAGGCATAGAGGAAACGCCCCTCACCGTCCACGAGCACGACGGCGTCGGGCATGTTCTCGGCGATCTTGCGTAGGAACTCGCCTTCGTTCAGCAGCTGCTCTTCCTCGTGACGGACTTCGCTGATATCGAAGACGACAGCGACGGTACCGGCGACCTGACCGGCTCCGTCCTTGGCCGGCCCGACGCGAACGCTGTACACCCGCGCCCCCCAGTCGAGCTCGTAGCTGACGGTCTCGCCGTGCAGAGCGCGGATAGTCGCGGCGATCGGCATGAAGGCAGGGTCATCGGTCTGGAAGAACTCGAACAGGGTCATCCCGACGAGGCTGTCGGGAGCCAATCCGAGATCGGCGAGCGCGCCGCCGCGGCAGCTCGTAAAGCGCAGATCTCCGTCGATCGACCAGAGCATCGCGGGCATCTGATCGACCAGAGCCAGAGGGAAGGAGCCGTTGGAGCTGGGAATGTTCACTGGTGCTGGCGCCGCCGGCGGAACTGGCGCGGGATCCGGCGCGTCCTCCTCCTCGGGTGAGTCGTTTTCGCTCTTGCTCCGCGTGCTATCGGACGCTGAATGGGCAGCGTGCTGAAGGTCGCTGGAAAGGTCTTGACCCTTTTCCGAGCGCCACGAGAAGCGTGCGGAGTCAACTGACTGCATAGGCCGTCAATCTCTTTTCGGCTGGTGAGCGCCGAAGCTTGAAAAAAAATGCTCGAGCCGTGTACCCGTTCGCAGGCTAGGTGGGCGGGCGCGTGACGGCGCCCTCGGAAGCGGAGCTGACGAGCGCCGCGTACTTGGCGAAGACACCGCTCGAATAGCGTGGTTTCGGAGCCTCCCAGTCGCTCAGCCGGGCCTCGATCTCCGCGTCGGAGAGCTCGACTCTGAGCTCGCGCGCGTCGACATCGAAAACGACCGTGTCGCCCTCGCGGACGGCGGCGATAGGTCCCCGGCGTGCCGCCTCGGGAGAGACGTGCGCTGCCATGAAGCCGTGTGTCGCACCCGAGAAGCGGCCGTCGGTAAGCAGCGCCACCGACTCGGACAGCCCCTCACCGGCGATTGCTGCGGTGACCGCGAGCATCTCGCGCATGCCGGGTCCTCCCGCAGGCCCCTCGTAGCGGATGACGACGACGTCATCCTTCTTTAAGTTGCCCTTCTTTACGGCCGCGAAGCACTCCTCCTCGGAGTCGAAAACTCTTGCCGGCCCGCTGTGGAAGCTGCGCTCGTGACCGGTTAGCTTGACGACGCAGCCCTCGGGAGCGAGATTGCCGCGCAGAATCGCAAAGCCGCCGCGGTTCTTGAACGGCTGTTCGATCTTCGCGACCACCTTCTGCCCCTCGAATTCGCTCGCCGCGAGCATGATCTCGCGCAGCGAGCGCCCATCCACGTTGCGGGCACTCAGGTGGAGGAGGTCGCGCTTGGCCAGCTCGCGGGCGACGAGCGCGCAACCGCCGGCGTCGTAGAGGTCGGTCGCCACGTATTCGCCGCCGGGTGTGAGGCTGGCGATTATCGGCGTGCGCGCGGCGATCTCGTCGAAATCGTCGATCTCTAGCGGCACTCCGGCCTCGCGAGCGATCGCGAGTAGGTGCAGGACGCCGTTGGTGGAGCCGCCGCTCGCGGCTACCGAGGTGATCGCATTCTCCAGTGCCTTGCGGGTGATGATCCGGTCGGGTGTCACGTTCTCGCGCACGAGTCGCATGACGATCTCGCCGGCTTTGTAGGCCGCTGCCTCCTTCGAGCGCGCCTCGGCTGGAATCTCGTTCAGGCCGGCCGGGCTGATACCGAGGAAGTCGAGCGCCATCGACATCGTGTTGGCGGTGAACTGCCCGCCGCAGGCGCCCGCGCCGGGGCAGGCGACGGCCTCCAGCTCGTGCAGCTCGTCGTCGCTCATCTTCCCGACGGCATGCGTTCCGACTGCTTCGAACACGTCCTGGACGGTCACGTCCCTGCCATGCGAATGGCCGGCCGCGATCGAGCCGTTGTAGAGCACCAGCCCCGGAATGCCGAGTCGCGCGAGCGCCATCACGGCGCCCGGGATCGTCTTGTCGCAGCCGACCAGACAAACGAGCCCGTCGAACAGGTGGCTGTAGGCGACCAGCTCGATCGAATCGGCGATGACCTCGCGTGAGATCAGCGAACCGCGCATCCCGAGCGTGCCCATGGTGACCCCGTCGGAAACGGCGATCGTGTTGAACTCCATCGGCGTGCCGCCGGCGCTGCGGATACCGCGCCGCACATGCTCGGCCAGCTTGCGCTGGTTGAAGTTACAGGGCATCGTCTCGATCCAGGTCGTGGCGATACCGATGATCGGCCTGGCGAGATCTTCGTTCGTGAAGCCGATCGCCTTCAGCATCGAGCGCGCGGGCGCGCGGTCGGGACCGTCGGTGAGAAGCCGGCTATGTCTCTTCGCAGGATCGGACGGAGTGTTGTAGGGGCTCATGCTCATGTCCTTGATCGTAATTGCTGAGCACGGCGTGCCGAAACGAAGCGAGTGTTGGTCTCGACCTGATCGTCACGCGCTCGAGACTTCGCCCGACCTCGGTCTTCGCCGGCACCCGGGAGCGGTCTAGACCGTTCCGGCCCCGCCGGTGGCGACTGCTACGGGCATCACGCGGCAATCCGGAAAGCGCCGGCCCAGCTCCTCCGCGCAGGACTGCGCGTCCTCGTGCCTGACCCAGACGATGACGGTCGGTCCCGAGCCAGAAAGCGTCACTCCGGCCGACCCGTGCGCGGGCTTCTCCTGGAGCTTGCCGAGAATCGGTGCCGCCGCCGAGCGATAAGGCTCGTGCAGGCGATCGTGGAAAGCCGCCGCAAGTAGCTGAGAATCGCCGGTTGCGAGCCCCGCTCCGAGCAGCGCTGCCCGGCCGCTGGAGAAAGCGGCATCTGTGTGCGGCACTTCCGCTGGCAGGCCGGCTCTGGCCGCAACGGTCTCGACGCTGTGGTCGGGGATCACGGCGATCGGCTCGAACGGGATCGAGTCGGCGATGCGACGAGCGCGCCAAAGCCCCTCTTCTTCCCAGGCCAGCGCTACACCGCCGTAGAGGCAGGCGGCGAGATTGTCTGCGTGTGGCTCCAGCCGAACCGCCAGCGGCAGAAGCTCGGCTGGATCGGGCGGAACACCTTCCCAGAGGCAGGCCGCGACGAGCCCGAGCGCGATCGTGGCCGAACTCGAGCCGAGTCCACGGGTGAAAGGAATGCGATTGAGAAAGCGAAAGCGCTTCCCCTCGAGCCCGGCGATGAGCGCGAAGGCGCGCAGGCCGAGGTGGTTGCCGTCTCTCGGAGTCTCGGAGACACCCTCGCCCTCAACCTCGACGAGTGTTTCGTCCGTCTCGCTCACCTCGAGCTCGTTCCAGAGCTCGAGCGCGACCCCGGCGCAGTCGAAACCCGGCCCTAGATTGGCGCTCGTTGCCGGGGCTCGGACGTGAATGCTCACGTCGCGGCGCTGGCGATCGAGTCGGGATCCGGATCGACGGGAATGGGCGCGGCGCTGTGCTTGATCGCGATGTCCGGGTCCTTGAGCCCGTGGCCGGTCACAATGCACGCCACCAGTGATCCCGGCTCGGGCGGGTTGATCTCGAGCGCCGCGACGCCGGCCGCGGATGCGGGCTCGCAGAAGAGACCCTCGTGACTGGCGAGGTCTTTCCAGGCCGCAAGGATCTGCTCGTCGCTGCAGGTGACGATCTCGCCCTTGCTTGCGGTGATCGCATCGGCCACCTCGTCTGCGTGCACCGGCTCGGCGATCCGGATGGCGCTTGCGACCGTGGTCGAGCGATCCTCGGCTTGCGAGCACCTGAAGCGGGGCATGCCCTCGCCCGCTTCACTGAAGCCCTTGAAGTAGGCGGCCGTGTTGCCACCGCCTCCATAGGGCAGCGCGAGGAAGTCGGGCGCCCGTCCGAGCGCCTCGATCAGCTCGAACGCGGCGGTTTTCTGGCCTTCGAGCCGGTAGGGGTTGACCGAGTTGACGAGCACGAAATCACCACGGTCGGCGAGCTCCTGCGCCGCCTTCAAGGCCAGGTCGAAACTGCTGCGAACGGATAGCACACGGGCGCCGAGCGCCTGCGACTGCGCCAGTTTCCCGGCGGCAATGGCGCCTTCGGGCTGGAGAACGACCGCGATCAGGCCGGCGCGAGCAGCGTAGGCCGCCGACGAGGCCGCGGTATTCCCGGTCGAGGCGCAGATCACGGCTTTCGCGCCGTCGTGGAGTGCCTTCGAAACGGCCACCGTCATCCCCCGGTCCTTGAAGCTTCCGGTTGGGTTGGCGCCGTCGAAGAGCAGGTAGATCTCGGCTTTGAAGCGCTCGGAGAGCCGCGACGCGTAGAGGATGGGGGTCGAGCCTTCTCCGAGCGAGATGATCTTCGTACCCGGGTCGAGTGGAAGGCGATCGCGATAGCGCTCGACCAGTGAGCTGGTTCCTCTTTTCATCACGTCCATCCGAGCTCCAAGATTCCACGTTGCGAGATAACCGGGAAGGCCGCCGAGATTTCCCGGCACTCCGGCAGCCGGCGAATCTCGTCGAGAGCGCCGTCGATCGCCCCGTAGGTCGCCTCGTGCGAGACGATGTGAAGATTAGCGCCGCCCTCGATCTGCGTCTGGATGAGGCGCGCCACCGAGACTTCGTGACCGGCGAGGCGCTCGGCGATTCGTGCCAGTACGCCCGGCTGGTCGTTCACGGCGACCTGGATGTAGAAAGGCGAGCGTAACTCGCCGACCGGGAGCCGGTCGAGTGAGCGCCAGCAAGCGTCGTTGTGAAGGAAGCCGGTGCCGGTTGTGCCGATGATGCTGACCATGTCCGCGATCACGGCCGAAGCGGTCTCGACACCGCCGGCACCTGGGCCTTCGAGCGTGATCTCACGGATCGCGTCGCCCTGGAGCATGACCGCGTTGAAAGCGCCCTCCACCGATGCGAGCGGATGGGTGCGATCAACCAGCGCCGGCGAGACACGGACGTCGTAGCGACCATCGACCAGTGTGGCCCGGCCAACGAGGCGGATGACCATGTCCATCTCGCGTGCCGCCGCCACGTGCGCCGAGGTGATGTGCTCGACGCCCTCGAACTGCACATCCGCGAGTGTGACCCGCGAGCCGAAGGCCACCGTCGCCAGGATCGCCATCTTGGCGGCGGCGTCGGCGCCGGAGACATCCTCGGTCGGGTCCATCTCGGCGTAGCCGTGCAGCTTCGCCTCCGAGAGCGCCTCTTCATACGAAGCGCCGAGCTCCATCTGGGTGAGGATGTAGTTGGTGGTTCCGTTGACGATGCCGAGAATCCGGTGCACGTTCGTGACGATCAACGACTCCCGCAACACCTTGATCACCGGGATTGCGGCACAGACGGAGGCCTCGAAACGGAGCTGTACTCCTGCGTCCTGAGCCGTTTTGAACAGCTCGTCGCCGCGCTGAGCAAGCAGCTGCTTGTTGGCGGTCACGACAGGTTTGCCACTTCCTAGCAGGCGCAGGATGTAGTCGTGAGTGGGATCGAGTCCGCCCATCACCTCGGCGACGAGCGAAATCTCCGGGTCGTCGGCTATATCGCTGAAGTCCGTGGTCAATATCCCCGGCGCAGCCGGAAAATCGCGCTTCTTGCTCAGATCGCGTACGAGCGCCTTGACCACGCGCAGCCGGTAGCCGGTGACGCGCTCGATGTCGCTCGCGTTCTCGTGCAAGAAGCGGTTTACCGCCGCCCCGACGGTCCCGTAACCGAGCAGGGCGACCGGAACGTCAACGGGCGCCATCGGACCCCGAACCCATCAGGCCCTCGCGACCGGCCAGCGATCGCAGCTCCTTGCCGACCTTCTCGACCGGGTGCCTTGCGGCTTCTTCGCGCATACGCAGGAAATTAGGCCGGCCGGCCTCCTCCTCGGCGATCAGCTCCTTGGCAAACTGGCCGCTGGTGATCTCGCCCAGGATCTCCTTCATGCGCGCCTTCACGCCGGCATCGATGATGCGCGGGCCGCGCGTCAGGTCGCCGTACTCGGCGACATCCGAGATCGAGTAGCGCATGTACTCGAAGCCGCCCTGGTAGATGAGGTCGACGATCAACTTAAGTTCGTGGATGCACTCGTAGTAGGCGATCTCGGGCTGATAACCGGCCTCCACCAGCGTCTCGAATCCGGCCTGCATGAGCGAGGTCGCTCCGCCGCAGAGGACGGCCTGCTCACCGAAGAGGTCTGACTCGGTCTCCTCGGCGAAGGTCGTCTCGAGCAGCCCGACGCGGGCACTTCCGATACCGGCTCCGTAGGCGAGCGCCTTGGCCAGGGCGTTGCCCGAGGCATCTTGGTGCACGGCGACGAGCGAGGGGACGCCTGCGCCGGCTTCGTACTGCTCACGTACGCGGTGGCCGGGCGCCTTGGGGGCGACCATGATCACGTCGTGACCCGCCGGCGGCTTGATGTAGCCGAAGTGGATGTTGAAGCCGTGCGCGAAGAGGATCGTCGCGCCGGGCTCGAGGTTGGGCTCGATCGCGTCCGCATAGACCATGCGCTGGATGTGATCTGGAAGCAGGATCATCACGAAAGCAGCGCCGCGGGTGGCCTCGGCAGCGGTCTTGACCGGTAGACCGGCCTCGACGGCTCTATCCCAGGCGGCGCTTCCGGGCGCCTCGGCGACCTCAACCTCGATACCGGAGTCGCGGAGATTGAGCGCATGCGCGTGGCCCTGGCTCCCGTAGCCGATGATGGCGACTTTCCCGGAGAGGAGGGAGAGATCGCCTTCGCGGTGGATTGTCGCCATGAGCTTTTCCTTTCTCGTGCTTTGCGCTGTTTTTCCTGGAGTCCGGCTAGTGCCTGACGGCTCGGCTGAGACCGATGCGACCGGTACGCACCATCTCCTTGATTCCGTACGGTCGAACAAGCTCCTCGAAAGAGTCGAGGTCTTCGGGGTGACCGACCATCTCGAACACGATCTCCTGCGGTCCGAGGTCGGAGACCCGCGCTCCGTAGTGGTCGGCGAACGCCATCAGCTCTCCGCGCCGATCCGGTGGAGCCGCCACGGTGAAGAGAGCGATCTCTCGCTCAACGGCCTCGTCGGGAACGAGCTCGCTGATCTTGAGCACGTTGACGAGCTTGTGAATCTGCTTGGTGATCTGTTCGAGCGAGTGTTCGGCGCAGTCGACGCGAAGAGTGATGCGCGAGACGCCCTCACGTTCCGTCTGTCCAACGGCCAGCGACTCGATGTTGTAGCCGCGCCGCGCGAACAGGTTCGTGATCCGCGAAAGCGCACCCGGCTTGTCCTCGACGAGAACCGAAAGCGTATGTTTCATCGCGCTTCGACCTCCTTCGCCTTCTCATGGCTACCGTACTCGATGATGTCGGCCGCCGAGGCGCCTGCCGGGATCATCGGAAAGACCTTCTCGTCCTCGCTACAGGGCACGGTCACCACAACCGAGCGCCCCGTCGCATTCTCGGCGATCGCCTGCTCGATCGCGGGCGCCAGCCCGCCGGCGTCGGCGACAGAGATCGGTAGCGCTCCGAACGCCTCGGCCATCTTCGCGAAGTCGGGAATCGGACCGCTCAGATTCGTCTGCGAGAAGCGCTCGCCGTAGAACATCTCCTGCCACTGGCGAACCATGCCGAGATAGCCGTTCCTGATCACCACGACGATGATCGGAAGATCGTGGAGCGCCGCCGTGATCAGCTCTTTGCCGGTCATCTGGAAGCAGCCGTCGCCGTCGATGCAGATAACGGTCGCGTCGGGTCGGGCCGCTTTGGCTCCCACGGCCGCAGGTACGCCGAAGCCCATCGTTCCCAGGCCGCCCGAGGAGATGAAGGAGCGCGGCCGCTCGCAGGTCAGATACTGCATCGACCACATCTGGTGCTGGCCGACTCCGGTCGTCCAGACGATGTCGTCGCGCCCCGCGGTCGCATCGCGAACGGTTTCGAGCACCTGCTGTGGCTTGATCGCGTCGCCCTTGTCGTAGCGGAGCGGGAACTCTTGCTTCCACTGAGCGATCCGGGCGAGCCACTCGACAGGCCCCTCGCGGCCTTCCGGCATCTGCTTACGCAGCTCGAATAGCAGCTGCACAAGCGCCGGTCGGAGCGGGGCGCAGATCGGAATCTGAGCTTCGCGGATCTTGCCGATCTCGGCTGCGTCAACCTCGAAGTGGATGACCTTGGCGTTCGGCGCGAAGGCGGACACGTTGCCGGTGACGCGGTCGTCGAAGCGAGTGCCGACGGCGATCACGAGATCGGAGCGCAGCAGCGCCCAGTTGGCGTATTTGGTGCCGTGCATACCAGGATGGCCGGCGTGCAGTGGGTGCGAGTCGGGGAAGCCTCCCTTGCCGGTGAGCGTCGTGACGACCGGGATGTTCGTCAGCTCGGCGAGCTCGATCAGCTCGGTCGAGGCCTCGCCGTTAATGATGCCACCGCCCACGTAGAAAACCGGTTTGTCGGCTTCGAGGATCGCCTTGGCGGCGGCCATCACTTGGCGGTGGTTGACCTTCTTGGGCGGGTTCCAGCCCGGCAGGTCGACGTGATCGGGGTATTTGAAGGTCAACTCGGCGATTTGAGCATCCTTGGTGATATCCACCAGCACCGGGCCGTGGCGGCCGGTCTGCGCGACATGGAAGGCCGCCTTGATGGTCGCCGGAATCTCGTCGGCCTTCTGCACCAGCCAGGAGTGCTTCACGATCGGAAGCGTGATCCCGGTCGCGTTGGTCTCCTGGAAGGCGTCGGTACCGATCTTGGTCGAGGGCACCTGGCCGGTTATGCATACGAGCGGTGTGGAATCCATCCAAGCGTCCGCGATCGGGGTCACGAGGTTGGTCGTGCCCGGCCCCGACGTCGCAATCGCGACGCCGACCTTGCCACTGGCACGCGCATAGCCCTCGGCCATATGCCCGGCTCCCTGCTCGTGCCGCGCCAACACGTGGCGCAGCTTGCTTCCGTCTGCGACAGCCCGGTAGAGCGCGTCGTAGGTGTCGATGATCATGCCGCCCGGGATTCCGAAGCAGACGTCGACGCCCTCGGCCTCCAGCGAGCGAATGATGGCGTCAGCTCCTGTCATCCTGGTCATCTGATTGCCTCCGTAGGAAGATCGCTGTCCCGCTGAGCTTGCGCAAGCCCGGCGAGAACGGTCTCGGTTGATTAGCGCCTGGTCGCGGCGATTCCCGCCTTGACCATATCCGCTCTGTACGACCCGCTGCACGAGCGGTGCCTCGGCTCTGTTGCGATCGGGTTGTTTGAGTGTCTCTCCATCACCGTTGTTTCGTCGTTTTCTTCCGTTGCCACCGCCAACGCCCGGCTCGATCGAGCGAGATCGCATTCGCGGTGGAGACCGTTTCGCCTTCGACCGTCTGAAGACGCACCTGTGGTGTCAGTTCGGTCGGTGTGTGGCGCCAAAGCGCGCTGTCAAATCCGCTCCCCCTAGCGGGGGACCGTGACCGTAACGACCGCAATCGTGGAAAGGCCGGCGAGCACGCGCACGCCACGAGAGATCTGACGGGATGCAAAGACGGCCTTCATAGGTACGGACTAGTTTGGCGAAGCAGACCCTTCGCTGTCAAACGCCGAGGCGCTCTGCCGGATGTTGTCTACGCCCGAGAAGGTGACGAACACCGAGAATCGCCCTCGGTTTCTCGGGGCGCCACTGAGCGTGCGAGCCCGGAGAGAACACTGTTAACACACGCGGCTTCGGAGAGGATCGTGCGCTCAGTGGCACCAGGCGGTTCCGGGAGGCCGGACTCCCCGGCCGCACGGAGTCGCCGGTCGAGAAAGCGAGATCAGCGCGACACGGTGAAGCTCAGCAGCAGCACCGAGTCGCCGTGCTCGAAGACCAGGTGATCGTCCAGCGTGGCGAGATAGCGGTCGCTGGCGCCGACAAGCGCGTGCACGGAGACCTCCCAGACCTTTCGCTTCCCGCTTCCGAGCGCGGTCTCGATCTGCTCGCGGAAGCGACGGGCTACGTCGTTGGTTCCGACGTGGAGCTCGCCCGGACGCGGATCGCTCTCGCGGCGCGTGCGGTAGAACCGGCTCAGTTCCTCATCTGCCAGGAGCCAGCGCGAGAGCACTTCTTCCACGGGCTGTTCCCAGGGCTTGAGCTCCTCCAGTTTCATGTTCCAATGTTTGACCGGCGGCTTCAGCCGCTGTCCGAGCGTGTCGAAATGGGTTTGCAGCGTCTGCTCGAGATCGCCTTCTATCAGAAGGACGAGCGCGTCGTAGTCGTATTGCGAGATCGTGAGTGCCTGCTGGAGTCTGGCGTACCCCTGAAGGAAGCCGCGTAACTCTCCGATTCGCTCCGGGCCGAGGTCGGTTGTTGCCATGATTCTTAGATTCTCGTCGTCGGTGAGGACGGGGTCTAGTGCGAGACGCCTGGCGCCACCCGTTTCCCAACCGCACGGTGTACGCTACCGGTTAGATCAAAGTCACTTCAAGAGGTATAGTCTTGGCTCCAATGGCTAGCGCAGCAACGACACCGCCGAATTCTGGGACGACGGCTGTCACCGTTCGCTCGGTTGCGCTGGTCGCGGCCACGCGCGCTGCCAAACGGTAGTCGGCGCGCCCTCGCCTCCGCGCCGCCCGGGTAGAGAGAAGGAGGCGAGAAACCGGGTCGAAACCGCCCCGAAATGCAGGAAGGTTTTCGCTCTCTCCGAGGAAGGACCAAGAACGAATTGGCCACCCGATCGCTTTACCAGCTCAACAACCGAACGACGGAAAGAGACGCCTGCGGAATCGGGTTTATCGCCGACGCGGAGGGCCGTCCTTCCAGGCGCGTCCTAGATCTGATTCTGGCCGCCCTGAAGCGCGTACGCCACCGGGGCGCTGTCAATGCCGACCGGCTCACCGGCGACGGCGCCGGCGTGCTCATCCCGCTCTCGCCGACATTGGCTCCACACGGTGGGCTGGCCATGGTGTTCCTGTACGAGGAGGCCGCACGAGCGACGATCGAAAACGCCTGTGTAGAGGAGGGTCTCGGTTTCGCCGGCTGGCGAGAGGTTCCGGTCGAGCCCGCGCGCCTCGGCGAGCGCGCCCGAGCGAGCGCGCCCACGATCGTGCAGGCGCATGTCGTTGCGCCCACAGGAGTCAGCGACGACCAGGCGGAGCTGGCTGCAGTTCGCGCTCGCAAGCGGGTCGAGCGCTCGGGAGCAAACGCTTACATCGCTTCGCTCTCTTTCCGCACAGTCAACTACAAGGCGCTCTGCGCTGCCGACCAGCTCGACGCTTTCTATCCCGATCTGGTCAATCCCGAGATCGAGATCCCATTCGGCATCTTCCACCAACGTTTCGCGACCAACACGACGCCGACCTGGGAGCGCGCGCAACCGTTCCGGATGCTCTGCCACAACGGCGAGATCAACGCTCTTGCCGGCAACGTCAACTGGATGCGTGCGCGCGAGCATCACTTCGGCACCTCGAACGATGCCTCGCTTTACCCCGCGATCGAGGATGCGGGTGCCGATTCGCGGACTCTCGACAATGCGCTCGAGTTGCTCGTGCGCGGAGGTCGCGACGTTCGCCACGCACTTGCGATGCTGATTCCGGAGGCGTGGGAGGAGGCAGTAGAGCTCGACGAGGAGCTACGGGACTTCTACCGCTATCAGGCCTGCCTGATCGAGCCCTGGGACGGGCCGGCCGGAGTCATCTTCACCGACGGCAAGATCGTCGGTGCGACTCTCGACAGGAACGGACTGCGTCCGCTTCGCTATTGCGAAGCGTCGGATGGGCTCGTGGTCTGCGCCTCGGAGACCGGGCTGGTCGATCTTCCCGAAGGCGTAACGGCCGAGTACGACATGCTCGGTCCGGGTCAGATGATCGCCGTCGATCCGCTGCGCGGCGGCCTTCTCCGTAACGAAGAGCTGAAGGCCGACCTATCCGCACGGGCTCCCTACGGGCACTGGCTACGCGAAGGTGTGACCTGCGCCTCCACGGGCGAGCCGTCCTGCGGTCCGTTCGAAGATCTGAGTCGTCGGCAGACCGCCTTCGGTTACACCCGCGAGGAGCTGAGCATCATCCTGGGCCCGATGGGCGCGAGCGGGCACGAGCCAACCTCGTCGATGGGAGATGACGCTGCCATCACGCCGCTCTCGAATCGAGCTCGCCCGCTGCCGGCCTACTTCAAGCAACGCTTCGCGCAGGTCACGAACCCGGCCATCGATTCGCTGCGCGAGCGAGTTGTGTTCAGTCTCAACACCCGCCTCGGCGCACGTGCGCCGCTCCTAACCGAAGGCCCCGAGGCCGCGCGACTGATCGAGATCGAGAGTTTCTTCCTCTATCCGGAAGGCCTCGAGCAACTGGCCGTCACTCGGCTCGACGCAACTTTCGACGCCGCCGAAGGCCTTGAGCAAGCATGTATGCGTCTGGCCGCCGAGGCCGCTTCCGCCGCCGAGCGCGGCGAGCAACTGCTCTTGATCAGCGATACCGCGATCGCGAAGGATCGCGCACCGATCCCGATCCTGCTCGCAGTCGGGACCGTTCACCAGAGCCTGGTCAGGGCGGAGTTACGCACACGGGCGTCGATTCTCGTCGAGAGCGAGGAGCCTCGCGAGACGCATCACTTCGCCACGCTGCTTGGCTACGGCGCCGACGCCATCTGTCCGCGTTTGGCGCTCGATACGGTCGCCGCTTTGGCGGAGGCCGGCAAGGTGGACGGCGATCGTCCGGACGCCGTCACCGCTCAGATGCGCTTCCGCACGGCAATCGAGGACGGCGTCCTCAAGATCATGTCGAAGATGGGGATTGCGGACGTCGCGAGTTACCGCGGCGCCGAGATCTTCGAGGCGGTCGGGCTGGCCGACGAGGTCATGAAGGTCGCCTTCGCCAATACATCCTCGGCGATCGGCGGTGTGCGCTTCGCCGAGCTCGAAGCCGACGCGTGGGAGCGGATCGCCGAAGCCTTCGTAAGCGAGCCGGTGGTCGAGAACGCGGGCAACATCAAGTGGCGCCGCGACGGCGAGCAGCACGCCACCACCGGAGAGGTCATCAGGGCGCTACGCGACAGCATCGACGGCGAGGAAAGCGCCGATCTGCTGCTGCGCCGAGCGGTCAACGATGGGCAGTGGGAGGCGTACGAGAAGTTTGCCCGCACCGTGAACGACCGCGATCCGCTCGAGCTACGCGATCTCTTCGAGCTGGTTCCGGCCGGGGAGCCGGTGCCGCTCGACGCGGTCGAGCCGGCGTCCGAGATCGCCAGGCGCTTCTCGGCGGGCGCGATGAGCCAGGGCGCGCTTTCGGCCGAGGCGCACGAGACGCTCGCTCTCGCTCTCAACATGATCGGAGCCCGCTCGAACTCCGGCGAGGGCGGAGAATCGCTCGAGCGGTTCAAAACAGAGGCCAACTCCAGAATCAAGCAGGTCGCCTCGGGCCGCTTCGGCGTCACTCCTCCCTACCTTCGCTCGGGCGAGGAACTGCAGATCAAGATCGCGCAGGGAGCGAAGCCGGGCGAGGGAGGTCAGTTGCCCGGACACAAGGTTTCGCCCGAGATCGCCAAGCTCCGTCACACCGAGCCGGGAATCGCGCTGATCTCACCGCCGCCGCACCACGACATCTACTCGATCGAGGATCTGGCTCAGCTCATCTTCGATCTCAAGCAGTCGAACCCGCGTGCGGACGTCTCGGTCAAGCTGGTTGCGGAAGCCGGTGTCGGCATCGTTGCGGCCGGCGTCGTCAAAGCGCTCGCGAATATCGTGCACATCGCCGGCTGTGACGGCGGAACCGGGGCAAGCCCACTTTCCTCGATCAAGAATGCCGGCGCCCCTTGGGAGCTCGGCCTGGCCGAGACCCAGCAAGCGCTCGTCTCGGAGGGACTGCGAGGACGAGTTCGGGTCCGCGTCGACGGTGGCTTCAAGACCGGGCGCGACGTCGTCGTCGCCGCCCTGCTCGGTGCGGACGAATACAGCTTCGGAACGGCGCTGTTGCTTGCCGAGGGCTGCTTGATGGTGCGCGCCTGCCATCTCGACACTTGCCCGGTTGGGGTCGCCACCCAGCGACCGGAGCTCCGTCAGCGCTTCAAGGGAACACCCGAGAAGGTGGCGTCCTACCTCCTCTTCGTGGCGGAAGAGGCGCGCCGCCAACTCGCTGCACTCGGACTACGCTCGATCGACGAGGCGATCGGGCGGACGGATCTCCTTCGTCAGAGGCGTACGGGCGACGCTCGCAAGGATCTTCTCGACCTCTCGCCGCTGCTCGTACGAACCGGGGAGGGTCCCGCCCGCTTCATCGGCGAGCTGCCGGTCGAGGCGACCGGCGCCGAGCTCGGCGACCGGCTCTCGGAAGAAGCAGCCCGTATCCTCGAGAGCGAGATTGAGCTCGAGCTCGACTACGAGATCGCGAACGGCGACCGCACTGTTGGCGCCCGTCTCGGCGGAGATATCGGCGAGCGCTTCGGATTCGGCGCACCGCCTGGCCGCCTCAAGGCCCGCTTCAGAGGCGTCGCCGGGCAGAGCTTCGGCGCCTTCCTTGCCGACGGAGTCACGTTTGAGCTGACCGGCGCCGCAAACGACTACGTCGGTAAGGGGATGAACGGAGGGACGATCGTCATCCGGCCGGGAGCCGAAGTACGCGGTCATCCCGTTCTGGCCGGGAACACGCTGCTCTACGGAGCTACGGGAGGCCGCCTTTACATCGCCGGACGCGTAGGCGGTCGTTTCGCGGTCAGGAACTCCGGCGCTGTAGCCGTTGTCGAGGGCACCGCGGAGCATCCCTGCGAATATATGACCGCCGGAACCGTGGTCATCCTCGGTGAGTACGGGCGCAACCTCGGCGCCGGCATGAGCGGCGGTCAGGCGTTCGTGTATAACCCCGACGGACACCTGGAGCTTCGTCTGAACCCTGACCTCGTGTTCGCCGAGCCACTCGACGAAGCGGCGGCTGCGACCCTGCGAGCTCTCCTGGAAGAGCATCTGGAACTCACCGGCTCTGCTCGCGCCGAGGGACTACTTGGCGACTGGGAAACCGCCGTACGCGACTTCAGACGTGTTCACCCGAAAGGGAATGTCGCGCGTCTCGAGGAAGAGCACGAGGGCTCGACGGCAGAGGAAGCCGCTCCCGTCGCTGGTGGGAAAGGATAGGCCCGGCTTAGGAAACGGCGTCGCCCGCATCGACGATCCCGGCGCCGTAAGCATCCGTGGACGAGATCGGATGCTGAAAGTCGAGATGACAGTAGCCGGTGTCGCAGGAGGCATAGCCGTCGATATCCGGCGTGGTGTTGTCGGGGTCGTTCGGGCCGGTGTGGTTGGTGACGTTGTCGCGGGCGGTCTGTTGCAGATGATTGAGCAGCGCGTCGGGGTTGTTCTGCAGGCGAGGATGAGTCGCGAGAACCAGGACGGCGACGCCGGCGACATCCGGAGCAGCCATCGAAGTCCCCTGCGACCATGCGAATCCCTGCCCGCCGATGGTGAAGCAGTCCGAGTTGTACGACGCGGAGAGCTCGGGGTCGGTGCAATAGGCAGAGTCGCTGCCGACGGCCGAGAAGGTCCCGTACCCGCCCGTGAGCACGTCGCCGAGACCGCCGTCGTAGAGCGGGATGTTGAACTCGCGTGCGCCGCCCGGAGCGGCCAGGTCGATGCGGGAGCCGTAGTTCGAGTAGTAGGCGAGCTGGTCACGCGAGCCGACCCACTTCCCCGGCCAGCGAACGGAGGGATCGGCATCGGGGGCGTTGACGACCTCGTTCGCCGTCGCCGATACCGTGATCACGCCGGGAACCCCGCCGGGCACCAGCAACATCCCGCGCAGGTCGGTGACGTAGGGCTCGATCGAGTCGCCCGGATAGACGGTCCCGATTCCTCTCGAGTCATCCGCGACCTGGCCGGCGCCCACGAACCGCCGGCCTTCGACCCTGATAGTCGTACGGTTGAGCTGCACGTGCTCGTTCCCCGCCGCCGCGATGATTGCGGTCCCATGCGAGCGGCAGTACTTGACCGCGTCGGCCCAGAGCAGGAAGTCCTGGGCATCGGGCTCGTAGGTTGGATCGTCGTAGCCCTCGATCGACATGTTCAAGATGTCGGCGCCGTCGTGGCAGGCATCGACCATGCCGCCAACGATCCAGCTGGTCAGCCCGCCCCAGTCACCGGCGAGAACCTTGTAGCTGCGGATCGTCACCTTCGGCGCCACCCCATTCGTCCCGAAGCCGTTGGCGGGATCCCCGATGCGGGCGGCGACCCAGGATCCGTGGCCGCTGGTATCGCCGTTGTGGCACTCGTCGAGAAGTCCGTTGTCCTGCAGAAAGCCGAGACCGTAGTCGCGGATGATCGACTTACAGTCGAGAGCGTTCTCCGAGTGCCTGGCGTCGTAGTTGTCGCGAATCTCCTTCATGTTTCCGGCGACGCCGGTATCGAGCACCGCGACGACTATCGACTTATCACCCTTGGTCTTGTGCCAGGCGGCCGGCACGTTCATGCGGTTGTCATCCCACTGGACTATCCCTTCCGCGTTCGGGGCGGGCGCATCGTGCAAAGGATCGGGGAAGGATCCGCTCGCGCCCTTCGGCACGAAGGCAGCGGGGAGCTTGCCATCGCCGGCGAGGCGACTGTCCGACGATCCCCAGGAGATGTAGCGATCGACGAAGACCGCGCTCACCTTCGGGCTGGCATCGACTCTCTCGGCGAAATCGGCACTGTCCGTACGTACGGCAACTGCAGAGATCTCGGGTATCACCATCGCCACGTCGCCGCCGGCGTTCGAGACGATCGTCTGCATGTCGCTCGTCGAGGTACCGGGATCGAAGCGGACGATGCTCTCGGCGGAGGGCGAGTCGGCCGCGGTCTGAGAGGACGGATCGTAGGAGCGCGAGCTGGCGCCGGCGGTGGTGCAGAGAAGGCCAACGCACACGATTACGCCAGTCAGAAGGATCCCCCACAGACCGCTACGCACGCACGAACAATGGAAGCGCGCCATTACTTCCTTTCTCGGAATTCGGGACCGTCAGCAACGTACCGAGATCGGGGCATTCTTCTCACTCGGAAGAGGTGTTTATCCTGCTCCAAACTGAAGAAAAGGAGTAGGACGCGGCACTGAAGTTGACGATCAGCGAATTAGCTGAGAGGCAGTAGTGGAGCCGCTTAGGCGGACGCGATGGCGGCCTCTTCGTAGTCAGCTATCGCTGTCGTGAAGCACGGAGCGCTCGCGGGAAAAGGTGTCCTGAGTGCGTACGGCGTGTCCCTCGAAGGCGGCTTCGCCTTATCAAGACCAGAAGACCGGAGCTGTGTGGCGCATAGGAGCTTGCATGATACGCAAAAATCTGCATAATACGCGAATGATCTCGACTGCGATCGTCGGCACCGCCGGCTACACCGGCCAGGAGACGCTCGATCGCGTTCTCTCTCACCCCGGGCTCGAGCTCGTAGCGCTCGGCTCGGACACGTTCGCCGGTAAGCCGGCGACGGTGCTCGATTCACGCATTGCGCGTACCAGAGCGGCGCAGCTCGAGCTGATCTCAAACGACGCTGCACTAGCGAGCGGCGCCGAGCTGATCTTCCTCTGCATGGAGAACGAGCGCGCGGCCGCCGTCGAGCCGCCGCCGGGAGCCACGATCGTCGACCTCTCGGGTGCGCACCGGCTCAAGCAGGCGTCTGCCTACGAGCGTTGGTACGGCTTCGTTCATCCCAAGCCGGGCGAGCTGGACGAGTGGTGTTTCGCTCTCCCCGAGCTTGCCCCTCCGAGTGGCCACCTGATCGCCAATCCCGGCTGCTACGTAACGGCGACGCTGCTCGCGCTTGTCCCGATCAAGGATTCGATTGACCAAGAGACTGTGGTCGTCGACGGCAAGAGCGGAATGACCGGTGCCGGTCGCGGTCTCAAACCCAGCCTTCATGCGGGCGCCGTGCTCGAGAACGTCTCGCCCTACAAGGTGGGCTTCCATCAGCACGTTCCCGAGATGGCGCTCCTACTCGGGTTCGCTCCGACTTTCGTTCCCCACCTGCTACCGCTCCGACGCGGGCTGATCTGTACCTGCTACGTCCGCGGAATCGATGCGCCGTCGGCGCGGGCGCAAATGGAGGCTGCCTATCGAGACTCGCCGCTCGTGAATGTACTGCCGGAGGGAATTGCGCCCGAGATCGGGCGGGTGCAGAAGACCGACTACGCGGAGATCAACGTCTTCGCCGATACGGTGACCGGCGCGACGATCGTCATCTGCGCGCTCGACAACCTCGGCAAGGGTGCCGCCGGCCAGGCCGTGCAGAACGCGAATCTCGCTCTGGGCCTCGATGAGACGGCCGGACTGCGGACTGGAGCGCTGAACGTATGAGCGTGACCACCGCCAGAGGTTTCGTGGCCAGCGGTATCCGCTGCGGAATGAAGACCGAAGGAGTCGATCTGGCGCTCGTTCGTTCAACCGAGCCGGCGGTTGGTGCCGCCATGTTCACCCAGAACCGCGTCCAGGCGGCCCCGGTCGCCGTATCGCGGCGCCATCTCGAGCAGGCGCAGCCGCAGGCGATCGTTCTCAACTCCGGCTGCGCGAACGCCGCTACCGGCGAGCGTGGCGAGCTGGATGCGCTGGCCGCCGCCGCCGAGGCCGCACGGTTGCTCGAGCTCGAGTCCGAGCAGATCCTGCTCTGCTCGACCGGCGTGATCGGACTCAGACTGCCACTCGAGAAGATGCTGCCCGGCCTGGCCGAAGCGGTAGCGGCGCTTTCCGAGACGGGCGGCGCGGCCGCCGCTCGGGCGATCATGACGACCGATACGCGCCCCAAGCAGGCGAGTGCCTCTGCCGCCGGGTTCACCGTCGGCGGCATGGCGAAGGGCGCCGCCATGATTCACCCCAAGCTCGCAACCATGCTGGCGGTCGTGACGACCGACTATCCGCTCCAGGCCGGCGAGCCGGAGAAGTTTCTCCGTCCCGTCGTCGAACGCAGTTTCAATCGGATCTCGGTCGACGGTGACTGCTCGACCAACGACACCGTGATCCTGCTTGCCAACGGCGCCGGTGATGTCGAGCGGAGCGAGGAAAGCGATCGCGAGTTCGACCGCCTCCTGGGGAAGGTCTGCCAGGAGCTGGCCGAGCAGATCGTCAAGGACGCCGAGGGGTTCACCGTCCTACTCGAGGTGGATGTTCGCGGCGCCGTCAGCGAGGCGCAGGCGGCTGCGATCGCGGCTCGGATCGCCTCCTCTCCGCTAGTCAAGACGGCGGCGTTCGGTCACGACCCCAACTGGGGCCGGGTGATGATGGCGGCCGGTTCGGCGCCCTGGAACGGCGGTTACGCCGAGCTCGACCCCAGTAAGGTGACGCTCGCCTTCAATGGCACCAGGGTGTTGGTGGAAGGCGTTCACATCGACGTGACACCCGCCATGGAAGGACCGAGTTGTGTGATCGAGCTGGATCTCGGTCTCGGCGACGGCGAGGCGAGCTACCTGGCCTCAGATCTCTCCTACGAGTATGTGCGGCTGAACGCGGAGTACACGACGTGACGAGGATCGTCGTCAAGCTCGGCGGCGCTGTCGCCCGCGACGCGGTTTCCTATCCCTGCGCGCTCGCCGAGCAGGGGCACGAGGTCTGCATCGTCCACGGCGCCGGTCCTCAAATCTCGCTCGAGATGGCGAGGCGAGGGATAGAAGTGTCGTTCGTGAACGGCCGGCGCGTGACCACACCGGAGGCGCTCGCGGTGGTCCGGGAGGTGCTCGAGCGAGTGAACGGCGAGCTTGTGCGAGCGGTCGGCGACAAGGCTGTCGGCTTGATGGGCGACGAGATCGGACTCGAGGCCGAACAGGTCGCGGAGCTCGGGCTGGTCGGGAACCCGCTGCCGAGCGCGCCGGCGGCGGTCGTCGAGGCGCTCTCGTTCGGCAAGGTGCCGGTGGTCGCTCCGCTTGCCCGCGGGCCGCTCAACGTCAACGCAGATGAAACCGCGGCCATGCTCGCGGTGGGGATCGGCGCCGAACGTGTCCACTTCGTAACCGACGTACCCGGCCTTTTGATCGGCGACGAGGTCGTCGCCTCGATCCACGCCGACGAGGCCGAGCGGCTGCTCGCCGGCGGCGAGTTGCGGGGCGGGATCATTCCCAAGCTCACGGCCGCGCTGCACGCTGTGCGCCAGGGTGTCGTGGCGGAGATCGGCGAAACCGCGGTGATCGCATGAGCAAGTTGCTCGAGACGCACGTGCTGCCGACCTACGCGCGCGCCCCGGTCACCTTCGTTGAGGGCGACGGATGCTGGTTGATCGACGACAACGGTGAGCGCTATCTCGACTTCGCGGGCGGTATCGCCGTGATCGGGCTCGGGCACCGCCATCCGGCCTCGACCCGCGCTGCACACGAGCAACTCGACCGGCTCTGGCACGTCTCCAACCTCTACTGGACGATCCCGATGACGGAGCTGGCGAAGAGGCTCTCCGATCGTTTCGGCGGAGCCCAGAGCTTCTTCTGCAACTCGGGCGCCGAGGCAGTCGAGTCGGCGATCAAGTACGCGCGCAAGGCGACGGGAAAGGCCGGCATCGTCGCGCTCGAAGGATCATTCCACGGCCGCACCATGGGCGGCCTGTCGATCACCGGGCAGCCGGCGAAGCGGGAGCTGTTCGCGCCGCTGCTGGGCCAGGTCAGCTTCGCCTATCTGAACAACTCGTTGTCCCTTCGCGCCGCCGGGCTGGCCGATACCGGGCTGATCATCATCGAGCCGATCCAGGGTGAAGGTGGAGTGCGCCCGGCCGAGGCTCAGTTCCTTCGAGCTGCTCGCGCGCTCGCCGACGAGCTGGGCGCGCTCCTCTGCTTCGACGAAGTGCAGACCGGCGTCGGCAGGACAGGCTCCTTCTTCGGTTTCGAGCGCTTCGGCGTACGACCCGATCTGGTCACGCTCGCCAAAGGACTCGCCAACGGCCTTCCGATCGGCGCGCTGCTGGTGTCCGACAGCGCCGCTCGTGGTTTCGAGCCGGGCGAGCATGCCTCGACTTTCGGTGGCAATCCGGTGGCCTGCGCCGCCGCCTGTGCCGTCCTCGACGCAATCGACGAGGAGTTGCTTGCGAACGTCTCGGCGATGGGCGAGCGTCTCGCGGCCGGATTGCGGGAGCTCCCATGCGTCTCCGATGTACGCGGCGCCGGTCTCCTGATTGGGGCCGACGTCGAGGGCGCGGCTGCCGATGTCGCCGCAGCGGCGCTCGAGCGCCGGTTGCTCGTCACTACCTGCGGCCCGGGCTCGATCCGTTTGACGCCGCCGCTGACTGTCTCGGAGGGACTGGTCGACCAGGCCCTCGCAACTCTCCGGGAGGTACTGACATGAACAAGAGCGACCGCCACGCAGTGATCCTGCGCCTCGTTCACGAGCGGGAGATCGCGACTCAGGAGGAGCTGGCGCACGCGCTTCGCGAGCTCGGATACGAGGTCGTACAGACGACGGTCTCGCGCGATATCACCGAGCTGGGGTTGGTCAAGGTGCGGGGTGCGAGCGGCAAGCTTGTCTACGCCGCTGCGGCGGGGATGAACGGCAAGCGGCGTCAGGCGCAGCTAGCCGAGGCCTTCAGACGCTGGGCGCTGAGCTGCGAGGCCAGCGGGAACCTTGTTGTTCTGACGACGCCTCCCGGCTTCGCAGGCGCGCTCGCGCAGGAGATCGACGATGCCCAACTCCCCCGCATCCTGAATACGCTTGCGGGCGAGAACACGATTCTGATCGTGGCCCGCGAGGGAGTGACGGGCGCCGAGCTCGGCGAGGAGATTCGCAGCGAGTTTCTCGCCGGCCTAGAGATCGAGAACGAGATGAGGAGTTGAGATGAGCCGGACTGCGGTTCTCTGTTATTCGGGTGGCCTGGACACCACCTGTGCGATCTGCTGGCTGAAGGAGGACTACGGCTTCGCCGACGTCGTGGCCGTGCTCGTCGACGTCGGCCAGGAGTTCGACCTCGAGCAGGCGATCGAGCGCGGTAACGTGGCCGGCGCCAAGGAGATAGTCGTCCTCGACCTGAAAGAGCGCTTCGCAGCGGGCATCGTTGCCCAGGCGATCAAGACGAACGCGCTCTACGAAGGCCGCTACCCGCTCGTCTCGGCGCTTTCGCGGTCGCTCATCGCGGGCGCGGTCGCCGAGGTCGCCGTCGAGCATCAGGCCGAGGCGCTTGTTCACGGCTGCACAGGCAAGGGCAACGACCAGCTCCGCTTCGATTTCGCCTTCAAGGCCAACTACCCGGGCGTCAAGGTGATCGCGCCGCTCCGCGACAAGGTGCGCACGCGCGAAGAGGAGATCGTCTACGCGCAGGAACGCGGCATTCCGATCACCAACACGAAGGAATCACCCTACTCGATCGACGAGAACCTGTTCGGGCGCGCCATCGAGTCCGGGCTGCTCGAGGATCCCTGGAACGCGCCGCCGGAGGATGCCTACCGGATGACCTCCGATCCAGCCAAAGCGCCGGCGCCGAAAGAGATAGTGATCGGCTTCGAGGCCGGCATTCCGGTCTCGCTGGACGGCGAGAAGCTCCCCCTCTACACCCTGATCCATCGCCTCAACGTCGAGGCGGGCGCCTACGGAATCGGGCGGATCGACATGATCGAGAACCGCTCGGTCGGCATCAAGAGCCGCGAGGTCTACGAGGCTCCGGCTGCGATCGCTCTGATCGAGGCTCATAAGGCGCTCGACGATCTGGTCCTGACCAGAGACGAGCTGCGCCTCAAGCACTACCTGGAGGTGCGCTGGACGGAACTGGTCTACGAAGGCAAGTGGTTCGCGCCCGCGCGCGAGGCGATCGACTCCTTCGTCGATCACACTCAGAAGCTGGTGGCCGGCGAGGTAAGCTTGCGCCTGCAGGGCGGCCAGGCGGTGGTCGTCGGGCGCCGTTCCCTGAACGCGCTCTACGCCGAGACGCTTGCTTCCTACGGAGCCTCCGACACCTTCCCGCACGAGGCGGCCGAGGGTCTGATCACACTACTCTCGCTCGAGACGGAGGCCGTCGCGGCCCGGGCACGAAAGAACACCTGAGGAAGCCGTGCCACTCTGGTCGGAAAGGGTCGAGAAGAAGCTTGCGCCCGAGGTCGCGGACTTCCTGCGCGCGCCCGACCGCGAGCTCCTTCCCTACGACTGCGCCGCCTCCAAGGTCCATGCCGGGCGCTTGCACGGTGCGGGGCTGATCAGCGATGAGGAACTGGCGCAGATCTCGGAAGCACTCGACCGCATCGTCCGGGAGGGCGGCGTAACCGGTGCCGACGAAGACGTTCATTCCGCGATCGAACGCCTGCTTGGCGAGCTGGGGCGCAAGATCCATACCGGGCGCTCGCGCAACGACCAGGTCGTAGCGGCCATGCGCCTCTACGTGCTCGAGGCGAGCGAGGAGGCCAGCCAGAGGATCCGGCAGATCGCCGCGGTAGTGCTCGACCGGGCCGAAGTCGAGGCCGAGACTCTGCTGCCCGGTTACACGCATATGCAGCGCGCTCAGCCGGTGACGCTCGGCCACCACCTGCTCGCCTGGGTGGAGATGCTCGAGCGCGATCTGGTGCGCTTCTCAGCCGCCGCGGCTTCGTCCGGGCCGAGCCCGCTCGGCGCCGGGGCGCTGGCCGGCTCCACGCTCGCGCTTCCTCCGCCTGAAGACCAGATGCGCAACTCGCTCGACGCCGTCGCCGACCGCGACTTCGCGCTCGACTACCTGTACGCGGTCGCCGCCTGCTTCTCGCACCTTTCGCGCATGGCGATGGAGCTCTGCCTCTGGGCGACCGCCGAGTACGGCTTCTTGCGCCTGCCCGAGGAGGCGGCGGCGGGCTCGTCGATGATGCCGCAGAAGTTGAACCCCGATGTGGCCGAGCTGGTGCGCGGGAAGGCGGGTACGGCCGCCGGGCGTCTCGCTGGCCTACTGGCAGTGCTGAAGGGCCTGCCGCTCGCCTACAACACCGATCTCCAGGAAGACAAGGAAGCGGTCTTCTCCGCGCGCCGCGATTTACTTGGGGCGCTCGCCGCGCTCACCGTTCTGGTGGCGAGCGTCGAGTTCGAGCGCCAGCGAATGGCCGAAGCGGTCTCCGATCCGCTCCTGCTCGCCACGGACGCCGCCGAGAAGCTCGTCGCCGAAGGAGCTCCCTTTCGCGACGCCTACGGCGAGGTCGCCCGTGAGGTCAAGGGCGGCAGCTTCGAGCCACCATCGTCGGCCGCCGAAAGTGTCGCCAAGCGCGAGGCGCCGGGCCCCGCCGGAGTCAAGCAAGCGATCGTCGCCGCAAGGTCGCGACTTTCACTCACGTGAGCTCGTACCTGATCCGTCCCGCCCATCCGGAGGAAACGCCTGCTGTTCTTCGGCTCTGGCGCTTGGCCGGCGCCCATCCCAGCCACACCGACGACGAGCAGAGCATCGGCTCGCTCATAGCCCGCGATCCGCAAGCGTTGCTCATCGCCGTGGACGGCGAGCAGTTGGTGGGCTCGTTGATTGCAGGCTTCGACGGCTGGCGCGGCTCCCTCTTCCGGCTCGTAGTGCTTCCGGAGCGCCGCCGTTCGGGGATCGGGCGAGCGCTGGTCGCCGAAGGCGAGCTCAGCCCGCGCGAACGAGGCGCCATACGCATCACGCTTTACGCGATCAGAGAGGAGACCGAGGCGCTCGATTTCTGGCGCGCCGTAGGTTACGAGCGCGACGAGCGACTGGTTCGCTTCGTAAAAGATCTCGACCTTGCAGCGAGCGCAGGCTGACTCGGCGCGGTATAAAGACGGAGCTCAAGAACGCGACAAGGGCCCGGGGTTAACCGGGCCCTTGCCTGTCTGGGGAGTCCTACCCCTTGTTGGCGGTAGGAAGCGCGGCGGCTTCGCTCAAAACCACCGTCGCTCTCTGCGTCACTCCGTCGGCGAATGCGCCGGGAGTGACAGTTCTGGGGTTTCCGCGAAACCGGTGTGAGCCGGAGCCGGCGGAGGAGCCGGTCGCGGTTGGAGGGGCGAGCAGGCCCTCGCCTATTGTTGGAACTCTGGCCACCTGCTCACCTCCCTCCAGATCGGTTGGCCGGGGAAAGCTCCGGAGAGCTCTCCCCGGCTTGTGAACGTTCACGTTCCGTAGAGCAATCGCCTCGACCTACACGTCGTAGTAGAGAGCGAATTCCGCCGGGTGCGGGCGCAGCCGCACGAAGTCGATCTCGTTCTCCCTCTTCCAATCGATCCAGGTACGGATCAGGTCCTCGCTGAAGACACCGCCCTTGAGCAGGAACTCGTGGTCGGCCTCGAGCGCGTCTAGCGTTTCGGCTAGAGAGCCCGGCACCTGCGGGATGTCGGTCTTCTCCTCGTAGAGGTCGAAGTCCGCAGGTTCTCCGGCGTCGAGTCCCTTCTCGATCCCGTCTAGGCCTGCCATGAGCATGGCCGCGAAGGCGAGGTAGGGGTTCGCCGACGCATCGGGCGGGCGGAACTCGAGGCGCTTGGCCTTCGGCGACTCGGAGTACATCGGAATGCGGATGCAGGCCGAGCGGTTGCGCTGCGAGTAGACCAGGTTGACCGGGGCCTCGAAGCCAGGCACGAGTCGCCGGTAGCTGTTCGTAGTCGGAGCGCAGAAGGCGAGCAACGCTGCGGCATGCTTGAGCAACCCGCCGGTGTAGCTGCGAGCGAGCTGTGAAAGGCCCGCGTAGCCGGACTTGTCGGCAAAGAGCGGCGTGCCTTCTTTCCAGAGCGACTGGTGTACGTGCATACCCGAGCCGTTGTCCGCGAAGAGCGGCTTCGGCATGAAAGTGGCCGTCTTACCGTGGCGACGCGCGACGTTCTTGACGACGTACTTGTAGATCATCACCTGATCGGCCATCTTCAGCAGCGATTCGAAGCGCATGTCGATCTCCGCCTGGCCGGCCGATGCGACCTCGTGATGGTGGTACTCGCAGCGAATACCCAACCGCTCGAGTGTCAGCACCATCTCGCTGCGCAGATCTTGCTGAGTGTCGTGCGGCGCAGGCGGGAAATAGCCCTCCTTCGGGCGGATCTGATAACCGAGCCCCGCCTTACCGGAGTTCCAGTGCGCCTCTTCGGAGTCGATTGCATAGCCGGTCCGCTGCGGCTCCAGGTCGTAGCTGACCGAGTCGAAAACGAAGAACTCGCATTCCGGCCCGAAGTAGGCAGTGTCGGCGACACCGGTCGAGCGCAGGTACTCCTCGGCCCGGCGCGCCACGAAGCGGGGATCCTTGTCGTAGGGCCCGCCGGTGATCGGGTCGCGAATGTCGCAGATGAGCGAAAGCGTCGGATCGGCTGTGAAGGGCTCAACGATCGCCGTCGCTGGGTCGGGAATGAGCAGCATGTCCGACTTGTCGATGGCCTGCCAGCCCCTGATCGAGGAGCCGTCGAAGCCGAGTCCCTCGACGAACGCCGACTCGTCGAAGGCGTTGAGCGGGAGCGAGACGTGCTGCCAGCGCCCGAGCAGATCGACGAACTTGAGGTCGACGATCTTGGTCTCGGCGCCCTCGGCGAACTCGAGCGCGTCCTTCGGGCCGGCCGCGGGGCCGGCCTCGAGGTACTGCTTGAGTTCGATGTCGATTTCCGCCATTTAGGTTTTCCTCCCCATTCGTTGGTCCAACAAAAAAAGGCCCAGAACCTGATTGGTTCCGGGTCCAAGAACGAAAAAGGGCCCAGACGCTAATCACGCCCTGAGGCCCCGTTGCCTCGACGAGCGCCTACGTCGGCGCCACGTCTGCTTTCAAGGATGACTGGGGCGAAAGGCCTTGTCAAATTCGAGCCGGCACAAAAAGCACCCGGTCGGCGAGATGCAGTCCTGGCCCGTCCTGCTCACCGAGTTTTCCGATCTACAGCGCAGCGGTACAACTAGAGTCTCGGTGTCTGGGTTCCGCGCAAGTAGTCGAAGGAGGGAGTGAGTTACGTGGCCAAGGAAACGACGAAGGATCGGGCGACTTCGGATCCCGCCGATCGCAAGCGCGTTCTCGAGAACGTGCAGGCGGACGGGATTCAGGTGATCCTGCTCTGGTTCAACGATCTCGAGGGGCATCTCAAGAGCTTTGCAATCACTCCCAGCCAGCTCGAAGAGGCGCTGAACGACGGCATGGGCTTCGACGGCTCCTCGATCACCGGCTTCAACGCGATCGAGGAGTCCGACATGGTCGCCATCCCCGATCCGAAGACCTACGCGATGATGCCCTGGCGCGAAGGCGAGACGAAGACAGTGCGCATGATCTGCGACATCGTTACGCCGCTGGGTGAGCCGTACGAAGGCGATCCGCGCCACGTGCTGAGGCGCGCGCTCGAGCGAATGGCGGCGCTGGGCTTCGACACCTTCAACGTCGGCCCCGAGCTCGAGTACTTCCTCTTCAAGAACTCGCAGGGGACAGAGCCGCTCGACGAAGGCGGCTACTTCGTGCAGACGACGAGGGACGCCGCCACCGAGCTGCGCGCCGAGACGATCCGAGGGCTCGAGGGAATGGGCATCGGCATCGAGTACTCGCACCACGAGGTCGGCCCCTCCCAGCACGAGATCGACATGTGCTACACGAACGCCATGTCGATGGCCGACGCTACGATCACCTACCGCTTGATAGTCAAGGAAATCGCGGCCAAGAACGGTGTCTACGCCACGTTCATGCCGAAACCGATCTTCGGCGAGAACGGCTCGGGCATGCACATCCACCAGTCGCTCTTCCGCGGTGAGCGGAACGCCTTCTTCGATAGCACCGACAAGTACCACCTCTCGAAGGAGGCCAAGGGCTTCATCGCCGGCCAGCTCAAGCACGCGCGCGAGCTCTCGGCGATCTTCGCCCAATGGGTGAACTCCTATAAGCGGCTGGTGCCCGGATACGAAGCACCCGTCTACGTCGCCTGGTCGCAACGAAACCGTTCGGCGCTGATCCGCATCCCGTACTACAAGCCGGGCTCCGAGAACGCTACGAGGGCGGAGTTCCGCAGCCCCGATCCGGCCTGTAACCCCTACCTGGCTTTCGCCTGCCTGCTGCACGCCGGCCTCGAGGGAATAGAGAAGAACTACCAGCTACCGGCGCCTATGGAGACCAACCTCTACCACCTCTCGGCGAAGGAGCGCGAGCAGCGGGGCATCGTCTCGCTGCCTGAGACTCTGGGCGAGGCGATCGAGGTGCTCTCTCACTCGAAGCTGATGCAGAAGGCGCTCGGCGGCCACATCTTCGACAACTACGTCGAGTTGAAAAGCAAAGAGTGGGACGACTACCGAGTCCAGCTGACGGACTGGGAATTCAAGCGTTACCTGTCGGTTCTCTAAGCCGGGAAAGTGAACTGTTCTTAGCGGGGGCCGCGAGGCTCCCGCTTCATTACCCGGGCGCGCGGCCGCTGCATATTCCGAGTCGGATAGGCCCTTAGGGCTTGGAGCCGCTAGAGAAAGGTCTGAAACGCCGCGCGCTCGAAGCGGAGCTCGACCACGCCGTTGTTCCCGTCGATCTGCTCGATCGCCTCGGCGGGGACCAGGCGCCGGCGCCTGAAGAGAAGGCCGCTCCTGACCGAAAGAGCGTCCGCTATGTCGGGGCTCTGTCCGTACATCGGGCACTCGACCCGGCCGACGACGCGCCCGTCCTTGTCGGCAACGACATAACCGCTGGTCATGGTCAAGTCGAGACGGCTCATGTTTATCGGTTTCTCCAGCTTGCTGGAAAAGAAACTCCGGACGCCCGCAAAGTGCCGGTGACTACCTCGGATGCGCTAGGAACTCGATTTCGGCGCTGCTCCCGATTCCTCCTACTACGCCTCCCGCCTAGAATCGATCGGATGAACGAGTCCGAGCGACATCTGAGACTGCTGACCGAGACGACCGAGGCAGTCAACTCCAGCCTCGACCTGCAGGAGGTCATGGCGCTGATCGCGCGCAAGGTCGCGGAGGCGCTCGAGACCGACGCCTGCTTCGTCTATCTCTACGACGAGCGCGGCGACGAGCTTGTTCTTCGCGCCACCTACGGCGCTCAGGTCGGCGAAGAGGAGCGGAAGCCCCGCATGCGCGTAGGCGAGGGACTCACCGGCTCGTCCGCGGCGGTGCGTCAACCGGTGATGATCCCCGAGGCGGCCAATCTCGACCCTCGCTTCAAGGCGTTCAAGAACCTTCCCGAGGGCGAGTACGAGTCGATCCTGGCGGTTCCGATCCTGGCGCGTGACAAGCTAGAAGGCGCGCTCAATGTACGCACTCGGCACCCGCGCGAGTTCAGCCGCGCCGAGATCGATCTACTCGTGGCCATAGCCGGGCAGGTGGCCCAGTCGATCCAGCACGCCCGCCTCTACGAGGAGGCGCAGAGCAGGGTGCGCGAGCTCTCGGCACTGGCGCGGATCTCGGAGGCCGTCTCGGAGTCGCTCTACGTCGAGGAGTCGCTGGAGGCGATCGTGAAGACCACGATGCAGGCCGTCGCGGCGACCGGCGCCGCGGTTGTGCTCGAGGACGGCCGTGTCGCCTGGCCGGAAGGGCGGAGCGGCGCTTATTCCGTGCGCATTCCGCTGCGCTGGCGCCGGCGCCAGGTCGGGGAGCTGGTCTGCGACAAGGACACGCCGTTCTCCGACGAAGAGCGGGCGCTTCTAGGCTCCATCTCGCACCATGCCGCCGTGGCGCTCGAGCACGGGCGGGCTGTGATGCGCGGAGTGCTCGCCCAGGAGATCCATCACCGCGTCAAGAACAACCTGCAGACAGTGGCCTCGCTGCTTCGGCTCCATGCTCGCGCCGAAGACGTCGATGCCCAGCAGGTGCTCGCCGACTCGGTCAACCGCATCCTCGCCATCGCGGAGGTGCACGAGGTGCTCACCGAGCGCCGCGACGACGACGTCGAGCTGGCCGATCTGATCGAGCGTCTGCGCCGCACAATCGTCCAGGGACTCGGCTCGGAAAAGAACGTTGCGACCCGGCTCGAGAAGATCTCTTTGCCCGGCAGCCAGGCGACCGCGCTGGCGCTCGTCTTCACCGAGCTGCTGCAAAACGCCTTCGAGCACGGCGGTGACAACGTGGCGATCGAGCTGTCGCAGCGCGACGGGGAAGTCATGCTTGCCGTCGTCGACGACGGACCGGGGATTTCCGCCGAGGGAAAGGGGATCGGGCTCGAGATCGTCAAGGCGCTCGTCCACGACGAGTTGCACGGGGAGCTCGAGATGCTGAGCGAGAACGGACTTCGGGCGCAGGTGACTTTCCCGCTTCAGTAGGATCGACCAGCGAACGAACCGCGCCGCCCGCTGGAACGGCGTTAGTGTTTGCAGCCCATGCGCATACTCATCGCCGAAGACGAGACGATCATCCGGCTCGATCTGCGTGAGCTTCTGGAGCGCGCGGGTTTCGAGATCTGCGCCGAGGCCCGCGACGGAGTCGAAGCGGTGGAGCTAGCCCGCACGGAGCTTCCCGACCTGGCCATTCTCGACGTGAAAATGCCTCGACTGGACGGCATCGAAGCGGCCAGGCGAATCCTTGAAGAGCGGCCGATTCCCGTCGTCATGCTCACCGCTTACGGCCAGCAAGAGCTGATCTCTCGTGCGGTCGAGGCGGGAGTCTACGGCTATCTCGTCAAGCCCTTCCGTGAGACGGATCTGCTGCCTGCGATCGAGACCGCCCGTGCCCGTCATGCCGAGCTGGAAGCGCTGCGCGCGGAAGCCGAGTCGCTCAGCGAAGCCCTCGCGGCTCGCAAGCTCGTGGAGCGGGCGAAGGGACTGCTGATGGAAAAGGAGAAGCTGAACGAGCACGACGCCTACGAGCGGTTGCGCAAGGCGAGCCAGCTCTCCGGCAAACCGATCAGGGTCGTCGCCGAGGCGTTGATCGCGACCTTCGAAGGGAGTTGACAGTGCAGCACCAACTACGGATCTACCAGGTGAAGGAAGGACGCATGAGCGACTGGATCGCCAAGTGGCGCTCGGACGTACTACCGGTCAGGCGCCGCTTCGGTTTCTCGGTGATCGGTCCCTGGATCGTTCGCGACGAGGGACGCTTCGTCTGGATAGTCGGGCACGACAACTTTTCCGAGGCGAACGCCGCCTTCTACGCCTCGCCCGAGCGCTCGGCACTGGAGCCGCAGATCCCGGAGTACCTGGAAAAGGTCGACGCTTGGATGCTCGACCCGGTCGCTTGAGCACGTAAGCTCTATCCGCATGCGCCGAATCCTCGTTCTGGTTTGCCTCGCTCTCGTTCTCGCGCTGCTCGCTGTCACAGGAGCTTGGGGTCAGGTAGCGACGTCCACCACGAGCGTTCCGAAGCCGCACATCGTCTGGAAGCCGATTCCGTTTGGCGCAAAGAGGAAGGCCGAAATGGCCGCTTACGCCAGGCGACACTACGGGATAAACAGCTGGCGGCTGCAGCAGCCACACGTCATCGTCGAGCACTACACGGCGTCGTCGACCTTCAGCTCTGCCTTCTATACCTTCGCGTCCGACACCCCCGACTCCGAGCTGCACGAGTTGCCGGGTACCTGCGCCCATTTCGTCATCGACACCGACGGAACGATCTATCAGCTCGTCTCCCTGGGGACGATGTGCCGTCACACTGTCGGCCTGAACTACACGGCGATCGGGATCGAGCACGTCGGTATGAGCGACGCACAGATCCTCGGTAACCGCCGCCAGCTTCGCGCCTCGCTTGCTCTGACCCTCTGGCTTGCGCAACGGTTTCACATCAAGCTACAGAACATCATCGGACACAACGAAAGCCTCTCCAGTCCTTATCACCACGAGCTCTACGCTGCCTGGCGCTGCCAGACCCACGGCGATTGGAGGCGGCAGGACATGATCGTCTACCGCAACGATCTCCGTGCTCTCGCAGCCCGGTACGGGATCACTCTCGGTTCGCAGCCCAAGCTGCGCCGAACCGGCTGCTGAGGACCGCTCGCCGTGAGCGAACCGCGCGTCGAGCCGGCCGCGGGCCCGCGCCGAATCCCCGGCCGGAAAAGCGAAACAGCGCATCTACTGGAAGCTGCTTCATGGTGTGTCGAGCTGCTAAAAACGCTCGATCGTTCCTCAACCGACACCAACCGCACGCTCCTCGGCTCTGATGCATATCGTTTAGCAACCGGGTATAGGACAACCGTAGGAGCAATATGACCGAGACAGACATCCGCCAGCAATCGATTTTGGCCATTAGGACACTGGCGATGGACGCCGTGCAAAAGGCCAACTCCGGACACCCCGGGACTGCCATGGCCCTCGCTCCCATCGCCTATCTGCTCTACACGAAGCATCTGCGCCACAACCCGTCCGACCCCGGTTGGCCGAACCGCGATCGGTTCATCCTTTCGGCCGGGCACGCCTGCATTCTTCAGTACGCGGCTCTGCACCTGAGCGGCTACGACCTCAGCCTCGAAGACCTGAAGCAGTTCCGCCAGTGGAACTCGCGTACGCCCGGCCATCCCGAGCACTTCGTCACACCGGGCGTCGAGACAACCACCGGTCCACTCGGGCAGGGTTTCGCCAACGCCGTCGGCTTCGGCCTCGCCGAGCGTTTCCTCGCCGATCGCTTCAACCGGCTCGACCACGCGATCGTCGATCACAACGTCTATGTCATCTGCTCCGACGGCGACCTGATGGAGGGAATCAGCAGCGAGGCCGCCTCGGTGGCCGGTCAGCTGGGGCTCGGCAAGCTGATCTACCTCTACGACTCGAACCGGATCAGCATCGACGGAGCTACGTCGATCTCCTTCAGCGTCGACGATCCCGGTCGTCGCCTCGAGGCGCAGGGCTGGCACGTACAGCGGGTAGCGGACGCCAACGATCTCGCCGAGCTGGATCGGGCAATCGAAGCCGCCAAGGCCGAGCGCCAGCGGCCGTCACTGATCGTCGTCCGATCGCACATCGCCTACGGCGCCCCGCATCTCGTCGACACGGCTAAGGCGCACGGCGCACCGCTTGGTGCTGACGAGGTGCGAGCGGCCAAGATCGTGCTCGGCGCCGACCCAGACAAGGAGTTCTTCGTTCCCGAAGAGGTCTACGCGCACATGAGCCAGCTGGCGCGAGGTGCCGCGCTCGAAGCGGAATGGTGCGAGAGCTTTGAGAGCTGGAGCATGGCCTTCCCCGAGCTACGCGAGGACTGGGACCACACCTGGCGAGCCGAGCCGAAGAGCGGCTGGCAGGAGGCGCTACCGGAATTCGAGAGCGGCAAGGAGATGGCAACCCGCGACGCCGGTCGTGAAGTGATGCAGGCCATCAAGCCGTATACGCCGACGATGGTCGGCGGCTCGGCCGATCTGGCCGAGTCGGTGCGGACGGAGTTCGTCGGCGGCGGGCTTTTCTCTTCCAGCCACTCGGGACGCAACATCGCTTTCGGCGTACGCGAGCACGGCATGGGTGCGATCGTCAACGGAATTGCCCTGCACGGAGGCATGGTCAAGCCCTACGGCTCGACCTTCCTGATCTTCTCCGACTACATGCGCCCGGCGGTCAGGCTTTCGGCGCTCGGCCGGATTCCGGTCATCTGGGTCTACTCGCACGACTCGATCGGAGTCGGCGAAGACGGCCCGACGCACCAGCCGATCGAGCAGCTCATGACGCTGCGCGAGATCCCCAACCTCTGGCTGATGAGACCCGCCGATGCCAACGAGACGGTGTTCGCGTGGAAGACGGCGCTCGAGCGCCCGGACGGGCCGGTTGCACTCGCCCTTACGAGGCAGAAACTGCCCGTGCTCGATCGCTCCGAGTTATCGGCGGCGTCGGGTGTCGAGCGAGGCGCCTACGTTCTCTGGGAGACGGAGGGAGCGAACGGACATCCCGACCTGATCTTCATCGCGACCGGCTCCGAGGTCGCTGCCACGCTGACGGCGGCGCGTGAGTTGCAGCAGCAGGGCGTGCGCTCACGCGTCGTCTCGATGCCATGCTGGGAGCTCTTCGAGCTTCAGGACGACGAATACCAGGAGAGCGTGCTCCCTTCCGAAGTGCAGGTTCGGCTCTCGGTCGAGGCCGGCATCTCGCTCGGCTGGAAGCGCTGGGTCGGCGATAGCGGCGCCTCCGTGGCGATAGACCACTTTGCCGCGTCGGCCCCCGGCGGGGAGTTGATGAAGCAGTTCGGCTTCACGGCCGAAAGCATCGTGGCCAAAGCCCAAGCGCTGCTCGCACGGGTTTCGTGAAAGACTCCGGAAGGAGAGGATGATGAAGGTCGCCGTCGCGTTCGATCATCGAGGCGTAGTACTGCGCGAAGCTGTGCTCGAGGCGGTGGCGCAGGCTGGTGACGAGGTGATCGATCTGGGAGTCGAGGACGCGAGCGTTCGCGTCGACTACCCCGATCAGGCCGCGGACGTGGCCAAGGAGATTCGCTCCGGCCGGGCCGAGCGCGGAATACTCGTCTGCGGCTCGGGGGTGGGTGCCTGTGTGGCTGCCTGCAAAGTGCCGGGAATCCGCGCCGCGATCTGTCACGACGCCTACTCGGCTCACCAGGGTGTCGAGCACGACGACATAAACGTTCTTTGTCTTGGCTCCGAGATCGTCGGTGAGGCGCTCGCGCGCGAGCTGGTGCGAACCTTTCTGGACGCGCGCTTCAACGAGAGCGATCCTCGTTACGCAGAGCGGTTGAAAAAGGTCGCGCAGATGGAACGCGACGCTGCAAGGGAGCTGCCCTAGCGGTAGGGGTCTGTTTCGAGCAGAAGAACGAGGGGGAGGGAGGAAGCGATGGCGAAGAGCAGGCTGAAGCGGCTTACAGAGCTGGGCCAGAGTGTCTGGATCGACTCGCTCTCGCGCGAGATGCTCGAGACCGGAGAGCTCGAGCGGCTGATTCGCGAAGACTCCGTGAGTGGCGTAACGAGCAACCCGACCATCTTTCAGAAGGCGCTCGCGGAAGGTGAATGGTACGACGCTGAGCTAAGCGAGCTGGCGACGCTGGGTGATACGAGTGAGATCTTTTTTCGGCTGGCGGAGCGCGACGTTTCCCAGGCCTGCGACCTGCTTCGGCCCGTTCACGAGGCTACGTCGGGTCTCGACGGCTATGTCTCGATCGAGGTCGATCCCACCCTGGCCTACGAGACGGAGCGCACCTACGAGCAGACGCTTCGTCTCCACGCTGATATCGATCGTCCCAATCTCTACGTCAAGATCCCGGCTACTCGAGCGGGCCTACCGGCGATCGAAGATGCGATCGCAACGGGTCACGCCGTCAACATCACTCTGATCTTCTCGCTCCGGCGCTATGCAGAGGTCGTCGAGGCCTATCTGCGCGGTCTCGAGCGCCTCGTCTCGAGCGCGGGCAGCCTCGAACGGGTCAACTCCGTCGCCAGTTTCTTCGTCTCGCGCGTAGACAGCGAAGCCGACAAGCGCCTGGAGGCCGTTGGTACACCGGAAGCCCTCGCCTTGCGCGGCAAGCTCGCCGTGGCCAACGCGAAGCTCGCCTATCGCCACTTCCAGTCCGCGTTCTCGGGCGAGCGCTGGCAGTTCCTGGCCTCCAAGGGCGCGCCGGTACAGCGCTGCCTCTGGGCCTCGACTTCGACCAAGAACCCGGCCTATCCCGATACGCTCTACGTGGACGAGCTGATCGGTCCCGATACCGTCAACACGATGCCGATCGAGACAGTTCGGGCATTTCAGGATCACGGCACCATCGGTCAGACGCTTGCGAAAGGTGTGGACGAGGCCGAGCGAGTGCTCGAGCAACTAGAGGCCGTCGGCGTCTCTTACGATGAGATCGTCGAGACCCTCGAGGAGGAGGGCGTTCAGAAGTTCGCCGATTCCTTCACTCGGTTGAAGCACGGGATCGAAAGCAAGCTACGGACGCTGGAGGCGCTGCGATGAGCTCTGTCGGCGGGAACGAGATGGTGGCGCGGATCTGGGCGAGAGACGCCTCCCTATGGACTTCGAGCGGCGAGCAGGAATGGCTCGGTTGGTTGAACGCGCCGGCGCATTCGCGAGCTCAGGTAGGAGAGATCCTGTCTGTCGCCGAGCGAGCTCTCGAGGGTGTCGAGAACGTCGTCCTACTTGGAATGGGCGGCTCGAGTCTGGCACCCGAGGTGATGCGCCGCGCCTTTGGTGCCGCTAGCTTTCATGTGCTCGACTCGACTCATCCGGCGGCCGTCCGCCGGCTCTCCTCCGAGCTCGACCCATCGACGACGCTCTTCGTCGTCTCCTCGAAATCGGGCTCGACGATCGAAACCCGCTCGCATCTCGACTACTTCTGGAACTGGGCGAGCGAACGTGGCGAGCGCTTTGCGGCTGTCACCGATCCGGGCAGCGCGCTGGAGACGTTGGCGCGTGATCGCGGCTTCATCGAGGTGTTCGCCGGCGAGCCGACGATCGGCGGGCGCTACTCGGCGCTTTCGCCCTTCGGCGTTGTCCCGGCCGCGCTGATGGGAATCGACGTCGAGCGCCTGCTTTCCCGCGCGGAGGAGATGGTGGAAGCCTGTCGGGGCGAGGCGGGGAATCCGGGCTTGGAACTTGGACTCGAGCTCGGCGAAGGCTGGCGCTACGGCCACGACAAGGTCTGCATTCCGAAGCACGAGAGCGGCTTCGCGCTCTGGGCCGAGCAGCTGATCGCGGAATCCACGGGAAAACAGGGGAAGGGGCTGGTACCGGCGCCTGGCGAGCATCCGGGCGACACCGACCGGCAAGCGGTCGAGCTGAGGCTGGAGAGCGCCTATGAGCTGGGGCAGGAGTTCTTCCGCTGGGAGTTCGCGGTCGCGGTAGCGGGAGCGCTGATGGAGATCAACCCCTTCGACCAGCCCAACGTGCAGGAGGCCAAGGATCGCACCAATACCATCCTCGCCTCCGGCGGCGAGCCGGACCTCGAGCCCCGAGGCGAGCTCGAGCAGATTCTCACTTCGGCCGCTCCAGGCGACTACATCGCCATTCTCGGGTTCGTCGACCCGACTTCCGAGAACGACGCCAAGTTGGCGGCGCTGGCCGAGCGGGTACGGACGGCGACGGGTTGCATCGTTACGCGCGGGTTCGGTCCCCGCTACTTGCACTCGACCGGGCAGTTGCACAAGGGCGGAAAGGCGAACGGCCTCTTCCTGCAAGTGATCGACGACTTCGGCGAGGAGCTGGCAATTCCCGGTCGGGATTTCGGCTTCCGGCGCCTGATCGCTGCCCAGGCGGCGGGCGATTTTGCCGCTCTCGAGGAGCACGAACGGCCAGTCGTCCGCGTCAGATTGGAGGAGCTATGAAAGTCGGGATGGTCGGGATGGGCCGCATGGGCGGCAACATGGTCGAGCGCCTTCGCCGCGCCGGTCACGAGGTCGAGACCTACGCACGCACTAATCCCGAGCGGACGGCGACCTCGCTCATGGATCTGGTCGAGAGGCTCGAGCAGCCGCGCATCGTCTGGCTGATGATCCCGGCCGGCGATCCGACCGAGCATGCTTTCCAGGAATTGCTCAAGCTGCTCGAGGACGACGACATCATCGTCGACGGCGGCAACTCTCACTTCACCGACTCCAAGCGGCGTGCCGAGCTGGCCGAGAAGCAGGGCATTCACTTTATCGATGCCGGCGTCTCGGGCGGAGTCTGGGGTCTCGAGAACGGCTACTGCGTGATGGTCGGGGGCAAGCCCGAGACCGTCGAGCGAGTCGCGCCGCTCTTCCTCGATCTGGCGCCGGAGGGCGGCTACGCGCACGTCGGCGCGAACGGCGCCGGGCACTTCACGAAGATGGTCCACAACGGCATCGAGTACGGAATGATGCAGTCCTTCGCGGAGGGCTTCGAGATCATGCAGGCCTCGGAGTTCGAGATAGATCTGCACACCGTGGCGAGTATCTGGCGCTACGGATCGGTGGTGCGCAGCTGGCTGCTCGAGCTGCTCGAGATCGCGCTCGCGGAGGACCCCGGACTGGCGAAGATCGCCGGCTACGTCGAGGACTCGGGCGAAGGGCGCTGGTCGCTTCTCGCTGCGCTCGACGAGAACGTGCCCGCGCCGATCATCGCCAACTCCCTCTTCGCGCGCTTCGCCTCGCGCCAGGACGAGTCGTTCGCGGCCAAGGTCAACGCCGCGCTCAGGAACCAGTTCGGCGGGCACGCGGTCAAGCCGGCGAGTGAGAAATAGGTCGAGAGGAGGCGTGCTCGGACATGAGCACCAAGACCGAGGCACTAATCGAGGCTCTGCCCCCTGGACTGAGCAAGCAGCGCCGGCCCGATCCCTGCTCACTCGTCATCTTCGGCGCCTCCGGTGATCTCACCCATCGCAAGCTGATCCCGGCCCTCTACTCGCTCGAGTTCCGCGGTCTTCTTCCCGAGCGCTTCGCAGTGGTCGGTGTCGCTCGCACGAAGAACTCGACCGAGTCCTGGCGCGAGAAGATGCGCGAGGCCGTTGTCGAGTTCGGTCGCGACGAGATGCGTGACGACGTCTGGAGACGTCTCGCCGCCGGGATGCACTACGTCAGCACCGACTTCGCCTCGGACGGCGGCGAGAACGATGTGATGGAGCTGCTCGATCAGCTCGATGAGGAGCGCGGCACGGCGGGCAATCGCGTCTTCTACCTGGCCGTGCCTCCCGAGGCGATCCGCACAGTCGTCGACAAGCTCGAGCAGAGGCGGAAGCCGGGCGGCTGGGTGCGGCTGATCGTCGAGAAGCCATTCGGTCACGACCTCGCCAGCGCCAAGGCCCTGAACGAGGACATCGTTGCCCACTTCGACGAGCGCGAAATCTTCCGCATCGATCACTACCTGGGCAAGGAGACGGTCCAGAACGTGCTCGCGTTCCGCTTCGCCAACGGGATCTTCGAGCCGATCTGGAATCGCCGCTACGTCGACAACATCCAGATCACGGTGGCCGAGTCGCTCGGCATTGAAGGCAGGGCCGGTTTCTACGACGGTGCGGGCGCGATTCGGGACGTCGTCCAGAATCACATGCTGCAACTGCTTGCGATTACCGCGATGGAGCCGCCGGCCGATTTTGAGGCCGACGCCGTTCGCAACGAAAAGGTCAAGGTGGTGCGCGCGCTCGCACCGCCCGATCCGGGCTACGTCGTTCGCGGCCAGTACGGGCCCGGTGAGATCGACGGTAAGGAAGTGCTCGGCTACCGCGAGGAGCCCGGAGTAGCGTCGGACTCGAACACCGAGACCTATGTCGCGCTCAAGGTCTTCGTCGAAAACTGGCGCTGGGCCGGGACGCCCTTCTACCTGCGCACCGGCAAGTGCCTTACGGCCCGCGAGACGACGATCGTGGCGCTTTTCCGGCCGGCGCCGCATCCACCCTTTCTCGAAATCGCCGGCGAGGGCTTGCGCCCGAACGTGCTCGTCATTCATGTTCAGCCCGACGAGGGGATCTCGATTCGGATCGGCGCCAAGGTACCGGGGCAGGGCATGACGATCCGGCCCGTCCATCTCAGCTTCAAATACGACCAGGACTTCCACGTGCAGTTGCCGGAGGCTTACGAGAAGCTGATCGTGGACGCGATGCTCGGCGACGCGACTCTCTTCACGCGCATCGACGAGGTCGAGGCGCAGTGGACATTCGTCGACTCGGTCGTCGCTAAGTGGGCAGGCTCCGAGCCGGATTTCCCGAACTACGCCGCCGGTAGCCGAGGCCCGAAGAGTGCGGACGCGCTGATGGCGCGGGACAGCCGCATCTGGTGCCAGTAGGACCGGAGAAAGTCTGGCGACTTTCCCCGGCGGGACTAACTCAGCGCTTCGCGCGCCTGACGGCGCTTGCGAAGCTTTCTGCTCCTATGAGCGTGGCGAGAAAAGGCCCAGTTGTCCCGCGGGGTCCGGTTTGTGCGGAAGAGAGCCGCAGTGAGCCGCAGCCGCGCATGTCGGCTGCGGTGGCAACGAGTGAATCGTTTCGCTTCGCGATCGATCCACTTGAGGCATCGACCTTGGCGGCTACGTTTCTCGAGTCTGGTAGCGCGCTGACCTCACCGGTTCGGGAGTCTCTGGTGTCAGTAGCCTCGAACCGAGCGCCCGATTGTGACGCCGCACGCCCCGGCGGCGTATAAACGACGTGACCGTGGCAACGTTCGAGAGGAAACCGGACTTCGCGCAAGTAGCGCGCGATCACCTCGAAGCGGTGCACGCCTACGTGTCCTACCTGGTCGGGAACCGCTCGGTCGCCGAGGATCTGACCGCGACGACCTTCGAGAAGGCTCTCCGCCACTGGGCGCGCTTCGACCCGAGAAGGGCGAGCGCGAGAACGTGGCTGTGCGCGATCGCGCGTAGTGTCGCGCTCGATCACTTCCGCTCCGAGGACAGGCGCCGGCGACGCGAGGACGCCTACGCGCTCAGGCAGGAGTTCGAGATCGCCGATCCGGGGTTTGGCGATGGACTCTCGCCCGAACTCGAATCGGCGCTCGCGTCGCTGAGCGCCGCTGAGCGTGAGGTGATCGCGCTCCGTGTGTTGCTCGAGATGGAGGCCGAGACCGCGGCACGCCTACTCGGCATCAGCCGCAGCGCTTGCTCGATGAGATTGAGTCGGGCGCTGGAGAAGCTTTCGGAAAGGGTGGCAAGCGATGTCCAGGCCTGATAACGAAGACCCGAACGACCGCCTCGAGGAGACGGCGCGTGAGCTGCGCAAGCACCGCCCGCGGCCCTCGGCGGCACTGGTCGCCCGCGTCGAGCGGCTGGCCGAGCGCCAGCGCGAGCCACGGCGCGCCGCACGGCCAAGGATGAGTCGCCGCCGGCTGGTCTTCGCGCTGGCCGCGGCGCTGGGGATCGCGCTAATCGGCGCCGTCGTCGCAGGAGAGCTTCGGCAGTCGCCTCAGCCGGTCGCTTCCAGAACGACAAGGCATGGCTCTGGTGGCGGCACGATAGTTCTGGGGAATCCCTTTACTCCCGAGCAACTCGGGGTACAAAAAAGCTTGACAAGGCACGCGATCCAGACCTATTCCTCCGGCATCGCGGGCACGCGCTCTGGGGCCAACCGATATGGCGCCTATGTGCAGACGGCAGCAGGAGTCCCGCGTGGCGCCCAACTCGACGCGTTGGCGGGCCGTCCATCGATGGTTGGAACGAGTGGCAGCTCGATTGCCGGGATCACAACCGGCAACCGTCTCGCGGACCTGCGCGCCACGTTGCTACTCAAGGTCGAGAACCGCGATCAGCTTTCCAAGCAAACCGCCCGGGCGATGCACATCATCAAGTCGCTGGGTGGTCATGTGGTCACCGTCCTGGTGAACGCACCCAGCCGCGGTGTCGCGACCTCCTATCTCGTGCTCAAGGTGCCGGCCAAGTACTCGCAAGAGGCGCTGACCAGCATCTCGGCGCTGGGCAAGATCCTCAGCCAGAAGGCCTCGCTCACCGACGTCCAGAGCACCGTCACGTCCGAGGACAACGTCATCGGGTCGCTCAAGCGCGCGATCGCCTCGCTCGTGCAGACGCTCAACAACCAGTCGCTGACGACCCAGGCGCGCTCTCAGCTGCAAATCCACCTAGCCAACGACCGCGCTGAGCTCAACTCGCTTCGAATCCAGCGCAAGAACGACATCCTGCGCGGCCGCGTGGCCACGATCACGCTCCACTTCACGACCGGCGGCCTGACGCCGCTCGCCGCGCACCACAGCCGTCTACACAAAGCGCTCAACAGAGCCTGGGACGGGCTCTCCTCGGAGATCTCCTGGGCTGCCATGGGGCTAATCGTCGCCTCGCCCTTCATCCTGCTAGGCCTGTTGCTCGCGATGCTGATTCGCTTCCGCCGCCGCAGCGAGGAGCGCCGGCTGCTCGAGAAGTAGCGTCGTCGGGCGAGAACGGCCCGAGCTTTCGGATCTACACCCGTTACTTAACGACGACGAAGCGGGGCTTCACGATGATGACTCGGCGAACGCTCGACCAGACCATGCCCTGTGCACCGGCCGGCAGCTGAGAGTTGAGACCGCGCACTCGGTAGTACCAGGAACCCGGTGGGAGCCACAGGGTGGCCGATGTCGCTTGCGTCGTAAGGGGAGTCGGCGCGTAAAGGTTCTTGAAGGGGTATCGCGTTTGACTTACTTGAATCTCGTACGCGTCCGCTCCGAGCGCCGGTGACCAGGTCACGAGGGGCCGGCCGTAGACGTGAGGAGAACGATTCGCGCTCTGGCTGGTCAGTCGCCCGGCCTTGGACAAGCCGATCACGTAGGACGTTTTGTTCCCCGCGGGGATGGGTTGACTGACTCTGCCGAAAGTACCGACCCGACCGGTAGCGCAGGCGTCCTGGGGTACCTGGGCGTCTCTGTACTCGAACTGACTCGAGTACGAGTTCTCTCCGTATACGACGGGGACGACGGTCCAGTAGTAGGCGCCGCTGGGCCACTCGCGGTCCCACAAATCGAGCCTCGCGAGGGTAGTCGAGCCGCCGCCGGAAGAGTCGCTGCTCGACGTCTCGTTTGGGGTGAGTTCGTTATACGCGCTGTCGAAGGTGTGCGTCTGGTTCCCGTCCGCGAGCACCTGCGTACGGGCGCTGGCGATATCGGCATCCGAGCTGGGGAGTGCTATCGGCCCCGACAGTCTCGGTACCCAGGCGGGACTGCCGACGATCGATCCCGTGAAGACGGGGTCGATGCAGCTCCGGTCCGAGAAGATGTACACCCTGTAGAGCTCGAAGGCGGCGCCGCCGACGACACTCCCACGCCAGCTGAAACCGGGCATGAGTGCGTGGGCTACCGGCCTGGCGACCGTACCGATCTTGTTGGAAACCGTAGAACCGAGATTCAGCTTGGACACACTGGGTGGGGTGGCGTGAGTATGGAAGACTGGTGACCACGGTCCGTAGGTCGTTGTGGTCTCCCCGTTCGCGCTTGTACCGTAGGTGACGCGTACCGCTCGCACGCGCCAGTCGGCTGTTCCGACCCATTGCGAGGACTGATGGAACGTGAACCAGTCGCGCATATCTGTGACGTTGGTTGCCACGTAGTGCAGCTTGTTGGCGACGAAGAAATCGGGGTTGGACGGGCTGAGAGCGCGGTTTCTGATGTTGATCTCCCAGACCTCATAGGAGGTTGCGCCGTCGACCGGTGTCCATCTGAGCAATCCGTTCGGAGCCGAGAGTTGCGCAGGAATCTGAGTCCAGCGGACGTTGAATCCGAAGCTGGAGCTCCAGGCTGTAGTGCCGTTCTGTGTGTTCGCCCGGACTCGCGCGAAGAACGAATACGGGTTCCCGGTTATCCAGGGAAGCGCAATCGGCACGGCGTAGTCGGGAACCTTCAGGGGCAGTACGTCTTGACCGCTGTCCCAGACGATGCTGTTATCGCGGAAACTGCTCGCGGTGGCGAGCTCGAACTCGTAGCTCAGCGCACGCTTTACCGGCTTCCAGCCGAACGATGGAGTACGCGAGAAACTGCGGCTAGTCGGCTCGCTGTAACGAAGCAAGAAAGCCTTGAGACCCGTAGGAGCTTTAGGGGGAGCGATCTGCCTGGCCGGAGCCGAGGCCGGGATTGCGAGCGCGAGTGCCAGCGCAGCGAGGATCGTCCAACGTGCATACATTGCGGAAAAGTTGTCGGCAGATGGGAGGAGCCTGGTCTCCCTCAAATGGGGGATACCAGTCGAAATGAGGACTACTCGTTTCGCCGCGCTAATCGATCTATCCGTCCCGGACCAGGGAAGCACGGCGTTCCGGCGTGAGGCTTCCGGCCGCGTTCGTTAGCTGACGATCTCGGTTATCTCGAGCGCTTCGCGAACACGCTCGAGGAGCGCGACCGTATCGAAGGGCTTGGCGATGTAGTCGTTCGCACCGGCCGCCAGGCCGCGCAGCACGTCGATTCGCTCGGGACCGGTATCGAGCAGGATCACCGGCGTGTCGCAGGTCGCCGGGTTGCGCCTGATTTGGCCGGTCACGCGGTATCCGTCCAGCTTCGGCATGTGCGCGTCCAGCACGACCAGATCGGGGCGCTCGATCAGTGCAAGGCGCAGCGCCTGTTCGCCGTTACGCGCGCGAAGAAGCTCGAACTCGCCCGCGAGCGTGAAGCTGAGCAGCGACAGAGCTTCCTCGTCGGCGTCACCGATCAGTACGGTCGGAACGTCTCTGACCGGGACCAGCTGAAGCGGTGCGCTCTCCCGCGGCGACTCACGCCGGGCGGTGATGGTCGAGCTTCGCGCTCCGCCTTCGACCAGTCGCAGCGCTCGTTCCGGGCCGGCTGGCACAGCGCGACCACGGCTCGACGTACGCGTCGCAGAAGTTCCTTTCCGCATGTTCTGGGAATCGACCGTCGCGGGGAGTAATACGCTCCCCATGCGGCGCGACCGAGTTACGCAGAACCGGTATTGATCGTGCGCCTACGAATCCGCTCGATCAGGCGGCCGTGAGCAGCTCGACGTCCCGTGGCTCGCGCTCGATCGAGATCTCGAGCCAGCGCCCGCCGGGCGGGTGCAGGCGGTAGAAATCGAGCAACGTGCCGCGGGCCTCGGTGAGGCTCTTGAAGCGACCGAGCACCTGGTTGGAGATCTTGTCTGTTAGCACGTACATCTCGTATCCTCCTGCACCCAGTATCGGGAAGACCCCTTAAATCGAAGTGAGTGCCGCGTAAGAGCTTCGTAAATATCGATACCTCGTGATACCAGGCTTTTCCGGCCGTTGGCTAAGGTCTCAGTGATCGCGTCCACGCGCGGTCCATACCCGTTGGAGGAAATCGATGAACGCTCGTGCCCGGATAGCCGAGCTTGCCTCTTCCCGCATCCTCGTAATCGATGGATCCTACGGCGTGCTCATTCAGCGCCAGGTGCGCGGCGAGGAGGCCTACCGGGGAGAGCGTTTTCGTGATCACGCACGAGCACTTGCGGGCGATCCGGACCTGCTCAACCTGACGAACCCGCAGGTTGTCAGCGATATCCACGACGCCTATCTCGAGGCGGGCGCCGACATCCTCAAGACGAACACCTTCACGGCGACGTCGATCAATCAGGCCGACTACGCGCTCGAGAAGGTAGCCGCGGAGATGAGTCTCGAAGGCGCGCGCCTGGCTCGCCGGGCTTGTGACGAGTGGACGGCGCGCACGCCGGACAAGCCGCGCTTCGTGGCCGGTTCCGTCGGCCCGATGAACGTTTCGCTTTCGCTCTCGCCGCGGGTGGACGAGCCGTCGTTCCGAGCCGTCAGCTTCGAGCAGGTCAGGGCGAGCTACGCCGAGCAGATACGAGCACTCGCCGATGGCGGTGCCGATTTGCTCTTGATCGAGACGATCTTCGACACGCTCAACGGTAAGGCCGCGATTGTCGCGGCCCAAGACGTCTTCGCCGAACGCGGAACCGAGCTACCGCTCTGGCTCTCCTTCACTGCGGTGGACCGAAGCGGACGGAATCTCTCCGGCCAGACCGTCGAGGCGTTCTGCATCTCGGTGGAGCACGCGAACCCACTCGTTGTCGGCGTCAACTGCTCGCTCGGGGCGGCGCAGATGCGCCCCGTGGTCGAAGCGCTCTCGGCCGTCGCCACGACTTTCACCGGCTGTCATCCAAACGCCGGTCTTCCCAACGAGCTGGGCGGTTTCGACGAGCAGCCACGGGATACGAGCCGCTATCTGCGTGAGTTCGCCGAGGCGGGGCTCGTCAACGTCGCCGGAGGTTGTTGCGGCACGACACCTGAGCACGTGCGGGCGATCGCCGAAGCCGTTCGCGGTATCGCGCCACGCCGTGTCCCGTCGCGCCGCGTTCGCACCTCGCTGAGCGGGCTCGAGCCGCTGACGATCGACGAGGACACCGGTTTCGTCCTGATCGGCGAGCGCACGAACGTGACCGGCTCGGCTCGCTTCCGGCGTCTCGTCGAGAGCGAGGACTTCGCGGGGGCGCTGGCTGTGGCGCTCGAGCAGGTGCGGGGAGGTGCCAACGTCCTGGACGTCAACATGGACGCCGATCTGCTCGACTCTGAGCAGGCGATGAGGACGTTCCTCAATCTGATCGCCGCGGAGCCCGAGCTGGCGCGCCTACCGATCATGGTCGACAGCTCACGCTGGCCGGTGATCGAGGCGGGGCTCGAATGCCTGCAGGGCAAGAGCGTCGTCAACTCACTCAGTCTCAAGGAGGGCGAGGAGGACTTCCTCGCGAAAGCCCGCCGCGTCAAGAGCTTCGGAGCCGCGCTGGTGGTCATGGCCTTCGACGAGCAGGGTCAGGCCGGTAGCATCGAGCGCAAGCTGGCGATCTGCGGGCGAGCCTACGACCTGCTGCTCGGGAAGGGCGGCTTCAAGCCCGAGGACATCATCTTCGATCCCAACGTCCTCGCCGTCGCCACGGGGATCGAAGAGCACAACGGTTACGCCAAGGCGTTTCTCGAGTCCATTCCCTTGATCAAGGAGCGCTGCCCGGGCGCCAAGATCTCCGGCGGCATCTCCAACCTTTCCTTCGCCTTTCGCGGCAACGATGTCGTGCGCGAGGCGATGCACGCCGCCTTCCTCTTCCACGCGATCCGCGCGGGCCTGGATATGGGGATCGTCAACGCCGGTCAGCTGGCCGTGTACGAGGACATCGACCCGGAGCTGCTCGAGCGCGTCGAGGATGTTCTCTTCGATCGTAGGCCCGATGCGACCGATCGGCTCGTCGATCTGGCCGAGCAGGTCAGGGGCGAGGGCACGAAGCGCTCGCTCGACCTGAGCTGGCGCGAGGCCACGGTAGAGAAGCGGCTGGAGTACGCGCTCGTACACGGCAACGACGAGTTCGTCGAAGAAGACGCCGAGGAAGCGCGCGTAGCGCTCGGCGGGCCGCTGGCGGTGATCGAGGGGCCGCTGATGAGCGGCATGACGACCGTCGGTGATCTCTTCGGCGAAGGGAAGATGTTCCTGCCCCAAGTGGTGAAGAGCGCGCGGGCGATGCGGCGTGCGGTCGCCTACCTGGAGCCGTTCTTCGAGGACGAGCCGGGCGCGGACGGGGCGCCGCGCGCGCCGGCGAAGATACTTCTCGCCACGGTCGCCGGCGACGTCCACGACATCGGCAAGAACATCGTCGCGGTGGTGCTCGGCTGCAACAGCTACGAGACGATCGACTTGGGGGTGATGGTGCCGGCCAGTCGGATCGTCGAGGCCACGATCGAAGAACACGGGCAGATCGTTGGACTATCCGGGCTTATCACTCCGTCGCTCGACGAGATGGTCAAGGTGGCGCGCGAGCTGGAGCGGCGCGGGCTGCAGTTGCCGCTCTTGATCGGCGGCGCAACGACCTCGAGACAGCACACGGCTGTCAAGATCGCGCCTGCCTACAGCGGCCCGACGGTGCACGTCCTCGACGCCTCGAGAGCCGTGGGCGTGGTCTCCACCTTGCTCGACTCTGGGCGCAGGAAGGAGTTCCTGCGCGAGAACGCCGCCGAGCAAGAACGCCTGCGCCAGCTCTACCAAGAGAAACGACGCCCACTTCTCTCGCTTGAGCAGGCGCGTGCGCGGCGACCCCGGTATTCGGTCAGCCAGAAGGAGCTGCCGACTCCGGGCGAGCTCGGCCTACAGCGCATCGAAGATCAGCCGCTGGCGGAGCTCGTCGACTACATCGATTGGACATTCTTCTTCCAGGCCTGGGAGCTGAAGGGTCGCTTCCCCGTGATCCTCGACCATCCCGAGAAGGGAGAGGCAGCGCGCGAGCTCTTCCGGAACGCGCAGGAGTTGCTCGGGCGCATCGTCGAAGAGAAGCTGCTGCGGGCGAGCGCTGCTTACGGACTCTGGCCGGCGGCTTCCGTCGGAGACGACGTCGTCTACTTCGCCAGCGAGGAGCGAGACGAGCAGATAGCGCGCTTCAACATGCTCCGGCAGCAAGTCGATCACGAAGATGGGCGCCCGAACCTCTCGCTCGCCGACTTCGTCGCTCCGCTCGAGAGCGGTCTGCGCGACTATGCCGGTGCCTTTGCGGTCACGGCTGGAGTCGGCGGCGAGGAGCTCGCTGCCCGGTTTGCGGCCGAGCAGGACGATTACGACTCGATCATGGTCAAGGCGCTCGCGGACCGCCTCGCCGAGGCCTTCGCCACCTTCCTGCACGAGCGAGTGCGCCGGCTCTGCGGATACGAGTCAGAGGAGCTCGAGCGCCAGGACGTGATCGCCGAGCGCCACAGAGGAATCCGCCCGGCCTTCGGTTATCCGGCCTGTCCTGATCACTCGGAGAAGCGAAAGCTCTTCGATCTTCTGCGGGCCGAGGCGATCGGGATCGAGCTGACCGAGAGCTACGCCATGCTTCCGGCGGCCAGTGTCAGCGGCCTCTATCTCGGCCATCCGCAGGCGAAGTACTTCGGAGTCGGTCGCGTCGGTCGCGACCAGGTTGCCGACTACGCGGCGCGTAAGGGCGCCGGGCTCGGGGAAGTCGAGCATTGGCTGGCTCAGAATCTCGCCTACGAGCCGGCCGCTGGCAGACAGACGGGATAGCCCGCCGGGGAGCAGCGCCCGCGAGCTCATGCGCTCAAGCCGCTGCCTCTCAGCTACCGGCCATCAACACCTGGCGCACGGCTCGCGCGACCACCAGAGCCTCTCGGGCGCGAACGACGAGTACGCGCACGGCCGAGCTATTCCTGGCGACATCCAAATCGGGCACGGCTCGGGAGTTGAGCTTGGGATCGATTTCGACGTCCAGAAACGACAGGCGTTCGCAAACTCGCGCGCGCACGCGGGCTGAGTTCTCGCCCACGCCGGCGGTGAAGACGATCGCATCGAGCCCCCCGAGTGAGACCGCCATCGCCCCGATTGTCGCGGCGATCCGGTGTACGTAGACCGAGAGCGCCAGCGCGGCTCGTTTATCGCCGGCGTCTTCCGCCTGTTCCAACTCACGCATGTCCCCACTCGTTCCCGACAGTCCCTTGAGGCCGGAGTCGTTTTCGAGCGCGCGCTCGATTCTCTCGTGGCTGAGCCGGTCGGGTGCCATCAGATAGAAGAGCGCGCCGGGGTCGATCGAGCCCGAGCGAGTCGTCATCGGCACGCCTTCCAGAGGGCTGAAACCCATGCTCGTGTCGATCGACTGTCCTGCCCGTACGGCGGTGATTGAGCAGCCGCCACCGAGATGGCAGACGACTAGGCGCTCGACGGGCCGACCGAGAAGCTCCGGAGCCCTCTCGGCCGCCCAGGCGACCGATAGTCCGTGAAACCCGTAGCGGCGAATGCCGTAGCGCTCGCGCCAGGAACGTGGAACCGCGTAGGTAGAGGCTTCATCGGGGATCGTGGAGTGGAAGGCGGTGTCGAAGACGGCAACCTGGGGCTCGGCTCCAAAGAGCTTGCGAGCCTTGGCGATCGCCTCCAGGGCCGGTCGGTTGTGAAGCGGCGCCACCTCGCTCATCGCCTCGATCTCGGCGATTACGTCCGAATCGAGAACAACCGGCTCGCGGAAGCGCTTGCCGCCGTGCACCACGCGGTGCCCGATCGCCGCGGCTCTGCCCTTGGCCTCGTCCATGAGCGCCAGCGTCTCGCTCTGGTCATTGGCGCTGACGAGTTCCAACTTGAGGCTGGTCGAGCCGGCGTTGACGACGAGAACTGGCAGCATGACTTCCTTCTTACCTGATGTCCGAGAGCTTCGAACTCGGCTTTCGAACGGCGATACGTCCCGACTCACTCACGAGCACACTGTTCCTGGGGTTTGGATTGGTTCCTTCCCCTCGCTCCGGGGGTCGTCTCCTGCAAGTGACGGCGAGATCGGATCTAGTCCGAGCCGATTCGGCGTGGTCTCGCGTCCGCGCTTGTCCCCTCGTTTGCTCCGTAATTCCCCGAACGACATTCGCGGGAGCGGCACGATTCGCGCGGGCGAACGATCGTAAAGAGTGCGACTCGTGGCGGCTAAGGTGACTGTCCGTTCCGGCGACGCCGTTCTCGGCTTCGATCGCGATCTCATCGTTCGCTCCTGGAATCATCAGACCGAGCTGCTGACGGGCCTCAGCGCCGAGTCGGTCGTGGGCCGTCCGTGCTGGGAGGCGATGGCTGCGCTGGACGAAGATGGAGCCCTGGTCTGCCACGCTGGCTGCTCGTGTGCCCGCCTGGCGCGCGAAGGCTGGCCCGTACCGCGAAAGACTCTGCTCGTGAAGTCGAAGTCCGGCGCTCGCCGACCGCTCTCTGTTTCGACGATCTGTCTCAATCAAGACGGCTGCGAGCTCTTTCTGCATGTCCTCGAGCCGTCGACGCCGATCGCAGTACTTCAGCAGCCCACCCCGGTTGCGCTCACGCCGAGGCAGCCCGAGGTTCTCGGGTTCGTCGCCGACGGTTACTCGGCGCGCCAGATCGCCCGTCGCCTCGGGCTCGCCGAGCCGACTGTTCGCAACCACATCCGGGCTGTCTTGGTCGAGCTTCGCGTTCATTCGCAGCTGGCTGCGGTCGCGCGAGCTCGCAAGCTTGGGCTTGTCGCCTGAGTACTCCGGATCGCGGACCGATGCCGAATCGTCGGGTGGGTGCACCTTGTTAGGGTTGTATCCGTCGCAGCTCTGCACACCCTTGCTCAGAGGAATCGATCACGGAACGGAACGACAATGACTGATAGCGCTCATTCGCCAGCCTCGCTTCGACGCTTTGCAGTCGCCGGAACGGCCGGTAGTTCCAGCAGCCGGGAGTTCGCCGAGGCGGTAGCACGAACGCTCGAAGCCCGTGGCATGGCTCGCGTCGAGGACCCCGCTCAGGCCGACTTCGTCTTGCTCCTCTTCTCCACCGACAGCCCCTCTCCGTTCCGGCGCCGATCGCGCGGCACCTACGTCGCGGCGATGCACGAACGGGAGAAGATGCCCGCCGATCCGCTCGCGGCCGAGTATCCGCTGCTCGTACGCGCACTGGCCAACTCGGTGCTCTGTTATGTCCCCGGCGAAGCTGTTCTGGTGACCACGCCTGAGCGGGGGACCTTCCGCGCCGAGGCGCCCGAGTCTGAACTGGCCGAGCGGCTGGTTGACCGGATCCAGCCCCTGGCGACATCGAGGCTGGTGATCGACAACGAGTACCGCACCGATCTCGAGCCCAAGCTCTGGCAGGGTGACGAGTTGACCAAGGAGCTCTCCTGGGCCGGCGAGCAGCTGGACGGATTCGGTCTACTACCGGCGCCCTTCCCGGTCGACAAGCTGCTCAGCGAGCAGGAGTTCAGGCATGTCAAACGGCTATGGGGTATCGGCGGCCTCTCCTACGGAAACCTGTCCATCCGCAAAGACGAGCGCCGCTACTGGATGAGCGCCAGCGGCGTCGACAAGAGCAAGCTCGTTGAGGTCGGCCGCGACATCCTGATGGTCTCGAACTACGACGTCGAAAGGGCGGCAATCATCCTCAGCGTGCCGCCGAACGTCGAGCCGCGCCGGGTCTCGGTGGATGCGATCGAGCACTGGATGATCTACCAGAATCACCCCGAGGTCGGCGCGATCCTGCACGTGCACGCCTGGCTCGAAGGCGCCGACGCGACCGAGATCAACTTCCCCTGCGGCACCGAGGAGCTGGCCCTGGCTGTCTCGGAGCTGCTCGAAGCCCAGGAGGATCCAGGCCACGCAGTCATCGGTCTGCGAAACCACGGCATCACGGCCACCGGCGAGAACCTGCGCGAGATCATCGGGCGCATCCAGCCGCGCCTTCAGCCGCAGGTGCCGATGACCTGAGCCGAGCCCGAGGACGGCAAACCGAGGTGGGACTGCTCAGCTCTTGAGCAGCGCGTTGATTCGCTTGGCGAGATCCTGATACGAGGGGACGTTCTGAGTCGAGATCTTCTCCGGCGACGTGCTGCCGGTACGCGCGAGTAGGAACGAGGGCGTACCACCGAACTTCAGTTTGTCGAAGCGAGCGCCGTTGGCTTTGATCGACGCGGCGAAGGCGCTCGTCGGCGACGCGATCGTGAAGGCTTTGTTTACGTTCACGCCGGCAGCACTCGCAACGCTCTTCAAATAGGAGTCTGTCGCGTAGCCGGATTCCTCGGCACCCTGATTCGCGTAGACGAGCTCGATGAAGTTCCATAGCTTCTTCTGTTGACCGGCAGCGAGAGCCATGCGCATCAGTCGCGCCGAGTCCCCACTCGGCGACGTATTTAGCCAAGCCATCCCGGCGAACTCGATGCGTAGCTTGCCCGGGCGGACGTAGTTCTGGATCAGGTAGGGCACGACGTTAGCGGAGAAGCCGGCGCAGGCGGTGCACTGCAGGTCTCCGAACTCGACCATTGTGACCGTCGCCCTCGGATTGCCGAGCGCGATTCCCTGTTGCGGAATGCCGCTCAGCATCTCGTTGATCGAGTCGATATTCAGATTGCTCGTATCCGGACCCGATTTCTTTCCCCCGACGTAGCTTGCGACTACGAGTGCGATCACGATGACGATCGCCCCGCCGATGACTGCCAGAACCGGTGCAAGCCGCCTGCGTTGCATCGCTCCTCCCCCGATTGGTGCGCGGCATTCGCGCGGATGTTGGTTTTAGGACTGTACTTCAGCGTAAAGAGTCGAGCACGTAGCGAACCGTGTCGGCGAGGGTCTCGTCGGCCGGTCTAGGCGCGAAGCCGATTTCCCGCATCGCCTTGGCCGGATCGCAGTACCACCAGCGGACGGCAATCTCGGCGTAGCCGCGTGTAACCGGCCAGGGAAAGACGGTTGTCAGTGCGAGCGCGAGTCTCGCCGGCAGATCGATCTGGAAGCGCTTGCGGCCCGCGATCTGCCCGACTTTACGGAAGAACTCGACGTGACTCACGTTACCGTCGCGACTGGCGAGCAGATAGCGCTCGCCGGTCTTGCCGCGTTCCGCCAGCGCGACCAGGCCGAGTGCTACGTCGCGCACATCCACGAGGCAGAGACCGCCGTCGGCGACGAAACGCAGGCGCCCGCGCAGGTACTCGCGAATCGGCCAGGTCGTGCCGCCACGGTCGTCGCCGGGCCCGATGATGTAACTGGGGTTGGCGATGACGATGTCTCGGCCGGCCCGTGCCGCCTCGAGCGCCAGGCGCTCTCCGGCGATCTTGCTCGCGCTGTAGGGAAGTAGCTCGTCCCCGGGCGGCGGCTCGTGGTCTTCGCCGGCGCGCTCGCCGGGGTCGGTAACCGGACCGATGGTCGCTACGCTCGAGACGTGAACGACTCGCGCCGAGGAGTCGACGGCGGCGAGCAACCGCCGCGTGCCTTCCACATTCGTCTCGAAGAGGCGGGAGCGATCGCGCTTCTCGTGCGCCACAAGCCCGGCCACGTGGTAGACGAGAGCGCAGCCCTCGGCCGCCTGTCGGAGCCCGTCTTCGTCGTTCATTCCCACGCGAGCCGCCTCGGCGCCGAGCGCGCGTAGAGCCTCGAGCGCCGTCTCGTTGCGGCCGAGTGCGCGTACCGGTTCGCCTCTCTCTCGAAGCAGACGGACGAGCTCGGAGCCTAGGAAGCCGGTCGCGCCCGTGATGCAGATCACGTAGCGGTGTCCTTCGCTCGGCTAAAGAGCCAGGTGATCGCGGTCGCCGCGAGGAAAACCGAGACGATCTCGTTGGAGATGCACCAGATGCAGTAGGCGTGGATCTTCTCGGCCTGGAGGTAGAACAGGTAGGCGTTGAAGCCGACCGCGACCAGCGCGACCATCACTCCGGCCTGCCGAACGAGCGGGTGGCGGATCAGCGTCGAGCAGAAGATCGAGAGGTAGGTGAGCAGGCCGAGCAGCGCCACCGGAATGCCGAACAGCTTCGAGTAGCTCGAGTTCTGGACGGTCTCACAGCCATGCACTCCCAATCCGCATACCGGCGGGCTGCCGTTGTAGTGGGTGTAGGTGAGATAGCCCGCGATGCCCGCCCCGACCAGGGCGAGCAGCGCGACCAGAAAGCGCGGATAGCGCTCGTTCACTTCTTCAGCTGGGCGTCGATGGCTTTGGCGAAGGACTGGAACGGCTGGTCGCCGACGATCTTCACGGTCGGGACTGAACCGGTGCGCCCGACGAGGAAGGAAGGCGTCGAGAAACGCTTCCCGAAGTTCGCTTCGGCAAGCACCCGGGCGCTGTCGATCAACGGAACCACTGCGTTCGTATTGGCCACCGAGAGTGCCTTGTCGGCGTTCATGCCCGTCACGCTCTGGGCTATTCCTCTGAGAAAGGCGTCAGTGGCGTAGCCGCTGCCCTCGGTTCCCTGGTTCTCGAACTCGAGCTCGACGACGTTCCAGAGCTTGTTCTGGAGGCCGGCAGCCTGTGCGAGCCTGAGCAGACGACTCGAGTCCTGAGCGCTGCTGTCTGGGGGATCGAGAATATCGACGCCCTTGTACTCGACGCGGACCTTACCCGGCTTCACGTAGTTCTGGACGACAACGGGGAAGACGGTCCGGGCCCAATCGCCGCAGTAAGGACACTGAGGATCGGATACCTCGGTCAGGGTCACTTTGGCTTTAGGGTTGCCTAGCTCGATCCCGTGCTGCGGAACGCCGCGCAGCATCTCGGCGACCGAGTCGAGTTGAATGTTGTTCGCAGTCGGCTTCGTAGAATGGTGACCGACCAGGCTTGCGACCACCAGCGCGATCACCAGCACAGCCGCTCCTCCTACGACTGCCAGAACCCTTACGAGTACGTCGCGACTCACCTTGTTACCTCCTCGCTTCGCCAGCGCCGCGGCTTGTTGTCGAGGAAAGAGTATTCGACCGGACCGCGGAAGGGTGCAACTAGCGCCGAGGAGTCGCGTTCGCCAGAAAGGTTGCCAAGCTTCGCAGGCAAGACGGGCGGCTGTGGAGATAATGCATACGTGACAGCCCAGTTCGAGCATCTGAGTCAGGACCGCCTGCGCGCGCTCGTCGGTGCGGGCATCGCGGTCAACTCCGAGCTCTCGCTCGAGGGTGTGCTCGTGCGTGTCGTCGAGTCGGCTGCCACGCTGGTAGGCGCCCGTCACGCCGCGCTGGAGATCGTGGCTCAGCCGGGAGGCGAGCGCGATCGATTCGTTTGCTTCGGCACGGACTCTCAGTCGGACGAATGGTTAAATGAGCTTCTGCAAGGGCCGGGAACGCTGAGCGTGCCGATCCTGATCCGGGGATCGGTCTTCGGCACTCTCTACGTCGCCGTCAAGCGGAACACCCAGTTCTTCTCAGCCGAGGACGAGGAGCTCTTGCGCTTGCTGGCCGACCAGGCGGCGGTGGCGATCGAGAACGCCCGTCTTTACGAGTCGACAACCGGGTGGCTGAGACAGCTCGAGTCCCTGAACGAGGTGGGCAATGCGTTGGTTCGCGAGACTGACCTTGCGCGCCTGCTCGAGCTCGTCTGCCAGCGCCTGCGCGAGTTGCTGAGCGCCCGTCTGGTTGCGATCGGCCTACCGGCAGGCGAAGAGGAGCTGCGCTTCGCGGCCGCCGACGGCGACGGCTCCGCCGCTCTACTGGGGATGCGCCTGCCGCGCGAGCGCTCGAAGCTCGGGCTGGTGCTCGAGCGACGGCGAAGCGAGCGCGTCGACTCGGCGAGCGACGACCCCGAGGTGAATGCCGAGATAACGCGCCGGATCGGGATCAACGCGGGGCTCTGGGTGCCGTTGATCGTGCGCGAGCGGGCGATCGGAGTGATTCTCGTCGTCGATCGCCTCGGCTCGGATCCGCGCTTCGGCGAGGAGGACCTGCGCCTGGCCGAAGTTTTCGCCGCGCGCGCCGCGGTTGCCGTCGAGATGTCCGAGCGTGTTGCTCGAGATGCGCTCCGCCGTGTCGTCGCCGCCCAGGAGCTCGAGCGCCGTCGCCTCTCTCGCGAGCTGCACGACGAGACCGGGCAGACGCTCACCTCGGTGCTGCTGGGGTTGCAGACGATCGGGGAGGAGCCCGACTCCGAGCGGGCGAGCGCCGAGGCCAAGCGCCTGCGCGAGCTGGTGACTCAGACTCTCCACGACGTCCGGCGTCTGGCGGTCGAGCTACGTCCGAAGGCGCTCGACGACTTCGGGCTCGTACCGGCCTTGAAAAGGCTGGGGACAGGCTTCAGCGAGCAGACCGGCATTCGCGTCGAGGTCGAGTCCTTCCTGGGCGAAGAGCGGCTCCCGAGCGAGATCGAGACTGCGCTCTACCGGATCGTGCAGGAATCTCTCACGAACGTGGTCAAGCACGCGCACGCGAGTTCGGTGAGCGTCCTTGTCACGCGCAAGAACGGTAGTGTGATCGCTGTGATCGAGGATGATGGACGTGGGTTCGATGCCGGAGCCGGCCGCGATGAAGGACTGGGGCTGGTCGGGATGGAGGAACGGGTGGCGCTTCTGAATGGAAGACTGCAGGTCGAGTCGAGAGAGGGCGCCGGAACGACCGTGGTGGCCGAGGTGCCACTGATATGAGCATCCGCGTCCTGATAGTCGACGACCACGCCGTTGTTCGAGACGGGCTGCGCCATGTGCTCGACTCCGATCCGGGCATCGAGACCGTGGCCGAGGCGGGAGACGCCCGCGAGGCCGTTTTCGAGGCGCGCGCAAGGAAGCCCGACGTCGTCCTGATAGACGTAGTGATGCCGGGCAAAAGCGGCATCGAGGTAACGCCGGAGCTGCTCAGGGAGTCGCCCGCATCGAAAGTGCTGGTGCTGTCGATGCAGGACGATCCGAGCTACGTGCGCGAAGCCTTCGCCGCCGGAGCGAGCGGCTACGTGCTCAAGGAGGCGGCCGGGGACGAGCTGATCACGGCCGTGCGAGAGGTCGCCCGGGGCGGTCGTTACGTTCATCCGGAACTCGGTGCGCGGCTGGTCGAGGCCGACGCGAAGGCACGCGCTCAGGCCGAACTGGATCCGCTCTCCGAGCGGGAGCGCGAAGTCCTGCGCCTGCTTGCGCTCGGGCACACCAATCAGGAAATCGCCAAGAAGCTCTACATCTCCGTTCGCACCGCCGAGACGCACCGGGCGCACATTATGCAGAAGCTGCGTCTGACGACCCGTGCCGAGCTGGTTCGCTACGCGCTCGAGCGCGGTCTGCTCGACGATGTCCGCCGCGGCGAAGGCAGGAGTTCCTGAGGCGCCTCGTCGCCCGGGCTCGAGCTTGAGTAGTTTCTCCCGGCTTGCTCCGCGAGCCGACTTTCGCCGGGCGTTACCAGCCTTTGAGCGGCGGGCCTTCTCGTACCGGCTCGACGCGGATGCGGGCGTCAACCGGGAGATAGCCGTCGGGGAGCGCGAACAGCGGATTGAGGTCGAGCTCGACGATCTCAGGCCGGTCGATGGCCAGCCGGGAGAGGCGCAGCATGAGATCGATCAGCGCTCCCTTGTCGGCCGGAGGTGCGCCGCGGAAGCCGGCGACCAGTCGAGCCGTGCGGCCGCCAGAGACGAGTTCCTCGGCGTCGCGAGTTGTGATCGGCGCGATCCGATAGGTCGTATCGGCGATCAGCTCGGCGAACACACCACCGGGTCCGAGCCCTACCAGTGGCCCGAACAACGTGTCCTCGACTACGCCGGCGAGGAGCTCGACCTTCCCGTCCACCTGCTGCTGGACCAAAGCCGGAAGCCCGATTCTCTCGACCGTCGTCCCGAGCTCTTCGTCGTCGCCGATTCCGAGCGCGACCAGTCCCCTGTCGCTCTTGTGAAGGCCCGCTTCTGCCGCTTTGACGACGAGCGGGTACCCGAACTCATTCGCCGCAGCGAGCGCTTCGTCGATAGTGGTGACAACGCGTTGCTTGACGAAGGGAATGCCGTAAGCGCCGAGCAGACCCTCGATCTCGTCCGCTTGCAGCCAGCCGTCGTCGCCGCGCGCGATCGCCGTGTCGATGATCGCGGCACCGGCGGCCGTGTCTATGCCTTCGAGCTCCGGGTAGGTACCGAGAGGCCGGCGCAGCCACTGCCCGCGCCTCGCGGCGTGTCCTAGCGCGTGAGCGGCCGACTCGGGGAAGTTGAAGGAGACGGAGAGTGATCCGAAAACTCGTTCAGGGCTGCCGGCGAAGACCGGGACGATCGGCTTGGTCGGCTTGTCCTCGGCCAGCACCTGCTCGATTGCTCGGACGATCCTCTCGGTCGAGGCGCTGACCATCGGAATCGAAAGTACGATCAGGGCGTCGACGCGGGCGTCGGCCAGCACTACCCGGATCGCCTCGGTGAAGACCTCTCCGGTTGCCGTACCCAACATGTCGATCGGGTTGCGGACGGTGGCCTCCTGGGCTAGCAGCTTGCGCAGCTTCTGCTGGCTCTCCTCGGCCAGCTCGGGGAGAGTCAGGCCGGCCGCCTCGCAGGCGTCGGCGCAGATCACCGCCAGGCCGCCAGCGTTGGTCACGATCGCCACCCTGTTGCCGCTGGGAAGCGGTTGACCGGCAAGGAGACGAGCGGTCTCGAGCAGCTCCGCGAAAGTCTCGGCGCGAATCACGCCGGCCTGATGGAAGAGCGCGGCGGTCGCCGTCTCGGAACTGGCGAGCGCCGCGGTGTGCGAGCTGGCCGCGCGCCTACCGGCGGTGGAGCGGCCGCTCTTCAGCGCCAGGATCGGTTTCTGCCGGGCCACGCGACGGGCGATGCGGGCGAATTTCTTCGGGTTACCGAACGACTCCAGGTAGAGCAGGATTAGGTCGGTGGTCTCGTCGTCCTCCCACCACTCGAGCAGGTCGTTGGGGGAGACATCGGCCGTGTTACCGACCGAGACGAAGGCCGAAACCCCGATACCGCGAGCGCGCGCCGCATCGAGCAGCGCGACGCCGAGCGCGCCGCTCTGTGAAGACAGCGCCAGCGTTCCGAAGGGAGGCTCGACGGCACCGAAGGTGGCATTGAGCCGTGAGGCGGCGGAGGCGATGCCGAGGATGTTCGGGCCGAGCAGACGGCCTCCGTGCATGCGCACGAGAGCAAGCAGCTCGTCCTGGAGGTCCTGTCCGTCGACTCCGACCTCGGCGAAACCGGCGGAGATGACGGCGATGGCGCGGACTCCTTTCCGCAGCGCATCGTCGACCACGTCGAGCACGACCCGCGCCGGCGTACAGACGACGGCCAGATCGATCGAATCGTCGATCTCGTCGACCGACCTGTAGGCGCGTACTCCGGCAACCGGAGTGCCGGAAGAGTTCACCGGATAGACGACGCCCGAGAAGCCGGCGTGCAGGATGTTTCGGAAAAGGTCGCCGCCGGTCGACCCTTCGCGTGCCGAGGCGCCGATGATGGCCACGCTGCGAGGAAGGAAGAACGGCTTGAGCGATGTCACCACCGCCTCGTGATCCCTGGCTCCCACCCATTCGAGCAGGTGCTCGGTCGGGGCTAGCGAGATCTCCATCTCGACGATGCCGCTGTCGAGCTCGCGGTGCAGGCTGAAGCCACTCAGAGACAGCATCTCGAGCGCCTTCATGTTGTCGGCCCTGACCAGGGCGACGAAGCTACGGATGCCAACAGCCGACGCGCGCGCGACCAGCTGGTTGAAGACCTGCGTCCCGAGACCCCAGCCCTGAAGAGCGTCGGCTACGACGAAGGAAACCTCGGCGCGGTCTCGCTGACGCAGCCGGTCGTAACTTCCGAGCGCGACGACCTCTTCGCCTTCGGCACCGGCGCGGGTGGCGATCAGCGCGCCCTGCTCGAGCCAGTCACAGTCGACCATCCCTTCGAGCAGTGAGGCGTCGAGCTTGGCCGCGCCGTGGAATCTCTGGGTGTAGCTCTCCGGCGAGAGGTTGCGCAGGAACTCGACGACAGGCTCGACTTCCTCGGCCAGCGGCGGTCTCAGGCGAACGGTGCTGCCGTCTCGGAGGATGACGTCGGTCGGGCCGGAAAGCAGCTCGCGCGCGCGCGCCCTCTCGTTCTGCTCGCTCTTCGACTCGCGTTGCGCCTCGGCCGAGGAGACAGCGCTGTCGGCGCTCTCTGGCATCTTTCGCTCCTTGCTCTCTTCAGTCCTCGTAAAAGCTCTCCGGTCGCGCCGGCGAAACACGAGATCTCGTCTGCGGCGTTTCCGGAAAGGATTGCTCCCCGGATGCTCGCAGACAGTCTAGGCGCGAGCGAGAGCCGGTTCATGGTACCTACGTCCGGGTGACCGATTCGGCTCCTGAAAACCGCCGCCGGCTGAGCCTGTCTGCCGAGCCGGCGGCGGTTTCCGAGCGAGACGAGTCTCGTGACGCTTAGGGCTTCGCCTGCGCTTGCTGCTGGATTCTGGCCAGAACGGTCGGATCGGCGAGCGTGGTGGTGTCGCCGAGCTCTCGGTTCTCGGCCACGTCGCGCAGGAGGCGGCGCATGATCTTGCCGCTCCTGGTTTTTGGTAGCTCGGCGGTGATGACAACGCTCGCGGGACGAGCGATCGGGCCGATCTTCTTGCCGACGTGAGCCCGCAGCTCCTTGATGATCTCCTCCGAGCCCTCCTTACCGCCCTTGAGCGTGACGAAGGCGACGATGGCCTGGCCCGTGACGGGATCGGCGCGACCGCAGACCGCGGCCTCGGCGACCATCGGATGATCGACCAGGGCGCTCTCGATCTCGATCGTCGAGAGGCGATGGCCCGAGACGTTCATCACGTCGTCGACCCGGCCCAGTAGCCAGTAGTCGCCGTCCTCGTCGATGCGGGCGCCGTCGCCGGCCGCGTAGTTGCCCGGGAAGAGCGACCAGTAGTTGGAGAGGTAGCGATCGGGATCTTTGTAGATCCCGCGCAGCATCGCCGGCCAGGGGTGGCGCAGTACGAGGTAGCCGCCGCCGCCGCCGGGACCGACCTCGTTCGACGACTCGTCATAGACGGCGGCGTCGACGCCGGGGAAGGGCTTGTTCGCCGAGCCGGGCTTGAGCGTCGTGATGCCGGGCAGCGGGGTGATCAGGATCATCCCCGTCTCGGTCTGCCACCAGGTGTCGATGACCGGGACGCGATCTCCTCCGATGTGCTCCCTATACCAGGTCCAGGCCTCGGGGTTGATCGGCTCGCCGACCGTGCCCAACAGCCTGATCTTGGAGAGGTCGTGCTTCTGCGCGTACTCTGGGCCCCACTTCATGTGCGAGCGGATCGCGGTCGGAGCCGTGTAGAGGATCGTCACGCCATAGCGCTCGCAGATCTCCCACCAGCGGTCCTTGTCGGGGAAGTCGGGCGTTCCCTCGAAGATGACCGAGGTGGTCTGGTTGGCGAGCGGCCCGTAGACGATGTAGGAGTGCCCGGTGATCCAACCGATGTCGGCGGTGCAGAAGAAGACGTCGCTGTCGGGCTTGATATCGAAGATGTAGTTGTGCGTCGTCGCGACGCCGACCAGATAACCGGCGGTCGTGTGGACTATTCCCTTGGGCTTTGCGGTCGTGCCGCTCGTGTACATGAGGAAGAGAAGGTCTTCTGAGTCCATCGGCTCGCAGGGGCAACTGGCCGGATCGTCGGACACGTCTTTGGCCGGATCGTCGTAGCGGATGTCGCGACCCTCCGTCCAGGGCACGTCGCCGCCCGAGTGTGTGACGACGAGCACCTTCTCGACGCCGGGCGTGTTGGCGAGCGCGTCGTCGGCGATCTTCTTGAGTCCGAGCGGCTTACCGCGCCGATAGCCCTCGTCTTGGGTGATCAAGACCTCGGCCTCGAAGTCGTTGGCTCGGTCGGCCAGCGACTCGGAGGAGAAACCGCCGAAGACGACACAGTGCGGGGCGCCGAGGCGCGCGCAGGCGAGCATGGCGATCGGGAGCTCCGCGATCATTCCCAGGTAGATGGCCACGTGCGTTCCCTTTTTGACGCCGAACGACTTGAGCACGTTGGCGAAGCGGACGACCTCACTCTGAAGGTCGGCATAGGTCAGGGTGCGCCTGGTGTTCTCCAGCTCGCCTTCCCAGTAGAAGGCGACCTTGTCACCGGCGCCGGCCTCGACGTGACGATCGACGCAGTTGTAACAGACGTTGATCTTGCCATCGAGGTACCACTTGGAGTAGGGCATCTCCCACTCGTAGAGCTTGCTGTAAGGCTCGAACCAGGAAACGCGGGTCTTGCCCTCGCTGTCCCAGAACTCCTCGAAGTCGCGCTCGTAGATGTCGGCCTTGGCGTTGGCCTGAGCGGCGAACTCGGCCGACGGTGGGAAGCGAAGCTCCCCTTCCTCCGTAGACATCATGTGGATGGCGTGCTCGCCCTGCTCGCTACTGCCCATGCTCGACCTCCTGGAGTGTCCGTCCCGACGAGAGTCCTATGTCATCCAGCCGACTGACTCGCCTCCGGTCGGTCGATTTTGATCGCCGCGCGGTTGTTCTAGTCAGCGAAAATGACCCTGTTTCTTGCGGGCAAAGGCTACCACTGGCCGTCTGTCGCCCGCAGGCTTGTCGGCGGCTTCCGCTTGGCGATCCGGCAACGGCAGGAAGAGCCTCCGAGCATCCTTCGTTCTGCCAATATCGCCGACTCGACCTCTTCCTTTTTTCGGCCGTCGCGACCGACCTGTGCGGGCGCGGCTCACTGGCCCCCGTCCCCAGCTAGCCTCCGAACTCAACAGAACACCCACGGTTAGCCAAACACACTCTCGAGGGGCAGACGAGACAGAAGCGTCGCAGGCGCGGTGACCTGTACGAAAGTCGCGCCGTCGAAAGTCTTAGCTCGCTCTACGGGCGGACTTTCGACGGGAAGAATGGAACTAAACGGAGCACGTTCAAACCCATGAGCCGGGGTTGAGCTTTCTCGGTTGGGGGGTGCTTCACGACGAGTTGCAGAGAACGGGTAGTTCCGAAATACGACGGCTAACCTTTGACCGACTCCGCTCGTAGTCGCGTCACCGCGATGGCGATCCGCTCGCCGTACTCCGCGTCGGCGGCGCGGAAGTGCGCCACGGAGCGCTCGACGATCTCGTCTTTCGAGACCTGCGAGAGGCTGCCCGCGATGTTGGCAACCAGCCGGGCTCGCGCCGCCTCGCCCATGACGCGGTAGAGAGCGCCGGCCTGTACGAAGTCGTCGCCCTCGCGGCTGTCCCATTCGTAACTGCCGCTGAAACCGTCGGTCGGGAGCGGCGCGTAGAGCGACTCCCCGGTCTCGGCCGGTCCGTCGAAGCTGTTCGGCTCGTAATTCTTAGCCGCGCCGGCGTTATCGCCACTGCGCATATAGCCGTCACGGCCGTAGTTGGCCGCCGTGGCGGCGTGCGGGCTGTTCACCGGCAGCTCGGTGTGATTGACACCGAGACGGTAGCGGTGGGCGTCACCGTAGGCGAACAGGCGGCCCTGCAGCATCTTGTCGGGCGAGGGCCCGATCCCCGGCACGAAATTCGCCGGGTTGAACGCGCTCTGCTCGACGTCGGCGAAGTAGTTGGCGGGGTTGCGGTCGAGCACAAGCTTGCCAACTTCCTGTAACGGGTAGTCGGCATATGGCCAAACCTTGGTCAGATCGAAGGGGTTGAGGCGGTAGGACTTTGCTTCCGCCGCCGGCATGATCTGCACCTTGAGCGTCCAGGAGGGAAACTCGCCCCGGTTAATCGCCTCGTGCAGATCCATCTGGTGCGAGTCGGGGTTCTCGCCGGCGAGCTTCGCAGCGGCCTCAGCCGTCAGGCACTCGATGCCCTGGTCGGTTTTAAAGTGGTACTTGACGAAGTACTGCTCACCGGCCGCGTTGACCCACTGAAAGGCATGCGAGCCGAAGCCGTCCATGTGCCGGTAGCTGGCCGGTATGCCGCGGTCGCCAAACAGCCAAGTGAACATGTGCGTGGCTTCGGGCGAAAGGCTGAAGAAGTCCCAGACGTTGTCGGGCTCCTGCCGATTGGTATGCGGGTCCGGCCTCTGTGAGTGGATGAAGTCGGGGAACTTGAGCGGGTCGCGGATGAAGAAGATCGGGGTGTTGTTGCCGGTCAGATCGTAGTTGCCGTCCTCGGTGTAGAACTTGACGGCGAAACCGCGCGGGTCGCGCACGGCGTCGGCCGAGCCGCGTCCGCCGGCCACGGTCGAGAAGCGCGCGAAGACCTCGGTCTCCTTACCGACCTGCGAGAGAAACCGCGCCCGCGTGTAACGCGCGACGTCGTGCGTGACCTCGAAGTGGCCGTAGGCGCCCGAGCCGCGCGCATGCACGACCCGCTCCGGGATCCGCTCGCGGTTGAAGCGCGCCAGTTTCTCGATCAGATGCTGGTCCTGAATGAGCACCGGTCCACCGGGACCAGCCGTCTGCGAGTGCTGGTTGTCGGCGACCGGGGCACCGGATTCGGTCGTTAGCCTCTGCCGTTCGCTCACCTCTGACCTCCCTCTGGTCGAACAGGCTGGATACCGCAGCCCGGGTCACGACGTTTAGACCTAAGCCACTTATAGCCCATTCGAACCGTTGCCAATCGACGCGGCCCGCGCGTGCTTCTCGCTTTCCCGGAGCGTCGCTGAGCGTGCGAGTCCGGAGAGCACAGTGCACATCCGCACGGGCTCGGAGAAGATCGTGCCGCCAGCGGTGTCAGGCGGCTCCGGGAGGCGAGCCGCGCCTCGCCGTACGGAGCTCCGCCGGCCGAGGAACCGAGAGTGGCGGAGGCCGGGCTCGAACCGGCGACCTACGGGTTATGAGTCCGTCGCTCTAACCAGCTGAGCTACTCCGCCTCGAACAGAAGCGTACGCAAAGACCGTCGCGCGCACCAGCACGATGCCGTCTTCGATTCGCGCAGCCGGGAACGACGTTTTCCGTTTGCTCCGAGCGGTCATAGACTTCTCGTCGTGGAGATGCGCGTTCTAGGTCGGACAGGCGTGCGGGTCAGCCCGCTTTGCCTCGGCACGATGATGTTCGGAGCCTGGGGCAACCCCGATCACGAGGAGTCGATCCGGATCATCCAGCGGGCGCTCGATGCGGGCATCAACTTCGTCGACACGGCCGACGTGTACTCGCGCGGCGAGTCGGAGGAGATCGTGGGCAAGGCGCTTGCCGGCGGCAGGCGCGACAACGTCGTCCTCGCCACGAAGGTGCATGGAACGATGGGCGACGATCCCAACCAGCAGGGCAACTCGCGGCGCTGGATCATGCGCGAGGTCGATGCTTCGCTGCGCCGTCTGGGCACCGACTGGATCGACCTATACCAGATCCACCGCCCAGATCAGGACTGCGACATCGAGGAGACCCTCGGCGCTCTGACCGATCTCGTTCGGGCGGGCAAGATCCGCTACTTAGGCAGCTCGACTTTCCCGGCGTACCAGATTGTCGAAGCGCAATGGATCTCGGAGAAGCGAGGACTGGGGCGCTTCGTTTGCGAACAGCCTCCCTACTCGCTGCTCGTGCGCGGGATCGAGACTGACGTGCTGCCCGTATGCGAAAAGTACGGGATCGGCGTCATTCCCTGGAGCCCGCTGGCGGGAGGCTGGCTTTCGGGGCGCTACCGGAAGGGCGCCGAGCTTCCCAGCTCGCAACGCGCGAAGATGATCGCGAAGCGCTACGACATGTCCCTACCCGTGAACCAAGCCAAGCTCGAAGCCGTAGAAAGGCTGGCCATTCTGGCCGAGGAAGCCGGTCTCACGCTCGTCCAGATGGCGCTCGCCTTCGTGCTCGAGCACCCCGCGGTGACTGCCGCGATAATCGGCCCGCGCACCATGGAGCAGCTCGAGAGCCAGCTCGGCGCCGGCGCGGTCCGGCTCGACCCGCAACTACTCGACCGGATCGACGAGATCGTTCCGCCCGGCGCCACGATCAACCCGGTCGACCGGGGCTGGGAGCCGCCCTCGCTCGCTTCGGCAAAGCTGCGCCGCCGGAGCCTTTCCTGACTGCCGTCAGACGACAGGAATCCGATCAGAGCTCTCGTTAAACGCGGACCGAGAGCAAGCTCCGCTCCGCGGGCGGGTGACCGTCGGTGAAGATCGCGCTCGCGCTTGCGATTACGGTTGTCTCGGCGTGTTGTCTGGACTTCGGATACCTGCTCCAGCACGACGTTGCCTCGAGGGTGCCCGCGCTATCTCCTCGCCGTCCGCTTGCCTCGCTGAGGTCGTTGCTCGGTAACTACCGCTGGCTCGCCGGCATCGGTATCGAGGCGGGTGGCTGGCTGCTCTACGTCGGTGCGCTCGCGCTGGCGCCGCTGTCGCTCGTACAGGCGACCGCCGCCGGCGGTATCGGCATTCTCGCGATCATGGTCTCGCGCTTCACGCGCGTCCCGCTCACGAACAAAGAGCGGATTGGAGTGGTGGTATCGGTAATGGGTCTCGCCCTGCTCGGCGTCAGCCTGATCGGCGCCCACGGCGAGGGCTCTGCGGCCGGGTATCTCTGGGTCGGCGTTTGGCTCAGCGCTTCCGCGGCTGCCGCCTTCGTGTGTATGTGGCTGCTCGGACGCATGATCGGCGCTGGGCCTGCTTGGGGCATTGCGGCGGGAATCCTCTTCGCAGCCGGGGATGTCTCGACGAAGATGGCCGTCGCCGGCGGGCCCGAGAACGTAGCTTTCCTGGCTTGCCTGATCGTGTTTTATGTTGTCGGCACAGGCGTTCTGCAGGCCGGTTTCCAAAGGGGCAGCGCGCTGACTACCGCGGGTCTCGCGACGCTGATGACGAATGCGCTGCCGATAGCCGCCGGAATGATCGTCTTTCACGAGCCGCTTCCGGTGGGCTGGGTCGGTGCGGTTCGCGTCGTCGCCTTCGCCGCGGTCGTTGCCGGCGCGGTCCTTCTTGCCTCGCACACCAAGGCGGCGAAGCGACGCTCAGCTGGGCCCGATGTCGTCGCGAGCTCGTGAATGTACCGCGGTCGTGTCGTGCTAGCGCTTCGGTTTCAGCGAGAGCAGACTGAGCGAGAAGTTCTCGCGGTAGTGAACCGTTCCGATGAAGATCGATCGGCTGGTGCGGCTCTGCAGAGCGATGCGGAGCGGAAGCGCCGTGTTCTCAGCCAGCCACCAGTCGATGGTCTCGTTACCGCCGTCGCCGCCGTGGATACTGAGCGGCGTGCTCACGTGCAGGGCGCGTACCTGATCACCATCGATGTCGAGCGTCGCCCATCCGAGGATGTTCACGGTGCCGATCTCCCAGCCCCGTTGCGAGCTGCAGCGGAACGCAGTCACGGAGCCGATAACGGGCTTCTTGGGCAGGAGCAACCTGTGCGAGCAGGTGTAGGTCGTGTGATCGTGCTGACCGAAGAAGCTGTGCCTCTCATCTGAGACACGCAGCTCGGTGCCAGCCGGAGTCGAGCAGAAAACCCAGGTCGTAGACCGTCCTTTCAGCGCCGCCCAGTGCAACTGAAGCCCGCAAGGCACTTCGATGACGGTGATGCTGGTTGTAGCGGGGTAGGTATGGCTCGCGCCGCCGAGCGCGTCTATCGACTCCTGGCCCTTGGTGGCGTAGAGGTAGACGCCGTTCAGTCCATCGTTACGGTGTTGGCCGGCGCGGAAGTCGCGCAGCGCCTGTCTGATCGACGCCGCCTCGCTCGTGTCGTGAAGGATGAGCCCGAAGGCCCAGGCGCTTACGAGGATCGAGAAGACGGCGATCAGTCCCGCGCCCAGGCCGATAGCGAGTCGCTTGCGGCGTGTGGACCGCTTCATTCGAAAACCATAACCTTTGCGCGCCGCCGACGCTGCCGCACGCGAGCGATTCACGGCCGCAAGCGGTTTGCGGTTGCAGCTGCCGGATAGCTACTCTCGAAACACCGCTCTGGAGAGCGCCGTAATGGCACAAGAGACGAGCTACGTAGACAAACCGCGAGTCGGCCCTTCCTATCTTCCTGTCCAGGAACGAGTCAAGACCTGGGAAGAGTTCACGACCCTCCCCGCGGAAGATGTGCTGCGCGAGCAGGCCGGACGCTGCATCGACTGCGGCGTTCCCTACTGCCACGCGCTCGGCTGCCCACTCGGGAATCTGATTCCCGAGTGGAACCTGCTCGTTGCCAGCGGCGACTGGCGCGAGGCTTATCTGCGGCTGGATGCAACGAACAACCTGCCCGAGATCACGGGCCGGATCTGCCCGGCCCCCTGCGAGGCCGCCTGCACGCTCGCCGTCAACACCGACGCGGTCACGATCGAGCAAACCGAGCTCGCCATCATCGAGCGCGCCTTCGCCTCGGGCTGGGTCGTTCCACGCCTGCCCGAGCATCTGAGCGGTCGAAGCGTCGCGGTGGTTGGAAGTGGGCCGGCGGGTCTCTCGGCGGCTCAGCAACTCCGCCGTGCAGGGCACGAAGTGACGTTGTTCGAGCGCTCGGCGCGCCTGGGCGGACTGCTCCGCTACGGCATTCCCGATTTCAAGCTCGAGAAACGGATCGTCGACCGGCGCCTGGAGCAGATGGCGGCCGAAGGTATCAGCTTCAAGACCGGTGTCGCGGTCGGCGAGGACATTTCCGCGGCCGCAATACTCGAGGAGTTCGACGCCGTTCTGCTCGCGATCGGCGCAGGCGAGCCGCGCGACCTGCCGGTACCCGGCCGCGAGCTGGGCGGGATTCACTTTGCGATGGACTTCCTCGTCCCCGCCAACCGCTTCGTCGCCGCTGAGATCGAGGCGACGGGTCTCGTCCCCGCAGAGGGAAAGTCGGTGCTCGTGATCGGCGGCGGCGACACCGGATCCGACTGCGTCGGAACCGCCAATCGGCTCGGCGCCAAGTCGGTACGCCAGATCGAGATCCTGCCCAGGCCGCCCGAGTGGACGGAGGCGGGCAATCCGAGCTGGCCTTACTGGCCGAACATCCTGCGCACTTCCAGCTCACACAAGGAGGGCTGCGAGCGCGACTGGTCGTTGACCGCGCGCAGTTTCGGAGCCAAGAACGGGCGGGTTGCCGAAGTCGAGCTAGTTCGCGTCGAATGGAAGCCTTCCGCCGACGGTGGACCTGCCCGGCCGGAGGAAGTGCCCGGAAGCGCCTTCAGCATCGAAGCGGAGTTGGTGCTCCTGGCCATGGGTTTCGTCCACGTCGAGCACTCGAAGCTCGTAAGCGACCTCGGGCTCGATCTCGACGCGCGAGGGAACGTCGCCGTCTCCGGTTACGCGACCTCGGCGCCCGCTGTCTTCACGGCCGGCGATGCCCACACCGGCGCCTCGCTGATCGTGACCGCAGCGCACCACGGGCGCGCGGCGGCCGACGCGATCGACGAGTTCCTAAGCGCCTAGACGAACGGCGCGGCGTTCCGAGGTACTAGGCGCCGTTGGGAAAAGAGTCGACAGCGGCGAGCGAGTGCTCATGAGCAGCCAGATCGGTAGCCAGGCTACGCGGCGTCGAGTACTTCGAGATACGAGCGGGTAGCGGCCGCGAGCTCGAGTCTTGACGTAACCGCGCCGAATACGTCTTCCTCGACGTTGTACTCGAGCGAGAAGTCGGGAGCCGCATTCACCTCGAGCGCGCAGAAGCCACCACCCGGAAGCGGCAGGATGTCGACGCAGGCGAGGTCGAGGCGGGTCATCTCGACAGCCTCGAGCGCGAGTCGGGCAGCCTGTGGCTCCAGCGTCTCCGCCATACGGGTTGCGCCGCAGGCAATGTTCGTTCGCCACTCGCCGTCGACGGCGCGCCGACGCACGGCACCGACGACGCGCTTGAAGGCGACGAGCACGCGCAGGTCGAATCCGATCGGCGGGACGAGCTCCTGAGCGATCGCGCCGCCGCGCTGGAGCCAGGGACGACCGGCGATCGCCAGCGCCAGTTTCCTCAACTCGCCGTCGTTCTCGACGCGAAACACGTCGGTGCCCCAGCTCCCGAAACGGGGCTTGATCACCAGCGGGAGCGACGAAGCGAGCTCGTTCCAATCGTCGCCGACGAGTGTCGTCCGCGGTGTTGGTACAGAGCCGCTCTCGAGCAAACGAGCGGTCAACAGCTTGTCGTGCCCCGCGAGAAGCGCCTCGGGGCGGTTGAGAACGCGTACTCCACGACGTTCCAGCTCGACCAGATCGGACAGGCCGGGCTCGACGCCATCGAGGCCGGGGCGCACGTCGAGTCGCGCCAGCGCAGCATCTCCGCCGCCGAGAAGATCCAGCGCTTCGTGCGGAGCGATCACCCCGAGGCACTCGCCTGCTCGCCAGGCAGAAGCCAGAGCCAGGTTGGTCTGATTGGGAGAGTGGGCGATGATCGCGAAGGCCATCGGCGTCAGCTTGACGCTCCCAGCCACGTCTGGATAGGGCTGTCACCGAGTTGTTTCAGCTCTGCGGCGAAGTTGTCACGATCGAGCCGAGCGGGCAGCCTCGTCGTAGAATCAAGGCTCGATGACAACGGAACCGGCTCGGCCCGAATACCTCGAGTACTTCATGCAGATCGCGATCGCGGTGCGCGAGCGGGCCAACTGCCTCGGTAGTCGCGTCGGCGCGGTGCTTGTCTACGGCGACCGCGTGATCGCTACCGGCTACAACGGCACGCCCGAGAACATGACCAACTGCGACAAGGGCGGCTGCGATCGCTGCGCCAACCGTGACCAGTACGAGCCGGGCTCGGCCTACGATGTCTGTATCTGCGTGCACGCCGAGCAGAACGCGCTTCTCTCGGCGGCGCGCTTTGGTACCGCCGTCGAAGGCGCCGTCCTCTTCACGACCACGCGTCCTTGCTTCGGCTGCACCAAGGAGCTTCTGCAGGCACACATCACCGCCGTCTACTACCTGCACGAGTGGAGCCACCCGGACGAGCGTCTCGCTACCGAGTACGAAAGGCTTCAGAGCCGCTTCAGCGGCGGCGTTCGCAAGGTGGACATGATCGATCCCCGCGAAGACTGGGCACATGGGCGCTTACCGTCCATCCCGTTCGACGCCGAGTCGGTCGGCTTCGAGCCGGACGCCGCCGCGGCTCCGGACGCCGACGTCGAGTAGGATCGTCGTCCGCGATCGAGTCAGCGCCGGACCCTTCGGGCGAGTGCAAACACCACGAACGCGCCCTCGTACAGCAGTGAGAGCCAGTAGTACGGCTCACCGCTGTGCCCGCGCGCGAACTCCACGAGGTACATCACGAAGATGACCGGGAATATGGCAAACCCGGCCCAGGCGCCAGCGAACAGGCTGATCGCGTTCGAGCGTTCGTCGGTACCAAGGAGCCGCCGGCCAAGCCTTTCGCTGCGATCGGCCAATAGTAGGAACAGCGCGATACCGGCGGTCAGCCCGAGCACCCCAAGCGCCTTCTGGTGCTCACCGCGGATCCAAGTCGCCAGAGAGTCGGCGCCACCGACAATGAGCACGGCGGCCAGCACGAGCAGTTTCGTTTTCGTCCGCTTTGACATCTAGCTCCCTTCCGTGAACAGCTCTTCGACCGAGGTACCGAAGTAGCGCGCCAGCGCCAGCGCCAGTGGCAGAGAGGGTGTGTAGCGCTCCTTCTCGATCGAGTTGATCGTCTGCCGCGAGACGTCTACGACGTCGGCCAGCTGGCCCTGCGACAGGCCGGCTTTCTCTCTCATTTCGCGCACCCGGTTCTTCATGCCTGTCAAGTTAGCTTGACATCGCACCTCTGTCAAGTCGGCTTGACAGAGGTGTGTGCTTTTCGTATTTGCGACTCTCGGGTAACAAGCTACTTTTACGGGAAAGAGCCGGGGGAAAGCGCAGATGCGAATAGGAATCATCGGTACCGGCAACATCGGCGGCACGCTGGCCAGGCACTTCGCCCGCGTCGGGCACGAGGTTGCCGTCGCGAACTCGCGTGGGCCCGAGACACTGCGGGATCTGGTGGCAGAGCTCGGCGAGACGTCAAGGGCAGTGACGCCGGTGGAGGCGATGGATTTCGGCGAAGTGATCGTCGTCTCGATTCCGCTGGGCCGCTATCGCGAGTTGCCGTCGGAAGGCGCGGCCGGAAAGGTCGTGATCGACACCAACAACTACTACCCCCAGCGGGACGGGCACTTCAAAGAGCTCGACTCGGACAGTACGACCTCCAGCGAGCTACTTCAGGCCCATATGAAGGGCGCACGTGTCGTGAAGGCGTTCAATGCCATCTACTGGATTCACTTGCGCGATCTCGGACGGCCGCCGGGCGACCTCGAGCGCGTCGCCATCCCGATCTCCGGTGACGACGCGCAGGCCAAGCGAACGGTGGCCAGGCTGATCGATCAGATCGGCTTTGATCCCGTCGACGCGGGACCGCTCGCCGAAGGTGGGCGCAAGCACCAGCCCGGATCGGACGTCTATACCGCCGATTTGAGCGCCGCGGAGTTACGCGAACGGCTCGGCGCTGCCTGAGGGCCTATTCCGCAAAGACCGCGGCGGCTTAGGCGGGCGAGCCGAGAATCGAGCCGGCGGCTCGAGCGACCGCCAGAGCCACGGCGCGATGTCCAGCGGCGTTCAGGTGTACGCCATCGGCGTCGTCGTACGCCGTCACCTCGGAGAGATCGAGAAGCGGAACGTTGATCTCGGACGCGGCGATCTCGAAGAAACGAGGCAGATCCGCGGCCTTTACGATCCCGCTCGCGAAAGTGTCGACGAGGGTGCTCGTATCACCGAGTCGCGGCAGCGAGCAGAGCAGCACGGCGGGCGCCCCGTAGCCCGGCCCGGTCTCGCTCCTGAGCGTGATCTGTGCGAGCAACGCGGCGCCACGCGCGATCTCCAGCGGCGGCAGCGAGTAACGGTCGCAGAGGTCATTCGTCCCCAGGAAAATGACGACCAGGTCGAGCGGCTGGTGGGATTGCAAGCAGGGAAGCAGGTACTCGCGGCCGTTCCGGTACTGCTCGAGCGGATTGTCCAGCACGGTGGTGCGTCCGCTCAGTCCTTCCTCGATAACCCGGAACTCCGAGCCGAGCTCGGTCTGTAGCACCCCCGGCCAGCGCACCTCCCAGGGAAAGCGCTCGCCCTCGCTGCCGGGGACGTAGCCCCAGGTGTTCGAGTCGCCGTAGCAGAGGATCGTCTTGGTCATGCGCCGTTGAAACCATAGCGATCGACCACTTTCCCAGTGACTCCGCACGAATCGCCGGGGTAGTTCCAGACGCTGCGCTCAGCGCCAGATGTCGAGTACGCCGCTCGTTTTATGGTCGTTCGCGTTGCCCTCCGGGAGCGCGACGCGGCCGGCGACGACGATCGGGCTGTTCCAGTGGCCGGGTCCGGCTTTGAGCGTCGTTACCAGTTTCCCCGTCCCCGGCACGTAGACGCGCAGGCCGCCGCCCGGGCCGTAGACCCAGAGTAGGTTGCCGGCCACGATCGGGCTGGTACCGCCGCTTGCGTTGTGCCAGACCTGCTGGAGTTTGCTGCCCACCAGCCTCCACGCCGCAGTACCGCCGTTGTCGGCGGCGAACATCCAGACGCCCGCGTTCGTCCGCCACACCGCCGGCGCCGTGAACAGATCCGTACCGGATGGAGTCGACACCACCTGGAGCTCGCCGCCCTTATGCGGCGCCGTCCCAAGCAGCCGCTTCATGCTCAGAAGCCGGATCTTCGCGTCCTTGCCGCCCTGCGCGATCAGGTTGGAGGTGAGCAGAACGGGCGACGTCGAGCCGAGGTCGAGATCGTTCGCATTCAGCTGCGCGGTGTTTGTCGGCGTGTAGTTACCGATCAGCTTCGTCGCCGACGGTGTCAGCAGGAGTGTCGAGTCACCCCAGTCGGTGCTGCCGTTCCAGTTCGCGTTACCGGTCGCGACGAGCAGGTCGCCGCTGCCAGGCACGACGACGGCACCGGCACGGCCCCAGATCCCGGAGTCGCTGGATTGGCACGAGCTGGGCGAGAACAGATAGTGCCGGTTGGAGCAGAGCGAGTTCCAGACGTGAAGGAGTCGTCCGTTCGCCGGATTGATGATTACGACGTGACCCTGGTAGGGCGGCTGGTCGCCAACATAGCCGTTGGTCGTAGCGATCACGCTCCCGTTCGCGTAGTTGAGCGCGGAGGGGATCTTCTCGCGCTGCGGGAGCTTGGTAATCGAGACACGCCAGGCGGCGTGCCCGTTTGCAACCGACAGCTTCTGGATGCGGCCGTCCGGCGAGGCGGCGTAGATCCACTGGCGGCTCGGATCGGCGACCGGCGTCGCGTTCGTGATCCGGTAAGTGCCGGCCCAGCTGGAGTACCCGGGCGGCGTCCACTTCCACAGGATCGACCCGTTTGCGGCGTTGATCGCCAGCGTGATCCCGTACGTCGTGGTGACGAAGAACGCATCGCGCGTCGCGCCGTTGATCGTGACCCCATGCAGGAAGATCGCCGAAGAGTCGACGGTGCCGGGCAGCTTCACTTGTTGCCGCTTCAGCTTGGCGACGTTCGCCGTGGTGATACCGGTCGGTAGCGGCTCCGTGCCGCTCCGCTGCGCGTTCCAGTCGAAGCGTGTCCAATCGAAGCCGGCGACGGTGGCCTGTGTCGTTCCGCCGGTCTGCGAGGAGTTGGCCAAGGCTGCCTGAGCGGCGCCGACAGCCAGGAGAAAGCCGGCCGCGACAACGACTCCGGAGATCCTCATTGGCACCTCTCGGACGTACCCGACTCGTCTCGGAGTCAAACCGGCGCGAGCTCGTCTTCTTGCTCGGGACTGACCGAGTAAAGGAAGGATCGAAGAACTTCACGTCCGAGAGACGAGACTGAAAGTGGTGACCGCCTGGAAGTGCGCGAGGGCCGGGAACACGCCGGCCCTCGCCGCTCGAATCAGATTGGCGTGTTTGTCAGGTTCCCGACCTTGATCGCGGTGATCTTGATCTGATTGGCCGAGACATCGACGCCAAAAGCGTCGCATTTGAGCTCGGCAACGCCGGCCGCCGCGAATCCGTGGACGACATTGAAGGCGACCGAAGCCCCGGAGACGGCTGTACCGCCATTGCCTGTTAGCAATGTGCGGGTCTCATCGGTGTCGTTTCCCGCACTGAGCTGGCAGTCGGTGTATACGGGCATGTCGACGTTGTCGTACAGCCAGGCCTTAGCGAAGATCACGTACTTGCTGGCACCCGGCACGTTGAGCGTGGCAATGGTCGCAAGTGACGAAGGCAGGGAGACCGGCCCATTCTCGTAGCCCGAGAAGGCGGCGCTCGCAGATGGAATCTGACCGGCTTTGAAATCCGCCTTGAGTAGCGACCCGTTCTTGACCTTCAAAGACGTCACCGTGTTGTTCTTCAACTGCTTGGCACCGACACTGTCGGCCGGCAGTACAACGGCGGCGTAGCTCGTGCCACCAAGCGCAACGGTCAGGGCGATCATCGCGATGACCGTCGCCGGCGAGGTCCTTCTCAGTAGAAACCGTTTCATGAGCGGCTACCCCTTCGTTAGATCGACGTCCTGTCCACCGACTGGACCGCGTCCAAACTGAGCCCGCTAACTCCTCGAAACGCGCTCGCAAGCCGGGACGGAGGGCGTTAGTAACGGACCTTGAACACGCGCGTGCGGGTGAAGCGGACTACGCCGTGCCAGGCCATGTTGTAGGTGCAGCCGCTCTCGTTCCCACTGCAGACCACGGAGAGGTAGGAGCGGTACTTCGCCAGTGGGCCGCTGATCTTCTCGACGATCGTCTTGTTGCCGAGCTTGCTCTTCGGGATCGAGAACTGGGTTATGTAGACCTCCGGCTCGATCCCTCCCAGAGACGGTGCGCGCGAACCGTTGGGGCAGTTCATCGGAGGCTTGTTCGTGAGCTGATCGGTCTGTATCTGCAGGGTGAACTTGAACCCGGAGGCGCTGCGCGTCACCTTGTAGATCAGGTTTCCCGGAGGGCCGGTCGAGACGACCGTACCGCCGCACGTAAATGGCTCCGTCGTACGGTTGGCTGAGCTCAACCACTTTATGCCCTTGTCGCTCCAGGTTCCGTTGAGGACTGTCGCAGCTCCGCTGCTCCAAGTGCGCGGAACGTTGCTCGGGACTTTGCCTGCGTAGAGAAGCATGTCGCCGAGCGTCGCATCCACGCTGAAAGAGCTCGACGAGCTCTCGTGCTGGACGTCCCCGTCGCTGCCAACACCGCTGTAGGTGTTTGAGAGCGTCGTCCCGCCCTTGACGGCAACCTTGGCCTTATAGGTGTACATGGTGTACCGGTAGTGAACCGTCCGCGCGGAGATCGCGGCACCGGCGCTTAGCGCGCCGATCACTACAACCACGGCGAGCAATCGCAGCCCAAGTCGTCCGAGATGGCGCATGCGTCTTGAAACAGCTTTACCCGCTCCGGCCGATTTCGATACCGCAATCTCGGTGAGCGCCCTGGGTCGCATCTTGCTCTGAGATTGCAGCCTTTATCGTCGGGATTGATCGTCAAGCTGGCACCGGCGCGTCAAGAGCGGGTTTGGGAGTGGCGTCTGAGTGTGAGCCAACCGGCCAAGCAAGAGTCTGGCCCTGCAGCCGAACTCCGTTTGCCTTAAAGCTCCTCGCCTCGCGCGCTTCGCGCGTTGGTGGTTTGCGGGCTCAGGCCGGAACTGGGTGCAAGGCCAGTTAAACCATCCTACGCCGTTTGGAACGTGAGAGCGGTTAAGGCTTCTTCCCGATCCTCAACCACTTGCAGATCTTCGCGATGCGGTTGATGCTTGTCGTCCGGCCCTTCTTCCGAGATCTGTCGCGGCAGAACAGCGTCGGAGGAAAGGCCGGACGAAGACGATCGATCGACTCGGGAAGCTTTCCGGCCACCGGCTAGGGCGAAGCGCGGAATGACCCAGGCCACAGCTTGAAGCGTCCCGCCGCCAGTAGTGCCAGCCTCAGGAGCGATGTTCTGAATCGCTGCCTTCCACCCGCTGGGAGCGGTGCCGTTGCTCAAGCCGGTTGGGTAGGGCTCGTTATCTATTACGACCGGTTGTGAATTGCCTTGCAGGTAGTTGTAGAATCCCGCGCCGCCGCCGGTTGCGACCTCGCCTGTGTTGCAGTGAACAGTGGCGCTCGAAGTGACCATGCCCTTCGTGCCGATGGCGTAGCGCTTGACGACGTGAGTCGCGCCGCTAGGTCCAGTGGCTCCGGTGGCTCCTTTAGGCTCCCTCGGAAGCTGACCTAAAGCGAAATCTACTGCCAAGAGCGAACGGTCTTTGACCTTGCTCGAGATGACGGCGTTGTTCTGCAGCTGCGCCGTTCCGACGCTGCCGGCAGGTAGCGTGCTGATCATCGCGACGCCGGTGCCCGCACTTGCCGTGAAGAGCGCCAGACAGGCAACTACCATCGCCGGTGATGGCGGCCTAAGTGATGTGTGCTTGCGCATCTTTGACCCTCTTTCAGCCGAACTGCGATGGCTTCCAGGCTGATGAGGAGGCCCACCTCTGTCAAAGACCCTGCTTTAGGAAAAGGCCGCGCTCGAGCCGAGTACGATCGGGGGACCTGTACACCTAGTCGACCGGGCACAATGCGCCGCGTTGAACCTGCGTCAACCTGCGAACTTCGGGTTAGGAGGCAGCGCCCCCGAGCGAGCGCGGATCGATCGGGCAGTAGGCGCCCGGAGTCGATTGCGAGCCGTCCTCAGGCGCCGACTCCGGTTCCTTCGGGCCGGTCAGTCCGACAGTTGCGGCGGGTTGCCAGAGGGCGTCATCGCCGAGTGGTGTGCGGATAGCTGCGCCCTCGGCGAGCAGCTCGAGCAGGGCGTTCTCGGCTGCGAGGCGGTCGGCGGGATCGTTGCCCTTGACGAGCAGGGCTGCGACTTCCTGGGTCGTGAGGCCGTTGTGGAAGCGCTCGAGCAGCGGCGCAGGGGTTTCGGGGGCGGGCTGGCGCTCGAGGCCGGGGTCCAGGTTCGCGATCAGGACGTCGTAGGCCTCGATCGGCTGGAAACCGCCCGCGATCAGCCGCTGCCCGTCGCGCTCGAAAACGAGCGATGGGGCGGTGAAGCGGACGGGGCCGTCGGTTTGCGCGGTCTTTTGCTGGAGCTCCGCGGCCGAGCCGGCCGCAGATCGCGCTTCCGCCTTGTCTCGCTCGTAGGCATCGCTCACGTCCTGGTCGTCGAGCCGGGCGACGATCGCGTCCGCGTCTACTCCGGGGAGCTGCCGTAGCGTCTCGGCTATCTGGACGTCATCGTCGAGCAGTAGCGGCGTGGTGAAGTTCGCCAGCTGCAAGGCGCGAAACACGCGCCACTCACTGCCTGGCTCGAGCAGCCGTGCCGCGACCACCGCCCGGCACGCGCGCGCGGTCGCGCTCGTCCGCTCCTTCGGCTGAGGAGCAAAGGGCATCCCGTAGCGGCGGAAGTGAGCCTGACTCTGCGCAGCGCGTAAGGGCGTATAGCCACGCTCCGCGTATTGGCTTGCCTGCTCGACCAAACCGATCAGCACCAGCCTCCAATCGAGCTGCTCGCCGTAGCGCCACTCCAGCACACGCAACGACGGGCTGACCGAATAGGCCCAAGGGCAGCCCGGGTCGCTGAAAACCGTCACCGAGATCGCGGTCATGCGCGGTCAACACTAGCTATCCGGTTCAGGGCTCGGTAACGGCTTTCGTAGGTCGTGCGCAGCCCCGCAGGTGACCCGCCGCATACGGGAGCGAAGACGTGCTCGCGTTAGTAGCGGTTGATCTCGATGAGCCGCTGGTCGCTGATGCCGAAGTGGTGTGCGACCTCGTGCAGAACAACGTGCCTGATCTGCCGACTGAGCAGTTCGGGGTCATGTCCGAAGAGGCGTTCGAGCGGACGACGGTAGATCGTGATCTTGTCCGGGAGCGTCCCGCTGTAGTTGCTGCCCCTTTGCGTGAGCGGCACGCCCCGGTAGAGCCCGAGCAGTCGCTGTCCTGGCGGCGGCTCGTCTTCAACCAAGACCTCGACGTTCGAGATCCGTTCGCGAAGATCGGGTGGCAGCGAGTCGAGCACGTCTTGGATCAAGCGCTCGAAGTCCGGCTGCGTGCTATGTGGATCGCTTTCCTGCACTTACGAGAGCCTATCCCCGCAGGTGCGGGAGACGTGGCCACGCGCTGCTAAGCGACCCGCTGGCGCAGCGGCGTGTGGTCTGTCGCCTCGAGGTAGCGCCCGGCGGCGACAAGCGATCATTTCCCGCGCGAGATCTTCTTTTTCGGCTTGGGCTTGGCCTGGACATCCTTACCCGCAGCCGCTGCCCGTGCCTTCTGCTTCTTCGTCGCCACGTCAACCCCCACCTCACAGGACAAGAGGACCAATGCTAACGATCGCCCGACCCAGAAGACCAAATCGCCGCGACCAGCGGCTAGCCGGGATCTGCGAGGAATCGGCTATCGCCCGAGCCCCGATGCCGGGGCCCATCTCAGTCCCGGCCTTCCTGATCGCATGGGCGATGGCCGCAGCGCGTGTCGTCTTCTCGCCTTTCGGATGAAGCCGTGCCTTCGAGGATGTTCTTCTGGGGCTCTCGGGGGGGCGTAGGGTGCACAAACGCTGTCAGTAACGTCCGATTCCGCTGATTTGCAGCGGGATCGCTCTTACAAACCCTACGCCGTCGTCAAGGCGTCGAGACCGGGTCGTCCGCCACGGTGCTTGCGATGGAACGTCCGCTTGCGCCGGACTAGCTCGCGGTGCTAGCGGAGCAGCGTCTCCGGCTCGGCGCGGACCAAGAGCTCGTCTCCGCTGAGAACGTACTCGAGTGACTTTTCGATCTGGTCGGCCGCGGCATGTCCCTCGCCGACCGCGAGGGCCTCTTATAACAACAAGCTGTTAGGGGAGCTGGATCACGCTGACCGGGATTGGTCTGATGAAGCCGGACTGACCGTCTCCGAGCTGGCCGGAGGCGCCCCAGCCCCAGCACTTGAGCGCGCCGGTGGAGAGGCGGGCGCAGCTGTAGTTATAACCGGCGCTCACCTCGGTGGCGGTCGTGATGCTGCTGACCGCGACCGGGGTCGATTTGTATGTTTCAAATTCACTCGGCGGGATGGGTATGCCGTCGCCGAGCTCGCCGTCTGAGTCAAGGCCCCAGCACTTGAGCGCGCCGGAGGAGAGGCGTGCGCAGGCGTGGTTCATACCGGCGCTTACCTGGGTGGCGGTCGTGACGGCGCTGACCTGAACCGGCGTTCGGCTGTCGCCATCCGTGCCGTTGCCGAGCTGGCCGTAGTAGTTGTGGCCCCAACACCTGACCGCGCCTGTGGAGAGGCGGGCGCAGCTGTAGTTGTCGCCGGCGCTCGCCTGGGTGGCGGTCGTGATGCCCTTGACCAGAACCGGAGGCGAGCTTTTGGTCTTCGTGTCGTTGCCGACCTGACCGTACGAGTTGTCGCCCCAGCACTTGACCTGGCCGGTGGAGAGGCGGGCGCAGGTGTGGCTGCCGCCCGCGCTCAGCTGCGTGGCGTTCGTGATGCCCTTAACCTGAACCGGAGTCGAGCTGTTGGTCGTCTTGCCGTTGCCGAGCTCGCCCTCGAGGTTCCGGCCCCAGCACTTGACGGTGTGGTCGGAGAGAAGGGCGCAAGTGTACTCGCCGCCGGCGCTTACCTGGGTGGCGGACGCGATGCTCTTGACCGTGACCGGGGTCGAGCTGTACGAGCCGTATCCACTCGTGCCGTTACCGAGCTCGCCGTCGTAGTTGTCGCCCCAGCACTTGACGGTGTGGTTGGAGAGGAGGGCGCAGGTGTGGCTGCCGGCGCTGATGGCGATCGCGGTCGAGATACCGCTGACCTGAACCGGGGTCGAGCTGTCGTTTTTCGTACCGTTTCCGAGTTGACCTGAGTCGTTCAAGCCCGAGCACTTAACGGTGCCATTGGATAGGCGGGCGCAGGTGTGGTACTCGCCGGCGCTCACCTGGGTGGCGGTCGTAATGCCGCTGACCTGAATCGGGGTCAGGTTGCCATTATCCGTGCCGTTGCCGAGCTGACCGGAGTCGTCGTAGCCCCAACACTTGACCGTGCCGCCCGAGAGGCGGGCGCAGGTGTGGTACTCGCCGGCGCTCACCTGGGTGGCGGTCGTGATGCCGTTGACCAGAACCGGAATCGAGCTGTTGGTCGTCTTGCCGTTGCCAAGCTCACCGTCGTGGTTGTCGCCCCAGCACTTGATCGTGCTATTGGATAGGCGAGCGCAGGTGTGGCTGCCGCCGGCGCTCACCTGGGCGGCGGTCGCGATGCCGCTGACCAGAACCGGAGTCCAGCTGTCGGTCGTCTTGCCGTTGCCGAGCTCGCCCTCGAGGTTCCGGCCCCAACACCTGACCGTATGGTTGGAGAGGAGGGCGCAGCTGTGGGAGCCGGCGGCGCTCACCTGGGTGGCGGTCGTGATGCCGCTGACCAGAACCGGGGTCAGGTTGCCGTTATCCGTGCCGTTGCCGAGCTGACCGGAGTCGTTACTGCCCCAGCACTTGACAGTGTGGTTGGAAAGAAGGGCACAGGTGTGGTCGTTACCGGAGCCCACCTGGGTGGCGGTCGTGATGCCGCCGACCAGAACCGGAGTCGAGCTGTTGGTCGTCTTGCCGTTGCCGAGCTGACCGGAGCCGTTGTTGCCCCAGCACTTGACCGTGTGGTTGGAAAGAAGGGCGCAGGTGTGTTGGCCGCCGGCGCTCACCTGGGTGGCGGTCGTGATGCCGCTGACCTGAACCGGGGTCGGGCTCTGCTTCGTCTTGCCGTTGCCGAGCTCGCCGGAGTCGTTGTAGCCCCAGCACTTGACCGTGCGGTTGGAAAGGAGGGCGCAGGTGTGGTAATAGCCGGCGCTTACCTGGGTGGCGGTCGTGACGGCTCTGACCGCGACCGGAATCAGGCTCAAATTCGTCGTGCCGTTACCGAGCTGACCGGAGCCGTTGTTGCCCCAGCACTTGACCGTGCGGTTGGAAAGAAGGGCACAGGTGTAGTCGTTACCGGCGCTCACCTGGGTGACGCTTGCGGTGGCGGCTACGGAGCGCAGCCCGGCAACCTGCGCCGTTGCGTCCGACGGAATGCCGCCGGCAAGCCCCAAAACCAGCGTGCCGCTGAGCAGAGCGCCGGCGGCGAGGCGAGTACGAGAAAAAAGAGCGCGAGCAGACATCGACGAGGACCTCCACGGATCGCGGGATCTGGCACTTTCTTATAACAGGGTGGTGCTGTCGGATCAACGGCCGCCACGGGGCGGAACGAGGCTCTGAACGGTTTGCCAACGCGCGCTTCGCGCGCGTCTCAGAACTCAAGCGGCAGCGGCCGGACCCGACGGTATTGCCTCTACCGAGTGCCGAAGAAACATGCCTCTTCCGAGATTGGCGCCCGGCCCGCCGCTATTGAGGCACGGTTTCGAAGAGCGGGTCATCTTCCTCTCGCTCTGCGAGCACTCTCGCCGTCACGAGGGTAGCCGCCGCCTAAGGGGCGAGTCACGAGACTCGCCTTTCCGACGGAGCCGAAAAAGGGGCTCGTGAGGGCCTCTTCCAATGGCGCTACTTGAGCCCGAGCCTGGTAGACGGCTCGCCTAGCGCAGCTCCGGCGCGATAGCTCCGAATCCCAGCAAACCCGCTTCCCGAGCCGTCTCACAGGTAATGCCCCCGGCAAGAATCGAACTTGCGCACGCGGTTTAGGAAGTGATCCGGATGAGGCGAACGGCGTTCGGCGTGTACCTCCCAGTACGCCCAGCCCGGTTCGGACGCGGCATCGTGCCCGTGGAGACGCACCGAGTCCGCTGGGCTCCGTCAGCTCCCGGTAGACGGCTGGTAGACGGGGGAGCTTCCCGTTCTCGGTTTAGTCTCCGGTTTTCGACCTGCGACCAAGACGGTGCCGGACACCGAGAGAGCGAAGGAAACGGGAGCCCTCTGACCCACCCCTATACGGGCGCATACGTCGTCGGCGTGGCCGGAACGGCCCTCCGGAGCCCTTCCCCGACCACAGGCGGGGCTGGCGTGACCGTCGACCCTTCTGCAGTTCGTGTGATCAAGAGAAGCCTGCGAAGAAAGCACGGACGGCTCGGGAAAGTCGGGGTTCACTCGGGCAAGGAATCATTCGGCTTGAAAGGCTCCGCGCGCGCGGAGTAACGTAAGCAGCGGAGACTTCGCGCAGGTGAGATGTATATACGCGATGTCGCCTGCAGTAAACGAGTCTGCTCGCGCCGCGCTTCACGGTATGGGGGGGGGTATTGTGCGGCTCGCCGTGCCTGCTCGCACGTAAGGACAAGACAACAACACGAAAAAAAGAATATGGAGGAGCAGCAATGCATGCTTCTTTCTTGAATCGCAGGAGCAGGAAGGTGCTCGCCCTCGCCCTCGTCTCGGCGGGCACCGCGATACTCGCCGTGGGAGCCGGGAGCGCGTTCGCCGGCCACGGCCACGGCCACGGCCACGGCGATCGCGGCTGGGGGCACGGCAAGTTGAGCATCACGTGCACGGACTGGGGCACAGTGTCCCTTGGGCCGGACGCGGGTATGCACGCCAGCTTGTGCACGCTCACCAACCGCAACGGGATGAAGGTGAACATCACCAACTACGGCGGCACGGTCCAGTCGATCTGGGTCCCTGACCGTAGAGGCAATCTCGTGAACGTTGCTCTCGGCTTCTCGAGCCTGAGCGACTACGTCAACGACACCTTGGGCCAGCCCTGGCCGGAAGCGGGCGGCTCTGGCGAAACGTTCTTCGGTGCGATCATCGGCCGGTACGCAAACAGGATCGCCAAAGCCTCGTTCGACCTCAACGGCACCACGTACAACCTGCCTGCGAACAACGGCCCCAACACGTTGCACGGGGGGCCAGCCTCGTACAACTGCCGGGTCTGGGCCGCCACGCCAATGACCGGCCCGGGGTTCGTGGCACTGAAGCTCACGTACACCGACCCGGCCGGCTACAATGGCTTCCCGGCGGAAGTGGCGAACACGGTGACGTACAAGCTCACCAATGACAACGCCCTGAGGATGGACTACCTGTCGCACAACAACGACAGCAAACTGTCCACGGTCATCAACCTCACCAACCACACGTACTTCAACCTGGCTGGCGAGGGCTCGGGTGACGTCAAGGGGCAGTACTTGCAGATCAACGCGGACGAGTACACGCCCGTGGACAGCAACCTGATCCCAGCGGTGGCGCCAGGCACGGCTGGCGTGTCGGTGGCAGGGACCCCGTTCGACTTCCGGAAGCCGAAGCCGATCGGCCAGGACATCGAGTCGACCGCGGCCGACAACGGAGGCCAGTCGCTTCCTCAACTCGTGATCGCGCACGGCTTCGACCACAACTGGGTGCTAAACGGTTCTGGGTACCGGCTCGTCTCCACAGCGTTCGACCGCCAGAACGGGATCACGCTCTGGACCTACACAGACCAGCCCGGCGTGCAGTTCTACTCCGGGAACTTCATGGTCGGTGACCTCACGGGGACCAGTGGCCACCTGTACCGGCAGACGGACGGGTTCACGCTGGAGACGCAGCATTACCCCGACTCGCCGCACCATCAAGGCGATGCCGCATGGCCATCGGTGGTCCTCGACCCCGGCGCGAACTACGTAACGGCGACGACGTACCAGTTCGGTGTCAAGGGTGGTGATCGGAGGTAGGGCATCGAGAACCGCTGAACACGAAGTGACAAGGTAGAAGTCTCACCACCCACGCCGCAGTTGCCACGAGCATCGTTGCACTGCGGAGTGGGCAGGCCGGGTCAGAGGTGCGGATGCCACGGCCTCTGGCCCGGCCGAGTGGGGCAGGCAACCGGCGGGTCATCTCCAGCCCAACTCGCGCCACTCGCTTCCGCTCGAACGGGCGCAATGGCGCAATGAGTGCACGCGTTCGGCTACCGCGTGCCGCCGGAGGCTTCGTTCCCGGCGGCGGCGGCGCGACTCGTTCCGGCGGCGCCGTGGCGAGCCGGTGTAGGACTGAAAAGGATTCTAGCCGCCGCGCTAACGGCCGTTACGGCTCTTGTTATGCTCGCTGTCCTTGTGGGTTTCTCAGGCGCAGGCAGATCGCCGATGACGAAGTGGGCGAAGCACCGGGCGCCTTCGATCACGAAGGAGCCGTTCGGGACAGTCGACAGCACTGCCGTCGACCGCTATACCCTGACGAACTCGTCGGGGATGAAGGTAATGATTCTGACCTACGGCGGGATCATCCAGGAGGTCTGGGTGCCCGATAAGCACCACCACATGGCGAACGTCACGCTCGGGTACGCGAGCTTGACACGTTCCGCAACCAACAGCTACGTCGGCAGCGGCAACAGTACGTACTTCGGCGCGCTGATCGGCCGGTACGGGAACCGGATCGCCCTCGGGAAGTTCACCCTGAACGGCGTCACCTACACCCTGCCGATCAACAACTCGCCGAACTCGCTGCATGGCGGCACGGTCGGTTTCGACAAGCACGTCTGGGACGTCACGAAGGCAGACGTCGGTCCGAACGGCCCGGAGCTCGGGCTGCACCTGCTGAGCCCCGACGGTGACTCGGGCTATCCGGCCGCCCTGGACGTGAACGTCACCTACACGCTCACCAAGGCCAACCAGATCAAGATCGACTACAGCGCGACGAACCAGTCCGCCACGCTCTCGACGGTCATCAACCTCACCAACCACACGTACTTCAACCTCGCCGGTGAAGGGTCGGGGGGCGTCCAAGGCCAGGATCTGATGATCAACGCCGACAGCTACACACCGGTCAACGCCAATCTGATCCCGACCGGGGTGCTAACACCGGTGGCTGGCACACCGTTCGACTTCCGCACGGCCAAGCCGATCGGGCGGGACATTAACAGCGGTGACCCGCAGCTCGTGCTGGCGCACGGCTTCGACCACAACTGGGTGCTCAACCGCTCAGGCTCGGGGCTGTCGCTCGCGGCGCGGGCGTACGATCCGGCCAGCGGCCGCGTGCTGACGACGTGGACGACGGAGCCCGGAGTGCAGTTCTACTCGGGCAACTTCCTCGTGGGAGACCTAGTCGGGACGAGCGGACATACATACCGCCAGACCGACGGGTTCACGCTGGAGACCCAGCACTATCCCGATTCGCCCAACCAGCCGAGCTTCCCCTCGACGGTGCTGAACCCGGGGACGCCGTTCAACTCGACGACGATCTACCAGTTCTCGACCGCCGGACGACACTAGTTCGGTTCGCGGACACCTAATCTCGCGAATCTCGCCCCGCCTCACCGCGGGGCGAGATTCGTGCTCCCGTTCGTTGCCTCGGCGGCCCAACAGCGC
>JBEKLL010000004.1:0-174862 GCA_050010215.1 Gaiellaceae bacterium | reverse complement strand
GACCAGCGACGGCGCCCGGTCAGCTTCCACCAGCGCCACGATCGAGCCGCCGAACCCGCCGCCCGTCATGCGCGCGGCGATCGCGCCGCTCTCGTAGGCGAGATCGACAAGCCGGTCGAGCTCCGGCGTGGAGACTTCGAAGTCGCTGCGGAGGCTCTCGTGGCTCTCGCGGAAGAGCGCTCCGAGTGCCTCGAGATCAGGGCCAGCCGGCTGCTCGAGAGCGGTGACGCACTTGCGCACTCGCTCGTTCTCGGAGACGACGTGACGGAGCCTCCGGGCCGCGACATCGCCGACCCCCGCCGCCTCAGCCTCTGCTTCGGCCTGCGCGACCGTCAGCGACGCGGGATTCCGGTCGCCGATCGCCGCGATACACCTCTCGAGCTCGGCGCGACGATCGGCGTACCCGGAATGCTCTAGCTCGTGCCGGACGCCTGAATCGAGGACGACGATCGCAAGGCCAGGCGGAAGAGGCACGAGACGGTGCTCCTCGCTGCCGCAGTCGAGCAGTAGGGCGTGACCGCGACGGCTCAAGAGCGACGTCGCCGGATCCATCAGCCCGCACGGGACTCCGACCGCGAGATGCTCCGCCGCCTGGGCGATCCTGGCAAGCCCGAGCGGAGGAAGCTCGAAGTCCGCTACGCGACAGAGTGCGAGCCCGACCGATACCGTGAGGGCGGCCGACGAGGACAGCCCTGCTCCGATCGGAACCGTAGAGCCTACGGGAGGTCTCCCGCGTTCGTCGAGCAGCTGCGCGACGGCCGCGACGTAGCGGCCCAACCGGCTAACGGCCGCCGCGGCGCCCCGTCACAGTTGAGCTCGACGGGCTCCGAGAACGCCAGCGAGCGCAGGCGTATTGTCCCCTCGGCGAGCCAACCGGCCACGGTCATACCGAGGTCGACGGCGACCGGAAGTACGAGCCCGCCTGAATAGTCGGTGTGCTCGCCGATGAGGTTGACGCGGGCCGGCGCGAAGACAGCGCAAGTCATCATCGGCTCGCGCGTCCGCTCACCAGGGCGCGCACGTCGAAGCTCGCCGCGCCAGCCGATGACCCGCCCATCAACCCGGCCCCGAGTTCGTCGGCCATCGCCCGGACTAGAGGCTCGGCGTCCTCCCGCCCCAGGACGACCACGGTGCCTCCGCCACCGCCGCCGCTGATCCGCGCTCCCACGAGGCCCTGCTCCCAACCGGCCCTGCGGACCGTGTAGACGAGCGCATCCGTGCGAGGCGTTCCCAGCCCGCAACGCGAATAGCCCGCGTGCGACTCGTACATCAACTTCCCGAGTAGTCGCGCGCGGTCCGCAGTGATCGGCACGGCGAGGAGCTCTGCGAACTTGCGTACGCGTACCTGCTCCTCGATCGGGTACAGAGTCGCCGCGCGCACGGGGTAGACGACATCGGGCTCGACCACGCTAACCGGATCGTCGACTCGCTCGGGAAGACGCAGGAACTCCTTACCCACGAGCTGTTCGGGAAGCTGTCCCGGGTCGACCTGCGAAGGGTCGAGCCCAGTAAGGTACTCGTTGCGGCAGTCCAACAGCGCTTTCCCCATGAAAGCGGCGCAGCGCACGCGTCCGTAGTTACCGCCGGCGACGGCATGGCGCACGCCGGAGTCGATTCCCCACACGGCGAGCGGCGGCGGAAGTGCGATCGAATCTACGATCTCGGCGGGGCGACAGAGGAGCTCGAGCAGCCGCCCACGCTCGCCGCAGGCGGCAGTCATCTGATCCATCGCGCCGCACGGAGCGCCGGCAAGCAGCTGCTCGGCACGCTGCCCGAGGAGAGCGAACCGGCTGGGTTCGAGCGGGCGGCCAAGGCAGGCTGCGAGCGCGTGCAGCGCGGCGATCTCGACAGCCGCCGACGAGCCCATGCCCTTGCCTTCAGGGACGTTGGACGAGATGAGCAGCCGCAGCCCAGGAAGCGCAGCCTGTTCCTCGCGCACGAGCAGCGCGATCGGACCGACGACGTATGCCGCCCACGCGTCGCGACCGACGAAGCGACGCGCTAGGGTTTCGAACGGCGCGTAGAGAAGCTCGTCGACGTCGAGCGTGACGCGGCGGTCGCCGCTGACTGCAACGACGCGCCCATCTGGGTAGAGCTGAGCGGCGGCGAGCGCCGCCGCGGCCAGCGGCAGCGTGAGCACGAGCGAACCGGAGTAGTCGGCAATCCCGCCGAGGATGTCCAGACGCCCGGGAGCGCGCGTCACGGCTATGGGCACGGCAGACGCGAACAGGTCGCTCCGCGCAACCCGCTCGCAGAACGCGTCCGCGTCAGGGAAACCGCTCTCGGTGCCCGGTGCGCGCTCGACTTCGACGCGAGGCAGCTGTTCCACTCCTCGGCTCATGCGTTAGTTGTCGACCTCACCGTCTAGCGTACTGCATCAGAGGTCGCTCGCCTGTAGCGCTGCCCTGTTTCGCAGAAGGTGGTTGAGCCGTCTACCGCTCGCCGAGTTCCTGGATGATCGCCTCTGCCAGCGGCGGATCTTCGAGCGAGTTGAAGACCTAGTCGGCCTCCAACTCGAGGCCCGCGACCGACGGCACCCCAAGCACAAACAAACCGGCCGCTCGCGCGGCGGCAACCCCCGGTGGAGAGTCCTCCAGGGCGATGGGGGTTAGGTCACTATCCCCGACTCGCTAGTCCGTAGGTTCGCACCGTAGGCCTTCTGGTACAGCGCCTGCCAGTTCCTCATGATCTGCATCATCGCGTCCTGCAGATCATCGAGCTCTAGGAAACGGGGGCCTCCCGTCGGCAAGGTCGCTCACATGGGAGGATGCGCGTACCTGCCGGTGGTTTACCGGGGAGCTGTAAGCGGATCCCAGATCCTTCGCGGAATATCTTGAGCCAGCCGCAAGGCTTCTAAACGGGCGCGACGAGCCGCGTCGTCGACAGGGGTCGTGCTTGGGACGGAGAGAAACTCCTTCAAACGTGCTCGCGCTTGTTCGTCAGCCGGTCCTCGGGTGGTTTCGCGCAGGACCCTCACCGCATCGTTTGCGTTCTCAGCGTGGTAGATACCGGTACCAACAGTCAGCATATCGGCCCCAGCCTCGACGTACTGAGCGGCGTTCGAAGGCTTAACGCCGCCGTCGACCTCGACACCGAGTTCGATCGCCGCTGTCAAAGCTCGCTCTCGAACAACTCGTATTCTCTCGAAGGTATCCGGGGCGGAGGCGTTACCACCAAAGCCGAGCGGAACGGACACAAGATTTACCAAGTCCACCTTTGCCATGAGATCGTCAGACAGATTTTCTATGGGCGTCTCACATTTTAGGGCGAGGCCTACTTGGCGTTTCTCGCGTCGAATACGATCTATAAGTTCATCTGGGTTTGTTGCAGCTTCCAGGTGGAAAACGACCATGTCAGCGCCCGCATCGCAGATTCGCTGCACCCATTTATGCGGTTCGTCAACCATCAGATGAACCTCTATGGGTAGGTCGATCCAATTACGAATTTGGGCCACGAGATATTCGCCGAAAGTGATGCGGGGCACAAAATGTCCATCCATGACATCGAGCGAGAATGCGTCAACGCCAGCGTTAGCAACGCGCGTGACTTCGTGCTCAAGTTGCGAATAGTCAGCGTCGAGAATAGAGGCAGTTATGATGGCCACGGTTGGCTCCGGGCGCTTCGATGAAGTCTGTCGGTGTCTGTTCGTCGACCGGACGAGATGCTAGCAGGCTGCAGCGTTAACGCGGACTTCTGGCGACCTTGTCGTGCGAGCGCGGTTGTCGCCTTCGCGTGAATCACCTGGAGTTACTTCCCGGGAGGCTTGTGAACCCGGCCCCATCCTAGAGAACGAGGCATCTACCGCTCGCTGTGCCCACGGCACTCTCGCTGTCACCCGCAGAGCCGTGTCTTCTTGATCCGGTAGTGACCGCGCCGGACGCGCTCGAAGCGCGCTTCGCAGCCACCGGTATAGGCGGTCAGAGTCCCCTTCACCGATGTCCAGCGTAGTGGCTCGCCCGCGAGTTGCTCTGCAGTCGCGTCGATCTCGCGCGCCCGCATCGGGCAGTTCGCTTCCTCGAGCACCCTCGCGATCGTCGCCAACACTCCCACGGGACGCCGCGGGGTGCGCCGCGGCTCACGGGGATTGGCCAAGGCTCTGCGGAGCAGTTCGTCTTAGAGCGCTTTGACCCTAGAAAGCTCAACCCCGGCCTGAGGGTTTGAACGTGCTCCGCTTAGTTCCACTTTTCGGCCGAAGTCCGCCTAGCCAGCGCAGGTCGTACGAGTAGGGGAAAGAGGCACGGAATCTCTGATCGTGATCGGCTTGAGCACTGCCGTTTTCTTACGATCGACACCTTTGACAGAGGCGGTTTCGTTTGCCAGTGTCCGTTACCGCAATCGAGCGAGAAAGGGCCGAAGCATGCGCAAACTACTCAGGAAACCGTCACCGGCGATGACAGTTGCCTGCCTGGCGCTGTTCGTGGCGTCAACGGGAACGAGTATTGCCGCGAGCCACTATCTGATCACCTCGACCAACCAGATCAAGCCGAGCGTGCTCACCAAGCTCAAAGGCGCCAAGGGACCAAAGGGAGCTACCGGAGCCAAGGGAGCCGATGGCCAGCCCGGCATGCGGGGCATTCCGGGCATCAGCGGCCTCACGATCGTCCAGGGCGCTTTGGTTACCGGGGCGGGCAGCCATACCGCAACCGCTGCCTGCCCGACGGGTAAGAAAGCGATTGGCGGTGGTTTCAGCACCGCCGGAGCACCCACCGATCTCAGCATCACCACGGATGCGATTTTGAGTGACGGCGTGACCAATCGCGTTGACGGTCATACCGGGGCGGCGGGTAGCTGGAACCTCGTTGCGCTTGTCTACTGCGCGACCGTCCAGACATAAAGACGGCTCGGCTCTTACCATGGTCAACATCAGGCGTCGAGGGACACGGACACCGCTTCCGGCGGCGCCCTCCGAGTTCGAGGCGAGATCTATGCTTTAGAAGCGCTCGCTAAAAACAGTCTATTAGCGGGCGCTTCTAGAATCCACTGCCGCTTTTACACGCCGGAGGTCACCGGTTCGATCCCGGTACGCTCCATTCCCGAGATACCGAACGTTGCAGATACGAACCCTCAGGCGTCGCTTTGAGAATTCGCGTCACGTGCGTCAGGCGATCGCCCTACTCAAGGAAACAGAGGACACGATGCGGCCCACTAGCGCGCACCTTTTCTGCGCCGAGATCCTCCTCTCGGGCGGGAAGAGCTCGGCACGACGTCCTCGGGAACGGCCTGGTCCGCATACAGCTTCGGCTTGGGAAACGGGCTGGCTCGTTGGGTGCCCGAGCCGACGGTCCTGTGCATCTCTGTTCAGAGTGCGTCGTTCAGCCGCGCCCGGACGAGGGCGAGCAACGCAGGCAGCCGGAACGGCTTCTCGACCACCGACCAGCCATGGGCGCCAACGCCGTGCGAGCCCAGCCGTTCGTCGCTGTAGCCGGACATGAGGAGCACCGCGATCTCGGCGTGCGTCTGCTTCAGCTGCTCCGCGAGCTTGACACCGCTCATCCCCGACATGATCACGTCGGCCAGGAGCAGCTCGAAGGTCGCATTGTCGGCGAGCGCCAACGCTTCCTCTGCCGATGAGGCTGTCAGAACCGAATAGCCAGCCTCTTCCAGGAACCGACCGACGAGCGTCCTGACGGCCGCCTCGTCTTCGACCAAGAGGATCGTCTCGCTCGGGTGGGCAGGAGAGAGGTCGGGGGGGGAAGGCCCCGCTTCGGCTGTGGGCTGCGCGCAGGGAGCGCCGGCGTGTGGGAGCCGGAGGTGGAAGCATGCACCCTGCCCCGGGGCGCTCGCGACCTCGATCATGCCCCCCGCCTGCTGCACGATCGCGTACACGGTGGCAAGTCCAAGGCCGGTGCCGTGCCCGCGCTGCTTGGTCGTGAAGTAGGGCTCGAACAAGTGCTCCTTAAGCTCGGGCGCGATGCCATCGCCGCTGTCTGAAACGGATAGACAAACCGTCGCGCCTTCGCGCTCGACCTCGATCCGCAAGCGGCCGCCGGTCGGCATCGCATCGCGGGCGTTCAGCGTCAGGTTGAGCACGATCTGCTCCAGCTGGGTCGGGTCGATGTGGACACAGGTGCATTCGCTGCAAACGTTGTGCTCGATGCGGATGTCCTCCCCGAGCAGGCGCGAGAGCATCTCCGCCATGTCGTTGAGGGCACTGCCAACGTCGATAACCTCGGTCTCGGGCGTGCGGCTACGACTGTAGGTGAGCAGCTGGCTCGTCAGCCGCGACGCGCGCTCGCAGGCCGCGATGATCTCCTCGGTGTCGCCGCGCAGCTCCTCGTTGTCCCGCAGCGCCTGCCGCAGCAGGTCTGCGTAGCCGGAGATCGCCATCAGCAGGTTGTTGAAGTCGTGCGCGATACCGCCGGCGAGGCGCCCCACGGCCTCCATCTTCTGCGACTGACGCAGCTCGGCCTCGAGCCGCTTCTGTTCGGTAACGTCGCGATTGATGCCGAACGAGCCGATGATCGTTCCGTCGGCATCGCGGAGCGGCATCTTGGTCGTGACAACCCAGTGCTCGCTGCCGTCGGGCCGGAGCTCGCGCTCCTCGATCGCGATCCGCGGAATGCCGGTGGTCATCACGTCGATCTCGTCCGCGCGCGCCTGGCGCGCGTGCGCTACGTCGAAGAAGTCGAAGTCGGTCTTGCCCAGGATCTCCTCGTCGCGGGAGACCCCAAGGCGTTTAATCAGCGAGCGGCTAACGCGGACGAAGCGGCTTTCGGTGTCCTTGAAGTAGATGTCCTCAGGAGTAGTCTCGAGGAACGTGTCGAGCAGGTCGTTCTGCCGCTTGATCTCGTCCCTCTGCAGCTTCTCGAGCGTGATGTCGCGCGAGATGCCGTAGGTGCCGATGATGTTGCCGTCGTCGTCGCGGAGCGGCATCTTGGTCGTCGAGACCCAGCCCACGCGCCCGTCCTCCCACGTCTCCTTCTCCTCGACGTCGACCAGCGGCTCGCCGGTGCGGATGATCCGCTGCTCGTCCTCGCAGGCGGGGCGGGCGTGCTCCTCGGAGAAGAAGTCGAAGTCGGTCTTGCCGATGGCCTCGTCCCCACTGCGCAGACCGAAGTGCCTCGCCATCGCAGTCGACACCTTGATGAAGCGGCTGGCGCGGTCCTTGAAGTAGACGTGGTCAGTGGTGGTTTCCAGCCAGGTGCCAAGGAGGAAGCGCTCGAGCTCATCCCCGGGGATCTTGCCCGCGCGTGCCCAGGGAACATCTTTGGGGGCCGACGCGCGCCCGCTGTGACCCGACGCAGGCGCAGCGCTGCCAGCCCCAGCAAGTCTTCCGCTCATCGTTTCCACCGCAGTCTCGATCCGTCGAGGTTCTTCCTCCACGTCATCGGGTCCCGCGTCTGCTTCTTGAGCCCGCCCCGGGTCACTTGATGTCGGAGGCGACCGGGGTAGGGGAGGGTGCCCGACCGTTGACCTGACCCCCGAAAACTTAACTTCAAGGTGGACCTCTTTTCGGGAGTCAGGTCACATTCGATCAACGTCCCCGAGCTGGCATACGCCTCGAGATGCGCGAACGAACCGCGGCATCCGGCCCTGCGCGTAGTTGAACATAGTTCCTTTCACCGACCTCCAGAGAAGGGGCCGACCGAGCAGCTCTTCCGCTGCTGAGTGGATCTCTCGAGCACACATGGGCCGGTTCTCTCGTTCGAGCACACGTGTGATCGTCTCGAGGACAGGGCTCGGACGAGCCGGAGCCGGTCTCGGTTCCATAGGATTAGCAGCGGCTTTTTTCAGCAGGCGCTTCTGGACATCGCGCAGTCGGGAGAGATCAACCCCGGCTCGGGGGTTGGAAAGTGCCCCGCTTAGTTCCATTTCGCGTCGCTGATCAGCCGGCGGCGGATTCCGCGAGGTGAAGACCGGCTCCGGCACCACCTCGATGTCCGGTCACGCATCGCTCCCCCGGGAACGTTTGATCGACGCTGTGCCCTCCGGAAGAGTCTCGGTATCGCTCCGATAGGCTTTAGCGGAGCAGAGCCGGTAGCGTTCCGCGCTAGAAAGTCGCGCTATGGGATCTTCCGTGAGACATCATGGTTCTCGCCGGGTTGCGTTCGGGTTTACGGCCCCGCTTGTTTGTTCGTGCATCGCGGTAGCTTCGCTCTACCTGGCCCATTCGATTGCCTCGGCGTTCGCGGCCGCTGCGACTGCGCCGCGGACGAGGATCACAGCAGGACCCTCGGGCCGGGTCCATACTGCCGAGCCAAGATTCGAGTTCAGCGCCTCGCAGTCGGGCTCGACCTTCGATTGCTCGCTCGACGGCGGCTTGTTTACCCCCTGCAGTTCGCCGAAGACACTCGGCCCGTTTGCCGACGGTGCTCACTCTTTCGCTGTCAGGGCCACCGGCCCGTTCGAGGTGAGCTACCTCTCGCCGAGGCTCACCGACTCGCACCAGGGTTACGCGACCGACGGTACTTACCACTACCTCTTCGGCACGAACTCGATCTACAAGCGAAACGACGACGCGACTTGGTCGCTCGTGGCACAGAACCGCAACGCCAACTCCCATCTGCTCTCGACGCATCTGGGCGATGGCGACTACTACAACGGGAACCTGTACGTACCGTCCGAGCTCTACCGCGGCTGTCGGCCCGGCTTCGTAACACATCAGTCGATTCTCGTCTTCCGCGCCTCCGACCTCAGTCGGGTAGCCGTGCATGACATCTCGGCGCAGGGGCACGAGGTCTCGAGCGTAGCCGTGGCTCCAGATATCGGCGCCAACGGGACGATCTTCGCCAGCGACTACTGCAACCCGTTTTACATATACAAGTACGACCTCCATAGCTTCGCGTTTCTCGGCGGCGTCCACGTCTCTCACAAGATCTTCCTAGACCAGGGCCTCGCGTACCGAGACGGATTGCTCTACGCCTCCTCGGACGGGCGAGGTGGCAGGATCTACGTGATCGACCCCACCACCGGCGCAGCAACCCTTGCTTACAAGAGCAACGCGGTCGTTGCACACTGGGAGGGGATCGACTACTCGCAGAGCACGCTACGGCGGACTCTTTTCTTTAAGAATCACACCCAGAAGATTCAGTACCTGAGCGTCGGCGATACCGATCCGACCCCGGCGAGCCGCAGCTTCACGGTCGACGTGAGGGAGGGCAAGATCTTCGCTTACCTGGCGAAGAACACCTTCACGCGTTCCCAGGCCGGGAAGGTCAGGCTCGTGTACCGCTTTTCACCGTCGAGCGAGAGATTCCATTACGTGCTTTCTCGCGCGCACGGCGCGAGCTGGCTCACCGTGCGTACCGTCACGCGCAGCGGCGACTTCGAGGGTTCTCACTCGATAACGATCAAGGCGCTGTTCGCGAGCAAGCCGATCGAGAACGGCCGCTACCGCCTGATGCTCTCAGCCGAAGTGAATCGAAAAGTGCTCGCGTTCGAGATCCAGTGACGAGCTCGATCGCCTGGTTTCGCGGATAAGAGAGTACGGTCGGTCGAGACGAGCACGGCGCAGCCAGATAGGCGTTTACGCGCCGCAGGGGTCAGGGCCACTATTCGCCGAGCGAATCGAGCGGCTACTTCTTGAAGGTTACGGATAGGACGTGAAGGGTCATCGACACCTTCCATTCGTAGGTCCCCTGGCCCTTGAACCCGATGCATCCATAGCAGTCCTCTGTGCTCGTTACGGGGATCGGGATCGATCCTTTCGCGTGCACGGTGAACCCCTTCTCCTTCGCCAGATCGTTCATTACCTCGACCTTCTTGAACCACACGGCCTTGGCGGACATACCCTCGGCGGCGCACTTCACTCCGGTTCCCGCCAGGTGCAGGTCCGGCCAGACGAAGGTCACGGCCTCGCTCTCGAGCTTAGGGTGTCTCGGATTCGACTGTGCAGGCCCCCACTGAACGAATACGTCCTTTCCGGCAGGGCCCTTGTCGCTGCAGGAGGTGCTTGGGTGCTGCGACGTCTTGCCAGCTGAAGTGATGCTGTACGACGCATGCACCGGAATCTCGACTATCCCCGATTCGGCCCTTCGGTTCCCGGCGAGCGACTCCAATATCTCGATGGTCGGCTTCTTCGACTGCCTTGAAGGCGGCATCGTTGCCGACCACTCCGCGTTACCGCCCGAGGTTGCCCATCCCGAGTTGTTGGCCTGATTGGTCACAGACCAATCCCACGTCTCCTCCGCCGATGCCTTGAACGCAGTTACTCGGAAGGTGGCGCTGATGTAACGGGAATGGTAAACCGCGCCACTCCGCGCAACCCAACTCGACGCCGCCGGCGCCGTCCCGGCTCCGGTCAGAAGCGGGAACGCCACTCCCAGTCCGAGCGTAAGCAACCAGCGAGCCTTCATCTTCATCGCCTTTCTCTCCTCCGACGCCAGGCAATCCACCACTCACGTCCTATCTTGACCGAGCAGTCTCTTTGGATCACGCGGGAACGGGTAGCGCTCAGAGTGTTTCGCGGAAGCCAGGCTGCCGTTAGCGGACTGCCCCCGTTTCTTCGGGGAGCAGTCCGCTGTCTACGCCTGCCCGCTGACGGGGGTCGCCTTGTAGTGCCATTCGCTGCCGAGCTGGGCGCTCGCGTTCAGACCCCACCACTTGATCGTGTGGTTGGAGAGCAAGGCGCAGGGTTGAAAGAAGCCGGCGCTAACTGCGGTAGCGGTCGACGCCGCGGTGGACTTCGTGGGCACTCTCGGCGCGGCGCGTACCGAGGAGGGGGCCTATGGGTGCGACTAGGAACGCGAGTGCAAAGAAGGTGGTGAGGCGTTTATTCATGACCGGGATCTTCTCTTTGAGTGGTCGAAGTCAGACGAAACCACGAGCCAGCCGGCGGTTTTCGGAGCAAGAAGGGCGCCGTACCCAAATTGGGACCGCACGCCGAATTACTCCGGTCTGCGCGCGGCCGCAACACGCTCCTGGCCGGCGTGCGGGGGTCTGAGATGCGAGTCAGGAGTTGTTTCGCCTCGTCGTGAGAATCGAGCCGGTACGCAGCATGGATCTGGGGTGACGAGCCGGCCAAATGAACGGGCCCGCCAGTGGCGGGCCCGTGTGCTCAACGTCTCTCGTGCTCACTCTCCTAGAGCGATGCCGGCACGTTCATGCCGCTGTCCGAGATACCGTTTTCCTGGCTCGACGAGATCGGCCCGCCGTGATGGCGCGCGTTTCGTATCGCCTGCCCGTCGGCGCTGATCGCCGCGTGCACCCTGGCACGCCCCGTTCGCAAGGTAATCCCGAGCTGGGAAACGGCCTGGCGTAGTAAGTACAGGTCGCCGGCCGACAGCCTCGCGTTGTGTGCGCCGAGGTAATCACTCCGGAGCTGATTCCAGTCAGCGTGGATTCTCTGCTGGGTCGCCTGGAAGTCAGAGTGGAGCTTCTGGAAGTCGCCCTTGATCATCGTTCGGGCTCCTCCCTCCCCCCGGGAGAGGAGAGCCGTGTGCGCTTGCAGCCTGCTCGCATCCGCGATCAGAGCGTCGTGCCCTGCACCGAGATCCGACCTGAGCTGGGCACCGTCTGCCGTCATCGCTGTCACGTACTGGCTGGCACCTGACGGAGCATCCATGCTGCTGTTGGAGATGCTGCTCTCGTCGCGCCACGAGATCGGTGCACCGTACCAGCGTGCCATCCTGATCGCCATCTGGGCGGCCATGATTGCCCGGTGAACCTGAGCGTTACCCTGCCACAGCGCCCCCATCAGCTGCGCAATCTCTCCGCGCAACTCCTGCTGGTCATCGGCGCTGAGCCCTGCTGCCCGCGCTGCGAGGTAGTCGCTTCGGAACTGCTGCCAATCGGAATGGATCGTAGCCTGCTCGGCCTGGAAGTCCGATCGGAGTTTCTGGAAGTCGGCCCTGACGATCGCGCGGGCATGCATCCTGCCGTGCCAGGCAAGAAGCCGCGCGTCTGAGCGCAACGTGCTCGCGTCGGCGAGCAACGTGTTTTGCGCTGTCGTGAAATCTGCCTGCAATTGCGTGATATCGGCAGTCACGATCGTCACGTCCGGAGTGGTCGCAGAGGGAGCACCCATGCCGGAGTCGGAGATACCGCTCGCGTCGCCCGGCGAGATCGGTGCGCTGTTCAAACGTGCCGTCCTGATCGCCCTCTGGGCGGCCATGATCGCCTCGTGCAGTTGAGCATTCCCGCGCCACAACGTCACCATCAGCCGGGTCATGTCTCTACTCAGCTCGTGCCGCTCCGCTCGTGTGAGATGGGTTCGACGCGCCGCGTAGTAGTCGCTTCGAAGCTGTCGCCAGTCGGCGCGAATCGTTGCACGCTCGGCTCGGAAGTCCGACCGAAGCTTCTGGAAGTCGGCCTTGATCGTCGCCTGTGCTGCCGCTATGTCGCTTCCGGTTAGAAGCGCAGCGTCCGTCTGCAGCGTCTGCGCGTCGGCCATCAGTGTGTCGTGCGCCGCGGCGAAATCGGCCTGCAATTGGTCGATATCAGCCTTCACGAGCGATACCGGACCCGGCTCCGAGTACTGCGAGCCCGGATCCCAGCAAGTTCTGCTGGCGGCCGCCGTTGCCGGAATACATACGGCAGCGATAACAGCGGCGAATAGAAAGGTGCGTCTGGCCATCTCTCTGGTTCCTCCTATCGGACGTCTTTCGCTTGGCCAACGGCGGCCAGCGACAGACGTGACCCCCCTCGATCAGTGCAACAGCTATCGGCAGATCCAAAGCCGTGACTCGACCCTTGACGGAGGGAAGATCGCGAGTATTAGCGCCCGCTAGGACGGGGGCTTTGCCCGATCGGGGATCGAGGGTTTTCGACCCGTCGTCGGCCGACTGTTGACAGGAACGAAACATATTGATAAAAATCGATGCATCGACTTACTTCGATATGAGCTATGGACAGGAGGAAAGAAGTGACCGAAACCCCCGCACTGGATTCGCCGCCCGAGGCGCTCGTCTACGCGTGCTCGGGCGCCTCGAATCTCGGGCAGCTCGCGAACGAGATCGCGATCCGGCTCGACCGCGCCGGGCTGGCGGAGATGTCTTGCGCCGAGGCCGTCGGCATCGAAGCCGGGCCGCCGTACGCCGCAGCCCTGTCGGGACGGCCGGTGGTCGCCATCTCCGGCTGTCCGCTCGCCTGCGCCGATCGCCTGCTCGGCGAGCACGGAGTCGAAGTCACGCGCTCGATCCAGCTCGAGAACAGGGGTGTCGTGAAAGACAAGCACGTTTCCGTCGCCGCCGAGGAAAGCGAGAGGATCTTCAATGAGGTCGAAGGCGAGCTCGGCGTCGCGCTCAATCGCTAAACCAGAGAAAGGATCCTTGATGAAGCTGAACAACGAAGAGAAGAGGGCGCTCGTGGCCGAGTTCTGCGAGCGCTGCGCGATCGCGTGCGATGCCACCTGCGTCGCCGAGGGAGAGCGTGATCGCATCATCCAGAACCTGCTTCGCTACGGTTTGCGGCCGCTATGAGCGAGACCTCGACAGCGGTCGCCGGCTGCGTCCCGCTTGCCGCGCCGGCACTCTCGAGCGAGGAGGCCGAGGCCACCGCGGAGCTCTTTGCGGCTCTCGGCGACCCGGCGCGGGTGAAGATCGTCAACCTGCTCGCAACGAGTCGCGAGCCGGTCTGCGTCTGCAACCTGATCCGGCCGCTCGGCCTTGCCCAGCCGACCGTCAGTCACCACTTGAAAAGGCTTGTAGAGGTAGGGTTGCTCGACCGTGAGCAGCGCGGCAAGTGGGCCTTCTTCTCTCTAAACCAGGAGGCCGTGAGCAAGCTCGCCGGCCTGATCGACCTCGAAGGAGGATGCTCGTGACAGGCTCAGCGGAAGAGCTTCGCGAACAGGTGCGCCGCCACTACGCCGAGGCTGCGACCACCGTAACAGAGAGTGGCGGGAAGCCCTGCTGCGTCGAGAAGGCCGTCAGTGACGCTTTCGGCGCCGTGAGCTACAGCGACGCCGAGCGCGAAGAGCTTCCAGACGCCGCCACACTGGCGTCGCTCGGCTGTGGTAACCCGATCGCCGTGGCCGACCTGCACGAAGGCGAGACCGTACTCGACCTGGGCTCGGGCGGCGGTATCGACGTGATTCTGTCGGCGAAACGGGTCGGCGAGAGCGGACGAGCCTTCGGGCTCGACATGACCGACGAGATGCTGGCGCTGGCTCAGCGAAACGCCGAGCAGGCGGGCGTGGGCAACGCGATCTTTCTCAAGGGCATGATCGAGCAGATCCCGCTTCCGGCCGAGTCGGTCGACGTCGTCATCTCGAACTGCGTGATCAACCTCTCGGTCGACAAACCCGCGGTGCTCGTGGAAATGGCGCGCGTGCTCAGGCCGGGCGGACGGATCGGGATCTCGGACGTGGTCGCCGAGGATCGCCTCTCGCCGGACGAGCGAGCCGAGCGCGGTAGTTACTCGGGCTGCATCGCCGGAGCGCTTGCAAAGAGCGAGTACGAGCGCGGGCTCGAGGCGGCGGGATTTGAGCAGATCTCGGTCGAGTTCACGCATGAAGTCGAGGACGGCATGCACGCGGCGATCGTCAAAGCGGTAAGAGCGGAGCAGACCAGACCTGTGGCCAAGCCGCTTCCTCTCGCCGGAGATTGCTCGCAGGGCAAGTGCTGCGGATGAAGGTCCTCTTCGTCTGCGTCCAGAACGCGGGGCGCTCGCAGATGGCCGAGGCGCTCTTTCGGCTCGCGGTGCAGGGTCGCCACGAGGCGCGTTCCGCCGGGACTCAGCCGGCCGCGAGCGTGCATCCGGAGGTCGTCGAGGCCATGGCGGAGCTCGCTGTGGACCTCTCCGATCGTAAGCCGCGCCGCCTGGAGATCGCCGACGCCGAGTGGGCCGATCTGGTCGTGACCATGGGCTGCGGCGACGCCTGCCCAGTTATTCCGGGGAAGCGATACGTCGATTGGGATCTCGAGGACCCGGCGGGACAGTCGCTCGAGCGCGTTCGCGAGATCCGAGACGAGATCGCTCGCCAAGTCGAGGCGCTTCTCGGCGAGATCGACGGCGCCGGCGGATGACCCGAGCCACAAACTCGCCTTGCGACTCGACCCGGACCTGCTCGACGTCTCCGCGGCGCGACTATGTGAGGTACTTGACGTATAGAAGGACGAAGGCCGGAACTCCGACGACAACGACAAGAAGTAACCCGACGCCGCCGACACGTTGCTGCCCGATTCCAAAACGCTTGGCAAGCCAAAGAACGGTGTGCATGCCGCCGGTATCGGTCTCAGTACCGGAGAGCTTGAGCAAGCGACGCTCGGACAAGCGCGTCTTGGACCGGGGTCGCAAAGATCCAGCCAGTCGGAGGCCGGACGACGTGCGCGCTTTCAGGGACGAGATTGCAGCCCGCGTCAGGCGGCTGCTGAAAGAACTCACGGGAGAAGGAGAGAAGTGACGGAATTAGCCGATCCCACCCGCACGGCGTTGGCTCCAGACGAGACGGCCGTGCTACGGAAACTGTCGACGCTCGACCGTTTCCTGCCAATCTGGATCGGCATAGCGATGGCCGCCGGGCTAGGGCTCGGCGCGCTCGTCCCGAGCCTGAACGACTGGCTCGGCAAGCTCCAGGTAGGCACTGTCAGCCTACCGATTGCCGCAGGCCTACTGCTGATGATGTACCCGGTGTTGGCGAAGGTGCGCTACGAGGAGCTGGGGACGATGCGAGATGACGGCGTCAACGACGCCCGTTTCTTCGGGGTCTCGCTATTCCTTTCCTGGGTCGTTGGGCCCGCTTTCATGTTCGCGCTGGCCTGGCTCTTGCTCGCCAACCAGCCCGCGTACCGAACCGGCGTCATCATCGTCGGCCTGGCGCGCTGCATCGCGATGGTGCTGGTCTGGAACGACATCGCCCGCGGCGATCGGGAACGGGCGGCCGTGCTGGTCGTCTTCAACGCGCTCTTCCAGATCGTCGCCTATTCGCTGCTCGGCTACTTCTATCTCACCGTCCTACCTGGCTGGCTCGGCCTGGATACGCAAGGCTTCCAGCCCGGCATCTGGGAGATCGCCCGCACAGTGCTTATCTTTCTTGGCATCCCGCTTGCCGCCGGCTTTCTGACACGGTGGATCGGTCTGAAGCGTCGCGGTCGCAACTGGTACGAGCACCACTTCATCCCACGGATCGCGCCGATCACCCTCTACGGGCTTCTGTTCACGATCGTGCTCCTGTTCGCGATCCAGGGCGACAAGATCAGCTCGCAGCCGCTGGATGTCGCTCGGATCGCGCTACCTCTGCTCGCCTACTTCGCGGTCATGTGGGGGGCGGGCTTCGCCGTCGGCCGTCTGATGCGGATGCCCTACGCGCAGACGGCGAGCCTCGCCTTCACGGTCGCCTCCAACGACTTCGAGCTGGCGATCGCTGTGGCCGTGGGCGTGTTCGGCGCCACCTCGGGGCAGGCGCTGGCAGGCGTCGTCGGCCCGCTCATCGAGGTGCCCGTGCTGGTCGGGCTGGTCTACGTCGCGCTCTGGCTGGCGCGGCGTCTGCGTTGGCCCGATTCTGAAAAACCTGCTTTCGAGGCTGCAAGCGCTTGAGAGCCTCGGGGCTCGAGAATACGAGTAAGTTGGGGTGGGTATTACGGCACTCTGTTGACACCGTCCCCGATAACTGATGAGATCGCGGCTGTGGTTTGCAGGCGGCTGACGGCTCCGGGAAGCGGTTTCGCTTGCGGATCTCGCGGATGCTCGAAGGCGTCGGCGAGCGCGAATCGGCAGCCCGCAGCCCAGGACAACTGAACCAGCAAAGGAGCGAACCGCGACGATGGCAGCTCGAGACAGTGACGGATTCATCCCGGGGTTCCCGGCAGACTTCGGCTGGGGTGTCTCAACCTCCGCCTATCAAATCGAAGGCGCCGTGAACGAGGACGGTCGTGGGCCGTCGATCTGGGACACGTTCAGCCACGAACCGGGGCGAACGGCGAACGGCGAGAACGGCGACGTCAGCTGTGACCACTACCACCACTGGCGGACCGATCTCGATCTCATGGCCGAGCTCGGTGCCGACCTCTACCGCTTCTCGATCGCCTGGCCTCGGGTCATGCCGACCGGCAAGGGCGCCCTGAACGAAAAAGGCGTCGATTTCTACTCGAGGCTGATCGACGGGCTGCTGGAGCGCGGCATCAAGCCGTTCCCGACCCTTTATCACTGGGACCTTCCGCAGGCGCTCGAGGATGAAGGCGGCTGGGGAGAGCGCGACACGGCGCTTCGCTTCGCCGAATACGCTGCAGCCATGTTCGATCGGCTCGGCGACCGCGTCGATCTCTGGCTGACGCACAACGAGCCCTGGGTCACGGCTTTCATGGCCTACGTCGGCGGCGTAAAAGCTCCCGGCGTATACAACGACTGGCCGCTGGCCCTGCGCGTCTCGCACCATCTACTGCTCTCTCACGGCCTCGCGGTGCAGGCTCTCCGCAGCAGCAAGGCCACCTCCGCGAAGATCGGAATAGCACCGAATCTCCACCCGACCGTCGCGTTCACCGACAGTCCGGAGGACATCGCTGCGGCCGAGCTCTGGGACGGCTTCCAGAACCGCTGGTTCCTCGATCCGGTGTTCAAGGGGAAATACCCCGAGGACATGCTCGCTCACTACGAGCGTTTCGGCTTTGACGCGGCAATCGAGGACGGAGACCTTGCCGTGATAGCGACTCCGGTCGACCATCTCGGCGTCAACTTCTACCACCGGGCGACGATCAAGCGGCAGCCGGGATCGGAGTACCTGGGCATGGTCTCGGAACCGACCCAGTCGCCTTTGACGGAAATGGGCTGGGACGTCACGCCTGAAGGTCTGCACGAGATGCTGCTTCGCATCAAGCGCGACTACGGCGGCGTCGACATCTTTATCACCGAGAACGGAGCCGCCTACCCCGACATCTGGGACGGCGGCGAGGTCGTCGAGGATCCCGCCCGGGTCGACTTCGTCTCACGCCACGTCGAGGCGCTCGCCCGTGCTATCGCAGACGGCGTCAGTGTCAAGGGCTACTGCGTCTGGTCTCTACTCGACAACTACGAGTGGGAAAAGGGGTACGCCATGCGCTTCGGCCTCTACTACGTCGACTATGCAACCCAGCGTCGGATCCCGAAACAGAGTGCGCTCTGGTATCGAGGCCAGATCGCCGCGTCACGTTAGCGTCAACGGCGCCGCAGGAAGACGAGCAGACCGAGCACACCCGCTGCTGCCAGAAGCACGCGGGTGACGTCGAGCGTCGGCTTCCACTCGACCAGACCGTCATGGATCACGACCAAGCCGACCGGTCTGGCGCTGACACAACTGCAGCCACAACCCTTCCCGCTCTCCTCGGCGCCCTCCTGGTGCCCGCAGCGGCGGACGCTGGCGACCGAAATGATCTTCATCCCGTCAAGCTCGATCGGATCGCCGTAGACGCGCTTTGCTGTCGCGCTGTCGCGCAAGGCGCGGCCGGCGGGTCGGGGCGCTTGTTCTTTACCTTGATCTGTCGTTCGGGCCGGCACGGTGTCTCTCCTTCGCTCGGAATAACTACTGGGCTGGGCTCGAAATGGTTCTGGGCCACCTACCGCTCCACCTGTCGCCTGCCGCCGCCAGACGATAGCCGAACACAGTTCAGGTCCAACGCCGCTCCTTGTTTGAGCGCCCGACCCTGCGAGAATAGAAAGAGCGGGACTATACGGCGAAGGAGGAAGAGATGGGGTTTGTTGACCGCGCAAAGGCTGCGGCTGGGACGGCCTCCACGAAAGCCAAAGAGGGCGTCGAGGATATGAAGATGAAGCGCGAGCTCGGCGAGACCTTCGACAACCTCGGCAAGCTCGTCTACGCGCTCGCCGAAAGCGGCGAGATCTCCCACGAGAAGATCACGCCGCTCGTTGAGAAGATCAAGACGCTCAAGGCCGAGCTAGAGGCATGAGCTGACGCCGCTTCGGAGGGCGCCGGGACAGCTCCGAGCGCCCTCCGAAGCGGTTCTGACGGCGGCTTTTCAGTGACCGAGACCCAGCTCGATCGCCTTGACGACGAGTAGCGAGACGGCGACGGCGAGGTAACCGATCATCACATACATGGCGAAGCGTCTGGCAGGCGACCAGGTCGGTTTCTCCAGCAGCGCGAGCGGCGGCATCGTCCAGCTCTCGCGCGAGACCGCCTGCTTCTCGGCCTCCGGCTCGCTCGCACCGCGCAGCGCCGAGATTCCAAGCAGGACGATCCCGAGCGCCAGCGCTCCTCCCAAACCAAGCGAGAGTGCGACGACGTTCACGCCGGGAAACACCGTGGTCACGACGAGGAGCCCTGAGAGCACCAGCAGCGAGCCGACGATCACGGTAGCGATCGCGTTCAGCCAGCCCCTGTTCACCCACGGCCCGAGTACGTGCCTGTCGTTGCAGAGCATGAGCAAGAAGATCGTGAAGCTGGGCAGCAAGATTCCGCAGAGAGCCTGGACGGCCACCGTTAACAGTCCGAGTGGAGCGCGAGGAATGAGGACGATGCCGGCGGCGAGCACGATCAAGACCGAGAAGGCGCCGTAGAAAGTTTTTGCCTCTCTGAACGACCTGTGCAGCGAATGCCGCACGCCGAAGGCGTCACCGAGCGCGTAAGAGGTCGAGAGCGTTACCGCCTGCGCGCCGATGATCGAGGCATCAAAAAGGACGACGGCGAAAAGAATCCCAGCCAGATGCCCGTCCTGCTGGGCGAGACCGCTTGCCACGTGGCCGGCGTCTACGAAATGCCCATAGAGCGCAGTCCCGCCGAAGGCAAACGCCGTCGTGATCATCAGGGCCGCCGCGCCGACGACGACGACCACTGAACCGATGATCGTATCGGCGCGCTCGTAGTTGATCCAGCGCGGCGTGATCCGCTTGTCGATCACATTTGATTGCTGGAAGAAGAGTTGCCAGGGCGCGACGGTGGTACCCACGATGGCGATGATCAAGAGCGCGGATGTGGAGTCGACTCCGCCGCTGACACCGGGAACAAAGGTACCGTGGAGCACAGGCCCGAGGCGCGGATGGCTTAACACGGCCAGCGGTATCACGATCAGGTTGCTGATCACGAACACGTACATGAACCGTTCCCAGTTCCGGAAGCTGCCGGAGGTCGCGATGGCGACCAATACCAGTGCGGCGATCGGAACGACCAGGTAACGGTTTGCGCCCAGGTACTCGAGCGCCAAAGTAATACCGATGAACTCGGTGACGATCGTCAGGAAGTTGACCAGGAAGAGGCCGCCGACCGAGAATGCGCCCCAGAAGCGGCCGAAACGCTCAAAGACGAGTCGCGCCTGGCCGACGCCGGTGACCGCGCCGAGCCGCACGGCCATCTCCTGATTGACGATCACTACTGGAATCAGCAGCACGAGCGTCCAGAGCAGGGTGGTGCCATGGTTCTGACCCGCCTGGGCGTAGGTCGAGACGCCGCCGGCATCGTTGTCTCCGACCATGACGATCAGCCCCGGCCCCATGATCGCCAGCAAGGCCTTCACCCTTCCGCGCCAGGAGTGGCGCGGGGGCAACTCGTCGTGGCGGATGGTTCCGAGGGCGCCCTTGATATCGCCGATATGCGCGTCGCCTAGCTGCGCCGGCGCTTTCACCGAGCGAGCTCCGCGCGCAGGAGTCTTCTTGTTAGCCAATCGCCATACCTCCTCCGGCCCTGGCTGGGCCGGTCATGCGTGCGCCGCGCACACGCCCAGGAGGTCAGCGACAGTTGAGTCGGCTCACCGTGCCCGTGGCGCGCGCGGGGGTGCTACTCGAAGGGTCGTCCGATTCCAAAGTGACCTCCAAACCTCCACGCGGAGTTCCGAACTGAAGCTAGCCTGCTCGCGCCAGTCTACAAGCCGAGCGCGGGCGGGTGCCAGGAGCCTATTCCGGTAGGGATGTGCAGGCCTAGCGGAATAGGCGTAAAGAGGCTACTCGCCGCTGAAGGCCGCGAAGCGCCGTCGCCAGTCTTCCGGGAAGATCAGTTCGAGCACGTCGTCGACAGCGACTACGCCGATCACTTGCTCATGCTCGTTTACGACAGGAAGAGCGGTGAGGTTGAAATCGGTCAGCTCGCGCGCTACTTCGGGCAGGTCGGCGTCGGGGTGAAGGCTGACCGGCTTACGCTGAACGATGTCGGCGAGACGTGTCTCGGGGTCGGCGCGAACCAGCGCTGCGACTGCGAGCGCGCCTGAGAGGCGCTTCTTGCTGTCGCAAGTGAAGACGACGTTGAGCTGCTCCGGTTCCAGGCCCGACCGCTTGACCTCCTCCAGCGCCCGCTTGACGCTGATCCGCTCGGATAAACAGAGAAAATCGGGGTTCATCAAGCCGCCGGCGGTCGAGGGATTGAAGCCGAGCAGAGTCCGCACCTTGCGCTGCTGTGTCTTCGGCAATAGCGACAGCACCGGCTCGCGCCGTTCCTGGTCGAGCTCGGCGAGCAGGTCGGCGGCATCGTCGGCACCCATCTTTGCCAGAACGTTCGCGGCCTCGGCGTCCGAGCGCTGGTGCAAGAACTCGACCTGATGCTCCGGATCGAGCTCCTCGAAGACGTCGGCCTCCAGCTCGCGGTCGGCACCGACGGCACGGATGATCTCCTCTCCCTCCTCGTGCGAGGCGGCCTCGACCAGGTCGGCGATCTGGGCGGGATGGAGCTGAGCCAGCTTGCCGAAGCGCATGCGCAGGCGGGAGCTCGGCACGTGCCCGACGAAGGGCTCGACGCTGGCCCAGTCGAGTACCGTGCGCGCTGCGCCACGACCGCCGAGCCGTCTCGGCAAGAGCTGTCGAAGCGGGCCGCGCAGGCTGACGTCCACGCCGACGACTCGCCAGGCGCCGTCGACGAAGGCGAGCTCTATGTCGCTAGCGCGGGCAAGCCGTGCCCCGGCGACGTTGATGAGTCGGTGCCCGAGAACGTCCTGGCTCAGGAGCACCTCACGCGGCCGGCGCTCGAAGCGGCCGAGATTGAGCTGGTCGCCGGCCAGCTGCACTCTGCCGGGCTTCAACTCACCGATCAGCTTGGCGGCGACGAAGAGCTCGCGTCCGGCCACACGGGCCTTGAGGCCCGTCACCGGCGGGTAGGCACCGTCCGCGAGTCTGACGATCAGATCCTCTATACGGCCGAGAGTGTCGCCGCTACGATCGACGAGCTTGCTCTTGACGAGCATCGTGAGATGGAGCACGGCGAGGTCCATGCACGGGAAGACTAAGGGAGAATGCCGACCGCGCGCCAATCAGGGGTTGGAGCCGCGTTCTCGCCGGGCTAGAGTGAGTTGTTCTTCGCGAACTCGACCAGCTCGTCCACGCAGGCGAAAGCCAGGCCGGTGACCGTGTCTGCGGCGCCGTAGTAGATCGCCAGACGGCCTGTATCGGCGTCGCAGAGCGCCGCGCAGGGGAAGACGACGTTCGGCACGTCGCCGACGCATTCGTAGATCGTCTGCGGCGAGATCAGATACGGCTTGGCCCGCGCGATCACCTTCCAAGGCTTCTCGAGGTCGAGCAGCGCGACACTGGCGCTGTAGACGAAGCCGTTGCAGGAGGTGAGAACGCCGTGATAGATCAGCAGCCAGCCCTCCGACGTTTCGATCGGTACCGGCCCACCGCCGACCTTGGTCGCCTGCCAGGAGTTGCCGACCGGAGCCATGACGTGCCGGTGCTTGCCCCAGTAAGTCAGATCCGGGCTCTCGCTGTAGTAGATCTCACCGAACGGGGTGTGCCCGTTGTCCGAGGGGCGCGAGAGCATGGCGAAGTTGCCGTTGATCTTGCGCGGGAAGAGCACTCCGTTACGGTTGAAGGGCAGGAACGCGTTCTCGTACTGATGAAACGTCTCGAACTCCTTCGTCCAGGCGACTCCGATCGTCGGGCCGTGGTAGCAGTTGCACCAGGTCACGTAGTAACGATCCTCGATCCAGACAACGCGGGGGTCGTAGCCGTAGACGAACTCGGCGATCTCGGGCTCGTCGCACTCGAATGAGATCGGCTCCGGGTCGAGATTCCAGGCGAAGCCGTCCTTGCTAAAACCGCGGTGCATGACCATCAGGCGCGAGCGGTCGTCGCAGCGAAACACTCCAGCGAACTCACCCTTGTACGGGACGACAGCGCTGTTGAAGATGCTGTTCGAGCTCGGGATGAGGTCGCGCGGAATGACCGGGTTTCCCGAGTAACGCCAGATGGCCTCGCTGCAGTCTGCGGGGCGATCTTCCCAGGGTAGATTGGCGAGCTTGGTCGAGTTCAGAATCTGAACCGGGCTCATGCCTTCTTACCGGCGGCCAGCGGCTTCGTTCTCGTTTTCGCTTCCTCCGGAGAGAAGCGCACCATGTGATCGGTATCGACTTCCACGAGCACGGAATCCAAGGCATCCGGCGCAAGTATCTCGCCGACGCTCTCGTACACCTTCTTCGTCGCGGCGGGCTCGAGCAGAATCTCTTCTGGCACCTTGAGCTCTTCCGCGACGTCTTCCCATTTACGGTGAAGCTGCGGAACCGAGGCCAGGAGCATCTTCGTGTACGGGTGGGTCGGATGACCGAAGACTTTCTCGGTCGCTCCCATCTCGACAATCAGGCCACGGCGAAGGATCACTGTCTTTTCGCTGATGTAGTTACCGAGCGATAGGTCGTGGGTGATGAAGATGATGCCCAGGCCGCGGGTCTTGAGCTCGCCCAGCAGGTTCAGCACGTCGATTCGCGTCGAGGCGTCGAGCATGCTGATGATCTCGTCGGCAATGAGGATGCGAATGTCCAGCAGCAACGCTCGAGCGATCAGAAGACGCTGAAGTTGCCCGCCGCTCAACTGGTGGGGGAACTTGTTCAGCACCTGGCCCGGATCGAGCGTAACGGCCTCCAGCGAAGCAGCGATCTTGCTTCGCCATTCCGCCCGACTCATTCCCGGGAAGTACGCGTCCTTGATCATCTTGAAGACGCGGTCGGCCTTGAAGATCGGGTTGTAGGAGCTGAACGGATCCTGGAAAACCCCTTGCACGTCCGCGTAGTAGCGCTTCAGCTTCCTGCCCCTGATGGTCGAGATGTCGACGCCGTTGTAGGTGATCGAGCCGCCGGAAATGGAGGCCAATCGCAGAATCATCCGGCCGACGGTGGTCTTGCCACTTCCGCTCTCGCCGATCAGAGAGATGACCTCGCCCGGATTCACCTCGAAGCTGACGTCCCGAACTGCGATCATCTCGTCGCCTCCGAAGGTGCCGACCTTGTAGGCCTTCGTAACTCCGTCGAGCTTCAGCATCTGGCTAGATCTCCTTCCAGCACGCGACGAAGTGATCCTTGTCAACCTCGATAAAAGGAGGTTGCTCGGGGCACTTCTCGAACGCGAACGGGCACCGCTCTCTGAACCGGCATCCAATTGGAGGATCGAGGAGCGCGGGGGGCGTGCCGGCGATACCGGTCAACCGCTTCTTCGCATACGTCACTCCAACCTCGGGCAGCGATGAGATGAGCAGCCGCGTATAGGGGTGTCGAGGATTGTTGATGATGACGTCGGCCGCGGCTTTCTCGGCGAGATGCCCGGCATACATCACCAGGATCGAGTCGGCGATCTCATGAAGGATCGAGAGGTCGTGGGTCACTACCATCATGCTCTTCACGAAGCCGCGATCGCGGAATTCCACGAGCATCTCGGCTACGGCCTTCTGGGTCGAGACGTCGAGCGCCGAGGTGATCTCGTCGGCGATCAGAAGCGAAGGGTTGAGCAGGGTCGAAAGCACCATTACGGTTCGCTGCTTCATTCCGCCCGAGAGCTCGAGCGAGAACATTCCGAGCACTTCGTCGGACAGTCCCACGAGCTCGAGACGGCGCGTGAATTCGGGCAGGATCGAGTGGTAGTCGACGCCCCTGGACCGGACGAGCTCTTTGGCCATTCTCCCGATTTTGCGTGTCGGGTTGAGGGCGCTCATCGCGTACTGAGGGATGATCGATATCTCTTTGAACCGGAACTGATTCATCTCGTCCAGGTTCGCGATCGGGAGCTCTTTGTCGTCCAGCTCGACGCTCCCGTCGACGTACTTCATGCGCCCGCTCAGGTAGATGAGGCTGTTTCCGAGCGTCGACTTGCCGCATCCGGATTCGCCCGCCAAGCCCATGATCTCGCCGTCGGCGATACCGAAGGTGACGCCATCCAACGCCTGTACGTCGCCGGCGAGCGTGCGGTAGTAGACCTTGAGGTTCTCGACTCGAAGACTCACGTGCTCACAGCTCTCTCAGTTTGGGGTTGAAAACCTCGTCGAGGCCGACGTTCATGATGTACAGACCGCCGACGATGGCCGTGATCGCGATACCGGGCGGTATGAACCACCACCACATGCCGAGCACCAGGCCACTGTTGATCGCGGCGTCGTTCATCATCTTGCCGAGCGTGTAGGTGGTCGTTGGCCCTAGACCGATGAAGTCGATCGTCGCGCTGATCAGGATCGCGCCACCGAAGAGGAGAATGAACATCATGAAGAGATACGAGCTCATGTTCGGAGCGATCTCTCTGAAGATGATCCTCCAGCTGCTCTGCGCGCTGAGTCGCGCCATACCGATGAAATCTCTGGCAACGAGCGAGAACGTCTGCGCTCTGAGCGCTCGCGCAGCCCAGGGCCAGGACAGCAGTCCGACCAGTAACGCCTCGGTCGGGATGCTCAGGTTGTTGAGGAAGCCTGCGACCACCAGCAACACGGCGAAGGCAGGGATGACGAGGAAGATATTCGTCAACATGCTCAGAATCTCGTCGACGATGCCCGCTCGGTAGCCCGCAGTGAAGCCGACGAGCATCCCGACGATGGCTGCGATCGCGCCTCCGAGCACACCGATGAGGAAGGCGGAGCGCATACCGGCGACGAATTGAGCGTAGATGTCCTGCCCGAACAAATTGGTACCGAGCCAATAGTGGCTCGACGGCTTGGAGCTCAAGGTAGTTGTGTAAATCGCCGGCTGGGTCCTTGAGAAGAAGGGCCCGATGATGGCTATGAGGAGGCAGATGCCGACGACGCTCAAGCCGAAAATGAGCTTCTTGTTCCTGATGGCGAAATAGAGGAACTCGAAGCGCCGGCTTACGGTCTTATCCGCTTTGACCTTGGAGGCGGGAGTCTCTTCCGCCGCGACGGCGACTGAATCGCTTGCGGCGGTGGCGACCGCTGAGGCGGTAGCTGGTTCGTGTTCCTGGTTTGAGCGCGTCATTACTGTCCGCCTTGCATTCCGATTCGAGTTCTCGGGTCAATGAAGAGGTAGACGATGTCAACGATGAAGTTGGCGATCAATACGCCGACGATGATGAACAGGAAGATCCCCTGAAGGACGAAATAGTCCTTGTTGTTGATCGCATTCAAGATCTGGCTGCCGAGACCGGGATAGTTGAAGACGATCTCGGTAACCAGGGCGCCAGCGACGACAGTTCCGATCGCGAGGGCAAGGCCCGTGATCTGCGGAAGCAGGGCATTTCTATACGCGTATTTACGTACGAGCTTCCTCGGTGCTCCAAGTGCTTCGAGGTAGTGAGCGTAATCCGATTCGAGCTCGTAGATGATCATGTTCCTCATCCCGATCGCCCAGCCGCCGAAGCCGACTAGGAACAGTGAGATGAACGGCAAGAACCAGTGATCTAAATAGTCAACCGCGAAGTGAAACGTCCAGGTTGGGCTCGTCAGCGGGTCGTAGGCCTTGCCGATCGGGAAGACTCGCCAGGTCACCGCCAGCAACCAGGCCATCAACATCGCCAGCCACTGGTAAGGGGTTGCCGTAAGCGTGTAGGAGAGCGGAAGAACGGAGTTGTCCAAGATCTTTCGGCGCGCTGCCAGCGCGCCGACCTTGTTACCCAACCAGAAGGCCATGAGAATGGCGGGGATGAGGAGTCCGAGCGTATAGGGGATTGCATTCGTGATTACCGTGCTGACGGGCTCCGGGAACGACATGAAGCTGGTGCCGAGGTTGCCGTGGAAGAGCGCCTTCCAGAAATCGAGGTACTGCGTAAGGAGAGGTTTGTGCAGTCCGAAAACGTTGTAGAAGTAATTCCTGATCTCGTTATTACACGCCGCAGTACTACAACGAGTCCCGATTCTCGCCATTAAGTCATCAATCGGGTTACCCGGTATCATCCGCGGAATCGCCCAGTCGACCGTCACCGCGGCGATGAATGTGAGGGAGTAAGTTATTACTTTTCTCGCGAAGTAACGTCGCACAGATAACTCCTAGAACGAGTCGGACGTTCGACGAACGCGGCTATTGTAGCGAAGACGTTATCAGCTCGTCGTACCTAGCAAGCAGTCGCACATCCTGAAGGGGATCGAAGAGAAGATCACCGCCCCTCTCTCGAACATCTTGTGGAGAAGAGGGGCGGTGATCGATTACCGCTGGATTACGTTATTCGGTTTGCAATTGCTTGGTTATTAAGCCGCCTTCAGGTGATCGATAGTATCGATCGCCGTCATCTGGAGATAACCGTTCCACATGCACGGCATGTAATGCCCGGACCTCGGATCGGCCTTGGTCGACACCGAGCCCGGCCAGTTCGTCCAAACCTGACTCGTGAACTGCGCCCAAACACCGTTGTACCACAGCGGTATTAGCGGCATCTGAGTCAGCGAGATGTGCTGGATCTTCTTGATGATCACGTTCATGGCGGCGGTGGCGTGCACCGGCGTCTTATCGAGCTGATCAGCAAGAGCCCAGCCTGTGTTGTTCTTGTACCGGCCGAAGTTCGCGAACGTCTGCTGCGCGAGGATCGGCTGGTTGAACATGTAGTTGTAATACGTCCAGGGCGTGTCGCTCATCTGAACCGAGTTGTCGATGAGAAGATCGAACGTACCCGCGTTGCGAAGCGTGAAGAAGCTTGCAGGATACGACGGCGAGACGGCGATGCCGATTGCCCTCAGGTTGGCGGACATCATGTTGATTGCCGTCATCCAGTCAGACCAACCCTGCGGAACGATCAGCTTGAGGTTGATCTTCTTGCCCTGGTAGCACCACCACTTGCCTGAGCACTTCGAGAATCCCGCGGTGGTCGAGAGGATGTGCGTCGCGGTCGCCGGGTTGTAATGGAACCCGTTGGCCTTGACCTCTGCCGCGTTGATGTACTTATCCCAGATATGGAGCAGCCCGGTCGGGTTGGCCTTCTGGACCAGGTTGCCGTAGTCGCCTGTGACGACCTGCTGTGGGTTGACACCCCAGGCCAGAGCCCGACGGAAGGCGGCCAGGTTCATCGGCTTCCTCGTCGTGTTCGGGACCAGCCAAGCGGTGTTCGCCGCGAGGTCGTAAGGCTTAGTCGGGTAGTACGTCTGGATTCCGTAGCCACTCGCGAGCAGCTGCGTGATACCAGGCAGGTAGTTGTTGTTCAGGTCCTCGTCGCCGTGAATCACGTAACCGAGGGCGACGTTGTTGGAGCTGTTGACCAGGTCAACTATCCATTTCGGCTTCGGCGACGGGGCCTTTACGGCACTCGTTGCCCACCACGTGGCCTTCTTGTCGTATTTTACCTCCACGGTTCCGTTGCCGGTTCCGGCGTGATCGACCGTGTAGGGGCCGGTGCCAACTGGGACTGATGTCGGAGTGGCAAGGTACCCGGTCACGGCTGCGTCACCAGCGGCTCCAGCCTTGATGTGGCTAGCCCACTGCTTCTTCTGAACGATCGGAATGTTCCAGATCGCGTTCTGGAACTGCTGGTAGTCAGGCGTCTTCTTGAACACCAACTTCACGGTGTTCCCGGTAGCCACTGCGCCGTTGGTCTCGGCCAAGAGGTTGGCCCAGAAGGCCGTGGCATGCGTGCCCAGGTTCAGCGTGAACGCGACGTCTGCGCCAGTGAGCGCTGTTCCATCAGACCACTTGACGCCGCTACGGACATGGATCGTGTAGGTATGGCCAGAGAAGCCTGCGCTCGTGGCCAGCCACGGGATGTACGTGTCGTTGAGCGGGTTGTAGCGAAGCAGCGTCTCGTAAACGCATCCAACGACGCAGGTCGCACCTTGGCCGTTGTACGGGTTGAATCCGTTGACGGTGCCCCACTGCTTACCACCCGTGATCAGCGTCTGTGAACGGACGGAGGCCTTCGTCGAAGCTCCGACCCAGCTCGCTGCCATGAGAGCGACCACAGCCACGGCGATGACGCCGATAGCAATGGGCAGCTTTTTGCGGATTACCATATTGCGTATTCCTCCTGTCGCAAGTAAAGCGGCATACGCCGCTTACCTGTGTGATGCCGCTTCAAAGCCCTGAGGCTCGAATTGGCTTGTCTTTTCTCGGAGGAGAAACAGCGGATCGAGATGCCTCTACTGTTCCCGGATATTCCCTCCGAGGCGTAGCGTGTGCACCCGTTCGAGAACGGGTTCTTCCCGCGCATCTGATACGAGCCTGTGCGGAAACTTGTCGGCTGCCGCAGCGGCGCTGCGTCCCGAAGAGCGGGGCGGCAGCTGCACCGTGCGGTCGGCGAGAAACTCGCTAGTGGCTGTGAACCTCGGATAGAGAGCTGCTCCCCACTGAGTGTGGTCGGCGCCTGAGCGATCCGCGGAGCTATGTCGTTGGTCTGAATCATCACAGCCGGTTCTCGTGCCGGCCTCGCTTGGTTTGCGGGCGTTTTTACGAACACCAGCAATCGCCGGAGGACCAGCTCGGCTGATTGATACTTCGCGGCTGATGGCGTGTCAATAGACCCTCGCGGCCCCTGAGCCTCTCCGGCGCTGGAAAACCAAGGATCTAAGCCGCGTGAAGCTCGGTTTAAGAACTTCCTAAGAAGTCGTGGAAACGGTCTCAGCCAGGGCCTTTGCGCGTAGCTACGCGCCATCGCTACATCAGGCAGGCGAGAGCTCGGCCCCTCCCAAGCGGACGTTATTGCCATAAGCCACCGAGGCACAAGCCGTTGAAACGCGGTAACGCGATACGCGATCGCACGCGTATGCGGTTGCACGCGCACGTGCCCGCGCGCGCGAGGGACTGCATTCACCGTTCGCTCGCGCGCCGGAGAAAAGCGGCGGAGGACTCGAAAGCGTGCCTCGAGCGCACTCCCGATTGGTCGTCTAGAGCGCTGAATCCCCCGAATGGGTGTTCCAGCTTTCAGGTGATTGCTCTTTAGTTGTGACTGCGGTAGGCCGATTAGGCTTCTCATGCGGCGTCTCACAATAACAGCCCAGTTTGGCATCCTCAGCGCACTGCTGATCGGAGCTCTCGGCGTCGTCTTCCGCGCCGACCTGTATGACGCGATCACACTGACGATTCTCTATCTCGCCCAGCTCGTGTTCGTGGCGAGGGCGGCACACAGGCTGCGAGTCCAGGTCGAGGAGAACGAGTTCCAGGCCCTCCACGATACGCTCACCAGCCTGCCCAACCGGACGCTCTTCCGTGACCGCGTGGAGCAGGCGATTCTGCAGGCGCGCCGCGAAGACTCCCGTTTCTCGCTCTTGATCATGGATCTCGATCGTTTCAAGGAGATCAACGACACGCTCGGGCATCGAAACGGCGACCTGATCTTGCAGGCGATCGGCCCGCGCCTGCGCGGCGTGCTTCGCGATGTGGACTCGATTGCTCGTTTCGGCGGCGACGAGTTCGCGGTGCTTCTGCCCGGGGCTGCGAGCTCGGATGCGGCCATGCGCGTGGCCAGCAAGATCGCCGCCTCGCTCTCGCGGCCGTTCATGCTCAAAGGTTTGACGCTCGATGTCGAGGCCTCGGTCGGCATCTCGGTCTTCCCCGATCACGGCAACGACGTGGACACGCTCATCCAGCGGGCGGACGTCGCCATGTACATGGCCAAGGAAGCGCATACCGGTTTCGAGGTCTACGCGGCCGATCGCGATCAGTACACGCCCAAGCGGCTGGCACTCCTCGGCGAGCTGCGGCGGGCGCTCGAGAACAAGGAACTGGTGCTCTTCTATCAGCCCAAGGCCGACATCAGGACCGGCAAGGTTCACGGAGTCGAGGCGCTGCTGCGCTGGCAGCATCCAGAGCACGGCCTGACCTTCCCCGACGATTTCATTCCTCTCGCCGAGCACACCGGCCTCATCCGGCCGCTCACTCTCTACGTTCTCAACGAGGCGCTCGAGCAGTCCTACCACTGGCAGCAGCAGGGCATCACGCTCAACATCGCGGTCAACCTCTCGGCGCGCAACCTACTCGACTCCGAGCTTCCCGATGACGTCGCCCAGCTGCTCGAGACCTGGCACGTCGACCCGGCTCTCCTGAAACTGGAGATCACCGAAAACACGATCATGGTCGATCCGCCCAAGGCGCTCGAGGTGCTCACGAGACTGCGCGACCTCGGCGTCGGGCTATCGATCGACGACTTCGGGACTGGCTACTCCTCGCTCTCCTATCTGCGCAAGCTTCCGGTGGACGAGTTGAAGATCGACCGCTCGTTCGTCATGAACATGCCGCAGAGCGAGAACGATCAGCAGATCGTGCGCTCGACTATCGACCTCTCACGCAACCTCGGCCTCAAGGTCGTGGCCGAGGGCGTAGAGACCAAGGAGATCTGGCGCGACCTGGCTGCTCTCGGTTGCGATGTCGCCCAGGGCTACTACCTGACCCGCCCGATCCCGCCGCAGGAACTGGTCGAATGGCTGGCGAGGCCGATCGACGCTCCTGTTCTGGAGAAGACGCGCGCCGCCAAGAAGGCAAGCGGCCTCAAGGCCGTCTGACGGACTAGCCAAGGCGCCCGGGCGGTTTCAGAACAGCGAACTGGTCTGTGATCGATAACGCGCGCGAGCGGAAACGGAAGAGCGCGGCAGGTCGGCCTCCGCTCGGCCCCGAGGCGCGCCGCTCGCCGGTGGCCTCGAGGAGCTCGCGTCGTAGCAGGACGCGCTGAAGATTGGTTGCCGAGACCTCGTGTCCGAGCGCCGCGGCGTAGAGGTCGCGTAGCTCGGAGATCGAAAAGCTGCGTGGCGCGAGCGCGAAGCCGATGTTCGTGTAGGAGAGCTTGGCTCGAAGTCGCTCTCTGCCGGCCGGGACGATAACGCCGTGGTCGAAGGCCGTTTCAGGCAAGTCGTCGACTGGATGCCAGGAGGTGTCTTCCGGAAGCGTCGGATCGAGATCGCTAGGCACTAGTCCGAGGTAGGCGGTCGCAACCTGCCATTCGCTCGGGTGGCGGCCAGGGTCGTTCGTGGTCACGAGCTGCTCGAGGTGGGAAAGCTCGCGCACGTCGACCTTCTCGGCCAGGTGGCGGCGGATGGAGTCCTCGAGCGTCTCGTTCGACGCCAGATAGCCGCCGGGAAGAGCGAAGGCGCCGGCGAAGGGCGGTTGCGCTCGCCGCCAGAGAAGCGCCTGCAGGCGAAGGTCTCGTACCTGCAGTACGACGGCGAGCACGACGTGGGTCGGCTTCTCGTTCAACGGCGTTCCTGTCTCATAGGCGAAAAGCTGGTAAACTGCCACAGAGGTTTTCTACTTACAGTCGATAACTTAGCGGATCTGCCAGCGAATGACCAGCCCGACCAGCAGAGAGAGCGAAAACGAACGGGTAGACCTGCTCGTAATCGGAGCCGGCATCGCCGGACTCCTCGCCGCGCTGACAGTGGCCGAGTGCGGTGGTGAGGTACTGGTCGTCTCGAAGGGGGCTCTCTCGGGATCGGCCTCCTATCACGCTCAAGGTGGTATCGCAGCCGCCGGAGGCGAGGGAGACAGTCCCGAGCTTCACGCCGCCGACACCATTCGCGCCGGGCGCGGACTCTGCCGGCCGAGTGCGGTCAAAGTACTGGTCGCCGAGGCTTCCGCCCGGATCGAAGACCTACGCGCCTATGGCGTTCGCTTCGAGCTGGAGCCGGGGCTCGAAGGAGGCCACTCGCTGCCGCGCGTGCTCCATTCGCGTGGAGCGGAAACGGGGCGTGAGATCGAGCTCGTGCTTGCTCGCAGAGTGCAAGAAGAAAAACGAATCAGGGTTCGCGAGGGCGAGCGCGTGCTCGGGCTCTGGCGCGCGCACGACCGCTGCGTGGGAGCGATCAGCGAGCGGGGCGCGATTGCCGCCGCGGCCACGCTGCTCGCGACCGGAGGAGCCGGGGCGCTCTGGGCACGGACGACTAATCCCTCTGGTGCGCTTGGCGAAGGGATAGCCATGGCCTACCGTGCCGGAGCCGCGGCAGCCGATCTCGAGTTCGTGCAGTTCCATCCGACGGCGCTCTCGGCCAGCGGCATGCTCCTGAGCGAGGCGCTACGCGGTGCGGGAGCCCTGCTTCTAGATAGCAGCGGCGAGCGTTTCACCGACGAGCTGGCGCCGCGCGACGTTGTGGCGAGGGCGATCGCATCGCGCGGAAGCGCTCTGCTCGACCTGCGCCCGATCGACCGCGGCCGTTTCCCGGCCCTGATCGATCGCATCCGCGAGGCTGGCTACGACCCCGCTACCGAGCCGGTTCCGGTCGCGCCGGCGGCTCACTACACGCTCGGAGGCGTCGTAACCGACCTCGACGGGCGCAGCGACCTGCCGGGACTCTACGCCGCCGGCGAGTGCGCCTGCACGGGTGTCCACGGCGCCAACCGGCTGGCCTCCAACTCGCTGCTCGAGTGCGTCGTCTTCGGTCGCCGCGCGGGGCTTGCCGCGCTCGACGAGGCGCCGCTCGACTTCGTGCCTGAGCCGCCCGGACCGGTGGCAAACAACGATCTGATCGACCTCGAGTTGCGCGAGCGGATGTGGCAGGAGGCCGGGCTGGTTCGCGACGCCGCCGGCTTGGAGCAGCTTCGCGCGGCGACGGCGCTCGTGCCGCGACTGGTGGCCGAGTGTGCGCTGGCTCGGCGCGAGAGCCGCGGTGTGCACTTCCGTGCCGACTTCCCTCTCGAAGACCCGTCTTTCGCGGCGCACACCGTCCTGCGCCACGGGCAGGAGCTCGTGCTCGAGCCATGGAGCTGAGAGGCGCAGAACTCGAGCGCTCGATTGCCGAGGTTGTCGAGCTGGCACTGGCCGAGGACATCGGCTGCGGCGACCTTACGACCCGGGCGCTGTTCACCGAGAGTGATCGCTGCCGGGCGCAGATCTCGCTCGAGGAGGTCGGAGTTGTCTGCGGCCTGACGGTCGTGCGCGCCGTCTTCCGGCAGCTCGATCAGGAGACTGAGCTGGAGACATCGGTCGAGGACGGAGAGCGTGTCGAGCGGGTTCCGGCGGAGCTCGCACAGTTGCAGGGCCGAACGCGGGCGCTTCTCTCGGGCGAGCGGGTCGCGCTCAACCTGCTCGGGCGCCTGTCCGGGATCGCCACGCTGACGCGGCGCTTCGTCGACGCGGTCGCGGGCACGGGTGTCGCCATCCTCGACACCCGCAAGACGACACCGGGCTTGCGGGAGCTGGAGAAGTACGCGGTTCGCGTTGGGGGCGGGACGAACCACCGCCAAGGTCTCTACGACGCCGTGCTCGTCAAGGACAATCATCTTCGGCTCGCCGGAGGAGTGGAGGAAGCCGTCCGGCGCCTGCGCTCCGCCGGCTCTCAGCCGCTTGAGCTAGAGGCCGACTCGCTCGATCAGGTCGATCAGGCGCTGGCGCTTGGTGTCGAGCGCATCCTGCTCGACAACATGACCCCGGCGCAGGTGGACGATGCCGTCGGCGCCGTCCGCGGGAAGGCCGAGCTGGAGGTTTCGGGCGGGGTCGGATTGGAGAACGTGCGAGCCTATGCCGAGACCGGAGTGGACGCGATCTCGATCGGGGCGCTGACGCACTCGGCCCGCTCGCTGGACGTGTCGATGGAGGTGTTGGAGCCGTGACATCCGGCGTCGATTCGCTCCAGAGAGAGGTTCGCGCGCTCGCGCGCGCGCGTGAGGCGGTGATCCTCGCCCACAACTACCAGCTGCCCGAGGTGCAGGACGTCGCCGACTTCGTGGGCGACTCGCTCGGGCTATCGCGCCAAGCGGCACAGGCGGAGGGCCGGGCGATCGTCTTCTGCGGCGTTCACTTCATGGCCGAGACGGCCAAAATCCTCTCTCCCGGTAAGACGGTTCTGATTCCCGATCTCGCTGCCGGATGCTCGCTTGCCGAGTCGATCGACGCCGAGCAGCTGCGCGCCTGGAAGGCGAGGTATCCGGATGCCGTGGTCGTCTCCTACGTCAACACCTCGGCAGCGGTCAAGGCCGAGAGCGATTACTGCTGCACGTCGGGGAACGTCCGCGCAGTGATCGAGTCGATCCCGGCGGACAAGGAGATCCTCTTCTTACCCGATCTCTACCTGGGCCTCTGGGCCGAGCGAGTGAGCGGACGCAAGCTGCACCTCTGGCTGGGCGAGTGCCATGTGCACGCGGGGATCAGGCCGGGCGACATCGACCGCGTCCAGGCCGAGGCGCCGGGCGCCGAGCTACTCGTCCATCCCGAATGCGGGTGCGCGAGCCAGGCGATGGCGTTCGCCGGCAAACGTACCCATATCCTCTCCACCGAGGGCATGCTCAACTTCGCGGAGCGCTCGGAGCGCGATCGCTTTCGCGTCGCGACCGAGGTCGGAATCCTGCACCGTTTGAGCAAGGAGCTCCCCGGAAAGCGCTTCGAGGCGGTGAACGACGACGCAGTTTGCCGCTTCATGAAAATGATCACGCTCGAGAAGCTGCGCGACTCGCTGCGCGACTGGCGCTACGAGGTCACGGTGGAGGAGGAGACCGCAACTCGCGCGCGCGGCGCAATCGAGCGCATGGTCGCGACCGGTTGAGCCAACCACGAGACGGCGGCAATGACGATGGGCAGGCTCATTCTCCCGCCGTTTCGGCTAGGTGGCGTCTTCGGAGCCCACTCCATTCGGCTGCGAGTCGCTGTCGCAGCAGGTGGATGGCCGGATCGCTGTTCTCTCGGTCTGAACTGCATGTATGGTGCGGGCATGTGGGCTCGCCGCAGCTATCCGCCGGGGAAGGCGTGTGACCGGGTCCGGGGCTGGCGCGGCGCCGGCCTTCTCGTTTCCTTGCTTACGGTTCTGATCGCGCTAGCGCTTCCGGCTCCCGCGCAGGGAGCAGTACCGGCCGGCTTCGCGCCATGCTCGCCTGCAAACGGGTTCTACTGCGGCACGGTGACCGTACCGATCGACTGGAGCGGCCTGGATCCTCTGTTGACTGGTAAGACGATCGCGTTACACGTCCTCTGGAAGCCGGCCGAGATCGCGGACACGGACGGGGCGCTCGTTGCTCTGGCCGGCGGCCCCGGGCAGGCTGCGACGCCCTTCGCCGCCGACTTTGCGTCCGTGCTTGCGCCGGCGCTCGGAACTCGCGATCTCATCGTTTTCGACCAGCGCGGAACGGGTAGCTCGGCTCCCCTCGACTGCCCCGGCGCGGATTCGGCCGAAACCCTGCAGGAGTTTGTCGAGACCTGCGCATCGGAGTTGGGACCGGCTCGTGACCACTTCGCGAGCAAGGACTCGGCCGCCGATATCGACGCCGTTCGCGCGGCGCTGGGAGTCGAGCAGGTCACCGTCTTCGGGATCTCCTATGGAACCTACGTAGCCCAGCTCTACGCCAGGATGTTCCCGACCCACACGGCTGCGCTCGTGCTCGACTCGGTCGTGCCGCCAAACGGCGTCGACTCGTTCTCGCGCTCCAACTTCGAGGCGGTTTCACGGGTACTGGCTGCCAACTGCGGGCGCAAGCTCTGCCGCGGGATCACAGGCAATCCCCTCGCCGATCTGAAGCGCTTGATAGCGCGCATGGGAAATGTCGGCATACCCCTGCGCTACGTCAGTTCGGGTGGACGGCCGAGCTGGTTGCAGGTGGGCCAGACCGGCTTGATCAACTTCATGGTCGAGACCTTCAGTCTGGACGCGGTCGCTCGTGCCCGCCTCCCGGGCGCACTACGTTCTGAGCTGGCCGGCGATTCCTACCCGCTCGGACGGTTGCTCACGCGGTCGCCGTCGTCGGGCGCCGGAGTCGACATGCCTCTGTACCTGGCCACGAGCTGCACCGACACGCACTTCCCATGGGCTCTCGGCGACCCGCTCTCGGTGCGCCGCGCGGATGTCAATAACGCGTTCAACGCGATATCGCCCTCGGTGTTCAGCCCCTTCTCGGCGGCTACCGCGCTCGCCGTCTCGAATATCTCGCTTTGCATCGATTGGCCTCCGACGACCGTCGACACGAGCGTGCTCGCGCCGGCGCCGGATATCCCGGTGTTCATCTTCGACGGTGTCGAGGATGATCTCACTCCGCGCTCCGACGGTGTTGCGGTCGCGGCGCTGTTCCCGCGTGCGACCCGGGTTGACGTTCCATTCACCGGGCATAGCGTCGTCAGTGACGTCTGGCCTAACGCCGACAAGTGCGTTGCGCGTGCACTGGCGAGTTTCTTCGCGCACTTGCCTATTCCCTCGTGCCGCAACGTCACGCCTTTCTTCCGCCCAACGAATCGCGATCCCTCCTCTCTCGCCCAGGTGAAACCGGTGCGTCTGCAGGGAGTTCGCGGAAGGACGATCGGCGCTGTTCTGGGCACGATCAGCGACGTGACCGAAACGGCGCTCTCCATGGTTGAGCCCCCCGTGGGCCTGCGCGGCGGCACCTTCGCCGGCCTGCTCGGGTTACAACTCCACAAGATCGTCTACGTGCCCGGAGTCGTGGTGAGCGGTAGCTTCGATCTGTTGACGGGGGCCGGGAGATTGACCGTCACCGGCAAGGGCAGTCACGGCAAGCTCATCATTCGTAGAGGGAGGACGTACACGAGGCTGATCGGGAGCCTCGACGGCAAGAGACTCAGCATCCGCGTTCGCACCTCTGCGAACGATTCCGAAGTGGCGCGTCAGCTGCCGATCATCCTCGGTTTGAGCTACCGGAGCAACCCGTTGCGACGCTCGCTCGCAAGCTTCGGCTCTATCGGGGCCGCGTCGCGAATTGACGCGAAGGCGTTTCGGGTGCACCGGTGGCTCCGCGGTTAGCGCTGCGCGCCTACGCCGAGTTCCACGGGTAGCCCGTACGCTAAGCGAGTGAACCTGCCCGACAACGAACTCATTGCGACTCTCTGGCCGGAGCTCGTTCGGCAAGCGACGCCAAAGCTGGTCACGACGTGAGCGAGAACGAGCGCCTGCGGGCGATTCAGTTCATGCGCTCGCTCGACAATGCAACTTGCGAGCGGCGCGAGCGATTTCCGGGCGGCGTGGCGACGCTTTCCGACCGCGAGCTCCCCTGCGTTCTGAACATGAACCTACTCCGAGTCGAGTCGCTGGTTGAGCGACTCTCGGTGCGGGAATTGAGCGGCGAAGCCGAGCGGATCGCCGGCGAAGCCGAGCGGTTGCAGAGCCGGCTCGGCTTCCGGCGTGTGGTCGCCTACGACGAAGAGATCGGCGCCAGGCTGGCGCTTGGTTTCGAGCAGCTGGAGCGCTGGCGAAGCGAGCGCGTGGTATTGATGGCCCAGCATCGCCCTGCCGACCGCGACGTCGACGCGAGCTTCGTCCGCGAGTTGGGCGCCGAGGAGCTCGAGCCGGTCAGAGCCCGCTATCTGCTCGCTCGCTCGGGCGGCGACGAGGAGCTCGCCCGGCAGCAGCTCGAGGTCGCGCGCCGGCTCGCCGACGCCGGTGAGCTGCGCTTCTTCGCGGCCGTCGTCGATGGCTCGATCGCGTCTTTCTGCGAGCTGTACGCCGATGAGAGCGGCACTGCGGTCGTGCGCTCGGTGGCGACCCTCGAGCGCTACCGTCTTGCCGGCTTGGCGCGTGCCACGGTTTCGAGTGCGGTCGCCCGGAGCCGCGTCTTAGGACACGACCTTACGTTCCTGCGCGCTGTCCACGACGACTGGCCGAAGAACCTCTACGGCAAACTCGGGTTCGACGCCATCGGGATGATCTACCGCTTCGCCGGCACGCCTGCGTGGCGTCAGCCCGGCTTCACGTGGCCAGCCCAGGACGGTGTGCCTCGACTTCACCATGACCGCTACGGCGATCAGGGACAACGCCCCGCCGGCCAGCGCGACGCCAATCACATCGCCGAGGAAGTAGATCAGCGTCGGGGAGCCGATCACGACGGCCATGGCGACGAGAGCGAGGACGTTCGAGCCGGTGGCGTGACGCAGCAGCAGAGCGAGCGCGAGCGCGAGGAACATGGCAGGTGGGAGGAGGAGCGTGCCCGCGTACAGGATCTGCACGACCCGTCCGCCGTCGGTTGGACGGTGGACAAACCCGTAGAAGGCAGCGAAAGCAACGATCGCCACTACGGCGAGGGTGAGAATGAAGGCTACGAGGTGTCGCACGCGTCGTATTCTGAGCCATTTGCTGCGAGCGCGCACGGAGAACTGGATGCAAACAATTCTGTAGCGCAACCCGCCGCGGCCGGCGGGCGGCACTGAGGCGGTCGCGAGCTCTTAGTCGACTTCCGGCCGGGCGATGTCCTCGATTGTCTCGCGACGGCGGATCAGGCGTGCCTTTCCGTCCGAGACCAGAACCGCAGCCGGCCGCGGCAGGACGTTGTAGTTGGAGGCCATGCCGAGTGTGTAGGCGCCCGTGCAGGGGACGGCCAGCAGGTCGCCGCGCCGCGGCTCGGGCAGCGCAACCCGCCGGACCAGCACGTCGCCGGCTTCGCAATGCTTGCCGCAGACCGTGTAGGAGCGGTCACTCGGCTCGCCTGCGCGGTTCGCCAGCAGCGCCTCGTAGCGGGCGCCGTAGAACAGCGGGCGTGGGTTGTCGGAGTAGCCGCCGTCCACCGCCACCCAGGGCGGGCCCTCGGCGGGTTCCTTGACGACGCCGACCGTGTAGAGCGTGAAGCCGGCCTCGGCGACAAGCGAGCGGCCAGGCTCCAGAATCAGCCCCGGCCGGGGTAGGCCGTGTGCCGAGAAATCGCGCTCGAGGCGGGTTTCGATGTCGCCGATCCAGTCGGCGATCGACGGCGCCGGATCGTCCTCCGTGTAGCGGATGCCGAGTCCGCCACCGACGTCCACGACCGCCGGCGCCCAGGCAAGCTCGGTACGGCAGACGGCGACGAAGCCGGCCAGCCAGTCGAGCAGCATCCGAGGCGCCGCCAGATCGAACAGCTGCGAGCCGAGGTGGATGTGGAGCCCGGCCACCTCGAGCCCGAGCGAGCGGCCGAGGCGCACGGCCTCGATCGTCTGCTCGGGCGTCAGCCCGAACTTGGAACCGAGGTGCGCGGTCTGGATCGCCTCGTGCGTATCTACCTCTATCCCGGGCGTGACACGCACGAGCACCCGCTTGATCCCCGCCGCCGCCGCCCGCTCGACCTCGTCGGGAGCGTCGAGCACGAGATATAGGACGTCGGCCTCGGCTGCCGCGCGCAGCTCTTCGTCACTCTTGTTGTTGCCGTGGACGACGATTCGCTCACCGCCGATACCGGCTCTTCTGGCGATCTCGAGCTCGCCGAGAGTAGAGACGTCGGCTCCGACTCCTTCCTCGGCCAGGAGCTTCATCACGGCGACATTGGGGAAGGCCTTGCTACCGAAGACGAGCAGTGCATTCGGGGCGCTCTCGCGGTAGGCACGGGCGCGAGATCTGAGCGTCTGCTCGCAGTAGACAACGAGCGGTGTCCCGAACTCGCGCGCAAGCTCCGAGGCGCGCAGGCCTCCGACTTCCAGCTCGCCCCGCTCGATGCGGGCGCTATCGGGGAAGAGATCGAGGACGGGCACCCCGCGAGCTTAGCGGCTGCCTCGAAGAGCCGATCAGCTGCCGGCGATCGCGATCGCGATCGCATACAGCTCAAATGTGAGCGCGGCGATCAGCGCGACCGACCCGAGCGCGATCGCGGTCAGGCGAAGCGCGTGTCCCGGTCTGAGCGAGATGCCGCGATCAGAGGCTGTGAGTCCATGCAGCATTTTCCCGTTTTCCCTGGAAGAGGTCGCTTTCCTGCCTCATATCATCGGCATCTGCTCGGACAACTAGAGCCCGGGTGGCACTGCCCGGCGTTCGACGCCGCCTGTTCTTCGAGCGGCGCGAGAAGGAGAACCAGATGCCCGAGCACCGACCCGTTCCCGGCAGTTGCCTCTGTGGAGGCGTGAGCTTCGAGCTTGAACCGCCCTTTGTGCTCGCGAGCGACTGCCACTGCGAGCGCTGCCGCAAGCACTCCGGAAACTTCGGCTCGGCTTCGATCGAAGTGCCGAGAGAGCAGCTGCGACTGCTCTCGGGCGAGGAGTTGCTCGGGCGCTGGCAGCCCGCTCCCGGTCTGGCCGTCAAGGTCTTCTGCAGACGCTGCGGATCGAGTCTCTACGGCACCAAGGAGCCCGAGGGAGACACGGTCTGGGTACGCCTCGGTGCCCTCGACGGCGATCCCGGGCTGCGCCCGAGCCGGCACGTCTGGGTCGACTCGGCGCCCGCCTGGTTCCCGGTTCCGGACGACGGGCTGACTCGCCACGCCAACCGGCCACCCAGGCACTGAGGTAGTTTTTCGGGCTGTGACGAACGAGAACGAGCCGCCCCAGCCCGCAACCGTCCCCGGCAGCTGCCTCTGCGGCGGCGTCCGCTTCGAGCTGGAGTCGCCCTTCGAACTGGCGAGCTACTGCCACTGTGAGAACTGCCGCAAGCAGACGAGCACCTTCGGCGTGATCTCGATGAAGGTGCCGCGGGAGCGGCTGCGGCTCCTCTCCGGCGAGGAGTTGCTGAAGAGCTGGCAACCGGAACCGGGGACGGTCATCAGGGTGTTCTGCGGTCGCTGTGGCTCGGGCATCTATAGCATGGAAGCGCCGGACAGCGAGGTGGTCTGGGTGCGCATGGGTGTGCTCGACGCCGATCCAGGCCTGCGCCCGAGCCGGCACACCTGGGTTCGATCGGCGCCGGCCTGGCTTCCTGTTCCCGAGGACGGGCTGCCGCGCTACGACCATCGCTCAACGGGCTGAGGGTCCCACTTCGGCTCGCGCGCGCGTTGCCCGCGCTCTGATGTAGCTTTCCAGCACTTCTTTGGAAGACCGGGATGGTGGACGACTCCTACAACCCGCACGCGATCGAGCTCAAGTGGCAAGCGCTCTGGGCGGCGGAGCGCGCCTTCGAGGTGCCGAACCCCTCGCCCGGCGAGCCGGAATGGCAGGAGCGCTCGACCTACGTGCTGGAGATGCTGCCCTACCCCTCGGGTGAGCTGCACATGGGCCACGTCAAGAACTACACGCTCGGTGATGTGGTGGCGCACTTTCGCAGGCGAAACGGTTGGAGGGTGCTGCGCCCGATGGGCTATGACGCCTTCGGGCTACCGGCCGAGAACGCGGCCATCAAGGAGGGCGGCCAGCCGCGCGAGATCACCGAGCGGAACATCGACCGTATCCGCGAGCAGATGCGGCGCATGGGCTGGGCGATCGACTGGGGCCGGGAGATCTCGACCCACACGCCCGAGTACTACCGCTGGACGCAGCTGCTCTTCCTGAAGCTCTTCGAGCGCGGTCTCGCCTACCGCAACGAGTCGCTGCAGAACTGGTGCCCGAACGACCAGACGGTGCTCGCCAACGAGCAGGTCGTGGACGGGAGATGCGAGCGCTGCGGCGCCGAGGTCGAGAAGCGATCGCTCGAGCAGTGGTTCTTCCGCATCACCGACTACGCCGAGGCGCTGCTGGAGGAGATGGACCTGCTCGAGCACTGGCCCGAGCGCGTACTGACCATGCAGCGAAACTGGATCGGCCGCTCGGAGGGCGCCGAGGTGGTCTTCCGCGTCGAGGGGACGGAGATCGACCTGCCCGTCTTCACGACGCGTCCGGACACGCTTTTCGGCGCCACCTTCTTCGTCATGGCGCCCGAGCACCCGCTCGTTCCCGAGCTGGTGGCCGGGCGGCCGGAAGAAGAGGCGGTGCGCGCCTACGTCAAGCAGGCGCAGTCGCGGACCTCGATCGAGCGCGAGGAGAAGGCCAAGGACGGCGTCCCGACCGGCCGCAACGTCATCAACCCGGTCAACGGCGAGGCGATCCCGATCTGGGTGGCGGACTACGTACTGATGGAGTACGGAACCGGCGCCATCATGGCCGTTCCCGCCCACGACGAGCGCGACCACGCCTTCGCCCGGCAGTACGAGCTGCCGATCGTGCAGGTGATCGGGCCGCGCGAGGGCGAGATCGACGTCCAGGCCGAGGCCTACGTCTCCTCCTCGCCCGACGATCTAATGCTCAACTCGGGCGAGTTCTCCGGGCTGCCGAGCCCGGAAGGGAAGCAGAAGATCATCGCTTGGCTGGGCAACCAGGGGCTGGGCGAGGCCACGATCTCCTATCGCCTGCGCGACTGGTTGATCTCGCGCCAGCGCTACTGGGGCTGCCCGATCCCGGTCGTTTACTGCGACCAGTGCGGGATCGTGGCGGTGCCTGAGAGCGAGCTACCCGTCCTGCTCCCCGAAGTCTCCGACTTCCTACCCAAGGGCCGCTCACCCTTGGCCACCGCCGAGGAGTGGGTGCGGGCGAAGTGCCCGTCCTGCGGCGGCGAGGCCAGGCGCGAGACCGACACGATGGACACCTTCGTCGACTCCTCCTGGTACTTCATCCGCTACTGCGACCCGCACAACTCCGGGGCGCCCTGGGAGCGCGAGGTCGTCGACCACTGGATGCCGGTCGACCAGTACATCGGCGGCATCGAGCACGCGATCCTGCATCTGATGTACGCGCGCTTCTTCACCAAGGCGCTGAACGACCTGGGCATGCTCGGCTTCCGCGAGCCCTTCGCCCGGCTCTTCACACAGGGGATGATCTACTACCGAGGCGCCAAGATGTCCAAGTCGAAGGGCAACGTGGTGGCGCCCGACGAGATGATCGAGCGCTTCGGCGCCGACGCGGTGCGGCTCAACATCCTCTTCATGGGCCCGGCCGACCAGGACGCCGAGTGGCAGGACACCGGCATCGAGGGCACGAGCCGCTTCCTGGGCCGGCTCTGGCGGACTGTGCTCGAGGCCGCGGAAAAGCCGGCGAGCACCGAGGTGACACCGCTGGTGCGCAAGGCTCACCAGACGATCGCCAAGGTCTCCGACGACATCGACCGCCGCTTCGTCTTCAACACCCCGATCGCGGCGGTGATGGAGCTCGTCAACGAGATCAACCGCTTGCCCGAGGATGCGGGCGCTCGTTTCGCCTGCGAGACCGCGGTCAGTCTGATCCAGCCCTACGCTCCGCACATCGCCGAGGAGCTGTGGCGGCGGCTCGGGCACGAGCGCCTCTGGCTGGAACCCTGGCCGGCTTACGACTCCAGCCTGCTCGAGCAGGAGGTGTTCGAGCTGGTGGTGCAGGTGAACGGCAAGGTACGTGACCGCATCGCCGCCTCGGTCGCCGCGAGCGAGGAGGAGCTGGTTGAGCTGGCCTGCTCGTCGCCCAGGGTCGCACCGCATCTCGCAGGCAACCAGATTCGCAAGACGATCGTCGTCCCGCGCAAGCTGGTCAACATCGTTGCCGGCTGAGTCAGCTCTTCGCCGAGCCGCTCGACTCGCGCACCACGAGCTCGGTCTCGATCACGATCACGGGCGGCGCGCAGTCCGGATCCGCGAGCATCTGCAACAGCGCCTCGGCTGCCGCCGTGCCCGTGCTCAGTCCGTCCTGGCGCACCGTCGTCAGCGACGGCACCAGACCGGTGGCGAACTCGGCGTCGTCGAAGCCGGTCACGGCGATGTCGTCGGGGATGCGTAGGCCGGCCTCCTCTATTGCCTTCATCGCGCCGACCGCCATCGAGTCGTTGGCGCAGGCGACGGCATCGGGCGGTTGCGGAAGCGCTAGCAGCTGTTGCATGGCCGCGTAGCCGCTTTCGAGAGTGAAGTCGCCGTTGACGACATAGCCGGGCGGCAGTTCGAGCGCGAGCTCTCCGATCTCGGCGCGAAAGCCGAAGAGGCGGTCGGTGCCGGGCCTCGTCTCGAAGTGGCCGCTGATGTGAGCGATCCGGCGGCGACCGCTCTCGTAAAGGTGGGCGACGGCCTTTGCCATACCGTCGATGTTCTCGGCCAACACGGAGCCGGCGTGGGGCGCGAGCATGTCGGTGTCGATGAAGATCGCGGGGAGGCCCGAATCGAGGATCGTTACGCACTCGGGATCCCGGCTGGCGATGTTCCAGGCAATGAAGCCTTCAACGCCCTGTTCGATCCTTCGCAGAACCGCAGCTCTGCGCTGCTCGTCGTCGGCGCCCGGCAGTTGCGTGACGCAGAAGAGAAGGTCGTGCCCGCTCGCGGTCAGGCAGCGGCGTGCTCCCAGAACGATCTTCTCGAACACGTGATGCAGGAGGTCGGGAAACAAATTTACGCGGGAGACGAGGCAGACGGGCGAGTGCTCGCGAGCGGGGCCGTCCAACTGCTGCCCGTCTTCTGGCTCGGGGCCGATCTCGAGGTCTTCGCCGCACTGATCCTGGAGCGCCGCATACATGTTTGCAGCCGATACCCGAGGTGAATCGCGGGGCTCGAAGTGGGTCATGAACGGACTCGATTCACTTGCCGTCTAGCTCGCTCTCGCGGCGCGGCTCGACTCGCGCACGACCAGCTCGGTCGGGATCACAGCCACCGGCGGCGACAGAGTGGGATCCTCCAGCATACGCAGGACGGCTTCGGCGGCAGCGGCGCCCATCCCGAGGGCGTCCTGACGGACGGTGGTCAGCGAGGGCTCGAGTAGCACGGCATACTCGGCGTCGTCATAGCCGGTGACCGCAATGTCCTTGGGAACGAGCAATCCATCCTCGACGATCGCCGCCATGGCGCCCACGGCTATCGCGTCGCAGGCGCAGGCCACCGCGTCGGGCGGCTCGGGCAGCGACAACAGGCGCTTCATCGCCGCGTACCCGCTCTCGTGCAAGAAGTCTCCCTCCTGGATGTACTCGGGCATCGCCGGGAGGCCGAGCCGCTCGATCTCCGAGCGAAAGCCGATAAGGCGATCGGGGCCGGGGCGGGTCTCGAAGTTCCCTGTGATGTGGGCGATCCGGCGGCGCCCGGTCGTGTAGAGGTGATTGACGGCGCTCGCCATTCCCTCGACGTCCGAGGAGGTCACGCTGCCGGTTCGCTTGCCGAGCACGTCGTTCTCGATGAACATGGAGGGCAAACCGGAGTTGAAGATGGGCTCGAACACGGGATCGTCGGTGGGGATGCACCAAGCGATGATCCCGTCGATACCGCGGTCGATCGTGCGCAGGGCAGCTGCGCGACGCGACTCGTCACTGGCGCCGAGCGGGGGGGTTGCGCAGAAAAGCAGGTCACAGTCGTTTGCAGTCAGACGGCCGCGGATGCCGAGCAGCACGCCCTTGAAGATCGGGTGTAGAAGATCGGGGAACGGCAGAATCTCTGAGATGAGCCCGACCAGGAAGCGCTTGCGCGAGGGATCGCTGTGCCAGCGCTCGGCCATCGCCTCGGAGCGTTCCTTGAGCTCCAGCGCCTGGCTGGCCTGCGCTTGCAGAAGGGCGAATATGCCCTCGGGGGTATAGCGTTCCGACGCGGAAGGATCGGCTTTGATGTCCATGAGCGTAGCTCTCGAGTCATCGGTTACTGGCTAGTTCAATGTAGAGCACAGAGTTCGGGTTGTCGCCGCCGCGCTCACTCGGTGGCCGGGCTCGGGCGTGATTCGTTGCACTGTCGGCGCAGTGATGTGGCAGATCGGGCGGCACGATTTCGCCATGCAGCTTCCGGAGATCTCGCGTCGCCAGGCTCTAGTCGTAGCGACGCTGGCTCTTGCCCTGCTCGTCGTGGCCGGGAAGCTGCTCGGCTCTCATCACTCGTCCGCGAGCGTTCGGCCTCGTGCTCGGCTCGTGGGCGCGACCGGGAGCTCTAGCACGCGCCTTTACGTGGACGTCTCGGGCGCCGTGCACCGTCCCGGTCTTTACAGCTTCTCCGCCGGCTCACGCATCAACGACGCGCTGGCGAAAGCCGGCGGAGCGAAGGCCTCGGCCGATCTCACGCTCGTCAACCGGGCGGCGCCACTGACCGACGGCGAGCAGGTGCTCGTGCCGGTCAAGGTCACCGCCGCCGCCTCGGCCGCGCCGGCGTCCGACGGCGCCTCGCCAAACGCACCCCTGCATCTGAACACCGCGACCGCCGAGCAGCTCGACACGCTGCCCGGGGTGGGTCCGGCAACCGCCCAGCGCATCATCGACTACCGCACGAAGAACGGTCCTTTCACTTCTTTCGACGAGCTCGACGCGGTCAGCGGCATCGGTCCGGCGAAAATGGCCCAGCTCCGCGGTCTCGTTGTCCCCTAGAGCTCGTCTCGGTTGACGACTTGCCGACCAGGTACTGAGCGCGGCCGGCGACGGAGTGCTTCGTTTGAGCCGAGCTCTTAGATCGCAACGACCGCCTGCGCCGCTGCAGCACTGGCTCATCGCCTCGCTCTGTCTGGGGCTGGCGCTTGCGAACGCGGCTCGGATCGGGGTGCCGACGGCAGCGCTGACTTCGCTTCCGGCGCTCCTCGTAATCGTGCTGAGCGTCCGGCGGCGAGTTCGTCTGGTGGCGGCCTGCTCGCTCTGCCTGCTGCTCGGGCTCGGCTTCGGCTCGCTCAGGCTCGAATCGCTCGGACGAAGCGCGCTTGTCGCGAGCGCCGGTTCGGGCGCTGTGGCCCGTGTCGTTGTTACCGGTCCGGTGCGAGCGAGCTCCTTCGCTGTCAGTGCGCCGGGGCGGCTCCAACAGCTCGGCCGCAGGAGCCTGAGCGAGCCCGTCTGGCTCGAGCTGCCGGCCGGTCGGAAGCCGCCGATCGGAGCCGTGCTCGAGCTCGTGGCCCACATCGAGTTGCCGCGCACGAAAAGCGTGAGCGGCTTCGATCAGAAAACCTGGCTGGCGCGTCAGGGGATCCACGTCGTCGTCAAGGCGAGGTTCTGGCACCAGGTCGGAAAGCGGGGTGGAATCGGCGGCTTCGGCGATCGCCTGCGCGAGCGGCTCGGGCAGGATCTGGCTTCGGGGCTTACCGGCGAGCGGCGCGGACTCGTGCTCGGTCTCGTTCTCGGCGAGGACGAGGGGCTTTCTCAGGGATTGCGGCAGTCGTTTCGCCGCTCCGGCCTCTACCACTTGCTTGCGGTCTCGGGTCAGAACGTAACCTTCCTCGTCGCCGGAGTGCTTGGGCTGTGCTGGCTGCTCGGGATTCCTCGCCGGCTGGGAGAGGTGCTGGCGCTGTCGACGATCGGCTCCTACGTGCTCGTGGTCGGCTGGCAGCCGTCGGTCATACGAGCCGCGGTTGCCGGAGCACTCGCCTCGCTGGCCTGGCTGGCTGCGCGTCCGCGCGACCGCTGGTACTTCCTTCTGCTCGGGGCCGCGGTGTTGCTCGGCTGGAACCCGCAGTCGATCTTCGACGCCGGCTTTCAGCTCTCGTTCGTGGCCGTCGCAGCCATCTTCGTGGCCGAGAAACCATTCGAGCGGTGTCTGGAGAAGATTCCTCTGCCGCGCTCGTTGCACGCGGCGGTTGCCGTTTCGCTCGCCTGCAGCCTGGCGACGGCGCCGGTCATGCTCTTTCAGTTCGGCAAGGTACCCGTCTACGGGATTCTGGCGAACGCCCTAGTAGAACCGGTCGTACCGCTCATCCTGTTCCTCGGTTTGGCCTGCGCTCTGGTCGCTCCGATCGCCTTCCCGGCAGCTCAGGCACTCGCCTACCTGAACGGTTTTCTAGCCGCCTACATCGGCCTCTGTGCGCGGCTAGTCGGAGCGCTGCCGGGCGCCCAGGTGAGCCGGGCACATCTCCTCCGCCTCTGCTTCGTTGTCTTCCTGCTCGCGGTCTCGCCGTTTCTCTACCGCCCGCGCCTACCGCGGCTGGTAGTGCTCGCGCTCGTCGCCGCGATTCCGTTCTGGGCCTGGCAACAGCGGCCGCAGCTCATGCCGCCGCCGCCGAAAGGGCTGCGGATCACCTTTCTCGATGTCGGCGAGGGCGACTCGACGCTGCTACAGACCAAGGAGGGGGCCGTACTCTTCGATGCCGGTCCACCAGACGCGGACGTTGCCGGGCAACTGCGCCGCCTTGGGGTGAGACGAATCGAGGCGCTGGTACTGAGTCATCCGCACAAGGATCACGTTGGCGGGGCGGCCGACGTGTTGCGCCGGCTCGGAGTCGGGCTCGTGCTCGATTCCGGGATACCGGGAGGCGATGCCGAGGAGAAAGCCGCTCGCGCCGAGGCCAGCAAGCGAGGCGTTCCGCTCAGGCTTGCTCGAGCGGGTCAGGATCTCGAAATAGGAGATTTGCGTTTGCGCATCCTCTGGCCGACGGGTGACGCCGCCTCCTCCGCGACCGGCGACGCCAACGAAGCGGCGATCGTTGCCGTTGCCTCCTATGGCTCAACCGACGTGCTGATTCCGGCCGACGCCGAGTCGCAGTTCACGCTCCCGCTTGTTTCTCAGCCGCTCGAGGTCTACAAAGTCGCTCATCACGGCTCGGCCGACGACGGGCTGCCCGAGCTGCTGAAGCGCATGCAGCCCGAGGTCGCGGTCATCTCGGTGGGCAAGAACAACGACTACGGTCACCCAGCTCCTTCGACGCTGGCCGCGCTCGAGCAGGTGCCGGGGCTCACGGTCTTTCGCACCGATCTCGACGGGAGAGTTGTGCTCGAATCGGACGGCTGCTCGACCACCGTGAGAGCGAAGCAGGCCGAGCCCGTATTCTTGCCCTGTGGCTGAGCCCAAGCTAAAGGCTGCCTACCTCATCTTCGGAAGCGACCGGCCCAAGGTCGAGCTCGCCGTACGGCGCCTGCGCGATCGCTTCGGGCCCGACGCGGTCGAGCGCCTGGAGGCAAGCGAGACGAGTGGGGCGGAGGCAGTCGCGGCCTGCAACGCCGGCGGGCTCTTTGCTAGCGGCGGGCGTGCGGTAATCGTGGAGGGAGTCGAGCGCTGGAAGGCGGCGGACGCCAAGGCGATCGGCGCCTATCTCGACGATCCGGCGCCCGGCACCGTACTGGCGATGGCGGCAGAGCAGCTCCGCCGCGACTCGGCGCTGGCCAAGGCGGTCGGGAAGCGAGGTCAGATCCTCTCCTTCGATGTGGCCAGGAAGGAGTTGCCGGGCTGGGTGCAGGCGCAGCTACGGGAGCGCGGCGTGACCGCTTCTGCGGGCGTCGCACGCGAGCTGATCGAGCTGGTCGGTGAGGACATGCACGAGCTCGCCTGCGAGGTGGACAAGCTCGCGACCTGGGCCGACGGCGAGCAGATCGGTGAGCGCGAGCTAGAGCTGCTCGTCTGCCCGCGCGGCGAACGGGCTCCCTTCGGGCTGACCGACGCCTGGGGGAGGCGCGACGTGCGCGCGGCGCTGGCGGCCTACGAGCTGCTGCTCGAGCGTGCGAGCGAGCCACGCCCCGCGCTTCTGGCCAAACTGGCCGCGCTGCTCGCCTCTCACATCGGCAAGGTACAGGCCTGCCGCCGGCTTTCTCAGCAGGGACTCGGGCCGCGCGAGGCCGCGGCCCGGCTGGGCATGCACCCCTACTACGCAGAGAAGGCGTTCGCGCAGGCACGAAACTTCAGCGAGGCAGAGTTGCGCCGGGCAACGGTGCGGCTGGCGCAGCTCGACCTGGCGCTCAAGGGTGGCAGCAGGCTACCGAGCGAGCTCGAGTTCGAGCGGGCACTGATCGACCTCACCGGCACCGGCGCCTGACGGCGATCGCGGTAGTCGAGGCTATTGCTTGCCGGCGACGAGCCGGTCGGCCTGCGACTTCTTACGTGCGGCCGCGTTCTTGTGCAGCGCTCCGTGAGCGGCGGCGCGATCGATCCACTGCACGAGCAGCTTGTGCTCGGCCTCGATCGTGGCCTTTTCGCCCGTCTCCACGGCGCTATTCAGGCGTTTACCGATCGTCTTCACCGTCGAGCGGTAGCGGAGGTTCTCGAGCCGCTGGCGGGCGGCGATGCCGACACGTTTTTTCTGTTGCTTGATGTTTGCCATAGCGTGAAAACGCCCGCTCAGCGGGCGCGAGCGATGGTAGCAGACGGCCTGCCGGCGTGGCGGGCAGCTCGGGCGTCTTCTCGCCGGGTCGAGCGGCGAAGAGTTTCGCTTTTATTACAGTCACCCCTTGACACCCGACGGTGTCTGACACCGGAGGGGGCGGAAGTGGGCGCCGGCATCGAGAAGTTCCTGCTCAGGCGCGCAATTCTCGTGTCGCGTCGGTTGCTCGGTATCGGATCGTCGATGCTCGGGTTTGGTTTGAGGCCGGTCGGGAGGCGGGCGACCTCGCTCTGGACGGCACGCAATCGCCGGTTCGGTCCTCGTCGCCGTCTTCTCGACCGGAGCTCGTGGAAGAACGAGCTGCGGGTCGCCGCGCCGGCGAGGCGACCGGCAAGAGCGAGGGGCGGGCGGGGCGTCTACCTATACTCGGGCGCGTGGACGAGCAAGCCGTAGCCGGCGCGCCCGATAACGGCGCTCTCGAAAGTCCGACGCACGGCCGGCGGCTGGCCGTCTCGAGCGCGATCTTCGGGGTGGCGACGGCCTTCTCCCGTGTGCTCGGTCTGATCCGTGAGATGGTCGCCTCCTACTACTTCGGCGCCGCCGGGCGGATCAACGCCTTCACCGTCGCCTTCCAGATCCCGAACCTGGTGCGCGCCCTGGTCGCCGACGCCGCCCTCTCCTCGGCGTTCGTGCCGGTGTTCAGCGACCTGCTGGAGAAGGGCGAGCGCCGCCGGGCCTGGCGCGTCGCGTCGAGCCTTTTCTGGCTGATGCTGCTCGGGCTGGCGGGGCTGAGCGCCCTGTTCATCCTCGTCGCACCCTGGGTGATCGGCCTGTTCGGCAACCCGGGCGACGATCGCTCCCTGGCCGTCGGCCTCTCGCAGGTCCTCTTCCCGATCGTCGCGTTGCTTGGCGTCTCGGGGATCGTCGTCGGGATCCTGAACAGCTACGACCACTTCACGGTGCCGGCGCTGTCGCCGGTGTTCTGGAACCTGGCCATCATCGCCGGGCTGGCGATCGGCGTTCCCCAGGCGCACTCGGGAAGCGCGAAGCTCTACGTCTACGCCGTGGCGATTCTCGTCGCTACAGTCATTCAGGTCTTTCTGCCGATGCCCTGGCTGCGCGGCCTCAAGCGCGGCGACGATCACCTGCGCGTCCTCATCGACTGGCACGATCCGGCCGTCTGGCGCGTCTTTCGCCTGATGGTGCCGGTCACGCTCGGCCTCGGCCTGATCAACGTCAACGCGGTCATCGACACGTTCTTCGCCAGCCGTCTGATCGACGCAAACCTTGCCCCGACGGCGATCCAGAAGGCGTTTCTCGTCTACATGCTCCCGCAGGGGATGTTCTCCGTCGCGGTGGCGACGGTGCTCTTCCCGACCCTCTCGCGGCTGGCCTCGCGCGCCGACATGACGGGCTTTCGCGCCACCGTATCGCTGGGCTTCCGGCAGATCGTATTCCTGCTGGCGCCGGCGGCGGTCGTCAGCGCCGTGCTCGCCGAGCCGATCATCCGCATCCTCTTCCAGCGCGGCGCCTGGCTTCCCAACCAGACGCCGGTGGTGGCCGGCGCGCTCGCCGCGTTCAGCGCCGGGCTCGTGTTCAACGGCACGATGCTGCTGCTGAACCGGGCCTTCTTCAGCCTGCAGTCGAACTGGGTGCCGACCATCGTCGCGCTCGGCAACCTGTTCGTGAACGCGCTGCTCGATCTGGCCTTCTACCGCTTCGGAACCTGGGGCATTCCGCTTTCGACCACGGTCGTCAACATCGGCGGCACGATCGCGCTGTTCGTGCTGCTCCGCTCGCGGCTCGGCCGCCTGGACGGGCGCGCGATCGCGCGCAGCACGCTGAGGATCGTTGCGGCGTGCGTCGTCGTGGCCGCGGTCGCCTATGCGGTCTGGGAACCCCTCGACTCCGTGCTCGGGCGCTCGTTCCCGGCGCAGGTCGTGTCGCTGGGTGCGGCGCTCAGCGGCTCGATCGCCGCCTATTTCGCCGCCTGCCGCGTGCTTGGAGTGCGCGAGTTGCAGACGCTACTCTCCCTGCGAGGCCGCTTTCGAAGGGCCTGATCACCCATGGACCAGAGCCACATCCGCAACTTCTCGATCATCGCCCACATCGACCACGGCAAGTCGACGCTGGCCGATCGCATCCTCGAGCTGACGCACGCGGTCTCCAAGCGCGAGATGCGCGAGCAGGTGCTCGACTCGATGGATCTGGAGCGCGAGCGCGGTATCACGATCAAGGCCCAGGCGGTGCGCGTGCAGTGGCAGGGCTACGAATTGAACCTGATCGACACGCCGGGCCACGTCGACTTCACCTACGAGGTCTCGCGCTCGCTGCAGGCCTGTGAGGGAGCGCTGCTCGTCGTCGATGCGGCGCAGGGGATCGAGGCACAGACGCTCGCCAACGCCTATCTGGCGATCGAGAACGACCTCGAGATAGTTCCGGTCACCAACAAGATCGACTTGCCCCAGGCCGATCCCGAGGGCACCGCGATCGAGGTCGCGCACCTGCTCGGCGATGAGCCCGAGCGCGTGCTGGCGATCTCGGCCAAGAGCGGCGTCGGCGTCGAGGCTGTGCTGGAGGCCGTGATCGAGCGCATTCCGCCGCCCTCCGGCGACCCCGACGCAGCGGCGCGGGCACTCGTCTTCGACTCGTCCTACGACCAGTACCGGGGTGTCGTCGCCTTCGTGCGCATGATCGACGGCAGCTTCTCACGCCGCCAGGCATTGAAGGCGATGGCGCTCGGCACCGAGTTCGAGCCCGAGGAGATCGGCTTCTTCGGTCCCAGCATGACGCCGGTCGAGAAGCTCACGGCTGGTGAGGTCGGTTACCTGGTCACCGGGCTCAAGGATGTCGCCCGGCTTCGGGTCGGCGACACGATCACGACCGTGGCCGAGCCGGCGGCCGAGCCTCTTCCGGGCTACAAGGAGGTCAAGCCGATGGTCTTCGCCGGTCTCTTTCCGACCGACTCGGACGCCTACCCCGAGCTGCGCGAGGCGCTCGAGAAGCTGAAGCTGAACGATGCTGCTCTTCTCTACGAGCCCGAGACCTCGAAGGCACTCGGCTTCGGTTTCCGCTGCGGCTTCCTGGGTCTCTTGCACATGGAGATCGTGCGCGAGCGGCTGGAAAGGGAGTTCGATCTCGACCTGCTCGTGACCGCCCCCAACGTCGCCTACCGGGTCAGGACGCAGGCCGGCGGCGAGGTCGAGGTGCACAACCCCTCCGAGATGCCGAGCGATCTGGATGAAGTTTCCGAGCCCTACATCAAGGCGACCGTGATCGTGCCCAAGGAGTTCGTTGGCTCGGTGATGGAGCTCGCGGGCGACCGCCGCGGTCGCTTCGACCACATGGAGTACCTCTCCGAGCAGCGCGTGATGCTGATCTACGAGCTGCCGCTGGGCGAGATCGTGCTCGACTTCTACGACCAGCTCAAGTCGCGTACGCGCGGCTACGCCAGCTTCGACTACGACCTCTCGGGCTTTCAGCCCGGAGACCTGGTGCGCGTCGACGTGCTCGTCGGCGGCGAGCCGGTCGATGCTCTCTCGCTGATCCTGCACCGCGATCGGGCCTATGACACCGGGCGCCAGCTGGTCGAGAAGCTGCGCGAGGAGATCCCGCGTCAGCTCTTCGACGTCCCCATCCAGGCCGCAATCGGCTCGCGCGTGATCGCGCGCGAGACCGTCAAGGCGAGGCGCAAAGACGTGCTGGCCAAGTGCTACGGCGGCGACATCACGCGCAAGCGCAAGCTGCTCGAGAAGCAGAAGAAGGGCAAGAAGCGGATGAAGCAGGTGGGGTCCGTGGAGGTTCCACAGGAAGCCTTCCTCGCCGTGCTCAAGCTGGATGGGGGGAAGAAGTGAGCGCTGTTCGCCACCTCTACGTTCACATTCCGTTTTGCACCTCGCGCTGTGGCTACTGCGATTTCGTCTCGCTGACCGGTAGGAGCGATCAGCACGATCGCTATGTCGAGGCGCTTCTGGCCGAGTTGGAGCTGGAGCGGGAGTCGCTGGCACCGGAGCTCGAGACGGTCTATCTCGGTGGTGGCACGCCGACCTATCTCGCGCCCGCGGCTCTGCGGCGGCTGCTCGAAGGATTGCCCGGCGCCCGCGAGCTGACGGTCGAGGCGAATCCGGAGACGCTGACGCCCACGCTCGCCTCGGCGCTCGTGGAGGCCGGGGTCACCAGAGTCTCGCTCGGCGCGCAGAGCTTCCAGCCGCGCCTACTCGAGCTGCTCGGCCGCCGCGCCGGCCCCGACGACGTTCGCTGGGCGGTCGAGGTTCTCAGAGCTGCCGGAATCGACAACGTCTCACTCGACCTTCTCTACGGCATTCCCGGGCAGTCCCGTCGCGACCTCGACGCCGACCTGGACGAGGCGCTCGCACTCTCGCCCGAGCATCTCTCCTGTTACGAGCTCGAGGCGAAGCCCGGCACCCGGTTTACTCGCGCTCACGGCGCAGAGCTGGCCGAGCAGGCCGACTCGCTCGAGGATCATCTGGAGCGAGTCGTCGACCGCCTGACCGGCTCCGGCTACCGCTGGTACGAGACCGCCAACTTCGCCCGTAGCGAGCGCGACCGCGACGTCAGATCAACTCACAACCTCGGCTACTGGCGCGGGCACGACTATCTGGGCATCGGGATCGGCGCAGTCTCGACGCTGGCCGTCTCGCGCCGACGAAATCTGCCCTCCCTGCCCAGCTACCTCGCGGCGCTGGAGCGGAGAGAGAAGCCGCCCCGTGCGAGCGAGGAACTCGACGGGGCGACGAAGCTGCGCGAGCGCTTGATGCTCGGCCTGCGCCTGGACGAGCCGGTCGCCCTGGCTGGAGTCGAGCGCGTACTCGATCGAGGCGCGCTCGATCGGTTCGTGGATCTCGGTCTGGTCATCGTCGAGGGCGGACTGATGACGCTCAGCACTCGCGGACGTCTGCTCGGAGGAGCGATCAGCGCGGAGTTGATCGTGTGGCCGGGCGAGACGCTGGCGGCATGAAGCCGATTCCTGCCTGATCCCAACGACTCGATGCGCAGCCGGTTTCTCAGGGCGCGGCGGGTAAGCCTTCAAAGAAGACGTCCCGGTCGCGGATACGCCCGATCCCGATCAGTCTGCCGTCGATGTCCTCGACCACGAACTCGTAGCAGCCATACGGGGTGATCGCCGGCTCTCTGACGATCCGGGCGCCTTTCTCCTTCAACTCGCTGTAGAGAGCGTCTACGCCCTCGAGGTCTTCGGGGTCGAGGTAGAGGTCGTAACCAGCTCCGTAGCGAGCCGTGTTCGATTCGAACTCGCCGCGCTGCGACTGGACGACGATGATCTCGACCTCGTCACGATAGAGCGCCGCAAAGGCGTCCTCGGTCCCGTGGTGCTCGACTATCTCGAAACCGAAGATGTCGCGGTAATACTCGCTCGTTCGCCTCAGATCGGGCGATACGAAGACCGCTGCCGCGTTGACGAGCCGGGCTCTCCCTGCCATAGGCAAAAGGCATGGTTACATGACGCTCGCTCCGAGTGCGGCCCTTCGCGAACGTCTGACGCTCTAGCCCGGCTGCAGGGAGTGCGGTTTCGGTCGCTTTTCGAGCTCGGCTGCACGGCCGAGCAGCGCCGCCGCTTCGTCTCGGCGTCCCTGGTCGCGGAGCATCAGGGCCCAGGAGCGGCAGACGCGGCTGGCTTCCGCGAACTCGTTGCCTTGCTCGAGCAAGCTCACCGACCGCTCGAAGAGCAGCTCGGCTTCGTCTGTCTGGTCGCGCTGCATTCGCACGAGCGCCAGCGCTCCGAGCGCTCCTCCTTGGTCGCTCGGGCTCTGCGCCAGCAGTTGCAGGGCTCTGTCGGCCAATCGCTCGGCCTCGTCCGTCTCGCCGAGGCCGGCCGCGCACTTCGCCTGGTCCGCGATCATCAGGCCGAGGTCTTCGAGCCTGCCTTCGCGCTCGAGTGCGCTCACACAGCGGGCGAGCGGTTGTTTGGCTTCCTCGAAGCGACCGTCGACGACGAGGATTTGCCCGAACAAGCCGTAGGCGTGGGCCAGTCCGAGTGTGTCCTCACCCGCTTCCAGCAACGCTATCGCGCGCCGCATGTGTTCGAGCGCGGTCGCGGAGTCGCCGGACATGGCGGCGATACGGGCCAGCGTCCAGTAGGTCGAGACCTGAGCACGGCGATCGCTGTCGTTCCCGTGTTTCCGCACTGCCTGTTCCAGTACCTCGCGGGCCTCGTCGAGCCGTCCGGCATCGGTGAGCGCGTAGCTGAGGTTGACCGCCAGTCGCATGTAGGCGCCGACATGTTCGTGAGCATGCTCGTCGACGAACGCAAGCGCCGTCTCGAGCAGGTTCACTGCCTCCAGCCGTCGCCCGACCGCCGTGTAGGCATGAGCCAGAGCGATGTAGACATCGGGTCTGAGGGAGGGCGTGATTCCCGTCGAGGTCGTCGCCTCCTCGAGCAGCGGTGTCGCCTCGGCGTAGCTGGCGGTTGCGCACAACGTAAGGCCCAAAGCCGCGACGGCGCGTGCCGTCAGGATCGGATCGCCAAGTGATCGGGCTTCGGCGACGAGTTTCCGGATGGCCTCTGTCCCGGTCTCGGTCTGTGTCCCCACTCTCAGCTCGAGCTCCGCATCTGCGATCCGAACCTCCAGATCACCTCGCGGGCCGAGCGGTCTACCGGTCTCGAGGTATTCCTGGCTAACGCCAAGATGCTTGGCGAGCACTCGGATCGCCTTTACCGAGGGTCGTCTGAGACCGGCCTCGATCCGCGAGATGTGCGCGGTCGTCAGGCCCGGACCTGAGATCGCCTGTTGAGAGAGGCCTTGTTCCTTGCGCAGACGTCGCAGGCGCTGGCCGAGCGTTTCCGCCGTATCGGTTGGGACTTCGTCTATCGGGCTCATCTAACCGGGGAACTCCCTTCGCCGTGGAATTTTAGGCGTATAACTCTGTGTCATAAGACACACCTTACGCCGGGCGTGCGGTTCCCAGCCTTCGTCCCACCGATGCGGCGGAGAGGAGGTGACTCTGATGCTACGCAGCAGGTTGATCTGGTTCTAGCCAAAAGATCGACTCAATCGTCCGTTTCTTCAGCGAAGCGGCTTGTTTTTGCCGCTATATCCAGCTGGAAACCCTCGATCGAGGGATAGCTCGCGCGGTTGGGAGAGCGGGAAGTCGACACGCCAGGGAGTCGGAGGACGCTCACCGGAGCCTCGACTCCCTGCTCTCTCGATCGTTGAGCGGGCGCGCTAGGAAACCGCCTAGAGGCGAGTTCTTAGTAGCCTTGGGTAGGTGTTCACCGGGATCGTCAGGGAGCTTGGCCGAGTTGTCTCGTTCGAGCGGAACGAGCAGCAAGCGCGTCTTTCTCTGACCGCGCCCCTGCTTGCGCCGGGGCTCGAGATCGGCGACTCGGTCGCCGTGGACGGTTGCTGTCTGACCGCGGTCGAGCGCGGCGGCGACGTGATCTCTTTCGACGTCAGTCTCGAGACGCTCGCGCGCAGCACTATCGGCGCGCTCCGTGCCGGCCAGGGCGTCAATCTCGAACCGGCCGTTCGTGCCGGGGAACCGCTCGGCGGTCACTATGTCCAGGGACACGTGGACGGCGTGGGCCGCGTGAGCTCGCTCTTGCCCGAGGGGGACGGCGTGCGCATGTGGATCGAGGCGCCGCCCGAGCTACTCCGCTACTGCGTCGAGAAGGGCTCGCTCGCGGTCGACGGTGTCTCACTGACCGTGGCCGAGTTGGCAGACGATGCGCTGGCAGTGGCCTTGATTCCACATACCCTGGAGGGCACCACGCTCGGGTCGGCGAAACCAGGCGATGCCGTCAACCTCGAAGCTGATGTGCTCGCCAAGTACGTCGAGCGGTTACTGCCCGGGAGCTCGCGGTGACGGAGCCAGGTGCAATCGACGATAGCCTGAGGGGTGTGTTCGCCTCGATCGAAGAGGCGGTCGAAGACATTCGCAGCGGTAAGTTCGTCGTCGTGGTCGACGCTGCCGATCGCGAGAACGAAGGCGACCTGACCATTGCCGCCCAGTTCGCCACGCCCGAGGCGATCAACTTCATGGCCACCAATGCTCGCGGCCTCATCTGTCTGGCGCTCTCGCCGGAACGCTGCGATGCGCTCGGACTGGAGCAGATGACGGAGCGCAACGAGACGCCCAACCAGACCGCTTTCACCGTATCGATCGAAGCCCGAGAGGGAATCACGACAGGCATCTCGGCGCACGACCGCTCACACACGATCCAGGTGGCGATCGATCCCAGTAAGGATGCGCACGACATCGTCCGGCCGGGCCACGTCTTTCCGCTCAGGGCTCGTGCCGGTGGAGTGCTCGAGCGCGCCGGACAGACCGAGGCGGCGGTAGATCTGGCGCGCATGGCCGGGTTGATTCCGGGTGGGGTCATCTGTGAGGTGATGAAGGACGACGGCAGCATGGCGCGCGTGCCCGACCTGATCGACTACTGCGTCAAGCACGGGATCAAGCTCGTCGCCATCGCCGATCTGATCGAGAACCGCCGCCGCACCGAGTCGTTGATCGAGCGTGTGACGACGGTGCGAATGCCGACCGAATACGGCGAGTTCCAGGCTGTCGCCTATCGTGAGAAGCTGACCGGAAAGTCGCACGTCGCGCTCGTGATGGGGGAGGTCGAGGGTGAGGAGAACGTGCTCGTACGCGTGCACTCGGAGTGCCTGACCGGTGACACCTTCCGTTCGCTTCGCTGCGATTGCGGCGATCAGCTCGAGTCCGCGCTCAGGCAGATAGCCGAGGAGGGGAAAGGCGTCTTCCTGCACATGGCTCAGGAAGGGAGGGGGATAGGCCTGCTCAACAAGCTCAAGGCCTACGAGCTCCAGGACCGGGGGCTCGACACGGTCGAGGCCAACCTCGAGCTCGGCTTTGGAGCCGACGAGCGCGAGTGGGGGATCGGCAACCAGATCCTCGTCGATCTCGGGCTTTCGACCATTCGCTTGCTCACCAACAACCCGCGCAAACTGAGCATCGCCGGCTACGGGCTGACCATCGTCGAGCAGGTGCCGATCGTCATCTCGCCCAACGCCGAGAACGAGCGCTATCTGGCTACCAAACGAGATAAGCTCGGGCATCGCCTGCACCACCAAGGGCTGCACCTAGACACCGAGCTGGAGGCTGACAAGTGACCGTGAAGCGACCGACTCCACCCGACTCGGGCCAACCGGGCCCGTTCGACGCGAATCCCTGGCCGGGAGAACCGCACTACAGGCCGCTTCGACCTCCTCGCAGCTCCGACCAGGAGGAGGCGCCGTCCGTGCCTGCGTTCGAGGAACCTGTGCCTGAGGTCGAGGCAGCGCCGGCGGCCGTCGAGCCCGGCGCAAGCTTTGAGCCGGCGCCGGTGAGCGAGCACGCCGGGGGAGAGCTGCGCATTCCGGACGGCTTCAAGATGATCGAGGGCCTGCCGCTGGGGGAAAGTTGCGTCGTCGCGATTACGGTCAGCCGTTTCAACGGAAAGGTTACGAGCGGTCTGCTCGACAGCGCTCTGGCCGAGCTCGAGCGCCTTGGTGTGCGAGCCGATTCGATCACGATCATGCCGGTGCCGGGCGCCTTTGAGCTACCGCTGGCGGCCATGGCGCTCTCCAAGTCGCGCCGTTTCAGCTGTGTGATCGCGCTTGGCTGTGTGATCCGCGGCGAGACTCCTCACTTCGAGTACGTCGCCGGCGAGGCGGCCAGCGGCGTTCTTCTGGCCGGGCTCGAGACCGGCGTGCCGGTCGCCTTCGGTGTGCTCACGGTCGACACGATCGAGCAGGCCGAAGCGAGGCTGGAGAAAGGCGCCGAGGCAGCCCGCAGCGCGCTCGAGATGGCCGACGCCTTCGGCCGCTTGCGCATGGTCGCGGGCAGCTAGTTCTGTTCGGCACTTAACCCGATCTAAACCGCATACTCAGCCGGATCTCATTCGTCTCTGCAAGAGTGCCGTCGATGAGCGATCCGGGTTACGTACACGGCTACTCGCTGCGCGAGGCTGCGCGTCTTGCCGACCAAGCCGACACCCTCGCCGAGCTACTCCATCACGACAGCCACTATCCGGCCGGCGCGCGGGTGCTCGAATGCGGCTGTGGCACCGGAGCGCAGACCGTTCATCTCGCCGCTTCGAGCCCGGAGGCCGAGATCGTTGCTGTGGACATCGTGCCTGAGTCGCTCGAGCAGGCGCAGAGGCGCGTCGAGGCGGCCGGCCACGGCAACGTGAGCTTCCAGGTCGCCGACGTCTTCGATCTCCCCTTCGCCGAGGCGAGCTTCGATCACGTCTTCGTCTGCTTCCTGCTCGAGCACCTGGCCGGGCCCGAGCGAGCGCTGCTCCGGCTCCGGCGCGTACTCCGGGAAGGCGGCTCGATCACGGTGATCGAGGGCGATCACGGCTCCTGGTACTGCCATCCCTCCACGCCCGAGGCCCGGCGCACGGTCGAATGCCTGATCGAGATTCAGGCGCGTCACGGCGGCGACGCGCTGATCGGTCGTCGCGTCTATCCGCTTCTCTGCGAGACCGGCTTCCACACCGTTCACGTCAGTCCACGACTCGTCTATGTCGACGACAGCCGCCCCGATCTGATCGAAGGCTTTTCCAAGAACACTTTCATCGCGATGGTCGAGGGCGTTCGCGAGCAGGCGCTCGCACTCGGGCTGATGGACGAGCCGAGCTGGGACCGGGGCATTGCCGACATGCACAAGGCGACCGAACCGGGCGGCACCTTCGCCTATACCTTCTTCAAGGGAACCGCACTCAAGTAGGAATGCTCAGCTAGACTGCGCCGGCTATGTCCAAGGTCTGCTCAGTCTGTGGCAAGAAACCGGCCTTCGGTAACAACCGCAGCCACTCCATGGTCGCCACGCGTCGACGCTTCGAACCAAACCTGCAACGGGTTCGGGTTCTGATCAACGGTGTCGCGCGCCGGACCTATGTCTGCACGCGCTGTCTGCGCTCGGGCAAGGTCGAGAAGGCCACCTAGCTCGCCGCCGAGGCCGTCGCGCAACCGTCGTGAGCTTTCCCCGGTCTAACGGCCCGTGGAAGCTGTGCCTATGCAGGAGACGCCGCTCGGACGGCTGGCGATCTCGTCGCGGGCGATCGCGCAGATAGCCGAGCGCTCGCTCGACGAGTGCTACGGCGTCGTCGGTCTCGGGCGTGGCGCTCGCATCCGTCGGGCGTTCGCCGTCAGGCGCCGGCACGGTGTCGAGATACGGCCGCACGAGCAGGGAATCGAGCTGGCGCTGGTCGTCGTCATCGCCTACGGCCTCAACCTCGCGGAGGTCGCCGCGGGCGTGAGGACGCGCGTGACCTACGAGGTCGAGCGGTTGACCGGGCTCGAGGTGGGTCGAGTGGAGGTGCGAGTAGACGGTGTCCGGGCTCGAGACTGATCTCAGCACCACGAGGTCAGAGCTCGTGCTGCTACGGCGGTTTGCGCACACTGCGCTGAAGGCGCTGGAACGGGACCGCCAGCGAATCGACGGCTTGAACGTCTACCCGGTCCCGGACGGCGATACCGGTGCGAATCTCGTCTCGACCGTTCGCGCGCTCGTCGACGAGCTCGATGCAACCGAGCCGGTCGAGCGCTCGCTTCTGCACCGGAATCTGGCGCGGGCTCTGCGCATGGGCGCACGCGGGAACTCCGGCGTGATCCTCTCGCAGCTCGTCGCCGGTGCCGTACAGGCCGCACCGGTTGCCTCGGCGATCGACGGGCGAGCCTTGGCGCTGATGCTGGAGAGCGCGCGCGAGGCGGCCTACGCGGCTGTCAGCAAGCCGGTCGAAGGAACGATGCTGACGCTGATGGGCGCGCTTTCCGAGCGGGCGCTGGCGTTACGGCGGAAAAAGCTGCCACTCGACCAGCTGCTACGAAGGCTCGTCGAGAGCGGGGAGGAGGCACTGGCGCGAACACCCGACCAGCTTCCCGCCCTTCGCGAGGCCGGCGTCGTCGATGCCGGCGCGGCCGGCCTACTCGAGTGTCTGCGCGCGATCGCCGCCGCGGTCAGTGCCGAACCGGCCGTCGAAGCCGCCCAGGTGCTTCGGCTCGTTACGGCCCCGCCCGGCGTCTAGTGCTCTTCTTTGCATCGTCCGCGAGCGAAGTGCGGCGCTCAGGCGAAGTTCGCCGTCTCGCTGCGAGTTCTCAGGCCGACCGCGTTTGTTGCCGATTGCTCTTGCAGATGCTGGGTAAGGCGAGCGATCTCTCGGTTCCGAATAGAGTCCGCTTCGTGGCGGGGGTTGTTCACGGCTCCGGCGGTGCGCCGTGAGTGGTATTCCGAGAGTCCTGCTCGTCGAGGACAACCCGGTGTACCGTGAGGCGCTCGAGCTCCTGCTTGGCCTACGCGACGATATCGAGCTTGCCGGCTCGGTTGGCGACGGCGAGAGCGCGCTCGAGCAATGCGCCGCGTCCTGCCCGGACGTGGTCTTACTCGACTACCGGCTGCCCGGCCTGGACGGTGTCGAGGCGACGCGGATACTGCTCGCGCGCTTTCCCTCACTCGCTGTCGTCTGCCTGACAGGTCTCGCCACTTCGCGTGAGCGCGAGGCGCTGGTCGAGGCCGGCGCATACGCCTGTCTGACCAAGGATCAAGAGCTTGGCGAGATAGTAGCGGCCGTGCACGGCGCTGTAGCGGCAGCGCGCGGCGGTTAGACGCTCCTCCTACGAAGGTGAGAGAACAGGCCTGAGCTCGGAAGCGCTCGGCTGCCGTTCGGCGTCCCGAGCGAGCGAGCTGAGCTGGCGGCGAAGCGCGGCGACTTCGGCCGGGCGATTGGCGGCCAAAGCGGCCAGTAGGCGCCCATCCTGGTCGAGATAGCGGGCGAGGAAAGCATCGCTGTCGCCGTCGATCTCTACTGTCGCCCATTCCGAAGCGAAGCCGACGTACTGAAGACGGAGTCCGAACTGGTCGGACCAGAAGAACGGCACGTCGTCGTGCACGCTCTCCTCGCCCAGAATCGTGCGTGCGACCGCCACCGCCTGGCCGGCCGCGCTTGTCCAGTGCTCGATACGAAGGCGCCGTCCCAGCGACGGGCGCCAGCTGCTGGCTACATCGCCGCAGGCGTAGATGTTCGGAATACCGGTACGCCCGGAAGCGTCGGTGGCAACCTCACCCCCGCCGAGCAGCTCGCCGGCAGGCTCGGCTCCGATTCCAACCAAGGCGACGTCGCAGGCGACCTCGCCGCCGTCGCTGAGCCGGAGAGCTCGTACGCGTCCGTCCGTGCCGGCAACGAAGTCGGCGAGGCCGGTACCGAGACGCAGATCGATTCCCTGCGCTCGGTAACGCGCCGCCAGGAGGGTGCCGATCTCGGTGCCGAGCACGCGCTCGAGCGGAGCGCCAAGCGGCTCGATGATCGTCACGTCCAGGCCCAGAGCGGTGGCCGTCGAGGCCACTTCGACGCCGATGAACCCGGCTCCGATCACCGCCAGCCGTTTGCCCCGAGCGAGCTCGTCGCTCAGGGCTAGCGCGTCGGCGAGCGTGCGCAGGTGCAACACGCCTGCCGGCGTGTCCAACCCGCGCAGTTGCCTTGCGCGCGCTCCGGTGGCCAGAACCAGTACGTCCCAGCGAAGCTCGCAGCCGTCCGAAAGAGACACGGTGCGTCGCGTCGCGGAAACTTTTTCGACTCGCCGCCCGAGCACCAGCTCGATCTGCTCGTTCCTGAAGAACTCCGGCGATCTGAGCTGAACCTGCTTCGGCGAGCGCTTGCCGGCGAGCAGCTCCTTCGAAAGAGCCGGACGCTCGTAGGGGAGGCTGGTCTCCTCGCCGATGAGTCGCACACGACCGTCGAAGCCCCGCGCCCTCAGAGTCTCGGCCGTGCGCAGCCCGGCCAGACCGGTTCCCACCACTACGATTGAGCTCACTCGGGCAGCCATCTCAGCTCACCGCTCTTCGTTCTCGAAGTCAACGTCGGCGTTCATTACGAAGTCCTCGTGGGAGTGGCGGGGGCCGCCGGTGTGACTCTGACGACCGGTGCCGGCACCCGAGGAGTGGACGCGGACTGCGCGGACTGGGCGGGCCGATACGGTCGCGCCTGCGCGACCTGGGTCTGAGCCTGCCGTCTGGCTGCGGCCGCCTGCTGCGCCCGGACTGCGATCAGGTGTCTGCGATTCGCGAGCTCGACTCGGTAAATGGCCCAGCGCTTGTCGACTATCGCCTTGATCGCGACGGCGTCCCGACGCAGCCTCTGCTCGCGCACCTTCAGGGTAGCCAGACGTGGGTCGGTCTTCGCCTCGCCTACGCTCACCCAGGGTCGGGCTGCAACAACCGCCCAGGCGACGAAGAAGATGACGAGCCCAAATGCTGTCGCGTAGAGCCGCCCGAGACTACTAGTCACCGTGCTCACCTCCCGAGCTCGCATGGTTTCCCCCTACGTGGTCTTGCTCTCCGTGGCGAGCAACCGGCGCCGCGACGGCCGTATGTCTCACCGTCACGACCGGAGCCGGACGGGAGATGCGCACGACGGGGGCCGGAGCCAGCGAGTAGACGACCTGAACGGACGCCTGCGGCTGAACCTGGGCCTTGGGAAGCGGCGGAAGCTTTGGCGGCTTGCGTGCGAGCATCTTTCGCAGCGAGGTCTCGAAGGCGTCCAGTCTGCGCGTTTGAGCGGTGACCAGCCTGTCGACCGTTTTATGCGAAGCAGCTCTCGACTCGGCTCCGAGTTCGGTGGTGCGAGTCGCCGCATAGGTGCCGATCGCCGCGGCAACCCCGATCAGAACCGCGACTGCGACTATGTGACCCGGCCTCATGGTGGATGCCTCCAACCTGGTTGCTGACAGATTGAACCTACCCCTACCGGCGTCAGATGAGGGCCAAGCGAGCGCCAGCATTCGCCTGGAAAACGAAAAGATTCGGTAAAGCTCGACTACGCACCGGTAGAGGCCGAGCCGCTGCTAGTCGTCGCTTCGCTCGCCTCTGGTGACCTTTACGTACCGGGTTATGGGTTTGACGTGAGCGGGCTCGGAGCTCTGATCCTCGCCGATGGCGCGCTGTATCTGGGCCAGGCGCGCGGGGGTGAGCTGACCGACCGGGTCGTTGCGGGGCTGCGCATATCCGAGCAAGACCAGGTTGGCCCCCAGGACCAGCGCCGAGATGAGCAATACGAGCGCTGATACGAGCCAGAAACGCAGCGCTAGAGGATGAAAACGCCGCCGTTTACGTTCAGGCGACACGGTCTCCGCTTTCCGCGTCGAAGACGCCGATCGCGCTCATCGGACAGCCCGCCGCGGCGTCGAGCACCTTTTCGTCGTCGGTCTCCGCCACGCGCAGCGTCGACTTTCCCGAGCTGTCCAGTTCGAAGATCTCCGGCGCGTCGTCCACGCAGGAGCCAAAACCGCTACATAGATCTCGGTCGATCTCGACTCGGAACACCTTTTCCTCCTTCGTTAGTCAGGGGCTCGAGGAAGCGCCAGGTGGTCGCCCCGGCGACCGCTGCGACCGCTCCCAGATAGATGGCCAGCGCCCAGGTCCTGTGGCTGTCGCTGCCCGAAAGTAGGCCGTGCACTGTCCCGCCGGTGAAGAGCGCGTAGGTCGTCCAGTGCAAGCGGCGCCAGTTCTTGAAGCCGATCCGTCGGCGCAGGGCGAAGGAGGCGTAGACGACCACCATCAGCTCCGCCGTGAGCACGCCGAAGGCAACCCAGTAGGGACGATAAGGCGAGAGGCCCGGGACGAAGAGCGCCTGCACCGGCATGCGCACGGTCTTGTCGAGCGCGAGCGAGCCGGTGTGGATTACGAGCGTCCCCAGACCGAGCGCGGCCAGCGTCCGGTGCGTGTCGATCACCGCGGCCTGTCTGACCCTGCTTCCGAACGGACGCGACTTGACGACGATCCCGGCCAGAACCGAGAGCGTCAAGAGGACATACGCGGTCAGCCCGCTGGCGCGGGCGAGGATCCAGAAGGTCGGGTCGTGGCGCATCGGCTTTCTTCAGGCGATGTTCCCAAAAAGCGAAGTAATACGCATCTATTTCGGCTCAAAGCCCGCCCACGAGTCGCGTGCGTCCGTCCGAGCTGACGAGCACCGCCGGCACGCCGGCCGTCGCCGCTTCCTCCTCGCCGGCCAGGAAGAGCGTCTTGGCGAGCACGTCCGCTTCGACCGCGGAGGATGCGACCGCGGTCACCCGCAGCAGGTCGCTACGTGCCGGGCGGCCGCTCGCCGGATCGATCAGGTGATGGCGCTCCTCGCCACCGCGGCGCCACTGGCGTCTGTCACGGCCGGAAGTGGCGATAGCGCCGCGACTGAGCTCGAGCGTCGGACCGTCCTCGATTCCGACCGGCCAGGGCTTGTCGCCGCGCACGGCCAGATCGCCGCCGGCGTTGACCAGACAGGACCCGGCCACCGCCAGGATCTCGATCGCCCGGTCGACCGCGTAGCCCTTACCGATACCGCCGAGATCGATGTGGATACCGGGCTCGAGCTCGATCATGCCCGTCTCGGAATCGATCGTGACGCGCCCGCCGCAGCGAGCACCGCTCGAGCCGTCATTCTCGGCGTCGGGGGCGACCTGCTCGAAGGAGCGATCGTAGCCGGCCTGGGCGAGCGCGTCGTAAACGGTCGGGTCGAAGCGCCCGCCGCTCTGCTCGCGCGCCTCGAGCGCGAGCTCGATGATTCGCTCGAGATCCGGCGGCGCCTCTATCCGCCCGTCGCGGTTCAGCTGCGAGAGCTCGGAATCGGGGCGGAAACGGGAAAGCATCGCCTCGAGCCGCTCGAACTCGTGCTCAACGGCCAGGAGAGCAGACTCAGCCTGCTCTCCCTCCTCGATGTCGAGCAGCAGCTCGACCTCGGTGCCCATGGCGTGGAACTTGTGCTTCAGCATCAGTTTCCTCCCGCGGCTCCTACCGCGGCGGTGCTCTGGACTGCGCTCACCCCCTGTGCCGGCCCAACTGCGGGCGCGGCGACGGCCGGAACGGAGCTCGTCGATTTAGTGACGGGTTGCGTGCCCGTAACCTTCACGACGACCGACGGCCCGGCCGGAGCAACCGCGAGCTGTGCCCGTTGCTGCGCGGTCAGGCTGCCCTGATTCCGTATCAGCGTTGTGCGGTAGGCGGCCCAGCGCCTGTTCAGTAGCTGCTGGGCGGCTATCGCGCGTGTCTGCACCGCCTGCTCTCGAGCCTGAAGAGCGGCCAGGCGTGGATCGGTAGGTCCCGCCGACACCCATGGCCGCGCCGAAAGCACGGCCCAGAGCACGAAGAAGACGACAAGCGCGAGCGCGGTCGCCCAGAAGCGTCCAATCGCGCTAGTCACCGTTACCACCCTCATCGCCGAAGTACGCCGGTTGCGGCGTATATGGCACTGCGTTGGCAGCCCCGCTCACGTTTACGACGACCGGATGCGGCGTCACGAAGGGAACACTGCCGCCGTGCACTGCCGGAGGCTGCTGAGCCAAGACCTGGTTCAACGCGGTCTCTGCAGTGGTCAACCTCTGGTTACCCTGGGCGACGAGCGTGTTCACATTCTGCGTCGAAGCCGCGGCCGGTCCGAGCGCGCTAGAGCGGGTGACGGTGTAGGTGCCGAGCGCGACCACGATGGCTACGACCAGAGCCGCTACCAATACGTAAAGCCTACTCATCGCGATCATCTCCCGATTTGAATGACACTCTCAACCTGCCCTATACCGCGGTAGGTAACGCCCAGGCGCGGGTAAGGAAGCAACCGGAAACGGCAAAGATTCGGCAAAGCCCCGGCGCTAGAGCCGCCCGATCGTTCAACATGGTGCTATGAGGATCCTGGTCGTCGAGGACGAGGATGCGATCGCCGAGCCGCTCGTTGCCGGGCTCCAGCGCGAAGGCTTCGAGGTCGAGTGGGCCGCAACCGGAGAGCAGGCGCTGGCGGCGGCCGAGGCGGACGTCGTTCTGCTCGACCTACGCCTGCCCGATATCGACGGCTACACGGTCTGCCGGCGCCTGCGTGAACGCTCGCAGGTGCCGATCATCATGGTCAGCGCCCGCGGCGAGGAGGTCGACCGCGTTGTCGGGCTCGAGCTCGGCGCCGACGACTATGTCGTGAAGCCCTTCGGCCTGCGCGAGCTAATGGCTCGGATTCGCGCTGTCAGTCGTCGCGCGAGCCCGCAGGCGCCCCTCGACGGGCGCCTCCAGGTTGGCGATCTACTCGTCGATACCCGAGCCCGGCGCGCGCTTCTCGGCGGGCGCGAGCTTCAGCTCACGGCCAAGGAGTTCGACCTGCTGGCGGCGCTTGCCGCCGAGCCGGGGGCGGCCGTGACCAGGCGCTCGCTCTTCGAGCACGTCTGGGAGTCGCACTGGTTCGGATCGACGAAGACGATCGACGTGCACGTCGCTTCGCTGCGGCGCAAGCTCGGCGACCCCGGCTGGATCGAGACCGTGCGCGGGGTCGGCTTCAGGCTGCGGGCGCCCTCGTGAGCAGGCGGCTGCTGCTCAGCTATCTCGGACTGGCGCTGCTCGTTCTGGCCGTGCTCGATATTCCGCTCGGGATCGTCAACGGCCGAAACGAACGCAGCGACCTGACCACCAAGGTCGAACGAGACGCCAGCTTCTTTGCCTCCTTCGCTGAGGATTCGCTCGAGACCGGGCGTCAGCCGCGGGCACTCGCCCGTCAGGCGCTCATCTACCAGCACGAGACGGGCGGGCGCGTCGTGATCGTCAACCGCTACGGCGTCGCCGTGATCGACACCGATCCACCTAGCCGCGGCGCTCGCACTTTCGCTACGCGGCCGGAAATCAAGGTCGCGCTACATGGCCGAGTGCAGACGGGTGTCCGTCACTCCAACACCCTGCACATCAACTTGCTCTACGTCGCAGTTCCCGTCTCCTCGGGCGCGAGGGTGCTCGGCGCCGCTCGGATCACCTATCCGATGTCGGCGGTGGACTCCCGCATTCGTCGCTACTGGCTGATGTTGCTGACGATCGGTGGCATCGTCTTGGTGGCGGCGGCTCTGGCCGGGCTTCGCCTCGCACGCTGGGTGTCGGCGCCGCTCGGGCGTCTCGAGTCGGTGACCGCGACGGCTGGCGGCGGCGATCTCGGTGTACGCGCCGACGAGGAGAACGGTCCACCCGAAGTTCGCTCGCTGGCCACCACCTTCAACCGCATGGTCAGTGAGCTCGAGCAGCTCGTGCGCTCTCAGGAGGAGTTCGTCGCCGACGCCTCGCACCAGTTGCGGACGCCTCTGACCGCTCTAAGGCTGCGGCTCGAGAACCTCGGCGCCGCGGTCAAGAGCTCCGGACGGGGCGATCTCGAACGAGCACTGGAGGAGGTCGAACGACTCTCGCGGCTGGTCGGAGGGTTGCTCTCGCTAGCCCGCGCCGAGGTCTCTCCGTCGGAGCGAGTCGACCTGGCGGCGCTCGTCGCCGAGCGCTTGGAGGCTTGGTCGGCGCTGACGTCCGAGCGCCGCGTGAACCTGCACACCGACGTCGGAGGAACGGTGCTCGCCGGTCGCGACCGGCTGGCGCAGGTGCTCGAGAATCTGCTCGCAAACGCGCTTGCCGTCAGTCCTGAGGGAAGCTCGATCGCGATCAGCACCCGCGCGGGCGAGCTGCACGTGACCGATCAGGGCCCGGGCATGAGCGCCGAGGAGCGCGAGCGCGCCTTCGACCGCTTCTGGCGCGGAGGCAAATCGGGCTCCGGCTCGGGGCTCGGGCTGGCGATCGTCAAGCGCCTGGTCGAGATCGACGGAGGCACTGTCGCGCTTCAGCAGGCACCGGGCGGTGGGCTCGATGCCGTCATCCGCCTGCGCACCGGTTGAGTACCGGTAGCGAAGTGAGCGGTTGCTTGGCCGGAAACTCGGCACGAAATCGGTTCTTAGGCGCGCGTTTTCCGGCGTGACCGGACAGTAGTTTGTAACCACCCCGCGGGCGGGTGGCTCGGTGGTGGGCGAAGTGAGTAGTGCCTCGGAAGTGAGCGAGTGCCTCGGCAATACGGTGACACCGCACCCAACCGATGCACGTCTTTGAGTCAAAGCCTCTGGAAGTCGTTCCCTATGTTTCCGCCTGTCCGCCGGTCCGGGTCCTATACTCGGGCCACCCTGACGGGTACAGAGACAGACGGCGGCCTTCCGGCCGCGTTCGCCGAGCCCGGGCGGCCGCCGAGCTGGCCCTGTCCGCGCCTCTTTCCTCGGCCGGAGCGGCTTGACGAGAGCGTGCGCTCGCTGCCCGGGGTGGGCGCGGCTGTGGAGAAAGCCCTTTGGAGACTCGGGCTGCGCAGAATGCGCGATCTGCTCGAGTACCGTCCCTTTCGCTACGAGCCGGCCGCGCCCGAGCGCGCGATTGCCGAGCTTCTGATCGGTGAGGAGGCGACGATCGAAGGGGAGGTGCGCCAGGTCGGCGTACGCCGCCCGCGCCGGCGACTGGCGTTGGTCGAGGCACTCGTCTCGGATGGGAGCGGCGAGGTGGCCTGCCTCTGGTTCAACCAGCTTTGGCTGGCCGAGAAGCTCGTCGTGGGGACGCGGTTACGTGCGCGCGGGCAACTTCGGCGCGGCTCCTTCGCCGTGCGTGCTTTCGATCTCGGCGAGGCTCGAGCTACGGCCGACAACGCACCGGTCTACTCCGCCAGCGAGGAGGTCTCGTTGAAGCGCCTGCGCGGTCTGGTCGAGCGCGCTCTCCCGCTCGTGCGCGAGGTGCCGGATCCACTCCCGGCGCCGCTCCGCTCCCGGCTCGAGCTACCGCTGCGCGCCGACGCTTTCGTCGCTCTGCACCGGCCCGAGCGCCCGTGGCAGGGAGAGGAAGGAAGAAAGCGCCTGGCCTTCGACGAGCTGCTGCTCTTCCAGCTCGCTCTTGCCCGCATCGCCGCGGATCGCGAGGCCGCCGAGGCGCCGGCTCTCGGCCCGCCCGGAGGCCTGATCGAGCGTTATCTCGAGGCGCTTCCCTTCGAGCTGACGCCGCATCAGCGTTCCGCCATCGCCGAGATCGATCGCGATCTGGCGGGATCGCGTCCGATGCAGCGCCTGCTGCAGGGCGACGTCGGCTCGGGCAAGACCGTGGTCGCTCTCTACGCACTTCTGCGCGCGGTCGAGGCCGGCTACCAGGGCGCCTTGATGGCACCCACTGAAACACTCGCTGAGCAGCACTTTCTCACTATCGAAGAGATCTGCCGCGGGCTCGGGGTGGAGTGCCTGCTGTTAACGAGCGCGCTGCCGGCGAAGTTGCACGAGGCGGCACGGGGGCGCATCTCGAGTGGCGAGGCGCAGATCGCCATCGGCACACATGCGTTGATCCAGAGAGAGGTGGCCTTCGAGAAGCTGGCGGTGGCGGTCGTGGACGAGCAGCACCGTTTCGGGGTCGAGCAGCGAACTGCGCTCTCGGAGGGTCACGCACCGCACGTTCTGCACATGAGCGCGACACCGATCCCGCGCACGCTGGCTCTGACTCTCTACGGCGACCTCGAGCTGAGTGAGATCACGGCGCCGCCGGCTGCCCGAAAACCGGTGATCACGAGCTGGGTCTCGGAGGAAAGAAGCGAGGAGGCCTACCGGCGTCTTCACAGGCACCTCCAGGCCGGGCGTCAGGCCTACGTCGTCTGCCCGCTGGTCGAAGATTCCGCCGGCCAGGCGCGCGCTGCCGAGCAGGAGGCCGAACGACTGCGCGCCAACGAGCTCGCCGATTTCAGGGTCGGCTGCATGCACGGGCGCCTGCGCCCGGCCGAGCGGCGCGAGATCATGGCCCGCTTCAAGCGGCGCGAGCTCGACGTACTTGTGGCGACGACGGTGATCGAGGTGGGAGTGGACGTTCCCAACGCGACCGTGATGATCGTGCAGGAGGCGGATCGTTTCGGACTGGCGCAGCTGCATCAGCTGCGCGGCCGGGTCGGGCGCGGGGCGGAGCAGTCCTACTGTCTGCTCGTCTCGCGCCCCAAGGAGGAGCTGACCGAGCCGGCTCAGAGGCGGCTGGAGGCACTCGTGAGCAGCAGCGACGGATTCGCGCTGGCCGAGACAGACCTCGAGATCCGCGGCGAGGGGCAGCTTCTCGGCGCCCGTCAATCGGGCTTCTCGGATTTCCGCTTCGCCCGCCTTCGCGCCGACCGCGTCCTGCTCGAGCAAGCCCGCGCCGCCGCCCGCGAGCTCGCTCCGACGCTCGCCGGCAGCCCGCTCGAGGGCGAGCTCGAGGAACGTCTTGCCGAGGCCGATCCGGGCGCCCTTGCCTGATTCCTGCCGTCCTCTTTCGCGCCCGGCACCGGGAATGGCGCGTAGAGATTACGACCGGCCAGCTCTTGGTGTCTGACACCGTGACCACACGGGCGCACTCGCTCGGCCAGACCCGCGCCGCGGCGGACAGGGCTCGACCTAACGGGCCCCGAACGGCGAGGATACGGGCGTGCGCATAATCGCCGGTAGCCGCAGGGGGGCGAGGATCTTCGCGCCCAAGGGGCGCTCGACGCGACCTACCGGTGATCGCGTGCGCGAGGCCGCCTTCCGGCTGATCGGGCCTGTTGACGGCGCCCGCGTACTCGACCTCTTCGCCGGCTCGGGCGCCATGGGGCTGGAGGCGCTCTCACGTGGAGCGGCGCGCGCCGTCTTCGTCGAGGCCGACCGGGACGCCTGCCGTGTGATCGAGCGCAACCTCGAAAAGCTCGATCTGAGCGGCGCCGAGATCGTTCGCATGGACGCGCGCCGGGCGCTCGCGGCTGATGCGGCCGCGGCCAGGCGATACGATCTGATCCTAGTCGATCCGCCCTACGAGGACTATCCGGAGATGCAAAACACCCTTGCCGTCTACCTGCCTCGCCTGCTCGAGCAAGGCGGCGTGGTCGTCGTCGAGACCGAAAGCCGCCTCGAGCCCGAGCTGCCCCTGCCCCTGCGCACCAGCCGTCGCTACGGCTCGGCGCGCCTGACCGTCTTCGACGCCTCATGACCATGGAGCATCCGGTCACCGCGATCTGCCCGGGTAGCTACGACCCGGTCACGAACGGCCACCTCGACATCATCCGTCGCGCCGCGGCAGTGTTCGATCGCATCGTCGTGGGTGTCGTGGTCGAGCCGCACCACAAAAAGACGGTCTTCTCGGTCAAGGAGCGGATCGCTTTCCTGGAGGAGGCGCTTGCCGACAACCCCGCCGTCGTGGTCGAGGCGTTCGACGATCTCGTTGTCGACTTCGCCAAGCGTTGGCAGGCGCGCACCATGGTGAAGGGGCTGCGTGCCATCTCCGACTTCGAGTGGGAGTTTCAGATGGGCCACCTGAACCGGACGCTCGCGCCCGAGCTGGAAACCGTCTACGTGATGGCCGGACCTAAGTACAGCTTCGTCTCCTCGAGCGGTGTCAAGGAGATCGCATCCTACGGCGGCGACGTAGCCGAGTTCGTACCGCCTGCCGTAGCCAAGCGCTGCCGCGAGATCTACGGCAACGGCGGTGCCGAGCCGAGCGTTTGAGGATGGTCTGTCTGTGAGTCACGGAACTCGCACTGGAAAGCCCGATTCCGGGGAGGAGATCGGCATTTGCGCAGGAAGAACCTCACGAGCCAGGGCCAAGTAAACTTCAGAGGGATTAGAGAACATGGACATCCTCGTCCTCATCGATAAGCTCGACGATCTCGTTCACAACGCCAAACCGGTGCCTCTCACCGATCAGGTGCGCATCGACCGCGAGGAGATCTACGACGTCCTCGACCAGATGAGGGCGACGATTCCCGAGGAGCTCAAGCGGGCGCGCTGGATCGTCAAGGAGCGCCAGGACATGCTCGCCGAGGCCAATCGCGAGTCAGACCGCATACTCGGTGAGGCGCGCGAGCAGGCGATGACGCAGGCCTCGCAGACCGAGATCGTCAAGCTGGCGGAGAAGCAGGCAAATGAGATCGTCGAGGACGCTCGTCGTCAAGCGCGCCAGACACGGCTCGAGATGGAAGACTGGGCCGACTCGATTCTCTCGACGCTCGAGGTCAACCTCGACAAGTTCCTCACCGCCGTCAAGCGCGGCCGCGAGCGCCTGCACGAGCGCTCGCAGGAGTCGGTCGTCGCCGGCATCGGGCCGGTCAACGACCAGCTGGATTACGAGCAGTAGCCCCTCCTGCCGGAGCTGCTTGACTTTCACGCTACGTCAAGCTTCAGGCTGGGCTTTGTGAGAAGCACGAACGAAACGAAGCACTCCGCCGCCTGGCCGCGCTCGGCCGCACGCTGCGTCGTCCTAGGACGCACCAGTAGCCTCCGGCTACGAGCGCGATACTGCGTCCTAGCATCGCACTCGCCGATCGCACCCAGTCGGCGGGTCTTCACTCCGTTCGAGCTTCTTTGACATGGAAGGAGAGCGCGACAATCTCGTCCCGATCGGGCGCTTTGCGTTCCTGACCGGGCTCAGCAGGCGGGCTCTACGTTTCTACGACGAGCGCGAGCTGCTGCGGCCGGCCTCCGTGGACGAGTGGACGGGCTATCGCTACTACTCGCTCGATCAGATGGCCGCGGCCGACACGATCCGCGAGCTGCGCGAGGTCGACCTGCCGCTCGACGAGGTGAGGCAGGCTCTACTCGATCCGACCCGTCTCGATGAGCTGCTCGACCGGCACGAAGCGAGGCTGCGCGAGCGGGTCGCCGAGTCGGAGCAGGCGCTCGCTCTCCTTCGCAAGCTGCGTGAGAAGAAGGAGGAGCCAGTGACCCTTTCCATCGAACTTCGCGAAGTACCCGAACTGCGAGCGGCATGCGTCGAGATGCACACAGCGCTCGACCGGATCGGGCCGGATTGCGGGCAGGCGATCGGCCGCTTGATGACGGCATTCGGCTCCGCCGGTGTCGCGCCGATCGGGCCGAATCTGATCGGTTACCCCGAGGAGGATTTCGATCCCGAATCGTTTGTTGCCCTGATCGGTTTTCCGGTCGCGAGCGATCTGCCGGTCGAGTCCGGGCTGAAGATGGTCGACTTCTCGGGCGGTAAGGCAGCGGTCGGGATGTTGATAGGGCATTACGACGGACTCTCACAGGCGTGGCGCGACGTTCATACCTGGATCTCCGAGCAGGGGCTGCAGATCAGGACGATGCCCTACGAGCTCTACCGGGTCGGTCATATGGAGACCGCGTCGCCGGCCGAGTTCGAAACCGACATCGTGGTTCCGGTCGCCTGAGCTCGAATATTCGGAGTGCTTGCGGGCGGGGACGTTCAGCTTCCCCGCCCGCTGCTACGCTGAGCTCATGACCACCTTCGACCTGCGGCGACTCCGCCTGCGGTCGGGCGAGGAGCACCGAGAGGCGGTCGAGATCGAGCTCGAGCCGCTCGTCTACGGTGGCCAGCGCTACTTGCCGATTCCGCAGACGGTCGAAGCCGAGCTGACGCTAACGCGTGCGTCGAGCGGCACGCTCTTTACGCTTCGTTTCGCGAACCGCCTCTTCGGGCCTTGCTACCGCTGCCTGGGCGAGGCCGAGCTCCGGCAACAGATTGAGGTCAGCGAATATCACGATGCCGATCCGCACGCCGACGAGGAGTTACGTACGCCCTACCTGGACGGTGCGCGGCTCGATCTCTCGGCTTGGGCGCGCGACGCGGTTGCGCTGGCTCTGCCCGAGACCGTGCTCTGCAGGCCGGACTGCCGCGGCCTCTGCCCGGAGTGCGGTCGCAATCTCACCCGGGAGCCCCACACGCACGAGCACGAAGAGACCGATCCGCGCTGGGCAGCGCTGGAGAAGCTCAAGGGCGAGCTTTGAGTTTCCGGCGAGAGCTCGGCCGCAGCCGTCGAAGACTTCCGCCGGCGGACTAACGCGATCTATCACTCATTCGCGCGCCTTGATTGCGCTCTGACTCGTGCCGATAAAGCAGGGATACCAGACTCGGGAATGGTCTCGAGGGAACGGAGAGCCCCATGGATCTGGGCATTGAGCGACGAGAGCTACCGGCGGAGCGTTTGCTCGCGATCGAGCTGAAGACCACGCCGGAAAGGTTCGTTGCCGACCTCTCGGCGGCTTTCGGGGAGATCGGCGAGGTGCTCGCACAAATAGGGGCTGCCGTTACGGGGCCCGGGATCTGCGCCCAACCCCTCGCAGAAGCCGAGATCGGGCAGCGGGTCGTCGTCGCCGGGATCCCCTTCACCTACGAGGGCGAGATCGAGCCCGGTGACGGGATGGCTATCGAGGAGTTCTCCGGCGGTCCGGCTCTGGTCGGCACTCTTCACGGTTCCTACGATCAGCTCCCCGAGGCCTGGACCGAAATGCGTGCGGCACTGGCAGAGCACGGCAAAGCCCGGCCGAAGGCGATGTCCTACGAATACTTCGTTCGTAGCATGGCCAACGTCGTGAACTCGGACGAGCTGATCACCGAGCTGGTCATCCCGCTCGTCTAGGGCGGCTGAATGCTTGCCGGCCCGCCTGTGGCGGCAGGCATCCTCGAGCCGACGCTCCGCTCGCACCCTTCTTGAGATAGACCTCTAAACTCAATCCGCCCATGTCCGAACGGGACGAGACTCTGGCCTTCCTCGGCCTCTCCAGTGGTGCGAGCTTGGCAGAAATCGAGCGCGCATTCGTCTGGCGTCGCGCAGCTGCTCGCGATCGCCTCGCCGCCGGCGACGAGAGCGCGAGAGTCGAGCTGGCGGCGCTCGAGCAGGCCTATGAGCGTTTTTTCTACCCGGGGGCGAGTCGCGGCGGAGCGTCTCAGCCTCAAAGCGGCGCAACCGGTGAAGATGGAATCGAATACGCGCCGGCGGCGCAGTCGCGTCTGCGAACCCCGGCCTGGTGGGAGTCCTATCTGTCGCTGATCGTCGCGCTCGCTTCAGTGGCCGTGCTCGCCCGCCTTGTCGCCGATCTGCCACACGTCTACAGCAAGGGCGGGTTTCTGGCTCCGCTGGCGCTTGTGGTTATCAGCGCGGTGCTCTCGATCGCGGCGGCGATGCTGGCCGAGGCCGAGCTTCGGGTCGGTCGACGTGACCGCTTCCTGGAGCGAAAAGGACTCGATGCCCAGCACGAGTTCGTGCGCCTGCGCCTGCATGCCGCCCGGATCGCGAATCTGCTCAGCCGTGCCGTTCGCTGGCTGGTAGTCGCTGCCTTCATCGCCACGGTGTTGCTCAACTTCGCTTCGCTCTCGGGTCGCTGGTCGCTACGGCATTGACGAGCGGGCCGAATGCCGCAGCCGGCGAGCGCGAAGGAGCAAGCGATCTATCGGATCCGGGCCGTATCGTTCCTCCGCGCCATCCAGGGGGTTGGTCGTAGAAGGCTTGAACACGCGCCCGAATCGCTGTCGGCGTGTACACTTCCCGGCCGGTCATGGCTGTCCCGAAGCGAAAAACATCGAAGACGAGACGCGACAAACGCCGCGGTCATCAGGGCCTCGAGGTACCGCGTCCGAACGTTTGCCCGGTCTGCCATCAGCCCAAGCGTCCGCACCACATGTGCCCGACCTGCAAGCACTATCGCGGCCGAGAGGTCGAGCCGCTTCGCGTCGACGCTCCCTAGCGATCGCTGCCGGGAGCACGCTCGGCCCGGCCGAGTCCTAATCTTCCAGTTGACATGACCGACCCCGCGTCATCGAGTTGCTCGCTTCTCGCCCGCTCGAGCGTGACCGGAATAGCGCTGAAGAGTAGAGATGAACAGGCCAGTACGCGTCGCAGTTGATGCCATGGGGGGCGACAACGCTCCCGAGGAGATCATCGCCGGGGCGCTCCAGGCGGCGAGCGATCAAATCGAGCCGATTCTGGTCGGTCGCCAGGGGATCGATCCGGGCGGGCTGGCTCACGTGGTCGCCAACGAGGTCATCGGGATGCACGAGAAGCCGGGTAGAGCCGTGCGCTCGAAGTCGCGCAGCTCGCTGGTGGTTGCCTGCAGGCTCGTCTCGGAGGGCAAGGCCGACGTGGTCGTCTCGGCCGGCAACACCGGCGCCATGCTTGCGGCTGGACTGCTCGTACTGCGCCGGCTGCCCGGCATCAAGCGCCCGGCGATCGCGGTCGTAGTGCCCTCGAGGAAGGGACCGTCGGTACTCATCGACGGCGGTGCGAACGCCGACGCGCGGCCGAGATACCTGCTCCAGTTCGCGCACATGGGCGCCGTCTTCGCCGAGGAGATGCTCGAGCTCAGGAACCCGACCGTGCGCTTGCTCTCGATCGGCGAAGAGGTGGAGAAGGGCAACGAGCTCGTCTTCGCCGCCCAGAAGCTGCTCGCGGCGAGCAGTCTCAACTTCGCCGGCAACGCCGAGAGCCGGTTTATCCTCGAGCACGTTGCCGATGTTCTCGTCTGCGACGGCTTCACTGGCAACATCGCCGTGAAAGCTGTTGAAGGCACGGCTCGCTCGCTGCTTCTAGCTCTGCGTGACGCGGCGGGCGAAGGCTGGCGCCTGAAGGCCGGGGGGCTGCTTCTCCGCCCGGCATTACGCTCGGTACGGGCTCAGCTCGACCCCGATACCTACGGCGGCGCCTACCTGCTCGGCCTGCGCGGTCTGGTCGTGATCGCGCACGGCGACTCAAGCGCCTGGGCGATCTCCAACGCGATCCGCCTCGCGGCACGTGGGGTCGAGCATCGCCTGGTGCAACGCATCGCCGAGCGCATGCCGTCCCGCGTGGTAGCATCGGCGCGCCCTTCGAACTCGACGGAATGAGGTGACATGGCAGCATCGCGAGAGGAAGTCTTCGGACGTGTTAAAGAGGTCCTCGTTGAGCAGCTCGGTGTCGACGAGAGCGAAATAACCGAGGAGGCGTCATTTCAGGAGGATCTGGACGCCGATTCACTGGATCTCGTCGAGTTGATCATGGAGCTCGAGGATTCATTCGACATCAAGATCTCGGACGAGGACGCACAGAAGATCCAGACCGTCGGGCAGGCCGTCGAATACGTCACGTCGCACCAGAAGTAAGGTGCCGGAAGGTCTAGCGGCTCTCCGCGGGCTCATTGAAGCTCTGCCTGCGGAGCAGTTGGAGCACGTCTTCACCCACTCCTCGTGGGCGCCCGACCGTGCTTCTTCCTATGAGCGGCTCGAGTTCCTGGGCGACAGCGTCCTCGAGCTGGCCACGGCCAGGGCGCTCTACGAGCGCTATCCGGACTTCACGGAGGGACGGATGGCGAAGATCCGCTCGCACGTCGTCTCGCGTGCCAGTTGCGCCGAAGTGGCGCGCGAGCTCGACCTGGGCAAGAAGCTGATTCGCTACGGGCACGGTGTCTCGAAGGAGGAGATAGAGCGTCTGTCCGAGAATCGCAATGTCCTCGCCGCCCTGCTCGAGGCGGTGCTGGCGGCGCTCTTCCTAGAGCACGGCTTCGAGCCGGTCGACGGCGCGATCGTGGCCGCCTTCTCTAGCCGCATCGAGTACGCGATCAGCGGGCACGTCGACTTCAAGACCGAGCTGCAGGAGGCGCTGGCCCGGCGCGGGCAGCAGGTCCTCTACACGGTGCTCGATGCGGTCGGTCCGCCGCACGAGCGCACCTTTACCTGCGCGGCGACCGTCGACGGCGAGCGCCTCGGGACAGGTATCGGCCAGACCAAGAAGGCGGCCGAGCAGGCGGCGGCCAAACAGGTACTGGAGCGGCTCGAGCTCGAATCTGGCGCCTGAGTACAGGGCGGGCGCCGTCCTGCCCGCACGTCAGACTTGCGGTCGCATGCATGCGCTCGCAGCCACCCGCTGGACTCGCTTTGCCGTACCCGTTTGCGTTCCAGGCGAGCTCGGGAGGGCTTCGCTCTGCATCTGAAGACGATCAAGATCCGGGGCTTCAAGTCCTTTCCGGATCCGGTCGAAGTGCGCCTCGAGCCGGGCGTCGCCGTTGTGGTTGGGCCGAACGGCTCGGGCAAGTCGAACGTCGCCGATGCGATCGTCTGGGCGGCCGGCTCGCTGACCCCGAGCGAGCTCCGGGCCGAGAAGCCCGACGACGTGCTCTTCGCCGGCAGCGCCGAGCGAGCGGCCGTCGATTCCTGCGAGGTCGAGCTCGTCTTCGACAACGCCGCCGGCGACGGTCCGCTCGACTACAGCGAGCTGGCGATCACGCGGCGTCTGCAGCGAGGCGGCGAGGGCCAGTACCTGGTCAACGGCGCCCCGGTGCGGCGGGTCGACCTCGTCGATCTGATCTCAGATCTCGGCCTCGGTCACGGCATGCACTCGATCATCGGCCAGGGACGGGTCGACGAGGTACTCACCTCGCGTCCGACCGACCGCAGGATGCTGATCGAGGAGGCGGCCGGGCTGGGCAAGTTCAAGCGCCGCCGGCACCGGGCCGGGCTCAAGCTGGCCCGCGTCCAGATCCAGGTCGAGCGCGCCCGTGACGTCGAGGCGGAGGTGCGCAAGCGCCTGCGCCCGCTGGCACTGCAGGCCAGCGCGGCCGAGCGGGCCGAGAAGCTGCGCGGCCAGATCGCGTCCCTGGAGGCGCGGATCGCCGAGCTCGATCTGGCCTCGGTGGCCGAGCGCCAGGCCGAGACCGAGGCGCGGCGTGAGCAGGCACGGGCAGCTCAAGCCCAGGCGCGCGGTGAGCTCGAGCGCCTGCTGACCGAGCGCGAGCAAGCCGAGGAGGAACTGGCCGACGCGGCCGGCGGTCGTGAGGCCGCCCTGGCCGAGCTCTACCGCCTGCGCGGCGCGGTCGAGCGAGTCGAGATCAGACGCGAGGCGGCGGAGCGAATGACGGCGGAGCTGGCGAACCTGCTCGCTCGCGGTCGCGCGGCCGGTACGGAAGAGGCGACTGCCGAGCTGGCGGCACTGGAGCGCTCGCTTGCCTCGGCGCGGGACGAGGCCGAGCGGGCGGAAGCCGGCGAGCGTGACTGCCGGCGGCTGCTCGCCATCAGTCTCGGAGAGCTGGCGAGTCTCGAGCGCCTCGACCTGGCGCGTCTCGAGGCGGAGTCGCAGGACCTGCTCGAGAAGCGCGCGGCGATCGAAAGCAGCCTGGCCGGAGTCGCCTCACAACCCGAGGCGGCGGGCCGTGAGCTGGTCAGGCTGGCAGGAGCGGTCGAGAGACTCTCGATGCGGCGAGAGTCGCTCACTGCCTCGCTCGAGCGCACGCGCGAGGAGCTGGCGGAGGCCGAGGAACTGACCGCGAGCAGCGGGCCGAGCTTCCGGGAGCTGGAGCGAGCCGAGGCGCTGGCGGCGGCGCGAGCGCGCGAGCTGGCGCTGGAATGTGATCGCCTTTGCGAGCGTTCACGGCATGCCGTCGAGCGGCTGAGTGTGCTCGAGCAAGCGATTGCCGAGCGCGAGGGGATCCCGCCGGCGGCGCGGGCGCTGGCCGAGACGGGCGAGCTGCTCGCCCTCTCCCTACTCGAGGTGGAAGACGGTTACGAGCAGGCGGTCTCGGCGGCGCTGGCCTGGCGTGCGGCGGCTGTGATCGCGGCCAATCCCAGGCGCGGTCTGGAGCTGCTGGAGAAGGCGCGCCGGGATGGGCTCGGCGGGCTGGCTGTTGTGCTCGCACGGGCGGGCGAGTCGAGCACAGCCGCAAAGCCGCCGCTTGACGGAGCACTTCCGCTCGCCGTCTTTGCCTCCGGCGACGAGCGGGCGCGGACTCTACTCGAGGGAATCTGGCTGGTCGAGCTCGAGCGCCTGCCCGAGTTGCGAACCGGTGTCGTCGTCACCCGCGAGGGACACGGCTACGACGCCAGTCGGGGTGAGCTCTGGTTCGCGGGCGCCGCCGCCGAGCTGCACCTGCTCGAGCTGGAGGCGCGCCGGCGGGCGCTCGCCGTCGAGGTCAAAAAGCTCTTCGGTGAGACAGCGATCGCCGAGGAGACGCTTACCGGCGCCCGGCGCGAGGCCGCCGCGGCCGCCGAGGCGCTGGCCGAGATCGAGCCGGCACGCCGCCGCCGTCTTCTCTCGCCTGTCTTTCTGAGGCGCCTCATCGCAGCCGGCGAGCGTCTGGAAGAGTCACTTCGGTTTTCCGAACGAGCCGCCGCCGCTCTGCAGGAACCTCTCCAGGGTAAGGCCGATGAGAGCGGCGGCCGGATCTCACAGCTGAGCGAGGAACTGCGGCTGCTGGCCGCAAGCGAGGCGAAGCTGCGGCAGACGTTGGCGCAGTCTCGCGAGCGCCTCGCGTCCGTGCTGAGCCGGGCGGGTGGCGAGATCGAGCTCGTGGATCAGGGGGAGCTCGAGCCGGAGCAGGCTAGAGAGCGTAGGCATGCTCTTGCGCAGGAGATCGCCGTGCTCGAGCAGCGGCTGGCGGAAGCGACGCGGGTCGCCGAGGCGGCGCGCGAGCAAGCTCGCATGGCTGCGCTGGTGCGCACGAAGGCACGCTCGGCGCGTGCGCACCCGCCAGAGGCTGTTTGCATTCGCCTCAGCGCGGCGGCGGAGCGGTTGCTCGCGGCGCTCGGCTCGATCTCGGAGCAGGTTGCTGTTCTCGAGAACCCCTTGCGCGAGCGGGTCGATGCGGGTGTGGCTTACGCCGGCGAGCTCGGCGGTACGCTGCGCCGGCTCGGAGCGGAGGAGGCGGCCCTGCGTGAGCGTACGAGCGCCGAGGGCGAGCGCCTGGCGGCGATCGGAGTCGAGCTGGCGCGGCTCGACGCCGAGGCCGAGGACGCCGAGCGACGGCTCCGAGCCGGTGAGGTGGAGCCGGCCGAGGGTGACGACCGCGAGGAGCTTATGCGCACCATCGAGCGCGGACGCAACCGGCTAGAGGATCTTGGCCGTGTCAATCCGCTGGCCAAGGAGGAGTACGCCGAGGAGAAGGCGCGGCTGGAGGAGCTGGAGACGCAGCGCGCCGACCTCGAACGTAGCCTGGCCGAGCTGGAGAAGCTCTGCGCCGAGCTGACCGAGACGGTCGAGCGCCGCTTCGCCGAGACCTACCGGATCGTCGCCGCCACCTTCGAAGAGGTTGCGGCAACCCTCTTCCCGGGCGGCGAGGGCAGGCTGCGCCTGACCGAGCCGGAACCGGAAGCGGACGAGGAGCCGGGGATCGAGATCGAGCTACGCCCGGCCGGCAAGCGCATCAGCAGGCTCTCGCTGCTCTCAGGCGGCGAGAAGTCGCTGGGGGCGATCTGCTTCCTGTTTGCCCTCTTCCTCGCCCACCCCTGCCCCTTCTACCTCCTCGACGAGGTCGAAGCGGCGCTCGACGACGCCAACATCGGCCGTTTCGTCGAGCTGCTACGTCGCTACGCCGACCGGGCCCAGTTCGTCGTCATCACGCACCAGAAGCGGACGATGGAAGCGGCCGACCTGCTCTACGGCGTGACCATGAGCGGCGACGGCATCTCGCAGGTCGTATCGCGCCGCACGCCACGAGAGCCTGAGCTGGCTCTGGCGACTGGCTAGCTTCCTCGGCCGGCGGGAGTGAGGCGAGGCGTCAGCTCGTGGTCTTCTTGGTACGGAACAGGAAATCCGTGTTCCTGATTTTCGGCATCGCGATCGGCTCGGAGTAGACGAAGGCGCCCTTCGGTGTTGTCGACAGGTTGCGCAGCTTCACGAGCGCCGCTTTCTGCCTGGCGGTAAGCGTCTTCCCGACCTCGGCGAAGCGCGTCGCGTAGTAGTAGGACAGTCTTCCGTCCAACTGGCCGTAACGCTTGGAAACGGACAGCACGAGAGCCTTGTTCGCGGTTCCCTGAGCCAAGAGTTTTCGCAGCTCGACCGAGATCGCGCGTCGCAGCTTCACGATCTGCTGCAGGTCGGCGCGCTGCAACGCCACGATGCCGGTGATGCGCTTACGCTGGCTGGGCGTCAGGACCTTCAGGAACTGCGCCCCGCTGTCGCCGGTCAGGGTCGTGGAGATGGTGTAGTTGGCCTGCCCCATGGCCGGCGCGTCCTTCATGTAGAAGCCGCCGAAGTAGGTGCCGTGGCGCTCGGGGCAGAAGTACGTGTCCGCATAGACCGAGCCGGCGTACCAGCTGAACATGTCGCTGGCATAGGTCATTACCAGCACGTTCGTGTCGTGCGACATCGAGCTCTTGTCGAGCTGGTCCGGAAGCTCGGGACAGGTTCTGTAGTCCGCGAACTTCAGCTTCGCCAGGTAGGCCTTCTGCTCATCACTCAGGTTGCTCAGAATGCCGCCGTAGACCGCGGCGCGCTCGTAGGACAGCTGGCCGTCCAGCGTGAAGATCTCCGAGACGTACTTCATCACCGCCGGCTTGCTCAGGCCGGCGCTTCCGCGCGGCACCTTGCCCTTCAGCTGGCGATTGAAGGCCCAGATCAGTGGGAAACGCTCGTAGGCAAGAGCTCTCACGCGGCTTGCCTGGGCGTTGCCCAGCGCGATCAGTCGCGCTTTCTGCGCGTCCGTGAGCACGTAGAGCATGTTGTTGGCGATGCGTGTGAGGAAATCTGTGTTGTGACCCATGCCGTTCGGCTGCACGTCGCGCATGTACTGGAAACCGAAGTAGTCCGAGATCTTTCCCGGCGGCAGGAATGTGTCGCTGCCGAACGAGCCCGTGAGGAACGCCAAGCCGCTGAAGGCGATCGTGTTGAGTTGAGCCTTGTCCGATGTCGCCTGAGCGAGCGTGTACTAGGACGCACCTTGTCCGCCACTCGGTGGTGGCGCCTGCGCCGATGCATTAAGCGCCAACGCGCCGCACAGTGCCGATAACAGCAGTCCAGCCAAGCCCTTCATGATCGCGCTCCTTCCGATCAGACTGTGCCCGGCGGGTTGCTGCTTTCGAAACCCGCTTGCGCGTCACCCGTCCTTCGGATTCTCGGTCGGATCGAAATCCCGAGCGTAAAATCGCCGTAAACCCAGGATCAAATGGGTAGCCCGAGCGCTCCAAGCCGCGCCGGGGACGACCGCGAGAGGCGGGGGCTAGCCCACCTCTCGCATCATGTGCTCGATCGAGTCGACCTTCTCGCGTAGCGTGGCGAGGTCGGACTGAATCGCTTTGACGTCGTCGCGCGTCTCCTGGGCGAGCTTCTCGTAGTCGGCCGCGATCAGCCGGTACTGCTCGCCGTTCTCGCCCTTCGCCTTCTCGACGGCGACGCTGGCGTTGCCCGCCACCACCGCCGACACAAGAGCGACGACCGCGATCACGACGACCGCGATGACAACTGCAAGGGGCCATCCCATCTCTACTTCCCTTCCTTTCCTCTTGGTTTTTCGACGCTCAGCGTCGCTGCGGCTTCGGTTATCCGCTTCGGCGTCAGTAGCTCAGCAAAGTCCGTCACCTCGTAGTAGCGAAGGGCCTTGCCCTCGGCCGAGACCTCGTGGTGTCCGACCACGAGGCCCGCCTTTTCCAGAATCTGAAGATGCATGTGCAGGAGCGGCCGGCTCATGCCCAGCTCGCGCGCCAGCTCGCTCACGTACGCCCTGCGCTCGCTCAGCGCCGCCAGAATACGGAGCCGGTGCGGGTTGGCCAGGGCGGCGAGCATCTGCAGGAGCTGGTCGCCGTTGCGCTCTTCAGTCATACATCTCCGTCATGTGTAAGAAATAACTTACAGGTGCTACCGCTCGCCGTCAACCGGGAGGCATCGGAGGCGGGAGCGACAGCTCAACCGGCGGCCGCTACCACTACGCTTTCGGCCATGACGCGAACCTGGTCAGAGCTGCTCGGCGAGCCAGAGGCGCCCGCCGAAGCCGAGGAGGAGCGGCGCGGCTTCTTCTCGCGCCTGCGCGATTCGCTCGGCAAGAGCCGCAAGGCGCTGGTGAGCCAGCTTGCCGCCACCTTCGATCCCGGCGACGAGGAGGCCTGGGAGCGGCTGGAGGAGGCGCTGATCGCCGGCGACGTCGGTGTACGCGCGACCGCCGAGCTGGTGCGGCGGCTGGAGGCGCGGGTGGAGATCATCGACCTGGGCCAGGCGCTGGCCGAGGAGATCGCGCTGCTGATGGACAGGCCCGGCAGCTTCGACCTGTCCGGGCGTCCGAGCGTGATCCTCGTGGTCGGCGTCAACGGCACCGGCAAGACGACCACGATCGGCAAGCTCGCGCGCGTGCTGCACGAGCACGGACGCAGCGTGCTGGTCGCGGCCGCCGACACCTACCGCGCCGCCGCCGAGGAGCAGCTGCAGATCTGGGCCGAGCGGGCCCGGGCCGACTTCGTCGGCGGGGAGAAGGGGGGAGACCCGGCCGCGGTCGCCTTCGATGCGATTGAGGCCGCCTCGGCGCGCGGTCGCGACGTGGTGATAGTGGACACCGCCGGCCGCCTGCACACGCAGACCAACCTGATGGAGGAGCTGGCCAAGGTTCGACGCGTGATCGCCGGCAAGCTCGAAGGCGCCCCGCACGAGACCCTACTCGTGATCGACGCCACCACCGGCCAGAACGGACTTCAGCAGGCGCGACTCTTCGTCGAGGCGGTCGGCGTTACCGGAGTGGCGCTGACCAAGCTCGACGGCTCGGCCAAGGGCGGTGTCGCGGTGGCGATCGCCTACGAGCTCGGCCTGCCGGTGAAGCTGATCGGTCTGGGTGAGCAGCTCGACGACCTGCGTCCGTTCGATCCCGGCGACTTTGCCCAGGCGCTCGTTCGCGGCTGAACTCGCTTTCTCGGCCGAGTCATCGCCCGATGGCGATGACCCTGACGCCGCTGGCAGCACGATCCTCTCCGGGTCTGTCCAAAGGACTATCCCCTCTGGGCTCGCACCACCGGCGGCGCCCCGAGAAACCGACTCTGTCTCCCAGCCAACGCCAACCGGGTAAGGCGCACTGTGTCGCGGCGAGACTGCGCCGAGACGGAGAAAGACTTCGCACAGGTAGTGTCGGGACGATGAGCGAGTCGGAGCCAGACCAGGCGTCCAGCGAAACCACGGAGAAAAGGCAGTCTCGCTTTCGTCTGCCGAGGCGCGGGCGCCCCCTGATCCGGCGGCGCTGGCTGCGCTGGACGGTACGCGTACTCGTCGGCTTGTTCGTCTTCGTAACGCTCTTCTCTTTCGTCTACAACCTCGCCACTAACGGCGATCAGAAGCCGGCGTCGGCGCTGTACCCGGGCCCCTACGTCCAGATCGAGGGCCGGCAGGTTGCCTACCGAGAGCTGGGCTCTCGGGGCGCTCCGATCATCTTCCTGGGAGGCTTCGCCGAGCCGTCCTGGGTCTGGGAGCAGGTTGCGCGGCGGTTGGCACTCGACCACCGTGTCTACGCGCTCGACCTGCCGCCCTTCGGCTACTCCGAGCGCAAGGGACCCTATACGCTCGCCGGCTGGACGCGACTGGTACGCGACTTTACCGCACACTTCGGGCTCGAGAATCCTCTGATCGTCGGGCACTCGCTCGGGGCGGCCGTCGCGGTGAATATCGGGCTGCAGGCGCCCGCGAACACGGCTGGGGTTGTTCTCCTGGATGGCGACGCGCTGCCGGTCGGGGGCCCGCACTGGATCGCGAACCTGTTCATCAACCCCTACTACACGACGCTATTTCGCCTTGTCACTCATGCGGACTGGCTCATCCGAGGCGTGCTACAGCAGGCCTACGGCCCCGACCGCCCTCCGATCACGAATGCGGTGGTCGATGCCTTCGAGCGGCCGTTCCGGGTCGACGGCACCGAGAGCGGATTCCACGACCTCCTTCGCGGCGGGGTACAGGGGCTGACGCTCGCCGACCTGCGCCGGCTGACGGTGCCGCGCCTCGTCCTCTGGGGCCAGCACGACACGGTCGACGACATCAAGGCCGGGCGCACCTCGGCCCAGGCGCTGGGTGTGCGCCTGATTGTGATACCCCGTGCCGGTCACCTTTCGATGCTAGGTCAGCCGGAGGCGGTGGCGAAGGCGATCGCCAGGTTCGCCGCCCGGATCGAGCGGATGCCGCGCGTGCGGGTGAGGCCGGCTAGAGCCGGGCGCTAACGCGTCTGCCGGTTACGCCAACGGCGATTGCCAGGGCTGCCATCAGCAGGAAGACGGAGGCACGCACCACGTCGGTGTGGGCCGTCCAGGTCCACGTCATCGCGGGGGTGGCCCAGGTGAACGCGTTGAAGATCAACGACGCACCGATGAAGGTGGTGACCGTGGCGCCCGCGACTGCGAGGCGCAGGTCGCGCCAGGCGAGGAGTAGCCAAACCGCCAGGACGACGGCCAGCGGCCGGCCCAGCCAAGACGTGTAGAAGAGACCCTGGGATGAGATCAGCAGGCCGATTAGCAGAGCGGCGGGTGTCCAGAGCCAGGACCGGAGATCGCGCGGCTCGTCTCGTCTCGGTCTGGCGAGCGCGAGGAGGAGCACCGTTAGGAAGAAAAGTATTGCCCAACGGACGATGATCTGCGCATCTTCCCAAGTCGAGGCTCCCGCGAAATCCCACGGCCACCTGGGCGAGCCCGGTAAGAGGAACAAGTAGTTCGCCAGTTGATTCCAGACGGCGAAGATGAAGGGGGCGGCCCACCAACCGCGAGCGAGTGCGGCAATACCGCACAGAGCGGCCAAGGCGCCCAGGATCCCGTAGAGATACTCACGGTAACCGCCCTGGACCCGCGTGAAGCACGGTTGGAAAGCGAGGGCGGTGAGATAAACGGCGCCGAGCCAGTAGAGACTGAAGGCACCAAGGCGGACCCCGGCCCTGATCGACCCTGGCGTTGTTGCTCCTGCGGCGGCCAGCGAGCGCTGGGTGATTCCGGCCCAGACAAGACTCCGCAGCTCGCGCAACCGGGGAGACCGGCCGTCTCCGCCCTCGAGGATGGTCGCCACGATCTCCTCGCCACGCTCTCGGCGATAGGCCTTGGGGAAGGCAAGGAGCGCGATCCGGTAGCAGCGTTCGGCGCCGCTCATGCCAGCCCCGGCTCCGGCTGGGGGGCTTTCCTGGGCCGTGGACTGGCGGCGGCAATCCCCGAGTTCTTTACGACGGCGGCAGCCTTGCTCATGCGCTCGGCCTCGGCCTCGAGTGCCGCGTGGCCTTCATCGGTGAGGCGGTAATAACGGCGGGCGCGCCCGGCCACGATCTCCTGCCTGTCCTCGGCGACCAATCCCTCGCGACTGAGCCGGTCGAGGGCGCCGTAGAGGGTGCCGGCGGTCATCTTCACGGCGCTGTCCGAGAGCTCGGCGGCCCGCTTGATGATCCCGTATCCGTGCAGCGGCCCATCGAGTAGGGCGGCGAGGGTGAAGTAGGTCGGGGTACGCATCGCCGGAGAGCATATATCGGAGAACGTACTATGTCAAGGCGTAGGAGCAAGAAGTCACACTCCCGTCACCAGGCCTGGCACCGGGCCCCGTCCAGAAACGACATCAACGCGTTCACGCTCGCACAGAAATCCCATTTAGCAGGGAGGCCAGCCGTCACATTCTCGTAACGGTGCCTGGCACGGGGCCCTTGGCTGGAAGGACTAACGAGCGGCGGAAGCTGCTTTTCGCGAATCGCTGCTCGAGCCTGCGCCGCCACTACACTGACCCCGATGTTCGACTCGCTTTCAGACCGGTTGCAGGGCGTTCTCGGCGACCTGCGTGGTCGCGGCACGCTCGACCAGGAGGCGATCTCGCGGGCCATGCGCGAGATCAGACTCGCCCTGCTCGAGGCCGACGTCAACTTCAAGGTCGTCAAGGAGTTCGTCGCCCAGGTGCGGGAGCGGGCACTCGGACAGGACGTACTGCGCAGCCTCACTCCCGGCCAGCAAGTCGTGAAGATCGTGCACGAGGAGCTGACCGCGCTGATGGGCGCCGGCGCCTCGGGGCTGGCCTTCGCCGGGCGGGCACCGACCGTGATCCTGCTCGCCGGCCTGCAGGGCTCGGGCAAGACGACGGCCGCTGCCAAGCTGGCGCTCTACTTGCGCAAGGAGAAGCGCAGGGCCTTTCTCGTCGCTTGCGACCTGCAGCGCCCGGCCGCGATCGACCAGCTCGAGCAACTCGGTGAGCAGATCCAGATTCCGGTCTATACGCGTCGCGACACGACCGATCCCGTCGCCGTCGCCCGCGACGGGATCGAGGAATGCGTGCGTCAGGGCTGCGACGTGGCGATCGTCGACACCGCCGGGCGCCTGCATGTCGACGAGCAGATGATGTCGCAGCTCGCCGAGGTCAGAGACGCCGTCAAGCCGCACAACATCCTGCTCGTGCTCGATTCGATGACCGGCCAGGAGGCGGTGACCGTGGCCGAGGCGTTCGCCGAGCGGGTCGATTTCGACGGCGTCGTCATGACCAAGCTCGACGGCGATGCCCGCGGTGGCGCGGCGCTCTCGGTCAAGGCCGTCACCGGTAAGCCGATCAAGTTCGTCTCGGTGGGCGAGAAGCTCGACCAGCTCGAGCTCTTCCATCCCGAGCGCATGGCCTCGCGCATCCTCGGCATGGGCGACGTGCTCTCATTGATCGAGCGCGCCGAGCAGGCGGTCGAAGTCGACGAGCAGGCCGAGATGGAAGAGCGCTTGAGCCGCGGCCAGTTCAGCTTCGAGGACTTCCTGCGCGCCTACAAGATGATGCGGCGAATGGGATCTGTGAAGGGACTTCTGGGCATGATTCCCGGCATCGGTGGCCAGCTCAAGGACGCCGAGGTCGATGAGAAGCAGCTAGCGCGGGTGGAAGCGATCGTGCTCTCGATGACGCACGAGGAGCGGCGGCGGCCGCAGATGATCGACGGCAAGCGGCGTTTACGGATTGCGGCGGGAAGCGGCACCACGGTGCAGCAGGTGAACCAGGTGCTCGAGATGCGGCGTCAGATGGAGCGGATGCTGAAGCAGATGGGTACGGGCAAGCGGATGCGCCTGCCGGGAGCCGCAGGCTCGGTAAAACCAGCTCGGAGATCGTCTACGGCGCGGCGGAAGCGCCGCCGCCGCTAAGGTTTGCCCGGCTCTACGAGACTTCCAAGCAGACAGGCGGAGCACCGGGCTCCACCCGGAAAGGAACTAGATGGCAGTAAAGATGAGGCTGACGCGGGTCGGGTCGAAGAAGAACCCGATCTACCGCGTCGTAGTCGCCGACTCTCACTCGCCGCGCGACGGCAGATTCATCGAGATCGTCGGCCGCTACAACCCGCAGCCGAACCCCTCGCTGATCGAGTTCGACGAGGCCAAGGTGAAGGCCTGGCTCGGCAAGGGCGTGACGCCGACCGAGCCCGTAAGCCGTTTGCTCAAGGCCAAGGGGCTCCTTGGTTGAGCTCGTGCTCGAGATCGCGCGCCGGCTGGTCGACGACCCCGGCGCCGTCTCGGTGGAGGAGCTCGAGCGCGACGGTGAGATTGTGCTGAGACTGACAGTGGCCGAGGCCGACCGTGGCAAGGTGATCGGTCGCCAGGGCCGGATCGTTCGAGCCCTGCGTACGCTCGTCCGTGCCGGCGGCGTGCGCGAGGGAAGGCGCTATCTACTCGAGATTGCCGAGTAAAGGACCCCAGTTCGTTTCGGTTGGACGGGTCGGCAAGCCCCACGGCCTCGCCGGTGCCTTCTTCGTCGAGCGCGCTAGCGAGGAGCCGGAGCGCTTCCACGTCGGTGCGATTCTGCAGGTGGACGGCGTTCCGGCCACCGTGGTCGAGTCGAAGCGTTCCGGAGGCAGGCCGGTGATCCGGCTCGACCGCGAGGTCGAGCGCGGCGCCGAGATCACCGTTCCCCGCTCCGAGCTGCCGCCTCTTCCCGAAGACAGCTACTACGCCTTCGAGCTCGTCGGGTTGCGCGTTGAGGAGGAGGGAGGGCGCGAGCTCGGACTGGTCGAAGAGGTCGTCTTGGGTGTCGCCAACGACGTGCTCGAGCTCGATTCCGGTCTCGCTCTACCAATGGTGGAGGACTGCATATCGCTCGTCGATCTCGAGCGAGCACGTATCGTTGTCCATACCGGCTTCGCGGAGCCGGGCTAACGTCCGAGAAATTGCCCCTGTGCAGATCGACATCTTCACGCTCGTCCCGTCCGCGTTCGCCTGGATGTGCGAGCGGCGCCCGCTTGCCGCGGTGCTCGGGAAAGAGCTCGAGCTCCGCCTCTTCAACTACCGCGAGACGACACCGCTCAGCGCCCGTCAGGTGGACGACGAGCCCTACGGCGGCGGCCCAGGAATGGTGCTGCGCGTGGACGTCGTCGCGGCGGCGTTCGAGGCCGTCTACGGCGGAATCCCGGAGCGGCGTGTGATCGCGCTCACGCCACAAGGCCGTCAGCTCGACCAACCGCTGGTCGAGGAACTGGCCGCCGAAAAGGAGCTGACATTTCTCTCGGCCCGCTTCGAGGGCTTCGACGAGCGCATCCTCGAGAACATGTGCACGGACACGGTCTCGATCGGTCCTTACGTGCTTTCCGGCGGCGAGATTCCGGCCATGGCGCTTCTCGATGCGATCGTGCGCAGGATTCCCGGCGCGCTCGGCAGCGAGGAGTCGGGCCTGATCGAGAGCTTCTCGGAGGAGCTCGAGGGCGGACTCGAATATCCGCAGTACACGCGGCCGGCGGAGTTCCGCGGCTGGAAGGTGCCGGAGATCTTGCTCTCCGGCGACCACGCCCGGATCGAGAGCTGGCGGCGCGAGCAGAGTCGCTCGAGGAATGCTGGATGAGAAATCCAGTCGATCGCCTGTTCCGCAACTTGCCCAGGCCGCTTCGGGTCTTCCTGGACTGGACGCTGACGATCGTCGGCGCGATTGCGATCGTGCTCGCGATCAAGGCTTGGGTCGTCAATCCCTACCGCATCCCGACCTCTTCGATGGAGCCGACGCTGCACTGCGCCCGGCCCGGGCTCGGCTGCGAAGCGAGGTTTTCCGACCGCGTCCTAGCCGATCGCATCAGCTACCACTTCCGCAACCCTCACCGGGGCGAGATCGTCGTCTTCGAGACGCCCAAGAAGGCGCGCGAGGTCTGTGCTGTCGGCGGCAACAGCTCGGTCTTCGTCAAGCGGCTGATAGGCCTTCCGGGCGAGACCGTTGCCGAGAAGCACGGTTACGTCTACATCAACGGCAAGAAGCTGAACGAGCCCTACATCAGGCCCGACCGGCGCGACAAGAAGACCTGGCCGGAAGGCGGTGGTGTGTATCGGGTACCCAAGGGCACGTACTTCTTCATGGGCGACAATCGCAGCGAATCCTGTGACTCGCGCGACTGGGGCACTGTTCCGCGCAAGAACCTGATCGGTCCGGTTTTCATGACCTACTGGCCGCCGAACCGCATCTCTTTCCACTGAAGTCGGCCGATGCCGAAGAGCCCGTTCGACCGATTCCTCCAGCATCTTCCGCGCTCTGCGCGGATCCTCCTCGACTGGCTTATCGGGATAGCGATCGCGGTGGCGATAGTGCTTGCGATTCGCGCCTGGGTGGTCACCCCGTACGCGATCCCGACCGCGTCGATGGAGCCAACCCTGCACTGCGCTCCCTCGGGTGTCGTCCAGCCCGCGCATCCCAGCGCCTCGATTCAGCCCGGGCAGAATCTGCCGTCGCCTCACCAGGCGCCGGTAACCCAGTCCTTGAACGGTTGTGAGGGAAGCTCCTTTCTCGGCTTCCACTTCTCCGATCGCGTGCTCGTCAGCAGGCTCACCTACGATTTTCGCAGCCCGCGCCGGGGTGACATCGTCGTCTTCACGCCCCCGGCTTCCGCATCGCAGATCTGCGGGCACCTCGACACGAACGTTCTGGTCAAGCGCCTGATAGGTCTTCCGGGCGACAAGGTGATCGAGAACAGTGGCTTCATCTACATCAATGGCAAGAAGCTGAACGAGCCGTACGTGAAACCTGACCGGCGCGATGCGCGAAGCGGAATCTGGCATGTGCCTAAGGGTCATTACTTCTTCATGGGCGACAACCGGCTCGCCTCCTGCGACTCTCGCGACTGGGGCTCGGTGCCGCGTAAAGCACTGATCGGTCCCGTCTTCATGACCTACTGGCCGCCGAACCGGATCTCGTTCCGCTAGGCGTCCGATCGCGCTCGGCGGCGCGACGCGACAGCCCGGTTTCGCATTCGGCGATCGCGCCCCGTTCAGGGGTCTTTGTTTCGCCGCCGGCTCTCCAGCGACGGGTGGAGGAACGCGTGTGGCCCACCGATCGGCGCAGGCTCGGATTCGGCGAGTCGCGGACGAGGGCGAGCGCGCCACACTACGCGCTACGGGCAACCACGCCTTTTCGCTACGATTGCCGCCGGCCGCTGGTCGGTTTTCCTCTCCGCTATGAACAAAGTGATCGAGCACATCGAGCAGCGTCAGCTGCGCCCGGATTTGCCTCAATTCAAGGCGGGCGACACGGTGCGCGTGCACTTCAAGGTGATCGAGGGCCAGCGCCAGCGTATCCAGGTGTTCGAGGGAGTAGTGATCAAGCGCCAGGGTGCCGGTGTGCGCGAGACATTCACCGTGCGCAAGAGCTCCTTCGGCGTCGGCGTCGAGCGCACCTTTCCGCTCCACTCTCCGAAGATCAACAAGATCGACGTGACCTCGATCGGCGACGTAAACCGCGCCAAGCTCTACTACCTGCGCGGCAAGGTCGGCAAGAAGTCGCGCGTCCGGGCCAAGCGCGAGCAGTATGTGGCGAAAACGCCGGTTGCCGCCGCGCCCGAGAGCCCGGCCCCCGAGAGCCCGGCCCCCGAGAGTCCCGAGTAGTGCGCTTCGCACGGGCTTCCGGGGCGGTTGATCGGTACGGAAGTGTGCCGATTCCTTTCGCATCCTCGACCGGGCCGGTTGCGCGAGTAAGCTCGCAATGTGCCCGCAAGCCCTGGAAGAAAGCTGATCGAGCACGACCGCGGCTTCGGCGCTCGCTTCGTAGCCGGTGCCGATGAGGCCGGGAGGGGGTCGTTAGCAGGACCGCTGAGCGCCGCCGCCGTCGTTCTCGACCTGGAGAAGCTACGCGGAACCCATGCCCGGGCTCTGGCTGAGCTACGTGACTCCAAGCAGTGCGATCCGGCGACGCGCGAGCGGTTGCTCCCGGCCGTTCTCGCTGCCAGCGAGCTGGTGGTCGTCGAGTTGATACCAGCCTGGGAGATCGACCGGAGTGGGCTCCATAAGGCCAACCTGGAGGCGTTGCGTCGGGCTCTCGCGGCCTGTGTCCCGCCGGCCGAGATCTGCCTCGTTGACGGCTTCGCGCTCGGCCCGGAGGCGCCGGCGCACATCGCGCTCTCGCGTGGTGACGAGAGGAGCGCCGCCATCGCCGCCGCCTCGATCGTGGCCAAGGTCGTGCGCGACCGGGCGATGCGCCGTCTCGATGCTCTCTATCCCGCCTACGGATTCGTCTCCCATGTCGGCTACATCACCGGCGCCCACTCGGAGGCCGTGCGCCGGCACGGCCCCAGCGCCGTCCATCGCCTTTCCTTCCAGGCCGCCTGCTACCAGCAGAGCGCTTGAGGAAGCTCTCGCTCCCGGGCGCCCGGGCCGAGCGCCGGGCGCGTCTTCACTACCGTCTGCGCGGCTACCGGATACTCGCTGCGAACGTCCGCTTGGGCGGCGTCGAGGTCGATCTCCTCTGCCGGCGCCGCGGCACGGTCGTTTTCTGCGAGGTCAAGGAGAAGACGGGCGAGCACTTCGGCGACCCGCTCGAGATGGTCGACGAGCGCAAGCAGGGTCGCCTGCGCCGTGCCGCCGAGGCCTGGCTGGCGCGCGAGGGGGGACCGGATACGGAGGTTCGCTTCGACGTGGTGGTGGTGCGAATGGGCAAGCTCGAGCGGGTCGAGAACGCTTTCTAGATGAAGGGCTACTCTTGGCTTGGCGCTTCGGTTGAGTGCTTGAGCGACCGGTTGCGTATCGTGAATGGCGTGGTAGAGGGTACGAAACGACGGAGCGCGCGGCGAACGCTTACGAGCGGATGATTCGAGTCGGAGAGACTCCGTATTTGTCTACGTTCACGACGCTGATCGCTCCTACGCCTGAAGTTGAACGGGCGGTTGGGAGTTGGCGGAGCCGTTTCGACCCTTGGGCGAAGCGCGGCGTCCCAGCTCACATCACTCTACTAGGCCCGTTCCTGCCCCCATCGCGGTTCGGTGATGGAGTGAGGGAGCAGCTCGCTTGTCGCTTGAAGAAGCACCGGCAAACGGAGATCGAGTTGAGCAGTGTCGAGCAGCTACCGGGCGCAGTCTCTCTTCTTCCCGACAGCGTTTGTGCGCTCAGGCAGATAACCCGTGATCTCCTCGACCAATGGCCCGAGCTCGAAGCTCTCAGTCGAACGGGGGAAAAGCGTCCTCACCACGTCACGATCGCCTGTACAGACGAACTCGATCTCTTCAACGAGATCAGAAACGACGTAAGCCGATTCCTACCGATCAAGACACGTCTCCGCGATGTGCTCCTCCTTGCCGCGCAGCGCGATGGGATGCTCGCCGAGCTTGCCAGGTTCAGGCTCCAAGACCCCCAGGCCGAGTAGAGCTGAACTCGGTAGCTCTTTGGACGAAGCATCGAACCGAGACGGCCGCGTAGTGTTAGCGTGATCTCCGTGAACCGCTACTTCGGAAATCTGGGCGACGTCTGGAAGCACCTCGTGCTCGCCGAGCTGCTGGCGCTCGAGCCGCCGAGGCGCTACTGGGAAACACATGCCGGCTCCGCCTCCTATCCGCTCGGCCACTCGCCTGACCGCGACTACGGCGTCTACCGCTTCCTGGAACGCGGCCGCAGCGTTCCCGAGCTGGCGGAATCACGTTACAGCGCCGAGTTGCAGAAGCTGTCCGGTAACGGCGGGGCGCCCGTTGCCTATCCCGGCTCGGCGTTACTCGCGATGCGCATGCTTGGAGAAGGGGCCGAGTACCTGCTCTGCGATATCGACCCCGAGAGCGTGGCCAGCCTGCGCGCGGCCGGAGACGAGCTTGGCCTGGCCGGGCAGGAGCTCGTGCGCGAGGCCGACGGGATGACAACCGTGCTCGAGGAGGCGCGCGGGCTGGAGGGCGATCCGGTTGATGTCGTCGTCACGATTGACCCCTTCGAGCCGTTCGTCGTCGCGGGCGGCGCCTCGGCTCTGGAGGTTGCCGCAGGCTTGATCGCCAGTGGCTTCAAGGTCGTCTACTGGTATGGCTACGACGTGCCTGAGCAGCGCGCCTACCCGGTGGGGATGCTGCGGGAGTATGCGCGCGAGACCGGCGCCAGTGTCTGGTGTGGCGACCTGATGATCGCCGCTGCCGGTGGTCACAGCGAGCAAGAGGTAGAGGCGCTGCTGGCGGGAGCGGAAGGCCCCGGAGCCGGCTGCGGCGTGGTCTGTGCGAACTTCCGCGCCTCGAGCATCGAGCGCTGTGCACGCCTCGGCGAGGGCCTGGCGAAGGCCTGGCAGGACGCGACGCTTCCGAACGGCAGTTCCGGGGCGCTCGAGTTCATGGCGCTCGGCTCATAGAGCGCGTCTCGGCCGGGTTCCGGCAGCGATGCAGGTCAAGGCGGCGCTCGCGTCGAATCGATGCGGGCGATGGCGCTCACCCAGGAAGCCCTCTACCGGGAGCTCGACCTCGAGCTCTCCTGGTCCGAGCAGGATCTGCCCGAGCGCGAGCGCACGAAGCACGTTCATCGCCTTCATCCGTACCTGGGCAAGTTCGTCCCGCAGCTGGTCGAGGTACTGCTCGGCCGCTACTTCCGCCCGGGTCAGCACGTGCTCGATCCTTTCGCCGGCTCGGGGACAATGCTCGTGCAGGCGCTCGAGAGCGGTCTCGATGCCACGGGACTCGACATCGCCGCGTTCAACTGCCTACTGATGAAGGTGAAGACCAGCCGCTACGAGCTCTTCTCGCTCGAGCACGAGATCCGGAGCGTGATCGTAGAGCTAGGATCGCTCGCCACGGCGGGCAGCTCGCGTAGCGTCCGCTCGGACTACCTACGCGACTGGTACGCGGAGCAGGCGCTTCAAGAGCTGCTCACCTTTCGCGAGCTGATCGGCGGCTGCGAGCACTCGGATCTGCTCCGAGTCGTCCTCACCCGGGCCGCGCGCTCGGCGCGTCGTACGCGCCACTTCGACCTCGACTTCCCGCGCTCGCCGCAGCTGGAGCCCTACTGGTGCCACAAGCATCGCCGCACCTGCCGCCCGGTCGAGACGGCGTCGCACTTCCTGCGCCGCTACGCCCTCGACACGCTGAAACGGGTCAAGGAGTTCCAGCGCCTGCGCTCGCGCGCTCGTCTGGCCACCGTGATCCACGGCGACGCCCGTTCGATTCCGCTCCAAGGCTCGTATGACGGCATCGTCACCTCGCCGCCTTATCCGGGTCTGATCGACTATCACGAGCAGCACCGCTACGCCTACGAGCTGCTCGGCCTGGACGATCGCCGTGATCAGGAGCTCGGCGCGGCCGTCGCCGGAACCGGTCGAGCGGCGCTGGCGAGCTACTGCGACGGCATTGTCCGGGTGCTCGAGAACGTGCGCCCGGTGCTGCGCCCGGACGCTCCGGTGGCGATCGTCGTCAACGACCGGCGTGAGCTCTACCCGGAGATCTTCGCTCGCACCGGTCTGGAGCTCGAAGAGCGTCACCGCCGGCATGTCAACCGTCGCACCGGTCGCCGCGCCGGGGAGTTCTTCGAGGACGTTCTCGTGGCCCGCTTCCCCCGCTAAACGGCGACCGGAGCTGGAGCCTGCGAGATAGCGGCGAGATCTGGTCCCCCTCCGATCTCGCCGCTATCTCGCGTTCCCCTTTTCCCGAACTTCGAACTTCGATCGAGGGAGTTGAAGCGGGCGCTTCGAAGCCCGGCCGCCGGCACCCGCCCGTCTTGATCGGAGCGACCCGCCGCCGCCGTGATCCAGGCAAACTTGGTGCGATGGCGCGAGCGGTCAGTCCGCGACGTTTCTTCGCCGGTCTCGGGCGCTTCGTCGTTCGCTTCCGCTATCTGGTCGTGCTCGCCTGGGTGCTTGCGACCGCGCTGGCGACCGTCTTTCTGCCCTCGCTCGGTAGCGCCGCCAAGAACGACAACAGCGCCTTTCTTCCGGCGGGCACTCCGAGTATTCAGGCCGCGCGGTTGGCCGCTCCCTTCCAGCGGCAGAACTCGGCCACGGCAGTGATCGTCGCGGCGCGCGAAAGCGGGCGCCTGAGCGCGGCCGATCAAGCCGCCGTGACGGCCGCCGAGGCGGCCGTCAGCAAGCTCGGCCACGTCCTCGCGGTGCGCGACCAGGGGCTCTCGAGCGACGGCATGGCGCGGCGCGCCTTCGTCCAGCTCAATCTCTCGCGCTACGGCGGCGGCGGCGACACGCAGACCGCCGTCGCGAACATTCGAGGCGTGCTCGCGAGGTTTGCCCGCGGCGGACTGCGGCTCCATCTCACCGGGCAGGCGGCGCTCCAGGTCGACCGCTACCAGAACTCCCGCCACGTTCGCACCGACACGCAGCTCTACTCGATCATCTTCATCGTCTGCCTGCTCTTTGTGATCTTTCGCGCTTTTCTGGCGCCGCTCGTGACGCTGCTACCGGCGGCGCTGGCGCTCGTGCTGGCCGGCCCGGTGATCGCCGAGGCGACGCGAATCGGCGTGCAGGTCTCCGACACCACCGAGATCCTGCTGGTGGTGCTGATGCTCGGAGCCGGCACCGACTATGGGCTGTTCCTGATCTTTCGCGTGCGCGAGGAGCTTGGACAGGGCCTGCAGCCGCGGGAGGCGGTGGTGCGCGCGCTGGAGCGGGTAGGCGAGACGATCACCTTCTCGGCGGCCACGGTCATCGCGGCGCTCGTCTGCCTGGTTCTGGCCAGCTTCGGCCTTTACAGCGGACTCGGCCCGGCGCTCGCGATCGGCGTGGGCTTCCTCCTGCTCTCCGGGCTGACACTGCTTCCGGCGCTCTTGACCATCTTCGGGCGCGCCGTCTTCTGGCCGTCGCACCCGCAACCGGGGAGAGCGTACCGCGGCCTTTGGGGCTCGATTGCGGGCCGCATCGTCCGCCGCCCGGCGCTGACACTGACGCTCGGGCTCGTCAGCTTCGGGGGAGTCGCGCTGGCCTTGCTCGCCTATCAGCCGGCCGGTTTCTCGAATGCCAGCGCCCCGCCCGGGAGCGACTCCAGGCAAGGCTCCGCCCTCCTCGCCGAGCACTTCGCCGCCGCCGCGGCCAACCCCACCAGCATCGTCTTTCGCCTGCGCAGCTCTTTCTGGCAGGCGCCGGCCCGGATCTCCCTGGCCGAGAGCTCGCTGCGCGGCTCCAGGCTCTTCTCGGCGCTGGCCGGCCCACTCGACCCGAACGGTCTTCCGCTCGATGCAAACCTGATCGCTCGCCTGCACCGGCAACTTGGCAATCCGTCGCTACTTCCCGAACAACCGCCGCCGGGGAGCAAGGTGCCGTCAGCGCTATACCAGGCCTACCGCTCGGTCGGGCAGTTCGTGAGCGCTGACGGAACGACCGTACAGGTCTATACATCACTCGCCGTCGGCGATCCCGCCACGGCTAGGGCGATGCGGGCGGTTCCCTCGATCCGCCGCGCCGCGAGCAAAGCGGGGAGCGCAATCGGGGCGAGCGCCTCGGGCGTGATCGGCACCGCGCCGGCTTCCTACGACGTCAGCCAGGTCTCGACCCACGATCTCATCCGCATCATTCCGATCGTGCTGCTGACGATCGGCATCCTGCTGGCGCTGCTACTGCGCAGCCTGATCGCGCCGATCTACCTGATTCTCTCGGTCGCGCTCTCCTACGTGACCGCGCTCGGGCTGGCGGTGCTCGTCTTCGTCATCATCGGAGGCGACCCGGGACTCAACTTCGTGCTGCCGTTCTTCATGTTCGTCTTCCTGATGGCGCTGGGCGAGGACTACAACATCCTCGTCATGAGTCGCATCCGCGAGGAGGCGGGCGAGCGTTTGCTGCCCGCTGCGGTGACCCGCGCCGTGGCGGCGACCGGCACCACCGTCACCTCCGCCGGACTGATCCTGGCGGGCACCTTCGGCGTACTGACCATCTCCGGCAGCGGGCAGGTGCGTCAGATCGGGCTCGGACTGGCGGCCGGCATCCTGCTCGACACCTTCTTCGTGCGCACGCTCTTGGTGCCCTCGACCGTCTCTCTGATCGGACGCTGGAACTGGTGGCCGTCGAAGCTGGGGCGGCGCTTGCACGCGGTCGAGGTGCCCCTTAAACGCGAGCCTGCCTGAACCGCCTCAAGGGCGGCGCTACTGTCCGTGCGTTCGAGGAGCAAACACGGGCGACTGCTCCGGTCGCCGCCAAGAACCCGACGAATGTGTGCAATCGGAGGCCGGGAGCAGGACGATCGCGATCCGGGCGCGACTCAGGCCCCGAACCAGCGAGCGCTTCGGCTCGAGCCGAAATCGTGCTTCTCCCCGACGAGTGCGCTCGACGGCCCGCTGAAGCTGCCGGTCGGCTTCGGCCCGGAGAGGATGTCGACGTCGACGCGGCCGACGCGGCCGGCACCGAACTCGACGTAGCAGGAACCTTGCCCCCGATAGGCGCCGGGTTGATCGCCGCCCCTCAGGGTCGCGATCAGCGAATCGGCAACGACACGCGCCGCGCTCTCCGCGAAGACGCCCGCCTTCGGCACCCCGATCCTGGCGACGTCCCCGATTGCGTACACGCCCTGGTAGCGTGTCTCGAGCGTCTCAGGGCTCACGGGCACGAAACCCTCTTCGCTCATGCCGCTCGCGCTGACCACCTCGGGGGCGCGGTGTTTGGGGACACCGAGGAAGAGGTCGAAGGACATCTCGCGGCCGTCGTCGAGTACCGCGACGCCACGCTCGCTGTCGAGAGAGGCGACGAGACGGCCGGGTACGTACTCGATGCCACGCTCGGCGAAGGCGGCGATCAGCGCCTCGGATGTGTCCGGCGATACCGGCACCGGGATCCCGAACGGAATCACCAGGGAGATCTCACAGGCGTCGCGGACGCCGCGCGCCGACAAGTAGTCGTGCAGCAGTAGGGCAGCCTCGCTGGGCGCCGGTGGGCACTTGAACGGACTTCCGCAGACGCCGACGATCGCGTGGCCGCGCGAGAACGTGGGCAGCATCTCCGCCAGCCGCTCCGCGCCGGCAACGGAGTAGAACTCGTTTGCCCGGGCAAGTCCGGGCGTGGCGTCCAGGTCGTAGTCGGCGCCGAGCGCCACGATCAGGAAGTCGGCCTCGTGAACGCCGGCGTTCGTGGTAACGCGGCGCGCTTCGGGATCGATCGCGGTAACCGTCTCACGCAGGAAGCGCACACCCGGCTTTGCGATCTCACGGTAGGGGAGGCGAACGGCGTCGGGCGAGGTCCGCCCGAACATCACGTCGAGCTTCGAGTATCCGAACACAAACGATTCGTTCTTGTCTATCAGGGTGACGGCGACATCGTTACCGATCGCCTCCGACAACCTGGTCGCGAGCTCGAGACCTCCAAAACCAGCTCCCAGGATTACGACCCGCTCCATCAGTCGATCCTAGTCGGCCCAGGCCGGCTTTAAACGTCGGCGCGGGCCGCGATCCGCTCGCTTGGGCGGATTCCGGCACAGTTCTGTGACGGACACGTAACGCTCTCGCTCCTAGCCTGAGGGTGTGCTCGCGCAGATGCCGACCTACGCGCTCGTCGGGCTGGAGCCGCGGCGGGTGGAGGTCGAGGCGCACCTCCAGAAGGGAGTCCCGTCCTTCGCCATCGTGGGGCTGGCCGACCGCGCCTGCCAGGAGGCCAAGGAGCGCGTCCGCAGCGGCATCGTCTCGGCCGAGCTGGAGTGGCCGCTACGGCGCATCACGGTCAACCTGGCGCCGGCGGAGCTGCGCAAGGAGGGCTCCGGCTTCGATCTGCCGATCGCGCTCGCCATCCTCGCCGCCTCGTACCAGGTTCCCTTCGCGTCGCTCGTGGCTCACGCCGCGGTCGGGGAGCTGGCGCTGGACGGCAGGGTGCGACCCGTTGGAGGGGCGCTCGTAGTTGCCGAGGGGGCGCGCCGGGCCGGGATCGAGCTGGTGCTCTGCGCCGCCGAGTCGGCGCGCGAGGTGGCGCTGGCCGGGGTCGAGCCGGTGCCGGTTCGCCATCTTGCCGAGGCGGTCGCCTACCTGCGCGGCAGGTGGGAGCCGGAAGCGCCACCATCGTCCGGGAACGGGAAGGTCGCTCGCGTTTGCCTCGACCTCGCCGAGCTGAAGGGGCAGCGTAGAGGGCGTCGGGCGCTCGAGATCGCCGCCGCCGGACGCCACAACCTGCTCCTGGCAGGCCCGCCCGGCACGGGCAAGACGATGCTCGCGCGCCGGCTGCCCGGGATCCTGCCGGCGCTGCCGAGGGACGAGGCGCTCGAGGTGACGCGCATTCACTCCGTTGTCGGGCTGCTGCCGCGCGAGCATCCTCTGATTGTCGAGCCACCCTTTCGCGCTCCGCATCACTCCTCGTCGATGCCCGCGATCGTCGGCGGCGGTAGCGGCCCCAGCCCCGGCGAAGCCAGCCTGGCGCACAGGGGTGTCCTGCTTCTGGATGAGTTCCCCGAGTTCCAGCGCCCGGTGCTGGAGGCGTTGCGCCAGCCACTCGAGGACGGCGTCGTCAGCGTCGCCCGCGCCAACGGACGGGCCGTCTTCCCGGCTCGCTTCCAGCTCGTCGCGACGATGAACCTATGCCCGTGCGGTGGCAAGGGCGATGCGGCCGGTTGCTCCTGCTCGGCCGCCAGACTCGCGCATTTCCGCGAGAAGCTATCGCGCGCGCTACTCGATCGCTTCGACCTCGTCGTGGCGATGCCGAGGCCGCGGGCGGCGGAGCTGGACGGGTGCGGGGAGGAGTCGTCGGCGCTGGTGCGTGAGCGGGTGCAGGTGGCGCGATCGAGCCTGGAGGCCAGGCCGCCGCGGATGGAAATCGAGGCGCGCAGCTTGCTCACCGACGCCGTCGAGCGCATGTCGCTGTCGGGGCGCGGGCGGGCGCGGGTAGCGCGGGTGGCGTGCACGATCGCGGCGCTCGCGGGCGCCGAGGAGATCCGCCGTGAGCACCTGGCCGAGGCGCTTTCTTATCGCATCCCGCCGGAGTTGACGGGCGCGTGACAAGCAGGCACCGACCTTATCTGACTCGTCGTAGCCGGGACTATCCGCCGCTCTTGGCGGCAATTCCCGACCCACCCAAGCGCCTCTACCTGCGCGGAGAGGGGTCGCCGGCGATGCTCTCGCGTCCGGCGGCGGCGATCGTCGGAACCCGCTCCTGCTCGCCCTACGGCGCCCAGGTCGCACGCCGGCTCGGGCGCGAGCTGGCGGCGGCCGGAGCGACCGTGATCAGTGGCCTGGCGCGCGGCATCGACGCCGAGGCGCACCGGGGCGCTCTAGAGGCGGGCGGCCCGACCGTGGCCGTGCTCGGCTGCGGCATCGACCGCGACTACCCGCGTGCGCACTCCGCTCTGGCGCGCCGCGTCGCGGAGGTCGGCCTGCTCGTCTCGGAGTACGAGCCCGGCATCGAGCCGGCGCCCTGGCGCTTCCCGGCTCGAAACCGCATCATCGCCGGGCTCGCGCAGGCGACGGTCATCGTCGAGGCGCGGGCGAAGTCGGGCGCCCTGATCACCGCCGACTTCGCCCTCGAGGACGGGCGCGACGTCTTCGCCGTCCCGGGCGAGATCACCTCGGCGCTTTCCCGAGGCACGAACGAGCTGCTGCGCCTGGGCGCCGCGCCACTGATCGAGCCGGTCGACGTGCTAGCGGTGCTCGGTCTGGAGGAGGCGCCGGCTCGGCACAGCCTCCGGCTCTCGACGCAGGCGAGCCGGGTGCGCGAGTTACTGGCCGATCGCTCGGCTTCGGTGGATGAGCTGGTGGCGAGGTCGGGGCTCGCGGCGGACGCCGTCGCCGCGGCGCTCGTGGAGCTGGAGCTGGCGGGGGAGGCGGTTTGTGCGGAAGGGGTGTACAGGGCTCAAGCCGCCTCTGGCTGTACGGTGTAGTCAGGCGACGGTCACCGGACCGCGGTAAGGCTTTTCAGGAGAGCGGGGTTTGAATGGGTTCGAGCACGAAGAGACAGCAGACGATGGCGAAGTTGTCGCGAGAGCGCGCACTCAAGGAGAAGCGCGCCCGCAAGCAGGAGAAGCGGGACGAGAAGAAGCAGGCGGCCGCCGCCGCGCAGATCGCGGAAGCGGCCGGTATCACGCTCGATCCAGGCGCGGAAGACGAAGCGATGGCGAGCGAGCGCTTGCCAGAGTGACGCTCGGCACCTACGCGGCATGGGGGCGAAACTAGAGCGGCAGCTCCAGCACGCCCTCCAACTCACCGATCTGCTCCAGCACCGCCAGCGTCAGTGCCAGATCCTGGATCGCCAGGCCGGTCGAGTCGAAGCTCGTGATCTCCTCGGCGCTCGCGCGCCCGGGGGCGAGGTCAACCAGAACGTCGCCCAGCTGGGTTACCTGCTCCCGTCTGAGCAGGTTCTCGTGCACCGGATGCTGAAGCTCGCCGGCGTGGGAGGCTTGCGTCCAGTCATCGCAGAAGACGTGCGTGCGGGCCAGCTCGCGCGGGGCGATCTCGCACTTGCCGGGGCCGTCGGCGCCCATCAGACTGACGTGCTGGCCGGGGCGCAGCGAGCCTTCGGGGTAGAGAATCTCGCGCCCCGGTGTGACCGTGGCGACGATGTCGCAGGCGAGCGCCTGCTCGAGGCTGCGCGCGACGCTCGCGCCCAACTCCTCGGCGGCGGCCCGGGCCCGCGTCGGATCGATATCCCAGAGCATGGGCTTGCGTCCGCGGGCGAGGAAGGTGCGGGCGGTCGCCTTGCCGTTCACCCCCGAGCCGATCACGGCCACGGTCTCGGCGTCCGCTCTTGCCAGCGTCTCGGCGGCCAGCACAGCCGCGGCCCCGGTGCGGAGCGCGGTAAGCGCCGAGCCCTCGAGCACGGCGACGGGCAACCCGGTCTCGGCGTCCGAGACGAGCACGATTGCCTTCACTGTCGGCAGTCCGCGCTCCAGGTTGGCCGGGAAGGAAGTGACCCACTTGAGCACTGCTCGGCCGGCGCCGATCGCCGGCATGGCGCGGAAGTCGCCGTTCGGATAGGCGCCGACGTAGAGTTTGGGCGGCATCGACCACTCGCCTCGGGCGAAGGCGATGAAACCTTCCCGCACCGCCTCGACGGCGCGCTCGGGCGAGACGGCGGCGAGGACGTTCTCGGCGGTCAGAAACGGGACCACGCTCGAAGCGTACTCGCGCCGGACAGTTTCGTTAGGGTGCCCGGCGATCGAGTCGGAATCGTGACTCTGTAGGAGGATTTCGCGTGCTGGTGATGATCCGCGTCGCGGCCGGACTGTTCGTGATCGCTCACGGTCTCGTTCACCTGCTCTATCTCATCTCGAAGCCAGACGACCCGAGCTGGCCGTTCACGCTCAGGCAATCGTGGCTCTTACCGGAGGATGTCCGGCGTCCTGTTGCGCTCGTCTTGCTGTCGCTTGTCGTGACGGCGTTCGTGCTCCTCGGACTGGCGGTGTGGGGCTTTCCCGGACTCTCCGGCATCTGGCCTGGGATCGCAACCGTCTCGGCGCTGCTTTCGCTCGGCCTGCTTGTCGCGTTCTGGAACGCCCAGCTCGGCGCGGGGGTTTGCATCGATATCGCGCTGATCGTGCTGGCGGTGGTTCATCCAGGATGGATCGACAAGGTTGTTGGTTGAGCCGTTAGCGCACCTCGCGGGCACGCTCGGCGCGTAGCGAGACGAAGTACTCCGCTACCTGATTGTGCAAGCGGGCAGCGGAGCTTTTTCACACGAAGTCGGCGCTTTTTCGTGCGCCTTTTCTCGATACCGTTCCCCGCCCCGTGGGAGGGTGGGGGGTGGAGAGGTGGGTCCCGCCGCTTAGCGGCCTCGAGAAGACTCTCACGCATCCGGTCGACTGTTCGGTCTTCATCCTCCGCGTGCCGGAACTGATTGACTACCGCCCAATGCCCGCCGCGCCCAGCATCGTCGTCGAAGGCCTGCGCATCCGCCGCGGCGGCGTGATCGTGCTCGACGATCTCTCGCTCGAAGTCGCTTCGGGACGGGTCACCGGCCTGCTCGGGCCGAGCGGGAGCGGCAAGACGACGCTGATGCGGGCGATCGTCGGCGTTCAGATCGTCGAGGCGGGGACAATCAACGTGCTGGGTGAGCCGGCCGGGAAGCCGTCCCTGCGCTGGAAGGTCGGCTACATGACCCAGAACCCAGCTGTCTACGGCGATCTGACCGTGCGCGAGAACCTGCGCTACTTCGCCCGCATCCTCGACGCGGCGCCGGGGAACGTCGACGAGGTGATCGAGACGGTGGATCTGACCCCGTTCGCGGGACGCGTCATCAACAAGCTTTCGGGCGGTCAGCGGGCGCGCGTCTCGCTGGCGACGGCGCTGGTCGGGAATCCGCAGCTGCTCGTCCTCGACGAGCCCACGGTCGGACTCGATCCCGTGCTCCGGCGCGATCTCTGGAAGACCTTCAACGATCTCGCGGCCGAGGGAAAGACGCTTCTCGTCTCCAGCCACGTGATGGACGAGGCCGACCACTGCCACGACCTCTTGCTGCTGCGCGACGGCAAGCTGGTGGCGACCGGCACCCCCGCCCAGGTACGCAAGAAGAGCGGCCGCCAGGATCTCGACGAGGCCTTCCTGGCTCTGATCGGGGAGAGGATCAGATGAGCTTCCGCGCCACCTTCGCCACCGCCGGGCGCGTGCTCAACCAGCTGCGCCGCGATCCGCGCACCATCGCGCTGCTGCTCTTCGTGCCGATCGTGCTCGTCTTCCTGCTCGACCAGCTCTTCCACGGGCAGCAGCACGCGGTCTTCCAACGAATCGGCGGCCCGCTACTCGGCATGTTCCCGCTGATCGCGATGTTCCTGGTCACCTCGATCACCATGCTGCGGGAGCGGGTCTCGGGCACGCTCGAGCGGCTGATGGCGCTGCCGCTGGCCAAGTTCGACATCCTTGCCGGTTACGGCATCGCCTTCGCACTGCTGGCCACCGTGCAGGCGACGCTCGTCTCGGTCATAGCCTTCGGCTTCATGGGGTTGCACACGGAAGGGCCGTCCTGGGCGGTGGTGCTGCTGGCCGTGTCGAACGCGGTGCTGGGTATGGCGCTCGGGCTCTTCGTCAGCGCCTTCGCCCGTACCGAGTTCCAGGCGATCCAGTTCATGCCGGCCTTCATCCTTCCTCAGATCCTTCTCTGTGGCCTCTTCATAGCCCGTGGCCAGATGGCGACCTGGATGCGCGATCTCTCCGACTTGCTCCCGTTCACCTACGCCTACGACGCCCTGCACCGGGCTACGTCCCTGGGCCTGTTCGACACCCGCTTCGCCGCCGATCTGGCCGTGACGCTCGGGGTGACGGTGCTTGCACTGGCGCTCGGCGCCTCGACGCTGCGCCGGCGCACGGGGTAGAGCGAGGAGCGGTGGCGCGCTCGGAACTGCTCGAGGTTCTGGCCGAGTTGCTGCTCGAGCGCGAGCCGTCTCATCCGCTGCGGGTGGCGATCGACGGTCCCGACTGCTCAGGCAAGACGACGCTGGCCAACGAGCTAGCCGGGCTGATCGAGGGCACGCGGCCTGTCATCCGGGCCGGGATCGACGGCTTCCACAAGCCGCGCGAGCTGCGCTACCGACGCGGTGTCGACTCGCCCGAGGGCTACTTCTTCGACTCCTTCGACTACGAGGCGGTGCGCACGCAGCTACTCAAGCCCCTCGGCCCGGGCGGGTCGCGGCGCTACCGGCGCGCGCTCTTCGACTATCAAGCGGACGAGAAGGTAGCGGCGCCGGAAGAGGAAGCTTCACCCGACGCCATTCTTCTCTTCGATGGGGTCTTCCTACTTCGTCCCGAGCTGCGAGTCCTCTGGGACTTCTCGATCTTCGTGCATGCCGACTTCGACGCGATAGTTCGCCGCGCCGAGGCGCGCGACCGGGAGTCGATGGGAGGACCCAAGGCCGTGAGGGAGCGTTACCGGCGCCGTTACATTCCCGGCCAGGAGCTGTACTTCAGCCGCTGCTATCCGCAGGAGATCGCCGACGCGGTGATCGACAATACCGATGCAGCTGCGCCGAGCTTGGTTCGGTTTCCTAGCGGCAATCAGAACGCCTAACGCGAATCTAGGTCGCTATCGCAGGCACTTCTCTCTTCGCTCGCCACCGAGCCACCCACCCGCGGGTTCGTTGGAAAGTACCGTTCCGTCAACGGGAAAGACAGTCCTTGATGTGCCGACTTCGTGCTGAAACAGCGCAGCACCACGAAGCGCACCCGAAGGCGCGCTCGAACAACTCGGTTTCAGGTGCGCCTCAGATCGACCGAATTGCACTCCGGTGCCAGACTGAAGTCTGGCACCGGAAGTTGCTACAAAGCCTTGATCGCGGCGATCAGCTTGACGATCGAGTCCTTGGCGTCGCCGAAGAGCATCGAGGTCTCGGGCTCGTAGAAGAGGTGGTTCTCGATTCCTGCGAAGCCCGGATTCATCGAGCGCTTGAGCACCACGACCGCCTTCGACTTGTCGACGTCGAGGATCGGCATGCCGTAGATCGGACTCGACGGGTCGGAGCGCGCGGCCGGGTTGACCACGTCGTTGGCGCCAACGACAAGAGAGACGTCGGTCTGCGGGAACTCCGGGTTGACCTCGTCCATCTCTTTCAGCTGCGTGTAGGGCACATTGGCCTCGGCCAGGAGCACATTCATGTGCCCAGGCATGCGCCCGGCGACGGGGTGGATCGCATATTCGACATTGACACCGCGCTTCTCGAGCAGATCGGCGAGCTGACGCACGTCCTGCTGTGCCTGGGCCACGGCGAGACCGTAACCCGGGACGATGACCACCTTGTGCGCATAGGCGAGCATGATCGCCACGTCTTCCGCGGTCGTCGCGCGAACCGTCAAGCCCTCATTCGAGGCGCCTCCCGGACCGGCGGTCTGGATCTGGCCGAAGGCGCCGAAGATGACGTTCGTCAGCGAGCGGTTCATCGCACGGCACATGAGCAGCGTCAGCAACGAACCGGAGGAGCCCACGAGCATGCCGCTGACGATCAGGACGTCCTGGCGCAACTCGAAGCCTGCCGCCGAGGCCGAAAGCCCGGTGCAGGCGTTGAGCAGAGCGATCACGACCGGCATGTCGGCGCCGCCGATCGGCAGCACGAAGAGCACGCCGAAGGCGAGCGCCGCGGCGATCTCGATCAGAAGCAGCCAGATCAGCTGGTAGCTGTGGCCACCGAGGATGATCGCTCCCGCTGTGATCCCGATCAGGAGGATGAGGATATTGCCGACACGTTGACCCTTCCAGACGATCGGGCGGTCGCCGACCAGGCCTTGCAGTTTGCCGAAGGCGATCATGCTGCCCGCAAAGGAGATGCTTCCGATCAGGGCCGAGAGGATGATCGCGACCGATTCGTTCCAGATGATGCGGCCGGGCAGGCCAAGCTTTTGATGGAACTCGACCAGCGCGACCAGGGCCACCGCACCGCCGCCGACGCCGTTGAAGAGCGCGACCATCTGCGGCATCGCGGTCATCTTCACCTTGCGCGCGCCAAACCAGCCGATCAGCGAGCCGATCACGCCGCCGACGGCGATGATGATGTAGCCGGTTCCGTAGAAATGCTTCTGCGTCAGCGTCACGATGATGGCGAGCGCCATCCCGATGGCACCGAGCTGGTTTCCCAGGCGCGCGTGCTTCGGAGAGGAGAGGAACTTGAGCGCGAGGATGAACGAGATGATCGTCGGCAGGTAGGCGAGTGTCGTCAGATTGGCGCTCACTCGACTACTTCCCCTTGAACATCTCGAGCATGCGATCGGTAACGGCGAAGCCGCCGACCACGTTTGCGCTGGCCAGGATCATCGCGAAGAAGCCAACCACCTGCGCCAGCGTGGAGTGGAGATTCGCGCCGGTGATCAGGATCGCGCCGACGATGACGATGCCGTGGATCGCGTTGGTTCCGGACATCAGCGGGGTGTGGAGAAGCGTCGGTACCTTGGAGATCACCTCGATACCGAGGAAGATCGCCAGGATCAGCACTGTTAGCTCAGCCAGGAAGATGGCCGTGTTACCGCTCACTGTTTCGTCTCCTTCCGCGTTACGCAGGCGCCGGCAACGATCTCGTCCTCGAAGTCGAGCTTCAGCTCGCCGTCCTTGACGAGCAGACCGAGCAGCGAGGCCACGTTGCGTGCATAGAGCTGACTGGAGTGGAACGCCATCTCGCTCGGCAGGTTGGTCAGTCCGACGATCGTGACGCCGTTCTTCTCGGTTATCTCGCCCGGAACGGTCAACGCGCAGTTGCCGCCGGTCTCGGCGGCGAGGTCGACGATGATCGAGCCGGGCCGCATCGCCTTGGCCGCGTCGGCCGGAATCAGTTTCGGCGCCGGGCGGCCTGGGATCAGCGCTGTGGTGATGATGACGTCGAAATCCGGAATGCGTTTCTCGAGCTCGGCCTGCTGCTGCTTCTGCTGCTCGGGAGTGAGCTCGCGCGCATAGCCGCCCTCGGTTTCCTCGCCGACGACGCCCAGGTCGAGGAACATCGCGCCGAGGCTCTCGATCTCCTCCTTGACGGCCGGGCGGATGTCGAAGGCCGAGACGACGGCTCCTAGACGGCGGGCGGTCGCGATCGCCTGCAGTCCGGCGACACCGGCGCCGATCACGAGCACCTTGACCGGCGCGATCGTTCCGGCTGCCGTCATCAGCATCGGGAAAAGCTTCGGTATGCGGTCGGCGGCGATCAGCACCGCCTTGTAGCCGGCAACGGTCGCCTGTGACGAGAGGGCGTCCATCGACTGAGCGCGTGTGATTCGCGGTACCGACTCCATCGCCAATCCCACAACCCCCTGCTTGGCGAGCGCATCGATTCCGTTCTGATCGGTGAGTGGCTGCAGAAAGCCGATCAGAACGGCGCCACTCTTCATCAGCTTGATCTCGGCGGCGCTCGGCTTGGCGACCTTGGCGACGATGTCTGCGCCGAGGGCCTCCTTGGCGGTGACGAGTTTCGCGCCAGCCTGTCTGTAGGCCTCGTCGGTGAAGGAGGCGGAGTCGCCTGCGCCCTTCTCGACGACGATCTCAAGCGTCTGTCCGCTGAGTTTGGCGACAACCTCCGGGACGAGGGCGACTCTCGCTTCTCCGGCAGCGGTTTCCCTGGGCACTCCGATCTTCACGGCGCGGAACTTTAGCGGAAAGGCGGCGAGCGTTCGGGGGGAGCGTCGATTTCAATAACGATGCGGGTTTCGTTCAGATCAGAATTGTTCAAGTCGAATTCGACGTCCTCGATTTCGACTAACTCTGATTCCTGTCCGAACCGCCGTAAGAAAAGCGAGAGTTTGGCGAGGCGCCGGGTACCTAAAGAGAGAGGCGTGCGCGTACGTGCGCGATAACCGCGTCGGTGAATTCGGTCGTGCCGCTTGCCCCACCCAGGTCGGCGGTGCGAATTCCGGCGTGAATGACATCCAGGCAAGCGTTACGAATTGCGTTTCCGGCCGCTCGCATCGATTCGTTGCCGTGCGCTAGAAGTGCTGCCCCGGCGAGGATCATCGCCAGTGGATTGGCCACATCCTTACCGGCCAGGGTCGGCGCGGTTCCGTGTGCCGCTTCGGCCATCAACCGTCTGGGGGCGTAGTCGTCGTCGAGCGCAATGACTAGCGACTCGGCGCCCGCGATCGAGCCAAACAGCGGGAGAACGAGATCGGAGAGGATGTCGCCGTCGCGGTTGAGGGCTGGAATCACGAGCGGCTCTCCCTCGGCCGCGAGCAGAAGCGCGAAGGTGGCATCGATCAGTTGCGGCTCATAGGGAACATCGGGATGCCGCGCCGAAGCGGCGTCGAGCTCCTCTTTGAACATCCCTTCATAAACTGGGCTGACCGTGAACTTTGGACCGCCGAACACGGTCGCGTTCATACTCTCGGCTTCGCGGAAGGCGAACTCTGAGACCGCGTGGCAGATACGACGCTCGATTCGCTCTTTCCGGAACGCCGACTCGGTATCGCCCGATCCCTCCCTCCACTCCTCTGCTCCGTAGGCGTCACCGACCGCCATCCTGACAACGGCTATTGGTGCGTGCACGCCGGCGATCGGTGTGATGCCGGGAATGCGTCGCCCGGTTCGAACGATCACCTGGGCGCCGATCTCTTCGCGCAGGATCCGGTTGGGCGAGCCGACATCGCCGGATTTCTCGGGCGTCACGGTCGGAGCCTTGAGGCCGAGCCCGCACTCGCGTATGGCCGTGGCCGCCTCAAAGACAACTGCATTGTCCGTCTCCTGTCGGTTGGCTAGCGAAAGATCGAAACGACGCAGTTCGAGCTCGATCCCGATCACTTCCGCGGCAAGCACGCGCAACGCCTGCTCGAGCAGTTCCTGCCCGGTTTCGTCACCCTCGAGAACCGCCAGAAAACGCTTTTCCACGCGGCTATGGTAGCTATCGCCTTCGAAAGAGCTGTCCGAACCCCAATCGCCTCAAGTGCCAATTAGGGAGTTGGAGAAGAAAAGACATTGTCCGATTTCGGTCGCTGTGCGTTCTTGTGAAAGCTACCGAGCAAGTTCCTGGCGCTCGCGTGAGCCTGATGGTATTCGGACGAAGAGTTTCAAACGCCGCTGGCTTGAAGTTGCTGCGTTTCCGCGTTACGCAGGGCAACCACGTCGCTGGCAAAATAACGCTTAGGTCCTAACTCGAGCAAGCCCTAATTACTTGCGCGTGGAGTCCTATTCGGACATTCGAAGAAAACGTGTTTCCTTTCTCAGTATATTCGGGTACGATAATGGCGTTCTTCTCATGAAGTAGGAGGGTTTCGTGGCTCGTAAAACGGTGCTCGTATGTGATAAATGCGGTAAAGAGATCGACGAGGGAAAGGGCGAGAACGTCACATTCGCGTCGACGAGGGGCGGGCAGCCGTCCCTCGTCTCATTTCTGTGGTAGTCGTGACGTCCGGCGGAGCTTCGCGTGCCGGGCGGGGATTACCATGGGCCGGTGCCTCTCAATCTCCTCGTCGGGCCAGCCAATGCGGGCAAAGTGGAGCTCTTGCTCGAGCATCTCCGCGAAGGGCTCGAGCGGCGGCCGTTTCTGATCGTTCCCAATGTCGGGGATGTCGAGCGGGTACAGAGAGATCTGCTGAGGCGGTCGCCGGCGCTCTTCGCCGCTCGGGTAGGGACATTCGACGATCTCTTCCGAACGCTAGCCGCCGAAGATCCAGAGCGGCGCCGGCTCACTGACGCCCAGCGCCGTCTCGTGGTCCGTTCACTCGTCGACGGCGCAAGGCTGGGTCCGTTCGACCGCTCGGCGCGTTTCGCCGGGTTTCTCGACGCTCTGGTGGGAGGCTTCGCCGAGCTGGAGTCCGCCCTGGCCGAGCCGGACCGCGTAGAGGGGGAGCTGGGATCGCTCTATTCGCTCTATATCGCCGAGCTCGAGCGCCTCGATCGGGCCGACCGCGAGCGCGAACGCTGGCTCGTCGCCGAGCGCTTGACTACGGAGCTCGATGTTTGGCCGTCCGAGCGTCCTCTATATGTCTACGGTTTCGAGGATCTGAGCGGCGCTCAGTGGCGGCTGCTGGACGCCCTCGCGGCTCGCGCCGAGGTCACGGTCGCTCTTCCCTACGAGCCGGGGCGTATTGCATTCGCCGCGCTCGTTAGCACCCAGGAGGAGCTTGCCAGGCGCGCATCCGGACGAATCACCGAGCTGCCGCCGCGCTCGGGCGAATACGCTCATCCTGCCCTGGCCTTCGTCGAGCGCCACCTCTTCGAGCCCGGCGGAACCGAGGCTCCGGCGATCGACGGCGCAATCCGCTTTCTCGAGGCCTCGGGCGCTCGGGCAGCCTTCGAGCTGGTTGCCGAGGAAGCGCTGGCATTGCTCAGGCAGGGAATGGAAGCGGAGGAGATCGCGGTCATATGCCCCTCGCTGGAGCGGCAGCGGGCTCCGCTCGAAACCGCCTTCTCGAGTCTCGGGCTCCCCTACGTACTCGAGAGCCATGCTCGTCTCGGCCAGACCCCGTTCGGTCATGCTCTCTGTGGACTGCTTCGCTTCGTTTGGGCCGCGGGCGAGCGGCTTGATCTCTTCTCCTTCCTGCGCTCGCCCTACTCGGAGCTGACGCGCGCGAGCGCCGATTTTCTCGAGGGCCGGCTTCGTGGCCGCGCGGTACACACACGCGCGCGAATCGAGTCAGAGCTGAGCTCGCTGCGCGGCGGCCAACCGCTCGAGGACCTGGAAGCTTTGGCAAGTGCCGCCTCGCCGCTCGCCGCCGTGCGTGAGCTTCAGTCGCGGATGCTGCGGCACGCCTACGGTCTCGAGAGCCCGCCCGTCTCGGAGCAATCACGGCTCGACCTGCGCGCTTTCGAGAGTACGCGCACGCTTCTGGATGAGCTCGAGGAGTGGCAGGGGCTGAGCGGGCAGCGGCTCTCACGCGACGATCTGCTCGCGGCGATCGAGCGCACGCCGGTCAGGCTCGGCTCGGCCGCGGAACCGGGCCGGGTCGCGGTCAGCGATCTTCTGCAGGCTCGCGCGCGCAGGTTCAAGGTCGTCTTCCTGCTCGGACTCGAGGAGGGTACCTTCCCGCGCCGAAGCTCCAGGTATCAGCTTCTGGGCGAGGAGGCGCGCGGAAAGCTGGAGGCGCTGACCCGGGTGCCGCTCGTCACGGATGAGCTCGAGCGCGATCGCTTTCTCTTCTACGACGCCTGCACACGCGCCTACGAACGTCTCTACCTGGTTCGGGAGTCCGCCAACGAGGACGGCTCGCCGAGGCAGGCAAGCCCATTCTGGGAAGAGTTGCGCGAGCTCTTCGAACCCGAGCAGGTCGAGCGCTGCACAAAACGGAGATCTTTGCCGAAGCTCGTCTGGGAGGAGATCGAAGCGGCGCCCAGCGAGCGCGAGCGTCTGCGCACACTCGCAGCCACCGCCTCGATCGAGCCGGCCCAGGCGCGGGCACTTGCGCGGGCAAACGGCTGGGAGCGCCGACTCGAACGGGCGCTGTGCGCCTTCGAGCGGACCACGGCTCTGACCAGTCGTGCCGTGCTCGGCGAGCTCGAGGCGCGTACAACCTTCTCCGTAACCGAGCTCGAAGCCTTCGCCGGCTGCTCGTCGATCTGGTTCGTCGAGCGCTCCATCTCGCCGCGGGAGATCGACGGCGAAGTGGATGCGATGCTGCGCGGTTCGGTCGCCCACCAGGCTCTTTACCGCTTCTTCTCGGGGTTGCCCAAGCGGCTTGGCACAGAGAGGGTGGAGATCGCGAAACTGGAGCAGACGCTCGTCTTTTTGCGCGAATGTCTGGGCGACGCGATCAGCGGGCAGGTACGGCTGGAGTTGGACGAGCTCCAGCGGCGCGAGCTGGAGGCGGGACTCTGGCGCGATCTCGAGCAGTTCGTACGTAGCGAGGCGGAGTCGGAGTTACCGCTCGTTCCGCGGCGCTTCGAAGTTGCCTTCGGCACCGAGCGCTCGGCACCGGAACTACGGCGCGGACTCGACCTGGGCGGTTTCACGATCTCGGGAAAGATCGACCGCATCGATCTCGACCCCTTCTCCGCGCGCGGCCTCGTGCAGGACTACAAGTCGGGCAAGACGGCTCACTCGGCGGTTCAGATCGAATCCGAGCGGAAGCTCCAGCTGCCACTTTACGTGCTCGTCCTGCGCGACCTTGCCGGGGTCGAGCCGCTCGGTGGCGTCTACCGGGCACTTGCGGGGGAGCGTCCGGCGCGCGGGCTGCTGCGCTCGGAGGCGCGCGAGGACGGCGTTCCCGGCTTCGTGAACAACGACTATCTGGAGGAGAAGCCGTTTTGGGACAAGATCGAGTGGGCGGCTGCAAGCGCGCGAACCGTCGTGCGCCGCATGCGAGCGGGTGACGTGCGGCACGATCCGCTCGGACGTGATGTACGACCCGACCCGGGGCCGAATAGCGGCCAGTGCCCCGGCTGGTGCCGGCTGGCGCCGATCTGCCGGGTACCGAGACGATGAGCGCCCGCGTTCCCAACTCCGAGCAGCAGACCGCGATCGAAGCCTCCGGGCTGGTCTTCGTCTCGGCCGGCGCCGGCACCGGAAAGACGATGGTGCTGGTCGAGCGCTTCTGCCGGGCGGTCATCGAACGTGGTTTCCCGGTCGAGTCGCTGCTCGTCATCACCTACACCGATCGTGCCGCCGGCGAGCTGCGCTCGCGCATCCGCTCCGCCCTGCACGAGAAGGGCCGCTCCGACCTCGCCCGCGAGCTCGACGGGGCCTGGATCTCGACCATCCACGGCTTCTGCAGCAGGCTTCTGCGCCAGAACGCGGTCGCGGCTGGAATCGACCCACACTTCCGCGTTCTCGATGCCGAGCAGGCGCTCGTGCTGGCGCGCGACGCCTTTGCCGCGGCGCTGGAGGAGTTCTGCGTAAGCGGCGATCCGGTCCGAACCGCGCTACTCGTCTCCTACGGTCGCGCCGGTCTGCGGCGCATGATCGTCGGCATACACGAGACGCTTCGCTCGGCCGGGCGCCCGCTCGAGCTCGAGCTGAGCGCTCCACCTCCGCGGGCCGACGCCGAGGCGGCGCTCGCGGCCGAGGCCCGGGCACTGGCCGCCGACGCCAAGGCCTCCGAGCAGGCCCGGGCCACGGCGCGTGAACTGCTCGACCTGCTCGGCGAGCACCCCTCGGGCGAGCAGCTACTCGAGCTCGGCGACTTCTGCATCAGGGGAAAGAGAGCGATCTGCTACGAGCAGGCCAGACGGGAGCTCGAGCAGGCGGCCCGCGACGAGCTGGCGCTGCGAGATCGTGACCTCGTCCAGGAGCTGCTCGGGATCTTCGACCGCGCCTACAAGGCGGCCAAGGACGCCGCCTCGGCGCTCGACTTCGAGGATCTACAGCTCTACACGCGCGATCTCCTGAAAGCAGACGAGCAGGTGCTCGCCCACGAACGCCTCCGTTTCCGCTCGCTGATGGTGGACGAGTTCCAGGATACGAACCGGCTGCAGTGCGAGATCATCGATCTGCTCGCCGGTGAGGTGGGTGCGGCCTCCGCGGCGGCTGCCGCCGGAGTCGAGGAGCTCTTTTTCGTCGGCGACGAGTTCCAGTCGATCTACCGCTTCCGCCATGCCGACGTCGACGTCTTCCGTGAGCGGCGGGAGCAGTCGGGCGAAGTGCTCGCTCTGACGTTCAACTACCGCTCGCGCCCGGAGCTGCTGGGCGCCGTCAATCACCTGTTCGCGGGTGATTTCGGCGAGGAGAACCGCCCGCTCGTCGCGGCGGCGGAGTTCCCCGAGCCCGGCGCCCCGGCCGTCGAGCTTCTCGTTACCGACAAGGCAAGCTACAGCGGCGCCGACCGTGACTGGCGCCGGGCCGAGGCCCGACACATCGCCGCGCGCGTGCGGAGGCTGGTAGATGACGGTGAGGCAATTCCGGGCGAGATCGTATTGCTCTTTGCGGCCGGTACCGACGCCGAGCTCTACGAGCAGGAGCTACGTGCGCTCGACCTACCCACCTATCGAGCCACGGGTCGCGGCTACTACGGCCAGCAGCAGGTGGTCGACCTGCTCGCCTACCTTCGCCTGCTTCACAACCGCTACGACGACGAAGCGCTCTGCACGGTTCTCGCCTCGCCCTTCGTCGGTGTCTCCAACGACGCTCTCTTCCTGCTCAGGCGCGCGGCGCCGCGGCGCCCGCTCTACTGCGGTATCGAGCGCGGCCTGCCGCCCGGGCTCGACGAGAGCGACGAGCGCCTTTTCCGAGCTTTCCGCCAGCGCTACGAGCGTCTTGCCACAGCCTCGGAGCTGCTCTCGCTCGAGCAGCTCTGCGAGCAGATCATCTGCGAGCACGACTACGACCTGGCGCTTCTTGCACAGTGGGACGGACGCCAGCGCTACGCGAACGTGCGCAAGCTGGCGCGCATGGCGCGCTCCTTCGAGGAGTTGCGCGGGCCCGATATCGAGGGTTTCGTTCGCTTCGTCAGCGACCTCGGTGCCGCCGGTGCCTCGGCCCGCGAGGCGCCCGCCGAAGAAGAGGGCTCCGACTCGATACGGCTACTGACCATTCACTCCGCCAAGGGGCTCGAGTTCAAGGTCGTCGTCGTCGCGGACGCCGGACGTGCCAGTCCGCACCCTTCGTCCGACGAGATCCTCTGCCTATCCGATGGGCGCCTCGGTTTTCGCGTTGCCGATCCCGGCGGTGGCAAGCGCTACCCGGCACTCGGCTACGAGCGGGTTCGAGAGGCCGACGCGGCTCAGGAGGAGGCGGAAAGACGGCGTCTCTACTACGTCGCCATGACGCGGGCGATCGATCGGCTGCTCGTCTCGGGGGCGCTCGATCCGGCCAGCGCGGCCGACGCCCAGACCCCGATCGGTTGGATACTCGGGCGGCTCGGCGGCAACGTGCTCGAGCAGGCCGAAGCTGAAGTGCAGGAGATCGCCTGCGGCGAGTCGAGGGTACTCGTGCGTATCGACCGCTACCGACCGGAGGACGTGGAGAGCGAGGTCGAAGCGGGCTTCGAGGGCTCCTCAGGCGATCAGCTCTCGCTCTTCCGGCCGGGATCGGAGCCTGCGTCCGAGTCGGTTGCAGTCCTCGAGCCGCTGGCTCCGCTGGCCCCGATCGCGGTGCCGCCCCTACACCGGCCTCGGCGGCTCTCCTACAGCGCGCTCAGCCTGTTTGAGAGCTGTTCCTACCGCTACTTCGCCGAGCGCGTCTGTGGCATGCGATCACTTACCCACCGCCCCGAGGCTCCGGCGGGCGCCGGCCTGGCCGCCGTCGATATCGGTAGCGCCGTACACGAGCTACTCGAGGTAGTAGACCTGACCGCTCCCGAGGTTCCGCCACGCGCCCAGCTCGAGCAGAGCGTGCACTCGAACTACCCGCAGGCGACCGAGGAGGATCTGGAGCGGATCGAGCGCCTGGTCTCGAACTACTGCGACTCGGAATTGGCAGGTCGAGTGGCAAAGCTGCCCCGGCCGGAGGCCGAGCTCCTATTCGTGTTCGAGCAAGACGGAGTGCTCGTGAACGGCTTCCTCGACGTCGCCTCCTTCGGCGGCGGGAAGGCGTTCGTACTCGACTACAAGACCAACCTGTTGGATAGGGCCGCCGCGGAGATCGCCGCGAGCGATTACCGGCTGCAGCGGCTCGTCTACGCGCTCGCCTGTCTGCGCGCCGGCTACGAGGAGGTGGAGGTCGTCTACGCCTTCCTCGAGGATCCCGACGCGGTTGTGTCGACGATCTACCGGGCCCGGGACGCGGCCGAGCTGGAGCGGGAGCTGAGCGAGGCGATCCAGCGGGTCGAGAAGGGTGAGTTCGCTCCGACTCCGAGCCGGCGGACATGCTCGGACTGTCCGGTGAGTGGGGTCGTCTGCGCGGGCATGGATCTGCCGGGCGCACCGCCGAGGCTCGCGCCGGCATCCGCCGAGGGCTAGGACGCCGGTGCCACGCGACTACACGATCGAGGCCAAGCGGCGGCTCCCCACCGCGAAGAAGAGGGTCGGGCCTTTGATCGAGCGGCTCTCGGTCGAGCACTCGGACGCAAGGATCGCGCTCCGGTTCTCGAGCGATATCGAGCTACTGGTGGCGGTGATGCTCTCGGCCCAGACCACCGACGTGAACGTCAATCGCGTAACCGAGCGTCTCTTCCGCAAGTACCGCCGGCCCGAGGATTACCTAGCCGTCCCGACCGAGGAGCTCAAACAGGACATCTACGCGACCGGCTTCTACCGCCAGAAGGCGCGCTCGATTCGCGGCTCGATGCGAATGCTGATCGAGGAATACGAGGGCCGTTTGCCGCGCACCGTGGAGGAGCTCGTACGTCTACCTGGTGTCGCCCGCAAGACCGCCAATGTGGTCTCGGCCGAGCTGGGCGAGGCGCAGGGGATCGCCGTCGACACCCATGTTCGCCGTCTGGCTCAGCGGCTCGCCCTGACCCGTGAGCAGAGCCCGGTCAAGATCGAGCGCGACCTGATGCGACTGGTCCCACGCCAACACTGGCGACTCTTCCCGCACCTGCTTATCTGGCACGGGCGGCGCGTCTGTGACGCCAGGCGCCCGGCCTGCGAGCGCTGCGTCGTAGCCGAACTGTGCCCGTCGAGCCGGGTCTGAGCCGGAGTTTTTCCAATCGGCACAGAATCGACACGGTCAGGCGCCCTTTCGGTCACGAAAGGACGGTAGATTCGAACGACCCCGCGGGCGGGTGGTTCTGGGGGCGGGCGAGTAGAGAAGCGCCCCGCGTTCGATCAGGCCGCTGTCCGATCGCCACTTGCGCCGATCGGCGCGGCCAGGAACACTGAGCGGCTGTGGACGGCTCGATACTCGCCTTTGCCGGCATAGCGGCGCTGCTCGTAATCACGCCCGGCGCCGACATGGCGCTGGTCACGAAGAACGGTCTCGCACACGGGCGCCGGGCGGCGCTCGCGACCGCGCTCGGCGTGAATCTCGGAGCTCTCGTCTGGACACTCGCCGCCTCGCTTGGCGTCGCCGCCTTCGTGCGCAGCTCGGCGACCGCCTTCAACGCTCTGCGAATCGCGGGCGCGATCTACCTCTTCTACCTCGGGCTGCAGGCGATCTGGCGAAGCTTCCGGCGCGGCCAGGCTCAGGAGCTCCCACCCGGTCGCGGCGAGAGTGGAGGCGCGAAGGCCTTTCGCCAGGGTGTCGTCAGCAATCTCCTCAACCCGAAGCTAGCCGTCTTCTACACGAGCCTTTTACCGCAGTTCGTAGCTCCCGGCCAGTCCGTCTTTGCCAGGTCGCTCCTGCTCGGCGGGATGCTCAATCTGATGGCGATCCTCTGGCTTTCGTCGTATGCCTGGCTGGTGGCAAAGGCGGGCGCCGTCCTGCGCCGGCCTCGCGTCCGGCGCTGGCTCGACCGGCTCACCGGCATGGTGCTCATCGCCTTCGGCCTACGCCTGGCCAGCGAGCGGCGCTAGCGATCTCTCGAGACTACGTCCCGTTCGTCGGCGTCAGCGCCACCAGCAGTCCGCCGTCATCGTCATAGGCCGGGAAGAAGTCGCAGACGACGCCTTTCTCGTGCCCGGAGTGGGCTCGCATCGTCATCGGCTCCCCGAGTCGTCGCACGCCCCACTCGAGCGCCAGTGCAATCGGATCCTGGTCGCCGTCGCCTTTCAGGCCCAGCCCTTCGCGCACGTCTCGTCCGATGAGGTCACTCTCGTCGTACCCGCTGAGCTCGAAGATGCCCCGCCCGACCGCGATCGCGCGCCCTTCCTGGTCGCATGTCACCAGACCCGTGTTCGGGCTCGGGTAGTAGTCCTCCATCAGCTCGAAGAGGAAGCCGAAGCCGCAGCTGCGGCAGGCCACCGGCTCGTCGTTAAAACCCTCGAGGCCATCGACGTCGACCGAGCGCTGCTTGCAGTTCGGGCAGATGTAGAGGGGCATGAGCGGATCGTATCGGTGGCGCGGTGGTTGAGCGCGAGCCAGCGGCAAGACGGGCAGAAGCTTTCGAGGGCGCGAATTCGATAGACGCGATTCCGGCGCTCAGGGGTTTCACACCTGTGCGTGTTTCCGGGGTAGGCTCGCCGCGGGGAGGAGGTTAGGGCGACCCGCATTCGAGACGGCGCTCGGCAAGTCGAAGCGTTCGCCGAGAATGCCGGCGGTAACTGGGCGCCTTGACTTGCTCTGTCTGCAAGGTACTATGTTGCGCATGGTAGACCAAGGGACACTCTCGCAGCTTCGCCGGGGGGTGATCGAGTACTGCGTCCTGGCGCTACTCCGCGACGGCGAACGCTACGGTTTCGAGCTCGTGCGAACGCTGAGCGAGGTTCCCGGCATGGTCACCAGCGAGGGGACGCTCTACCCGTTGCTGAGCCGGCTCCGCCGCTCCGGAGTCGTCGAGACCAGCTGGCGCGAGTCCCCGTCCGGCCCGCCCCGCCGTTACTACCAGCTCACTCGTTCCGGCGGCGCTGTGCTCGATGCGTTCGTGGGCGAGTGGACGAGCTTCCGCGATGCCGTCGATCACTTCCTCGAACAGGAGAAAGCCGCATGAAAAACGCCTCACTCCATCCGCTCGCCGAGGACTACCTGAAACGTCTCGAAAAAGCCGCGACGGGCTTGCCCCGTGCCAGGCGCAACGAGTTGGTCGAGTAGATCGAGGCTCATCTGAGCGAAGCCCTGCCGGCCGGGGCGAGCGATGCCGAGGCGCGGAACGTGCTCGAGCGGCTTGGCGAGCCCGCGCAGATCGTCGCCGAGGCCGGGGCCGGCTCCGAGACGCAACCAGCTCGGGCCGGGCTGCTCGAGTGGATGGCGATTCCACTTCTGCTGGTCGGCGGTTTCATTCTGGGAGTCGGTTGTCGTGCCGGGCGGGTTGGCCACGTCCGTCTTTCTCGTCCTCGGTGTGGGAAGCGCGAGCGGGGAAGTGTGCTCGGGCGGTGTCACGGTCGAGTCGACTGGCCCGCATACCGTCAAGACCGTGAGCGTGGGCCGTAGTTGCGCCAGTTCCGGAGGCGTCAACTACCTTGCCCTCGCCCTGCTGGTCTTCTCCGTCGTGCTGCCGATCCTCACCGCGATTTATCTGGGCCGGCGCGCTACCAGAGCGGAGATCGCGGCATGAGCGATTCCTCGCTTCATCCGCTCGCTCGGGCCTATCTGAAGCGCCTGAAGAAAGCCGCGAAGGGTCTGTCTCGCGCCCGCCGCAAAGAGCTAATCGGTGAGATCGAGTTGCATCTGAGAGAGGCTCTTGCCGCCGGCGCCAGTGACGCCGAGGCGCTCAACGTGCTCGAACGTCTCGGCGAGCCCGCCGAGATCGTCGCCGCGGCCGGGACGACGCCGGGGCAGGCGCTGGAGGTTCACGCGGGGAAACGCGAGTGGCTGGCGATCGCGCTGCTGCTGATCGGCGGCTTCGTCGCGGTCATCGGTTGGCTGGCCGGGGTTGCGCTGCTCTGGAGATCGAGAATCTGGACGCTGCGCGACAAGTTGATCGGGACGCTCGTGCTTCCGGGCGGCTTACTGGCACTCGTGATCGCGGTCTGGATCAACCTGATGTCGATCGGCCACAGCTCGAGCAGCGAGCCTGTCCGCTGCTTCTCGACCAACGACGGAGGAACGTGCCTGGGTGGCACGACCAGTCGATCAGGGCCCGCGAACGCCTCGGGATGGTTGATCGTACTTGCGCTTTTCACGCTGCCGTTCTTCACCTCTGCCTACCTCGCCTGGCGCGCGAACCGCCTACTTACCACCACGCCCTGAAGACGCCGGCTCCTTGTCGCGCGTCGAATTCGCGCTGAGCCGCGGCGGTTCCGTCCTGCAGGCGCCATATCGTTTCTCGGCGTGGCGCGGCACCTGATCGACAAGGCGGGGACCGTGGAGCCCGCGGTTGCGGCCGCGGGCGTTCAAAAGCGGCTGAAGGAAGACGTTTTTTTCTGGCTCGACATCGAGAAGCCGGACGACGACGATCTGGCGCTTCTGCGTGACGTTCTCAAGCTGCACACGCTGGCGCTGGAGGATGTCGCCCATTTCAACCAACGGCCCAAGATCGAGGACTACGATGACTTCAGCGCCTTTGTCGTCTACGGCGCGACCGGCGAAGCGGGTGCGGACGGCGCCGATCTACAGCCCGTCGAGGTTCACTGCTTCCTCTCGAAGCAGTTCCTCGTTAGCGTGCACGGTGACGAACTGCCGGTCTTCACCGAGCTGCGCGAGCAGCACGCGAAGCGCCTGTCGGAGATAGAGGAGGGGATCGAGGTCCTCTACTTCGTCGTCGACGCGCTCGTCGACAGCTTCTTCCCACTCCTGGCCGAGTTCGACACCCGCATCGACGCGCTCGAGGAGGGCATCTTCAGCAATCCCACCGACGAGCAGCTGCAGCAGGTCTTCACGATGAAGCGCCAGCTCGTAACGTTGCGCAAGATCGTCAGTCCGCAGCGCGACATGTTCGCCGCGTTGCTCGCCGGTCGCTACGACGTGCCGGGCATGACCGACGAGAACACTCGCTACTTCCGGGATGTCTACGACCACCTGATCCGGGTCTCCGACGAGGTCGACACCTATCGCGACCTGCTGACAGGCGCCATGGACGTCTACCTCTCGACCGTCTCGAACAAGCTGAACGTGATCATGAAGCAGCTCGGCGTCGTGGCCAGCTTCTTCCTGCCGCTCTCGTTCCTGACCGGCTTCTTCGGCCAGAACTTCACCTACCTGACCGCCCAGGTCCAGGTTCCCAGCTGGTCCTTCTGGGTGCTGGCGGTCGGTCTCGATCTCGGGGCTGTGGCCGCGTTCTACGTCTTCTTCAAGAAGCGCGGCTGGTTCTAGGAACGGCTCGTGAGCGAGCCGCGCGAGAGCGAGGAAGTCACAGAGCAGCTCGGGCAGGAGGTCGAGAAGGTCGAGCGCGTCTGGCAGGCCGAGTCGGGGCGCGTCCGTCACCCGTTCTAACTGGTCGTGCTGGCGCTCTCGCTGCTGATGCTGCCGGCCGTCCTGATCCAGGATTCGAAGCTCGGCAGCCCCTGGCCTCAGCTCGCCAATGCGTTCGGAGCGCTGGTCTGGCTGGTCTTCCTGGTCGAGCTGGTCTTCACGCTCAGGGTGGCGCGTAACCGCCGGCGCGCCCTGCGCAAACACTGGCAAGATCTGCTCGTCGTCATCGTGATCTTCCCGCTCTGGGCGCCGCTCTTCTCGCTCCTGGGGCCGTTCTGGCTCAAGGGCTGGCGTCTGGCGCGGTTGTCGGCGATCGTGGCGCGCCTCTTCCGGGCCGAGCAGCTGCTCTCGCGCCGGCACAGCTTCCCCTACATCGCGGCTATGACTGTGCTGATAGTCGCCGTGGCCGGGATCGGCGTGACCGAGACCGATCCGTCGCGCTTCCCCAATCCCTGGCGCGGGCTCTGGTGGGCGATCGTCACGGTCACCACGGTCGGCTACGGCGACACCTTTCCGGTATCGCCGCTGGGCCGCGTTGTCGCCGCCTTCCTGATGGTGGTCGGGATCGGCTTCCTAGGGCTGGCGACGGCGGCCATCGCCTCCTACTTCGTCAACACGGACGCCGAGGACAAGCACCGGCGAACGACCGATAAGCAGCAGCAGATCCTCGCCCGCGAGGACGAGATTCTCGAACAGCTGAAGCAGCTGAACGAGCGGGTCGCGAAGATCGAGCGCGCGGGCTAGCTCCGGCGCAGGATCGCGCAGATCGCTTCTCCGATCGAGCTGCCCCTGTTTCTTCCGATCGACAAGCGGAGAATGTGAGGGCAGGACACTGTCGATGAGACGCTGGCTCCTACTCGGATTCGCCGTTGCCGCTCTCGGCGCCGGCGCCGTCTTCGCCGCGGCCTGGTTCTCGAGCCCGACGCCGCGTGCGCTAGATAGTCGCGTCGATACCCGGCTCCACGCCAGCGGTGGCAGAGACGTGTCGCTGTCGGGCGTCGCGCCGATCCTGCGCGAGGCCGTCGTCGCGACCGAGGACGAGCGCTTCTACCGGCACCACGGCATCGACGTGATCGGAATCATGCGAGCGCTTCCCTACGACGTCTTTCACCTCACCACGGCGGAGGGGGCGAGCACCATTACCGAGCAGGTCGCCAAGCTCATCTATCTGGGCGGAAACGATCACAGCCCCTGGCGCAAGCTCGAGGACATGGCACTGGCGCTCAAGCTCGAGCGCCGTTACTCGAAGGAGCAGATCCTCGCCGCCTACTTGAACAGCACCTATTTCGGCGAGGGCGCCGTCGGCATCGGGGCCGCGAGCGAGCGCTACTTCGGCGTTTCGCCGCGGAAGCTCGGTGCCGCCGAGGCGAGCTTGCTTGCCGGTCTGGTACAGGCGCCCTCGGCGTACGACCCCGTCCAGCATCCGGCTGCCGCGCGTGAGCGCCAGGTCGTAGTGCTGCGCTCGCTGGTGCGCAGCGGCGCTCTGACCACGGAGGAGGCGAGCGCGGCGATTGGGCGGCCGCTCCGGCTCCGCGACGGGCGAGTGCTCCCGGCTGTGCAGGGAATCGATTTCGCGCCAGGCCCGGCCTTCATCTGGTGGGAGCTCACGCTTGGTGCCGTGCTCGTCCTGCTCGGCGCTGCGACGATCATTGTCGTCAGGACCGCGCCGATTCGTGTTGAGCACAGGCGGATAGCCCTTCGCCTCGCCTCGCTCGCGCTCGTGCTGGTGGGCGTGGATGTGGTTGCGCGCTCGTTCCGCGTGATCTGAGCGCGAGCTCTTTCGGGTCGGCTCGATTCTGGTACGGAGTCGTTCGACGCTCGCGCGTGTTTCGGAAGTAGGCTTGCAGCGGGGAGGAGGCCGGGCGTTTCTTGGAGAGAAGACCGCAAGGCGCCTCATATCAGCGAAAACGCCAGCTATACGAGGAGGCGTTATCCGAACTTCGCTCAGGAGAGCCACTCGTTGGCGCGTAACCCGGCCCAGATGCCGAGGGCGCCGCCGATCACTGTCCCGAGCAGAGACGAGCCCACCCCGCCTCCGAACAGCATCGGCGCGAAGCCGCCGAGCGTCGAGCCGGCGATCATCCCGATCATCGTCATCGAGCGGGTCATCTGGACGCCCGACCTTTCACAGCCAGGGAAATCGGCCGGAAGCAGGCCTGGCTTGAGCGGACCGGCGGGGCGCTAGCCGGCAGCCAGTACCGGATCGGTGTAGAGCGAGGTGTAGAACCCGCGCCGCGCCAGCAGCTCCGCGTGCCGGCCCTGCTCGACCACACGGCCGTGCTCGAGCACCACGATCAGGTCGGCGCCGCGGATGGTCGAGAGGCGGTGCGCGATCACAAACGCGGTGCGGTCGGCCAGAAGTACGTGCAGCGCCCGCTCGATCGTGCGCTCGGTCGAGATGTCCACCGAGGACGTTGCCTCGTCGAGGATCAGGATGCGCGGATCGGCGACCAGCGCCCGGGCGAAGGCGACCAGCTGGCGCTGACCGACCGAGAGCCTGGCGCCTCGTTCCCCGAGCTGCGTCTCGAAGCCGTTCTCGAGCTGCTCGATGAAGTCGAGCGCCCCGACCGCGCGGGCGGCCGCCTCGATCTGCCTGCCGGTCGCGTCCGGCCGGGCGAAGGCGATGTTCTCGCGCACCGTGCCGGCGAATAGGAAGCCCTCCTGCGGCACGATGCCGAGCTGCGAGCGTAGCGAGCGTTGCTGCAGGTCGCGCAGGTCAGAGCCGTCGATCGTGATCCGGCCCTCGGTCGGGTCGTAGAAGCGCGCCAGCAGCTTGGCGATCGTCGACTTTCCGGCGCCGGTGTGGCCGACGAGCGCCACGGTGGTTCCGGCCGGCACGTCCAGGTCGAGGTCGTGCAGGACCTCAGGGAGATCGGGCCGGTAGCGGAAGCGAACGTGGTCGAAGCGCACGTGCCCGGTCGCCCGCGTGAGCTCGCGCGCGTCCGGCTTGTCGAGCACCTCGGGCTCCGCGTCGAGCACGTCCATGATCTTGTCCAGCGCCGCGGTGGCCGCGATGAAAGTGTTGAACAGCTGCGAGAGCTGCTGGATCGGGTCGAAGAAGTTCGACAGGTAGTAGATGAAGGCGACCAGCGTGCCGATCGTCACCTGCCCGTGGAAGACGAGCCAGCCGCCGTAGCCGAGCACGATCGCGCTGCCGGCGCCCGAGAGCACGTCGACGAAGGGGAAATAGAGCGCGTTCCAGACGACGGTGCGGTAATTAGCCTCGCGGTAGCTCTCGTTCAGCGCGGCGAAGTTGCGCTCCCGCTCGCGCTCGCGCGTGTAGGCCTGGACGACGCGCATGCCGCCGATGTCCTCGGCCAGGGTGCCGGTGACGTTGCCGATCCGCTCCCTGACGGCGCGGTAGGCGCGGGTCGAGTAGATGCGGAAGACCACCGTGGCGGCGAGCATCAGTGGCAGCACGGTGAGAGTCGCCAGCGCCAGCCGCCAGTCGAGCACGAACAGGATCACGGCCGAGCCGACCAGCATCAGCGTGCTCTGGATCAGGGTCGAGACGCCGTCGGTGACGAGCTGGTCGAGCGCCTCGATGTCGTTGGTCATGCGGCTGACGATCACGCCGGTGCGGTTGCGCTCGTAGTAGCCGAGCGGAAGGCGCTGCAGGTGCCCGAACAGCTTGCGGCGCAGGTCGGCGAGGATGCGCTCGCCTACCCAGCCGGTGTAGTAGCTCTCGGCGTAACCGGTCACCCAGTTCGCCAGCCCGACCGCCAGGAACACGGCCACGATGATCGCGAGCAGGCGCGCGTCGTGCCGCATGATGCCGCGGTCGATCGCCAGCTTGGCGAGGTAAGGAGGCGCGAGCCCGGTCGCCGCGGCCGCCAGCAGCGAGAGCACGGCGAGAGCCGCTCGACCCTTGTGTGGAGAGACGAGCCTCGCCAACGTGCCCAGGCGCCTGACCGTCTGGCGCCAGGACCAGTCCTTCACCTTCTCGTCGCCGACGCGCGTCAGGTGAGAGCCGGGCTGCCAGACTTTCATCGCGGCGCCCCCTCGCTTCCGTCGCCGCCGGGCTCGGCGGCGGCCCCGTCGCCGGCGTGCTCCTCGAGTCGTCCGGCCATCTCCTGCTCGACCAGCCCGTGCTCGTAGATCTCGCGGTAGATCGCGGAGGTGCCGAGTAGCTGCTCGTGGCTGCCGCGCGCGGCGATCCTTCCGTGCTCCAGCACCACGATCTCGTCGGCCAGGGCGATCGTCGAGAGCCGGTGCGCGATCACGATCGTGGTGCGCCCGCGCACCGCCTGCTCCAGCCCCGAGCGGATCTGCGCCTCGGTGGTGGCGTCGACCGAGGCCGTCGCGTCGTCGAGGATCAGAATGCGCGGATCGGTCAAGAGCGCGCGCGCGATCGCCAGGCGCTCGCGCTGCCCGCCCGAGAGCGTGACACCGCGCTCGCCCAGCTCGGTCTCGTAGCCGTCGGGAAGCTGCTCGATGAACTCGTGCGCCTGCGCCAGGCGGGCGGCGCGCTCGACCTCCTCGAGGCTCGCCTCGGGGCGGCCGAAGGCGATGTTCTCGCGCACGCTGGCCGAGAAGAGAAAGGGATCCTGGGCGATCACGCCGACCCGCGGCCTGAGCGACGAGAGCTTCAACTCGCGCACGTCGGCGCCGTCCACGAGCACGCGCCCGGAGGTCGCGTCGTAGAAGCGCGGCACCAGCGAGGCGAGCGTCGTCTTGCCCGAGCCGGTCTGCCCGATCAGGGCGACCGTCTTGCCGGGCTCCAGCACGAGGTCGACCTCCTCCAGCACCGTTCTCCCGGTCGCATAGGAGAAGCCGACCCGCTCGAAGCAAATCTCACCGGGCCCCTCCGGCAGCTCGCGCGCGTCGGAGCGCTCGGCGATCTCCTCCGGCTCGTCCACGATCTCGAAGATGCGCTCGCCCGATGCGGTGGCCCGCTGCGCCTGGCCGATCCAGTTGCCGATCTGGCGCAGCGGAAACATCAGCATGTTGAGCAGGAAGGCAAAGGAGACGAACCACTGCAGCGCGAGCTGGCCGTGGATGACCAGCCAGCCGCCGTAGAGCAGCACGCCGGCCTGCGCCAGCAGCGGAATGAAGCCGAGCAGGGGGATGTAGAAGGACTGCTGGCGGTTGGCCAGGATGCTGCGCCTGAACAGGCGCTCGTTGCGCTCGGCGAAGCGCGCGGCCTCGGCGTCTTCCTGGGCGAAGGCCTTGACCACGTGCACGCCCGTGATGTTCTCCTCGGCCGAGGTGGCGACGTCGGCCATCTTCTGCTGCACGTCGCGCAGCACGGGGTGCGAGATGCGGCTGTAGCGGTAGGCGACGGCAACGATGAACGGTGTCACGGCGATCGTCACCAAGGCGAGGTGCCAGTCGAGGTAGAGCATCACCCCGGCCACGCCGAGCACGGTCAGTACGTGCTGGGCGAAGAAGATCAAGCCGTAGCCGAGGAAGAAGCGAACCAGTGTCAGGTCGACCGTCGAGCGCGAGAGCAGCTGCCCGGTCTGGTGGCGGTCGAAGAAGGAGAAGGAGAGCCGGACGAGCTTGGAGTAGATGCGCATGCGCAGGTCGTACTCGACTCCGAGCGCCTGCTTGCCGGCGATGAAGCGGCGCCCGGACATGAAGAGTGCCCGCGCGACCCCGGTCGTCACGATCAACGCGATCAGCGTCCAGAGCTGCTGGTGGTGGCCGTTCTTGATCGCCCCGATTGCCGCACCGGAGAGCACGATGATCGCGATCTGAGCGGCCTGCGCCCCGACTGCCAGCACCACCGAGATCGCCAGCCCGGCTCGGTACGGGCGCAGGAAACCGATCAGACGAGCGAAGGTGCGCCAGTTCGTGCGTCGCCTGGCCGGAGTCTGTTCGAGTGCGGTGTCCATGGGCTTATATCGACATCCGTCGATGATCGATTTCTATCGATATTTCAGGGTAGCGTCAAGCGTCGCCCGGGCGGCTGCTTCGGTTCTGATGAATAGCACCTGGCTTCGACGCGAGGTGGCCGGCGATAGGGCGCGGGTTCGGCCTACCTGTGGACGGAATGTTCCACTCCCGGCGCGCCGGACCCTTGACACCAAACGGTGTCTGACACCGGCGTCGGCGCTGTGCGCCTCGAGATGCGTCCTTTGCAGGTATTTCTCGTTGCAGTCGTTTCCCTTGGGTGTCAGACGAGACCTGTCTCCTAACGCTCGCGCAACTCGCTTCGTAGTAGTTCCAGCGCCCGCTCCAACCGGGCGCGGTTGCGGGGATCGTTCAGCCAGCCCGAGGCACCCGAGGGATGCGGCAGTGGGATCGCCACGGCGCCCTCCAGCTCGATGCGCGTGCCCACGCAGGCCAGCGAACCGAGCCCGAGCAGCCGCTTGATCGCCACGCCTCCGACCGGTACGAGCAGCTTCGGCTGAAGCAGCCGCAGCTCCCACTCCTGCCAGAAGGTGCAGAGTTTTCGTTCTTCCGGCGTTGTGGTGCGGTCGCCGCGGCCCGAAGTCGGCTTGCCGGGGTAGCAGCGCGTCACCGCCGCCAGATAGAAGGTGTCGTAGAAGCGCTCCTCGTCCAGCTCCAGCCAGCGGCGGAGCGCCTTGCCCGCGCGCCCGCGCCAGGGACGGCGCTCCTCGCCCTCGACGATGCCCGGCGCCAGGCCGAAGAGGTAGGCGCGCTGTCCCGCGTGCCCCTCGAACACCGGCTTCGATTCGATCGGATATCCGGCCTCGGCGCAGGCGCGGCAGGCGCGGTTGTCGTGCTGCAGCGAAGCTAGCGAGCGGTAGGTTCTTCGCTGCTTCACGCGCGAACGACCACGAACCAGTCGCCGGCAAAGAGCACCTCGCCGCCGCCCAGCTCCGCGGCCAGCTCCTCGGCGACGAAGAAGCGCTTGTAGACCTGCCAGCTGGAGCCATCCTCGAGTACTCGCTCCTGCAGCTCCTCGGGCTCGCGATCCGGGCGGGCGGCGGCGTCGCAGATCACCAGCTCGGGTGCGACGCGCTCGGCCTCGGCCATGAAAAGCAGGCGCTCTTCGGAGTCGAGGTGACCGTAGAAGTGAGCGCTGAAAACGCGCTCGAAGCTGTTGTCTCTGAACGGCAGAGCGAGTGCGTCGCCGGGCACGAAGGCGGCTTCCGGGCAGCGCTCACGGGCGATCGCGAGCATCTGCTCGCTCTGATCGAGCCCGACCAGCTCGCCCGGGAGGTGGCGGGTCAGGAACCCGGTTCCGCAGGCGACGTCCAACGTGTGCGCGTACGGGAGCGAGGCGAGCGTCCGCTCGAGGGCGGCCAGCTCCTTCTTCCAGCCTGGCCGTTCGCGCTCACCGAACAGACCGCGACCTAGATACCAGTCGTCGTACTCCGGCGCACGGGCGTCGTAGTACTCCCTCATGACACCTAGAGTAATCCCATGCCGTTCCCGCTTGAGGCGGTTCCCAACTTCTCCGAGGGTCGTGACCGCTCGACGATCGACGCCATCGCCGCGGCGCTCGCTGCTCGCGCCCGGCTGCTCGACGTCCATTTCGATTCCGATCACAACCGCTCGGTGTTCACGCTCGCGGGGAGCGAGCACGAACTGGTCTCCGCCCTGATCGAGGGAGTGGCCGTGGCGCGCGCGCGGATCGACCTGCGCAGGCACGAGGGAGCTCATCCCTGCGTCGGAGTGGCGGACGTGCTCCCGCTAGTGGCGGTACGCCCTGAGGATCTGGAGCGAGCGCGGGGGACCGCGCTCTGTGTGAGTGAGAGGATCGGCGCCGAGCTCGGATTGCCGGTCTTCCTCTATGGGGAGCTGGCGGGCGGGCGCCGGCTCGCAGAGCTGCGCCGCGGCCGTGTCGAGGGTCTGGCTCGCAGGATCGCGAGTGGGGAGCTGGCGCCCGACTTCGGCCCGCGCGAGCTTGATCCGCGCTCGGGCGCGGTCGTGGTCGGCGCCCGTCGTCCCTTGATTGCCTTCAACGTCAATCTGTGTGGAAGTCTCGACGCGGCGAAGGAGATCGCTGCACTGATTCGCGAGGGCGACAGCCATGGCTTCGTCGGGGTACGGGCGCTCGGGCTCGAGTTGCCCGGCGCCGGGCAAGTCCAGGTCAGCATGAACATCGAGGGTTGGCAGGCGAGTCCGCTTGCAGCGATCGTCGCTCGCATCGAGGAGGAGGCCGCGAAACGCGAGGCGGTCGTCGCCGGAACGGAGCTGGTCGGCCTGATCCCGTCCGGTGCCGCCGCCGAGGCGGAGCGAGCCGGACTGCGCTTCGATCGCACGCAGGTGCTCGAGTCGAGACTTGCCGAGTGAGGCGCGCAGGCCCTTCGGCGCCGACGCGTTGTTGATGAGAAAGTCACACTTCCGGCACGATCGCCCCTTGACGCGGCGCACCTCCTCTGCTCCGTATCTGATACCGGGGGGTGTTTGGTCTAAGATTCGGCGCAGTTCCGACACAACTAGCGACCGCGCTTCGCGATGCTCGGGATGGCGACGACGTGGGTGTTGTCCTGACGCCCATAACTACAGCCGCCCGGACTTCTCGAACCGCTCCGGAGACCGGCTCCTAGCGCTAGGCTTGACAGCGATGGCCACCAAGAAACAGCGCCGCCGGCGCGAAAAAGACCGCCGGCACGAGTACGAATACGTGTACATCGACGAAGAGGGCAACGAGGTCGAGGTCGAACCGTCTCCATCGATGCGCAAGGAGCGCGAGCCGAAGGCCGCGGGCTCCCCGAACGGGCGCCGGCCCGCCGCCGGCATGCGACCGGTTCAACCACCGACCTGGCGCTTCCTGCGCCGGCAGGGCCTGATCTTCTACGCCATCCTCTTCGTGGCCTTCTCCATCCTCTCCAAGGGCGTGCCCATCTGGGCTTCTGCCCTGGTCGCGGCCGGCTACACCCTGCTCATGCTGCCGTTGATGTGGATGATGCAGCGCATGATGTATCGCTCCTATCTGAAGCGGACCGGCCAGCTTCCGCCTCCGCGCGAGCGGCGCCCGAAGTAAGAATCCACTGCCAGCGGCCGCGGTAGTCAGAATGCGGCTGTGAATCTCGCCGTTGACCGCTACGAGCTCGGCCCGCTGCAGACGAACTGCTACGTCGTCCGCCGCGATCGTGCTGCGGCCGAAGCCGTCGTGATCGACCCCGGCGGTGACGTGAGCCAGCTTCGTTTGGAGCTGGCGCGCTCGAATGCGAACGTGGTCGCGATTCTCCTGACGCACGGACACTGGGATCACGTGCTCGGTGTCGCCGATCTGACGGAAGCGAGCGGCGCCCCGGTCTACCTGGGAGAGGCCGAGTTGCCGGAGCTGGAAATCGGAGCGCCAGGGCTGCTGGGCGCTCCGACGCTTAGCTCCTTCGTTCCCGACCAGCTCCTTCTTGGCGGCGAGACGCTGGCACTTGCCGGGCTCGAATTCGACGTCGTATCGGTTCCCGGCCACCGGCCTGGCCACCTGGCCTTCGCTGTGAACGGTTGTCTCTTCTCGGGCGACGTGCTCTTCCGCGGCTCGGTCGGGCGCGCCGATCTACCCGGTGGCGACTGGCCGACCCTCCGGGCCACACTCGAGATGCTGCTCGAGCGTTTTCCGCCCGAGACGGTGGTCTATTCGGGCCACGGTCCCGAGACTACGCTCGCGGCCGAGCGTCGCTCCAACCCCTTCCTCAGACTGATCCCGGAATGAGTTTCTGAAAGAGTTGCGGACGAGATGAGCTTCGAGGCGCCCAAGGGAACCCACGATGTTCTACCCCGTGAATGGCCGGCCTGGCAGCGAGTGCTCGTCGAGGCGGAGCGGCTCTGCAACGCCTACGGCTACCGCCGCATCGCCACGCCGACCTTCGAGGAGACCGAGCTGTTCGCGCGCAGCTCCGGCGAGGCCTCCGACATTGTCGCCAAGGAGATGTACAGCTTCGAAGACCGGGGCGAACGCTCGCTCACGCTTCGCCCGGAGGCGACCGCCCAGATCTGCCGCGCCTACATCGAGCACGGCCTGCAGCGCGAGCCGCAGCCGGTCAAGACCTGGATGGTGGCGCCGATGTTCCGCTACGCCAAGCCGCAAAAGGGGCGCTACCGCGAGTTCTGGCAGCTCGACGTCGAGGCGATCGGCTGCGAGGATCCGGCCGTCGACGCCGAGTTGATCGCACTCCAAGCCGCCTGGCTGGGAGCGCTGGGCATCGAGACGACCTTGCTCCTCAACTCGATCGGCGACCGCGCCTGCCGCCCGGCCTACCTGGCGCGGCTCGAGACCTGGCTCGACGAGCACTCCTCCGCGCTCGACACCGAGGCCCGTCACAAGCGCGCGACGAGCCCGCTGCGCGTCTTCGACACCAAGAATCCCGCGCTGGCGGCGTTGCTCGAAGGTGCGCCGACGATCGGGGATGCGCTCTGCGCCGACTGCCGCGAGCACTTCGAGGCGGTCCGGCGCTACCTCGATGCCTGCGGCGTCGCCTACACGCTCGCACCCAGGCTGGTGCGCGGCCTCGACTACTACACCCGTACCACCTTCGAGTTCATCGCCGCCGGTCTCGGCGCTCAGGACACCGTCTCGGCCGGCGGCCGCTACGACTACCTGGTCGAGACGATCGGCGGCCTACCGACGCCCGCGGTCGGCTTTGCGAGCGGGATCGAGCGCATCGTGCTGAGCGTGGGGGAGAACGCCGAGGAAGTGGAGCGAGGAATCGACGTCTTTTTCAAAGTCGCACCTGAAGAGCGCGAAGCGGCTATGGCTGCCATGTTCCCGGTAATAAGTTCGCTTAGAGCAAAGGGGATCTCCTGCGAGACCGACTACGCCGGGCGCTCGGCAAAAGGGCAGGAAACACACGCCAGTCGACTGCGGGCTCGAGTTGTCGTCGAAGCGGAGCCTCGGTTTGCTGGCGTTGAAAAGCGTCTTCCGGTTCGGGGGAATGTTGTGGTTCTCCCGTACCGACAAGTTGAGAGCGTTGTTATCCAACTTCTGGAGAGTGATTCATGAAGTGGCGCGATCTCATGTGCGGCGAGCCTCGGCGCGAGCAAATAGGCAAGCGGCTCACTCTCTCGGGCTGGGTGGACACGCGTCGCGACCACGGCGGGCTCGTCTTCATCGACCTGCGCGACCGGGCCGGCGTCTGCCAGCTGGTGATCAACCCCGAGCGCTCGCCCGAGGCGTTCGCGCTCACGCACGAGATCCGCAACGAGTTCGTGCTGCGCGCCGTAGGCGAGGTCGTAGCGCGCGACCCCGAGGCCGTCAATCCCAAGCTCCCGACCGGCGAGATCGAGCTGCAGGTGGATACGCTCGAGATCGTCTCGCGCTGCCCGCCGCTTCCCTTCCAGCTCGACGAGGAGAACGTCGACGAGACGCTGCGCCTGCGCAACCGCTGGCTCGACCTGCGCCGCGATCGCCTGCAACGAAACATCGCCCTGCGCGCGCAGATGATCGGCGTCATTCGCCGCGTTATGGAGGAGGCAGGCTTCCTCGACATCCAGACGCCCGTCCTGGGCAAGCCGACCCCCGAAGGTGCGCGCGACTTCCTCGTACCGGCGCGCTTGCAGCCCGGACGCTTCTACGCGTTGCCGCAGTCGCCGCAGCTCTACAAGCAGATCTTGATGGTCGCCGGGTTTGACCGCTACTACCAGATCGCCGTCTGCTTCCGCGACGAGGACTTGCGCGCCGACCGCCTACAGGAATTGACTCAGCTCGACGTCGAAACCGCCTTCCCCGACCTGGATTACCTCTTCTCGCTGATGGAGCGGATGATCCAGGCGGTCTGGCGCGAGTGCCTCGGGGTCGAGCTGGAGGCGCCCTTCCAGCGCATGAGCTGGGACGAGGCGACGAGTCGCTACGGCAGCGACAAGCCCGACCTGCGCTTCGGCCTGGAGATCGAGGAGGCGACCGACGTCACGCGCGGCTCCGAGTTCGGCGTCTTTGCGAAGGCGCCCTGCGTGCGCTTCCTACGCGTGCCGCGCGAGTACTCGCGCGGCGATCTGGCCAAGCTTGAGGAATTCGCCAAGGAATGGGGAGCGGGCGGGCTGGCCTACCTCGTCTACGGCGAGGACGGTGAGCCGCGCTCGCCGATCGTCAAGTTCCTCTCGCCGGCGGAGCTCGAGCTCTTCCGGAGTGAACCTGGTACCACCGTGCTCTTCGGCGCCGGCGAGCCGGCGGCCGTGGCGCGCGTGCTCGGGCAACTTCGGCTCCGGCTCGGAGAAGAACTCGGCCTGATCGATGAGGACGCCTGGCGCTTCCTCTGGGTTACCGACTTCCCGCTGCTCGAGTGGGACGCAGACGAGGAGCGCTGGGACGCCGTCCACCATCCCTTTACCCGCCCGGCTCCCGGTCATGAGACGCTCGTCGAGACCGACCCCGGCTCTGCGCGGGCACTCGCCTACGACCTGGTCGGGAACGGCGTCGAGCTGGGCGGCGGCTCGTTCAGAATCCACGAGCCCAGCCTGCAACAGAAGCTGTTCGAGCTGTTGCGCATCTCGCCCGAGGAGCAACGGAACAAGTTCGGTTTCCTGCTCGATGCCCTCTCGATGGGCGCGCCACCGCACGGAGGAGTCGCGTTCGGTATCGAGCGCATGCTGATGGTGCTCGGCCGCGAGCCGAATCTACGAGATACGCAGGCGTTTCCCAAGAATCAGGCCGGTACCGACCCGATGACGGGTGCTCCGACGGAGGCGGATCCCAAGCACCTCCGTGAGCTCGGCCTGAGATCGTTGGCTCCTCCCGGTTAATTGCAGGTGGGAAATTGGCCGATGGAGCAGGCATACTTCACTCGTAGACGAAAGACTGACCAGTAACAAGGCGCGAACGAGGAGAGAGCGATCTATGTCGACGCAAGAACCAGGTAGAGCACAGCCGGCGTCGCTGACGTCCCTTCCGCGCATCGAGGACGTTCCGTTCACCGATCACGGATATGAACCCGATCAAGTACGAAGCGCATTCGATGCCTTCCAGCGCCACGTAGCTCAGCTCCAGGCTCAGCTTCGCGTGCTGCAGGCGGCCGGTCGGACCAGTATGGAGCCCAGCGGCCATGCGGTTCGAATGGACGCGTTGCACCTGATCCGCTCTGCCGCCGAGTTCGCCGACGCGCTCGAGCGCGATGCTCAGACCGCCTCCGTCACCCAGCTCTCCCGCACGGAGGACGAGATCAGAACCCGCCAAGTGGAGCTTGCCGCGCGCGAGTCCGAGGTTGAGCGCTACCGGCAGGAGTCCGAGCGCCAGCGCCAAGAGATCCTCGGCGTCGCTCGCAACGAGGCTCGTGAGTTGCTCGCCAACGCGCAGCGCGAGGCCTCGCAGGACCTGCGCGAGGCCGAATCGCGCGGGAACCGGCTTCTCGAGCAGGCTAGGCACCAGGCGACCGAGCTCACCAACGCGGCACGCGCCGAGGTCGAGGGAACGCTCGAATGGGCCCGTGCCCAGGCGGCCTCGATCATGGCTCGCGCCCAGCAAGGCGCCGAGCAGCTGCTTGGCGCTGCAGGTCTCGGCGAAGACAAGGTTGGCAGAGTGGCGGAGTCACTCGTGCAGGCGGCCGATCGTGAGGCGCAGAGCGCCCGTTCCGCGGGCGGCATCGCGCGCCAAGCAACGACAATGCTGCAGGCGAGCGCGGCGGCGGCCGAAAAGGCGCCAGAGCCGGCTCCGGAAGCCGAGGCCGAGCCCGAAGCCGAGGCCGAGCCCGAAGCCGAGGCCGAGCCCGAAGCCGAGGCCGAGCCCGAAGCCGAGGCCGAGCCCGAGACCGGAACCGGTGAAGGCTGGACCTGGGGTGCCCAGGGCTCTAACGGCGAGGCTACTCCTCCCGAGCGAGAAGAGCCGAACCAAGACGAGCCGCCGCGTTTCAGCTAGAGCTCGTCTCAAATACCCGTCGCTTGGGCGCCGTCGCCAGGGAGTGGAACGTTTCGTTACGAGCCGGCCTGGAAGAGTTGTCGGGGAAGGTGAGCAGCGGAGATGCTGGGGAAGCCGAGTTTGAAGCCAAGCTTTCTGCTCGATGCGGCTTTCATCATCATCGTCTGGCTAAGTGCTCAGCTGATCTTCCATGCGTCGCTGATCATCATCATAATCGTCATCTTCGGCGCCTATGCGCTTGTCTTCCTGTACGAGAATTGGTTCCACGGCCGTGCCAAGCGCGAGCGTTCCGAGCTCAGACGCTCGCGGCGTAGTTCGGCCGCGCGGTTCGGCTGGGCGGATCAACACGAGCAACCTCTGCCTGCATCCAGTGCCGGCGTAGGCGAGACGAGATCGGCCGAGAGCGAAGCGGTTTTGCCGCCCGAAGTGATCGCGGCCGCGGCTGCCCGCGCTCGTGAGCAGGCCGAGCGCGAGCGGGTTGAAGAGGAGCGTTCTGAGCTCGAGGCCAAGGAGCAAGTAGCGGCAGAAAGGGCGGCCGAGTCCGCACCGGAACCAGAGGATGCGCCCGAGCCCGGGCCTCGGCAGAAGCGCCGCTCATTGATGGCCGATATAGCCGCGGCGCCGGGAGAGACGTTACGTACTCATCCAGTTGGCGGTTGGAACGTATGGCAACTCGAGCGGATGATGACGGCGCGCCCCGAGCATGATGAGAAGCGCGACTACGAGCGCTCGCTTATGCTCGTCTACATGCGAGAGTTCGCCGACTCCGACGGTCAGTTACCACCGGAGTTCGACGAACTCGTGTTCGAGACGTTCGGGGACCTCGTGCGTGGGCCTGCTTTCTCGTGAGACTGATTGCCCAGCGAATTGGCGTACTTGCGGCGATCGCGCTCGTCGCGCTCTTGGTGGCTCTCGAAGCCTCGCACAGGTTGGATGAGCGTTCATCCAAGTCGACCGTGAGCGTGCAGGCCGTGCCCGCTCCTGGCAGCGCCTGGAACGTAGTCCGCGCCGGCATTCTCGGGCTCACGAAGCCCGGCAAGGAGACCGCCTGTGGTGTGGCGATTGGACCGAAGACGTTCGGTATCGCCCATCCGAGCCTTCCCTGCGGCGCCAGGATCTTCATCGCCTACGGGCACACGCAGGTGCTGACGGAAGTGCTCGAGCACGGACCCTACGTCCCTGGGCGCGGGCTCGATCTGACGCCGGCGCTGGCGGCCGAGTTGGGCGTTGTGGAGGTCACCGACGTGCGCTGGCGCTTCGCCAGCTAATCACCGGCAAGCGTCCGCTCCCGGCCGAGGCCGGGCGGCTTCCGTCGGTTTCAGTGCGGCGAGGCACCGCGCCCGCGGCGCGTCTTGCCTGGTATGGCGGGGATGACGCCCGCGCTGTAGGTGCGCGGTGCGCGCTACAGTGAGGCGGTTCGACCCTGTGCGGAGTCTCGTACCAATATGTAGAACCAACACCAAGAGAAAGGGAGCTCGCGTCCAAGCGGAGGCGCCTGGCGCCGAGGTAAGGCAGGGCACCCACCTGGCTTGTCCAGGTTCACTTGGGTGCGGGATTGCGGCAGGGTGGTTCTCCGGCGGAAGTTCACCCCCTTCGGGGGCTTGGGCTTCCGCCGGCGCTATCCAGTCGGACGAGACGTCGCACCTTCAGTGCTTCTGTCTCGTCTGCGCCTAGACGCGAGGCGGGAGGGCCGGGGTTGTGGTCAGGGTCCGTAAATGGGGTTGGGTGGCGGCGTTGTTTGAGCTGTGCCCGCCATATCGTTCACGGCGGCCGTATTGAGCGTTCTTGCTCGGCTAGCCTGCTTGTGTGAGGACGGTCTTCGGGGATGCGACCATTGGCGGCGAGTGGACCTCGGTGCGGTTGCGGCTGCACGGAGAGCGGATCGTCGAGGCTGATGCAGACGGGCTCGACGAGGAGCTGCGCGGGCTGAGCCTGCTCGAGGCGGCTGCGGTCGGGGGCGAGGCGCTTCCGGTCGAGGCGCTGGCGGCCGCGATCGGGCCGGTCTTCAGCGCGGCACCTGACTCCGAGCGGATCGCAGTGGCGATGTCGGGCGGGATCGACAGTGCGGTCGCGTTGCTAGAGGCGGGGTCGAGCGCAATCGGGGTCACACTGAGACTCTGGATCGATCCGGCCGGCCCGGACAATGAAAAGGCCTGCTGTTCGGCGGATTCGGTACGCCTGGCGCGAGCCATTTGCCACCGGCGCGGGTTGCCGCACGTGACGCTCGACCTGCGCGAAGAGTTCTACCGGGCGGTGGTCGAGCCGTTCATCCGCACCTACGCTCGCGGCCAGACTCCGAACCCCTGCTTTCGCTGCAACGGAGTCTTCCGCTTCGCCCGACTCTTTGCCTTCGCCAAGCGAGCCGGCGCCTCCAGGCTGGCGAGCGGGCACTACGCGCGCCTGACCGAGCGCCAGGGAAAGTCGCTTCTGGCACGCGCCCGCGATCTCGAGAAAGATCAGTCCTACATGCTCGCCGGGCTCGATCCGCGCTTACTGGGGAAGCTCTGGCTGCCGTTGGCGGAGCTGACGAAGGCCGAGACGCGCCGGCGTGCGAGTGCCGCCGGGCTCACGATCGTAAACCGGCCCGATAGTCAGGAGGCCTGTTTCCTCGCCGGTGGCGACTATCGCGACTTCCTCGAGCGCCGAGGTTTGGTCCCGGCGAGCGGCGAGATCGTCGACGAGCACGGCCAGCGTCTCGGTGCGCACGAAGGCTACTGGCGCTTTACGCCTGGCCAGCGCCGCGGTCTCGGAGTTGGGAGCAAGGCCGGGCCGCTCTATGTGATCGAGACCCGGCCGGCGAGCAACGAGATCGTTGTCGGCCCGGAGCAGGCGTTGGCGCGGCGGTGCATCAGCGCTCGCGGAAAGCTCTATTTGCCCTCCCGGCGGGTCGAGGCGAAGCTCCGCTATCGATCCTCGGCGCTTGCCGCCGAAGTCGAACCGCTGGCGAGCGGTTTCCGGCTGCGGCTCGCCAAGCCCGCCTTCGCCGTCGCTCCGGGGCAAGCCGCTGTGCTTTACGATGACGAGGTCGTTGTCGGCTCTGGTTTGGTCACATCCGCCTGGAGCGCATAAGATCGTTGCCATGCTTCCACTCTCGTCCACGGCCGCTGACATCGCCTATTTCGCTCTCAGCTTCTTCCTGATCGCCATCGGACTGACGCTCGGCTACGCACTCGTTCGTCTCGCGGGAGTCTTGAGGCGCGTCTCTTCCCTGATCGGCGGCGTCGAGAAGGAGATCGTGCCGGTGATCAACAAGGCGGGCGGCTCGATCGATCGCGTCAACGATCAGCTCGACAAGCTCGACGTGGTTACCGATAGTGCCGTCGGTGCCGTCGAGAGCATCGACACCGTGCTGAGGACGATCGCCGCGGCTGTCAAGCTGCCAGCAAAGAAACTCGCCGCCCTGACCGCCGGGCTCGTGCACGGTCTCGCTGCTCTCAGGGCCGAGCACGATCTCTCGGCGGCAATGGCCGCCGCTCGCTTCGCCGCCAAGGAGCGTGAGCGCCGCTTCGGCGAGGAGTTCAGCTCCGCCGCTGAAGAAGGGGAGCCCGAGAGCGAGGAGTAAGTGTGGACGAGATCGTGCTCACGCTGCCGAGCGACGCTCGCTGGCAAGGCGTTGCCCATCTCGTCCTGGCGGGACTGGCCGCGCGTCTGGATCTGACGGTCGAGACGCTGGAGGACTGGCAGTTGGCGTTCTGCGAGCTGTTCGGCCGTCGGCGTGACGACGGCTCGCTCCAGATCGTCTTCCAGGCGTCGCCGGAACTGCTCGAAGCGCGTTTCGGTCCGGTGGACAACCAGCTGGTGAAGGAACTCGAGCGTGAGGAAGAAGGAGTCGGGTTGCGCCGTGTGCTCTCGACGCTCACCGACGGCGTACGCGTCGATGCGATCGAGGGAGAACAGTGGATCGTTCTGCACAAGGCAATCGTCCATCCCGGTGGTACCCACTGACTTGGACGCGAACGACAGGAACCTGCTCCGGCGCTATCACGATCACGGCGACCTGGCTGCCCGCGAGCAGCTGATCGAGCGCTACATGTCGCTGGTGCGCTCGCTGGCGCGCCGCTATGCGTCCCGTGGAGAGCAGCTCGACGATCTGATCCAGATCGGTGCTATCGGCCTGATCAAGGCGATCGATCGCTTCGACATCGACCGCGGGTTCGAGCTGACCACCTATGCGACGCCGAACATCATCGGCGAGATCAAACGCCACTTCCGTGACCACGGCTGGGCCGTGCGCGTTCCGCGCGGCCTGCAGGAGCTGAGCATCCAACTGATGCGCGTCGTCGAGACGCTGACCGTCGAGCTCAGTCGCTCGCCCACGATCAGTGAGCTGGCAGAGGCCACTGGAGCCAGTGAGGAAGAAGTCCTCGAGGCGCTCGAGACCAGCCGCGCCTACAGCCCGCTTTCGCTGTCGGCGGGCCCGAGCGGGGATGACGATGAGCTCGACCCGCTCGAGTCGCTCGGGACCGAGGAGCGCGAATACGAGATCTCGGAGGACAGGGCGACGCTGGAGCCGGGTATGCGTGTGCTCGACGAGCGCGAACGGATGATCCTGAACCTGCGCTTCTACGAAGGGCTGACCCAGTCGCAGATCGCGCAGCGGGTGGGCATCTCACAGATGCACGTATCGAGGCTGATCCGGCGCGCGCTCGAGAAGGTGCGAGCGGAGATTGCCCCCGAGGTCGAGGGCTTCGACGACGAGTAGTAGGGCGGCGCGGATGCCGCTCTCACTATACGAGTGAGCGCACCCATACAATCTCGGCGTGCACAAGTCCGCTGAGCTGAGGGAGAGCTACCTCTCCTACTTCGAGAGCAAGGGCCACCTGCTGCGGCCCTCGAGCTCGCTCGTACCGGCCACCTATGACCCGTCGGTTTTGCTGACCACAGCCGGCATGCAGCCGCTCAAGCCCTATTTCCTCGGGCTCGAGGAGCCTCCGGGCTCGCGCCTCGCCTCGGTGCAGAAGTGCTTCCGCACAACGGACATCGATGAGGTCGGCGCAACGGCGCGCCATCTCACCTTCTTCGAGATGCTCGGCAATTTCTCGTTCGGCGACTACTTCAAGGACGGGGCGATCGAGCTGGCCTGGGAGTTCGTGACCGATCAGATGAAGCTCGACCCGAGCAAACTCTGGGCGACCGTCTATCGCGGCAATCCCGAGCACTCGCTTGCTGCCGACGAGGTAGCGATCGCCGCCTGGCAGCGCGTCGGCGTGCCGCCCGAGCAGATCACGCGCCTTGGCGAGGACAACTTCTGGAAGGCCGGTCCGACCGGTCCCTGCGGCCCCTGCTCGGAGATCTACTACGACCGCGGTCCCGAGGCCGGCTGCGGTAAGCCCGACTGCGCTCCCGGCTGTTCCTGCGACCGCTTTCTCGAGTTCTGGAACCTCGTCTTCATGGAGTTCGAGCAGCACCCCGACGGGCGCCTGACGCCGCTCCCGCGCCAGAACATCGACACCGGTCTCGGCCTCGAGCGTGGCACAGCCATCCTCCAGGACGTCTACTCGGTCTACGAGATCGACAGCTTCCAGGAGATCATGGACTGGGTCGCCAGCGAGTCGGGCTCGCGCTACGGCGAGTCGGACTTGGCGACCAAGGCGCACCGGGTGCTAGCCGATCATGGGCGCGGCATGGTTTTCCTGGTCGCCGAAGGCGTCAAGCCGGGCAACCTCGGTCGCTCATACATCCTGCGGCGCGTCATCCGCCGCGCCATCCAGCACGGCTCGCGGATCGGGCTCGAGGCACCCTTCCTGGCTAGTCTCGCCGAGGTGGTGATCGAGCAGATGGGGGCCGTCTACCCGGAGTTGCGCGAGCACGCAGAGGAGATTGGCGCTGTCCTGACGGCCGAGGAGGAGCGCTTCTCGCAGACGCTCGCCCGCGGCATGCGCCTGTTCGAGGAGTTGGCCAAGGGCGCGCCCGCGACGGGTGGGCAGGTTTCGGGCGCGGACGCCTTCAAGCTCCACGACACCTACGGCTTCCCACTCGAGCTGACGCGCGAGCTGGCCGAGGAGCGAGGCATGACGGTCGACGAGGAGGGCTTCGCCGGGCGGATGGAGGAGCAGCGCGAGCGCTCGCGGGCGGGTGCGCGCGGCGAGGAGATGCGCGCCGCCGAATTCTCGAACGAGGCCGGCTTCAAGACGGAGTTCGTGGGCTATGAGAAGACGGAGGTACTGACCCAGATCGGCGCGCTCGAGCAAGTCGCCGAAGGGCTCTTCCTCGCCAAGCTCAGAGAGTCGCCCTTCTACCCCGAGGGTGGAGGGCAGATCGGCGATGTCGGCTTTATCGAGAGCGAGGAGAGCGGAGCGCGCGCCGAGCTGGAACAGACTTTCCGTTTCGAGGACGACCAGGCGCTGCTCTTCCGCGGCGAGGACTTCAAGGCCGCAGAACGGGTGCGCGCGGTCGTGACCTGGTCGGTTCGCTTTCCGACCATGGCCAATCACACGGCTACGCATCTCCTTCACAAGGCGCTGCAGCAGGTTCTGGGCGAGCACGCTCGCCAGGCCGGCTCGGCTGTGCGCCCGGACAAGCTGCGCTTCGACTTCTCGCACGACCGCGCTCTGAGCGAGGCGGAGCGCGACGAGATCGAGCAGCTTGTCAACCAGGACATCTTTGCCAACCATCCCGTGCATACGTTCGTGACTCCGATCGGCGAGGCGCGCTCGCTGGGAGCGATGGCGCTGTTCGGCGAGAAGTACGGCGAGATGGTGCGCGTGGTCGAGGTCAAGGACGTCTCGCGCGAGCTCTGCGGCGGCACGCACGTGCGCACGACCGCCGAGATCGGCGCCTTTGCGATCACGTCGGAGGGCTCGATCGGCTCGGGGTTACGGCGCATCGAGGCCGTCACTTCGGCGGCGGCGGTCGGGCTGTTGCGCGAGCGCGCCGCGGAGGCCGAAAAGCTCCGGGACGAACTGACGCGGCTGCGCAGGGAGGCCAAGAGGCGCCCGGCGGAAAAGGATGCCGGCGGCCCCGAGATCGTCATCGTCCGCGAGGACGAACGCGCCGGCGTCAAGGTTGTGATCGCCGAGGTCAAGGACGTCGACGCCGAGGCGCTGCTCGCCGTCTCCGATCAGCTCAAGCAGAAGAACTCACCCGCGGCGGTGGTCGTGGGAGCGGTCGAGGACGGCCGTGTTCACCTTGTCTGCAACTTCGACAAGGCCCTGGAGGAACGCGGGCTCGATGCGGTCGCCGTGGTAAAGACGGCGGCTGCGCTCGTCGGCGGTGGTGGTGGCGGTCGCCCCGGCATGGCGCGGGCAGGCGGCAAGGACCCCGAGAAGCTGCCCGTGGCGCTCGAGGCGGCGGCCGAGGCGATTCTGGCTGCGCTCTGAAGCGTTCCGTGGCAGCAGTCGAACGCCGTAGCTAGAGCGAGAGCTGTTGCGCTGCGCTCTCGAATTGCCCGGTATTCCAGGGGGGAAAAGAAGTCGACTCTTGGCACGGTTTTCCCTTGACACCGTCGGGTGTCAGACACCGTCGGGTGTCAAGGAGCGTTCGCATCAAAAGAGCGCTTGTTTGTCCCCAGCGTGAAACCGGCCGGTGATTCGGTGCTGAGCGCCGGGACGTTGTGGAGCGCGTTACGCCCGAGCCCGGGCGCCCCACGGCTAGAATCGCGCTCGGTGAAGGTGCTCGCACTCGATTATGGATCGGCCCGGACGGGAGTTGCCGTCTCCGACCCGAGCGGCGTCATCGCTCGTCCGCTCACGGTCGTAGAGCGAGTCGGAACCGAGCAGGGATCGAAGCAGCTGCTGGCGCTGATCGCCCAGGAGCAGCCCGAGCGAATAGTCGTCGGTCTACCACTGACAATGCGCGGAGAGCGCGGTAGGCAGGTCCGCGAGACCGAGCTCTTCGTCGAGCGGCTGCGCGAATCGGCACGGGTTCCGGTCGAGTTCTTCGACGAGCGACTGACCACCGTCCTGGCCGCGCGCACGCCCTCGGCGACGTCCGAGGATGCGCGGGCGGCGGCACATCTCCTGGAGAGCTACCTGACATGGCTGAACCGCCGCGAAGGCTGAGTCTGCCGCCAGGATACAAGCTACCGAGCCGGCGGCCGAACCGTCCGCAGATCCTGCGCCGGCGACTGGTGGCGTTGCTCGTTCTGGCGGGCTTGATCGCGCTGCTCTACGGCGTCGTCAGGGTTGCTCTCGGGCACGGCTCGGGGGGCAACTCCGCCAGCACGACGATTCCAAAACCGCTCAAGATCGTCTTCCCGGAGGGCTTCACGAGGCGGCAGATGGCCGAGCGCATCGTTGCGATCGATGCGATCGCTAAGAGAGAGCGAGGTATTCGGCCGATTCTCTCGGCGAGCAAGTACTTGGCGCTGACGCGCAGCTCGAGCCTGCCCGGCCGTTTCGCAGGCGATGGCAAGCGAAGGACTCTCGAGGGCTTTCTCTTCCCCGCCACCTACGATTTTCTCGACACGACCAGTACTCAGCAGCTCGTGAATGACCAGCTGGCCGCCTTTCGAGCTGCGTGGAAGACGCTCGACCTCCGCTACGCACACTCGAAGAATCTCACCAACTACGACGTGCTGAGCATCGCATCGATGGTCGAGAAGGAGGCTTACTCGCCCGAAGAGCGCGCCAAGGTGGCGGGCGTGATCTACAACCGCCTTCACGCTCACATGAACCTCGGCATCGATGCGACGCTGCGCTACGGGCTCAATCTAAAGCCGACCGAGCCGCTCTCCCCGTATCTGAACAGCTCGAGCCCCTACAACACCGGTGCGGGACACCATTACGGGCTGCCGCCGACTCCGATCGCCAACCCCGGGCTTGCCTCGATGCAGGCCGCCGCCCATCCCGACCGACGTCATCGTTACCTCTACTACCTGCGCAAGCCCGGCACGATGCATCACTACTTCACTTCGAGCTCCGCCGATTTCGTCGCCCACGAGAAGCGCTGGGGGTACCTCAAATGATCACCGGCACTACACGCCTCGTTGGTTTGATCGGCGATCCGGTGGCGCACTCGCTCTCGCCGCCGATGCAGAACGCCGCCTTCGCTGCGTGCGGGCTCGACTGGGTGTACGTGCCGCTGCACGTACAGCCGGGCCGGCTCGAAGCCGCTCTTCGTGGATTGACCGCGCTCGGTTTTGCGGGCTGCAACGTGACCATCCCGCACAAACTGGCGGCATGCGAGCTCTGTGACGAGCTTTCGCACGTGGCGAGGCGGGCTGGCTCGGTCAATACCGTGGTCGTGCGTGAGGACGGCACGCTCTTCGGTACCAGCACCGACGGCTTCGCAGTCACCAGCGCTGTCGAGTCGGAAGGGGCGGACGTGCTGCTACTTGGCGCCGGCGGCGCCGCCCAGGCGCTGGCGGCGGCCTTCCTGGATGCCGGGATCGCCTCGCTCTCGATCTCCAGCGCCGAACGCACAGAGGAGCTGGCGTCCTATGTACGCAAGCTTGCGCCCGGACTGGAGGTGCGCGAGCTCGGCTGGCCGCCGAGCGGCGAAGGCATGAAGGTTGTCGTCAACGCAACGCCGATCAAGGACGAGCTGCCGGTGCCGCCGCGGGCGGATCAGCTGATCGTCGACCTCGCCTACAAGCCCGATGGGTCACCGACGGCGCTCATCGCGGCGGCGCGTCAAGCCGGTTGCCCGACCGTGGTGGACGGTCTGGAAGTACTCGTTCGCCAGGGCGCAGCGGCTTTCCAGCAGTGGACAGGAATCGAGGCTCCGATCGAGGTAATGCGCGCCGCCGTCCGCCCCGAGGGCCTATCCCGCTAGGGATGCGCGGCCGAGGTGGTCGAGGCGCGGATGTCAGGGGTCAGACACGTCGCGAAGTTGCACTGGGTGTGCTTCAAGCGGCGTGGGTGGCCGCTGGCGCCGCGAAACGGCCGCATCTGACGGGCAGTCCTGGCGGGATAGGCCCCCAGGCAATAGATTGAGGGTATGACGCTATCGCTCGTTACCGCCGGGGAGTCGCACGGGCCGGCGCTCGTGGCAATACTGAGCGGCTTGCCGGCGGGTCTCGAGCTCGATTGCGAGCAGGTTCAGGCCGACCTGAGCCGGCGTCAGCAGGGCTACGGACGTTCGCCCAGGCAGCAAATCGAGCAGGACGAGCTCGAGGTTGTGGCCGGTCTGCGCCACGGAAAGACGCTCGGGACGCCGCTGGCTCTCGTCGTCCACAACCGCGACCACGTGCACTGGAAATGGGGTATGAGCGCCTGGCCGCCCGAGGGCGAGCCCGAAGGGAAGGGGACTCGGCCCGTCACGCTGCCCAGACCCGGTCACGCCGATCTACCCGGGCTGCTCAAGCACGATTTCGACGACGTTCGCAACGTGCTCGAGCGAGCCAGCGCCAGGCACACGGCCGTCTTCGTGGCCGCCGGTTCGGTTGCCAAGCAGTTGCTGAGAGAGATCGGAATCGAGGTCGCGGGCAGCGTGCTCGAGATCGGTGGCGAGCGGGACGAAGAGGCGATACACGTGGCTATCGACAGAGCTCGCGAGGAGCGCGACAGCCTCGGCGGCATCGTCGAGGTGCGCGCGCACGGGGTTCCGCCCGGGCTCGGTTCCTACGCCGACAAGGCCGATCGGCTCGACGGGCGGCTGGCGCAGGCGCTGGCGTCGATCCAGGCCGTCAAGGGCGTCGAGATGGGTGAGGGCTTCGCGCTCGCTCGTCTACCCGGTTCCGAGGCACACGACGAGATCTTCCGAGACGAGCGCGGCTACTACCGTGAGACGAATCGTGCCGGCGGCCTCGAAGGCGGTCTCACGAACGGCGAAGAGATTGTCCTGCGCGCCGCGATGAAGCCGATACCAACCCTGATGAAGCCACTCCGCTCAGTGGATGTGGCTAGCGGCGAGCCTACCGAGGCACTGGTCGAGCGCTCAGACACGGCGGCCGTCGAGGCGCTGGCGGTGATCGCCGAGGCCGCGGTCGCCTTCGAGCTGGCAAGGGCGGCCAGGGAGAAGTTCGGGGGAGATACCGTCGGCGATTTTGTCGCTGCCGAGCGCGCCTACGTCGAGCGGATCGACTGGTCGCCTAGGTAGCGCCCGCGCAAGCGAAGTCCGCTCTTCCTGGACGCTGTTGAGAAAGAGTCCCAGTTTCGGTGCGATCACCCCTTGACGCCAAACGGTGTCTGACACCGGTCGGTGTCAAGCGAAAATCGCGGTGAAAGTGGAACTTTCTTTGCGTCGCAGAACCGCTGCAAATCGAGCACATTCGGTTCTCAGAATCGGCCCCGGCGGCTCTAGGCTTGTAGCGAAGAGCGTGTACGACCACGTCTTCTCCGACCTCGCGACGCGGAGAGAAACGCCCCGGGCTCATGATCACGGCCGTTCGCACGAAGCTGGGCTCGCTGCGAAGATAGCCTGTGAACATGCGTCCGACACACGCTCTGGAACGCCATATCGCTCTCGCCGGTTATATGGGCGCGGGTAAGACGACGCTCGGCTCCTACCTGGCGCTCGCGCTTGGGCGCAACTTCCTGGATGTCGACGCCGAGATCGAGCGCGACGCCGGTTGCTCGATTGCGGAGATCTTCGCTGCTCAGGGTGAGCCCGAGTTCAGGCTGCTCGAGGAGAGACGGATTCGCGCTGCTCTGGATTCCAGCGAGCCGGCGGTGATCGCGCTCGGCGGTGGCGCGCTCGGCACCGAGGCGACGAGAGAAGCGTTGCACGAGCATGCCTTCACAATCCTGGTCGAGGTTGACGTCGCCGAAGCCTGGCGCCGCGTCGGTGCCGGCAGTAAGCGTCCACTCGCAAGCGACGAGGCGAGCTTCCGCAAGCTCTACGCGGAGCGGCAGCCGCTCTACCGCGAGTACGCCGATGCCGTCTGCTCCGATTTCGAGAGCGCGATTCTGGCCGCGGGCGGGGTGGAAGTGGCCGCGGGAGCGCTGGCTCGTCTCGGTGAGCTGGCGCCGGGCGAGGGCCGAATCGCCCTCGTCATGGACGAGAACGTCGCCCTTATCTACGACGCTGCGGCGGAGAAATCGCTCGCCGGACGGTTGATCTCGGCGCACGAGCTCCCGGCGGGTGAGGAAGCGAAGAGTTTCGCCAGCTTCCAGCGCCTGCTCGAGGACCTGCCACTCGAGCGCCGCGATCTGATCGTCGCTCTGGGTGGAGGCTGCACGACCGATGTCGCCGGCTTCGCCGCGGCGACCTACATGCGCGGAATCGATTGGCTCAGCGCTCCCACGTCGCTCGTCGGCCAGGTGGACGCGGGCATCGGGGGCAAGACGGCGATCAACATCGAGAGCGGCAAGAACCTGGTCGGCGCGTTCCACTGGCCCGCCCGCACCGTCATCGATCCCGATCTCCTCGCCACGCTCCCCGAGCAGGAGCGGCGCGAGGGCATGGCCGAGGTCGTCAAGCACGGCGTTCTGATCGGCGAACGCATATGGGAGCTGCCCGACGTCGAGATGGTGCGCCACTCGGCCGTCTACAAGCTCCGGATCGTCTTGCGCGATCCGCGTGAGCAAAGCGTCCGGGCGACGCTCAACCTCGGTCACACCTTTGCGCACGCGCTCGAGACCGCCGGCGCCTTCGGACGCCCGACCCATGGCGAGGCGGTTGCGCTCGGACTGGTCGCCGCTCTCCGGCTCTCGGTCGATCGCTATGGCCTCGATCCGCTCTGGCTCGAGGCGGTCGAGGAAGTACTCGCTCCCCAGCCCGTTCCCGTCGACCGCGATCTGGCCTGGGCTGCGCTCTTCCGCGACAAGAAGGTATCCGGTGGAACGCCCAAGTTCGTGCTCATGGAGGCGCCCGGAAAACCGGTTTACGGCGTGGAGCTCGGCGAGGCGGAGGCGCAGCGGGCGCTTGATTCGCTGATCGCGGATTCTTAGCTCGGACGCCGACTAGCGCTCGTCCCCGCCGCCGCGCAGTACTTCCGCGAGTAGGGCGGCGCTGTTTCGCGCCTCGTCTCGCGCCGCGTACACCAGCGTCAGCGGCCCGGTCCGGGCGCGGCGCCTCAGCTCCTCCAGCTTCTGCGCATGCCCGGTCAGCTCGTCCAGATAGCGGCGCCGGAACTGCTCGAAAAGGGAGGGATCGTGGCCGTACCAACGTCGTAGCTCGGGGCTCGGCGCGATCTCCTTTGCCCACTCGTCCAGTCGCGCCCGCTCACGCGAGACGCCGCGCGGCCAGAGGCGCTCGACCAGCACGCGGTAGCCGTCCTCGTCGGAGGCAGGCTCGTAGGCGCGTTTCAGCCTGATATCCATCACTAGGAGCTACCCGATCGGGCGAAGTATCCACGGCGGCGATCGGCGGCGGAGCGCCTACACTGCCCACATGCGTGTCCACGTCCTGCACGGCGTCAATCTCGACACGCTCGGTCGCCGCGATCCCGCTCACTACGGGGTGATCACCCTTCCCGAGCTGGAGGGGAAGATCCGGGAGTGGGCCGAGGAGCTGGGGCTCGAGGCCTTCTGCCGGCAGACCAACTTCGAGGGCCAGTACGTCGAATGGCTGCACGAGGCGCTTGACGACGCCGACGCCGTGATCGTCAACCCGGGCGCCTGGACTCATTACAGCTGGGCGATTCACGATGCGCTCGAGTTGCTCGAGGTGCCGATCGCCGAGGTGCATCTGTCGAATATCGAAGCCCGTGAGGAGTGGCGGCGCAGCTCGGTCGTGCGTGACGTGGCAGCAATTACGGTCATGGGCAAGGGCCCTGACGGCTACCGCGAGGCACTCGAGTTCCTGGCCAGATGACGACGAGGCTGGAGCACCTGCAGGCCACGCTCGAGCGGCCTTTGCTCGTGACTGCACCGGCCAACGTGCGCTATCTGACGGGCTTTCGCAGCTCGAACGCAGCGCTTCTGGTCGAGCCCGGACGAGCGCGGCTCTGCACCGACTCCCGCTACATCGCTGCGGCTCGCGTGCTACCGGAGGTCGAAGTGATCGACATCGGCCGCGACCTCTACCGGGGGCTGGGCGCTCTGCTCGAGGGAGAAGTCTCCTTCGAGCCGGAGGCCGTGACCGTCGCCGCGCTCGAGAAGCTCCGTTCGGGCGGCGCTTCGTTTCTGGTAGCCGACGGATTGGTCGAGCGGCTGCGCGCCGTCAAGGATTCGGACGAGCTGGCCGCGATTCGCCGCGCGGCGAAGCTGACGAGCGATGCCTACGAGCGGCTTGCCTCCGAGCCCTTCCGCGGTCGTCGCGAGGTCGATCTGGCCTGGCGCGTGCGCGAACTCTTCCACGAGCTTGGAGCCGAGCGGGAGGCCTTTCCCACCATCGTCGCCTCGGGGCCGAACGGCGCCTTTCCCCATGCCGAACCGGGCGAGCGCGTCGTTCAAGAAGGCGACTTCGTCATCGTCGACGCGGGCGCCATGGTCGCCGGCTACTGCGCCGATTGCACCCGCACCTTCGCCTGTGGTGAGCCGTCCGACGAGCTTCGTCGCGCCTATGAGGTCTGCTTGGCCGCCCATGGCGGCGGGATTGGTGCGGTTCGTGCCGGCGCGCTCACTTACGAGGTCGATGCCGCCGCGCGTCGCGTGATCGAGGCGAGTGAGTTCGCGGGTTGCTTCGGGCATGGGCTTGGGCACGGAGTCGGGATCGAGGTGCACGAGGCGCCGTCGCTGCGCGCCGAGACCGGCGAGACGCGCCTGGAGGCGGGAAACGTCGTGACTATCGAGCCGGGCATCTACCTGGAGGGACGCGGCGGCGTGCGCATCGAGGATCTGGTCGTCGTCACGGAAGTCGGCGCGGAGGTACTAACCAGCGCCCCCAAGCAGTTCGAGCTCGTTAAGTGAGCTCGACAGCGGCGAGACTCCGCCTTCTCGTGTCCCGGACACCTCGCTAATCCACCCTCCTCCCCCCACCCACCCACGGGGCGAAGCACGGTATCGGGAAAACGCATACCGAAATGTGGCAACTTCGTACCACATCGGCGAACGGCCACGAAGTCTCCGGAGTCGCTACCTTCCCAAGGAGTTTCGACTCCGGTTGGATAGACTGGCCGACCGATGGCCGAGATCATCAACACCAGCCAGTTCAAGAACGGCATGCACATCGAGCTCGACGGCGTCGTCTGGCGCATCGTCGAGTTCCAGCACGTGAAGCCGGGCAAGGGCGGCGCCTTCGTCCGTACCAAGCTCAAGAACCTCGAGTCGGGCGCCGTCGTCGACCGCACCTTCCGCGCGGGCGAGAAGATGCCGCGCATCTACACCGAGACCAAGAACGTCCAGTACCTCTACGACAGCGGCGACGAGGTCATCTTCATGGACGAGGAGAGCTTCGAGCAGATCCACCTGGCGTACCCCGTTGTCGCGGACTCGCTCGACTTCCTGCTCCCCTCGAGCTCCGTGCAGATGCTGTTCGTCGACGGAAAGCCGGTCGGGATACAGCTCTCGGCCGCGGTCGAGCTGACGATCACGGAGACGGAGCCAGGCGTGCGCGGCGACACGGTCTCCAACGTCACCAAGCCGGCCACGCTCGAGACGGGCGCCGTCGTCCAGGTACCGCTCTTCGTCAACTCGGGCGAGCGCATCAAGGTCGATACGCGCGAGCGCCGCTATATCTCGCGCGCATAACCGGATCGAGCGTTTCTCGTCGCCGGATGATCGACCGGCTCCGCGGCCGATCGACTAGGCTCTCCGACGCACGATGCCTGCGCTCGTAGACACCTCGATTCGCCTGCTCGGACAGGAGCCGCTGGCCGGGCGAGTCCCGACCGGGGCCGTCTACAAGCTCGCCGAGCTACTCGACGGCGCCGGCTTCGCTTATCTCGACGTCTCCGGCGGCGGTTGCTTCGAGGCCGCGGTCAGGCGCGGCGTGGAAAGTCCCTGGGAGCGCATCCGCGCGCTCAAGATGCGCACCACGACACCGCTCGCGCTGGCGCTGCGCGGCCGTTTCCTGGTCGGCACCCACCCCGTCGAAGACGACGTGATTCGGCGTTTCATCGCTTGTGCGGCGGCCAACGGCATCGATGTCTTCCGCCTCGACGATCCATTGAACGACGTCGACAACCTGCGTGAGTCGGCAGAGGCCGTTCTCGCTGCGGGCAAGGAGTTCGAGGGCGGGCTCGTCTACAGCCCTGGCCGCGGCGGCGATAACGAGCTCCTGATCGAGCAGGCGAGCAAACTACCCAAGCTCGGTGCCGCCCGCGTCGTCCTGCACGATCCCACCGGCTCGCTGCCTCCCTACCGCGCCCACGAGCTGGTCGAGCGGCTGAAGGCCGAAAGCGGACTTCCCGTCGCCGTCTACTGCCAGGGCGCCGGCGGTAACGCGCTCGCTTCCAGCATCGAGGCCGCCAGGGCCGGAGCGGAGCTGATCGCTTGCTCGATCTACCCGATCGCTCTTACCCTGCACCGCCCGCCAGGCGAGGTTCTGGCCTCGACGCTCACGGGTCTCGGCTTCGACTGCAAAGTGGATGTAGAGATGCTCTGGCAGGCTTCCGACCTCGTCGACGAGCACATCGGCGACGAGCTGATTGCGCCGCTTGTGCCGCGCATCGCCGCGCGTGCGGCCGAGTACGGCTTCCCGCCCGGAATCGTCGCGGCTCTCGACACTCATCTGCAGACCTACTCTGCGGGCGACCTGCTCGACGACGTGCTCGAAGAGCTGGTGCGCGTTCGCCAGGAGCTCGGCTCGCCGCCACTCGCCTCTCCGATCGCCCAGATCCTCGGCTGGCAGGCGCTCCTGCACATCCTCTCGGCCAGTCGCTACCAGACGGTCGTGGACGAGCTGCCGCCGCTGGTGCGCGGCGAGTACGGCCGTACCCCCGACGAGGCCGACCCGACCGTCAAGCGCGCGATCGAGCTGCGCTCGCCGAAGCCCGCCGAGCCCAAGCCCGGGCCGACGCTGGACGAGCTGCGCGAGCGCGCTTCCGGGCTGGCCGCAAGCGACGAGGAGCTGCTGCTGCTCCGCTTCTTCGATCAGGAAGCCGAGCCGCTGCTGCGCGCCATTCGCAGCCGCACCTCGCCCGACATCGAGTTCTTCGCCGGAGCCGTCGAACGTGACCGCGCCGAGCGGATCCGCGACATCGTCCATATCGTCCAGGAGACCGGCGTCTCGGAGGTCACGATCGAGGACGAGGAGATGCGCGTCACCGTCCGCTCCGGCGCGGAAAACGCGGCCTCCAGCTCGGCCCCGCTCGCGTCGGCCGAGTTCGAGCAGGCGCCCGAGAGACGCCCGACCGAAGGGATGATCGCGGTCTCCTCGCCGATGGTCGGAACCTTCTTCCGCTCACCGAATCCCAGCTCGCCGCCCTTCGTTCAACTCGGCGAGACGATCGAGCCCGGCCAGACGCTCTGCATCCTCGAAGCGATGAAGCTGATGAACGAGGTCAAGGCCGAGCAGGCGGGAATCGTTCGCAGGATCTGCAAGGAGGACGGCGATCCCGTGCAGTTCGGCGACTTACTCCTCGAGCTCGAGCCAATCGGCGGCAAACCGCTGGACAACTACTGATCGTTTTTACCGTTTCCGCGCCTGCCCGACGAGATAGGCTCTACTCCCGCGCAGCCTTTCAGCGCACCAACCCGTCTTCGTAACACATGTTCTCGCGAGTTCTAGTAGCCAACCGTGGTGAGATCGCTGTCCGCGTCATCCGCGCTCTGCACGAGCTCGGAGTCGAAGCGGTCGCCGTCTACTCGACCGCCGATGCCGATTCGCTGCATATTCGTCTCGCCGACGAGGCCGTTTGCATAGGACCGCCGCCGGCCACCGACAGCTACCTGAGCATCTCAAATGTGATCGGCGCCGCCGAGACGACCGGGTGCCAGGCCATTCACCCCGGCTACGGCTTCCTCTCCGAGAACCCGAGCTTTGCCGAGGCCTGCGATGAGACCGGCTTCATCTTCATCGGCCCGAGTGCCGACGTGATGCGGCGCATGGGCGACAAGGCCGAGGCCAAGCGTGAGTTGATGGCTGCGAACGTGCCGCTGGTGCCTGGCACCGATGCAGTGAGCTCGCTGGCCGAGGTCGAGGCAGGCGCGAAGGAGCTTGGCTATCCGCTACTGCTCAAGGCCGCCGCCGGCGGCGGCGGCAAGGGAATGCGCTTCGTGAGCGCTCCCGACGAGCTCGAGAGGGCATATACGACGGCCTCGACCGAGGCCGAGGCGGCCTTCGGCGACGGCGCGCTCTACGTCGAGCGGGCGCTCGTGCCGGCGCGCCACGTCGAGGTTCAAGTGCTCTGCGACTCGTTCGGCGGTGTGCTCACACTCGGCGAGCGCGAGTGCTCGATTCAGCGCCGGCACCAGAAACTGATCGAGGAGTCGCCATCGCCGGCCACGACGCCGGAGTTGCGCCTGGCGATGGAGACGGCGGTCGAGCGCGCCTGCGGCGTGATCGGCTACACAAACGCGGGCACCTTCGAGTTCCTGCTCTCCTCCGACGGCGGCTTCTACTTCATGGAGCTGAACGCCCGCCTCCAGGTCGAGCATCCGGTCAGCGAGCTCGTCACCGGCATCGACATTGTTCGCGAGCAGATCCGAATCGCCGCCGGCGAGCCGCTCGGGCTTACGGGTCGCGCCCCACGCTACGGTCACGCGATCGAGTTGCGCCTGAACGCCGAGGATCCGGCGCGCGACTTCGTGCCCACCCCGGGCCGGCTAGTTCGGTTCCGTCCGCCGCTCGGCCCCGGTGTCCGGATGGACACCTTCGCCGAGGAAGGGATGGAGATTCAGCCCTACTACGACTCGCTGCTGGCCAAGCTAGTCGCCCACGCCGCTGACCGACCGGCCGCGATCGAGCGGGCGCTGCGTGCGCTCGGTGAGCTCGAGATAGAGGGCGTCACAACCACCGTTCCCGTCATCCGCGAGATCCTCGACTCGGACGAGTTCCGCAGCGGCGACTACTCGACCAGCTTCATCGCCGAGGCCGCCGGCCGGCTTCCGGCCCTGGCGCAGGGATGAAAGAGGCTCTCGTCTTCGAGGAGGCGGCGGGGCGGATAGTCGTCCCTTCGCAGGCTCTGGCCACGATCGTCTCGATGGCTGTGGAGAACGGCGGCGCACGCGTACGCCGGCACCCGCGTCGCAGTCTCGCCTTCGACCTGAGCGGGGAGACCGCGCGCGTCGAGGTGGGAATCGTTGCTCCGGCCGACGCCGTCTTGCCGTCGCTGGCCGAGCGCGTGCAGAGCTCCGTTCGCGAGGCGCTCGCGCTCATGTGCGAGCTGGAGCAGCTGGCGGTGGACGTTACTGTCGAGGAGCTCGCTTGAAGGCCGGAGCGGGGTACTAGGTGCCCGGCCGCCGAGTCGCCCGGCGAACCGCTCTCTTCCTCCTCTACCAGTGGGATCTGACCGGCAAGCCGCTCGCCTCGCTCTACGAGGGCGAGGTCGATCCGTTCGCGCTCGAGACCGCGCAAGCGGTCGTCGCCCAGGCGGCCGAGCTCGACGAGACGATCAGTGGGGCCCTGGAGGACTGGACGGCCGACCGCCTGGGAGCGCTGGAGCGGAACATCCTTCGCATCGCCGTCTATGAGCTCGAGGGAGCCGAGGTGCCAAACGAGGTGGCGATCAACGAGGCGGTCGAGCTGGCGAAGCGCTATACAACCGACGAGGCGGCGCGTCTGGTCAACGGCGCGCTCGGCAAGATCGCGAGAGAGGGAGGCAGCGAGTGAGCGCGGACGAAGCTCTGGTCAGGGCTGAGAAGCTACTCGAGCGGGTCGAGGAGGCTCGGAAACGGCTCGAGCAGACCGACGATCCAAACCAGTCGATCGAGATTCTGAGCGAGCTCGCCGATCTGGCCAGGGAGGTCGAGGCGGAGTTGGCCCAGGCCCGTCGAGAGGCCGAGGCCGAAGCCGATGCGAACGCCTGACGAGCTGCGCCGGCTGGTCGAGGACTATCTCCTCGGTCTCGAGTTGTCGAGCGACCTTGGCGATCTCGAAGACTCGATGCGCTACGCGCTCGGAGGGGGTGGCAAGCGCATCCGTCCCGTGCTCTGCCTGGCGACTGCCGAAGCGATCGGCTGCGATCCGGAGCGCGCACTTCCAGCGGCGGCCGCGCTCGAGCTGGTGCACAGCTTCTCGCTCGTCCACGACGACCTGCCGGCGCTCGATGACGACGCCGAGCGGCGCGGCCGCCCGAGCACTCACATCCAGTGGGGCGAGGCGATCGCCATCCTCGCCGGTGACGCGCTCCTCGGCGAGGCGGTTCGCCTGGCGCTCACCTACGCGAGCCCGGCGGTCGGGCGTGAGCTGATCGAGGCGACGCAGGGCATGATCGGCGGTCAGTACCTGGACATCACCCAAAGCGGTGATCTGGAAGCGCTGCACCGGCTCAAGACCGGGCGCCTGTTCTCCGCTGCGATCGGGCTCGCGCTCGAGCTGGCGGAGCTGCCCGAGCCCAAGCAAAAGCCCTGGCGCGCCTTCGCCGAGCAGCTCGGACTGCTCTTCCAGCTCGTCGACGACCTGCTCGACCGCGACGGCTACGTGCTCGTACACGGCGTCGAGGAGACGCGGCGCCTAGCCGGCGAGGCAGGCGTCCGGGCACGATCGTGCCTGGCCGAGATCGACGCGGACACCTCGGTGCTCGCGGGCATCGTGGAAAGTCTGGCCGCGCGAACGAGTTGAGCGCGGCGCTCTGCTGGGACCGCGTATTCGCTGTTAACGGATCGGCGTGAACTCGACACACTCTCGTTTCTGATGCGTGACGGTTTCGTTGATACCGTGCAACGCCCCGTGGGAGGGTGGGGGGAGGAGGGTGGATTAGCGAGGTGCTCGGCACTCCGAGTACGGCCAGGTGCGCCACTAAAGGAAACTGGCATCCGGGAGATCTGTAGGTACAGGTGAACGCGAACGAAACCGCTCTCGAACAGCTCTATCGCGATCGCTACCGCAGCTTCCGCGACATCCTCGCCGGTGTGGTCGGAGGCCACGATCTCGCACGCGAGGTCGTACAGGAAGCCTTCGCCCGCGCCCTGCGCTCCCAGAAGAAGTTCCGAGGCGAAGGCAGCCTCGAGGCCTGGGTCTGGAAGATCGCCCTCAACGTGGCCCTCAAGAGGCGCCGCGAGCTTCGCCGCGAGTGGCAGCTCGACGAGGAGGAGCCGGCCACCCGCGAGTCCCAAACCGACGAGGAAGTCAGAGACGCCATCCGAGCCCTCTCGCCGCGCCGCCGCCTCGTCGTCTTCCTGCGCTACTTCGCCGACCTCTCCTACGCGGAGATCGCCTCTGTCGCCGGCGTCTCGGAGGGAACCGTGGCCGCGACGCTCGCCCAGGCGCACTCGGACCTGCTCGGTCGCCTCGACGGCGAGGAGGTGAAGTCGTGAGCGACAAGCTGACTCGGAACGAGCTGCTCCTCAGCCCCGGCCCCGACGACGGCGACTGGACTGACGTGGTGAAGCGCGCCAAGCGGGCGCATCGGCGCCAGGTGTACGCCGCCGCTGTGCTCTTGGCGCTCGTCGTCGTGGGTGTTGCCTTCACCTACGCGATCGGTGGCGTGCCCTGGTCGAACAGGAAACCGCATCTTGCGCCGGCCCATCCGCCGCTCGCTCTGCCCTGCACCGCCAACGACATCAGAGGGGTGGCTACGTTCCAACCGGCAAACTTCACGCTTCTGCTCGGTGACATCCATCTCACGAATGTCGGCCGTCACGCGTGCTCACTGATCGGCTGGCCGAGGGTCTCAGTGCTCGATCCAGGCGGTTCGAAGGAGCCGGTGCGGATCAGTCATATGCCGCAGCAAGGCTATTTCGATTCGCAGCTGCTCGATCCGCGCGGTTCCCTGCGTGCCCTCGAGCCCGGGAAACGCGTCTCGGTTCAGCTCTGGTGGATGCCCAAGCACAGTTGCTCCGTAACTCTCGGGTTGACGCTGGCGGGCGGGAGTCGAGTCGATATCCCTATCCTCAGCTTCGGCGGTGGTCCGGTAAGCCAGGAAACGAGGTTGCTTTGCCCAGGCAGTCAGTACAGCTACCTCCGCGTTTCCCCCTTCATTCCGGCTTCACCGGCGAAGGGCGCGTCCATGCAGTTACCGCTCAGCGTTCGCATCGTCGGTCGCCGGAACACCGTAGTTGGACACGGGATCCCTGCCTTTCTGGCCCGGCGCGGCTCCGTCTTCCACTTCGAAGTTGCCCTCAAGAACACGAGCCGGCATCCCTTCCGGTTCCGAAGCTGTCCGCTTTATGAAGAGTCGGACGCCGGGGTGGCCGATTATGCCTATGTACTCAACTGCCACGGAGTCGGGTTGCTGGCGCCGAACGCGTCCGCTCTCTTCCAGATGCAGATGCGAATACCCCGCGATGCAGAGCTCGGAAGCGGCCTGCTCGGCTGGTATCTCGCCCCGTACAGCTCTCGCGTCGTCAGATTCGGCAAGGAGCGTAGTCGAATCTCCGACTCCCCTACCGCGATGGTCGAGCTGCGCATCGTCCGCTGATCCGCGAGCCTCGAACTGCGAGAAGCGCCTAGGCTCTCAGAGTTATGGCCAAGAGCCCACCCAGGAAGCGCCTCGACACCCTGCTCGTAGAACGCGGCCTGGCCGAGACCCGGACGCAGGCCCAGGCGCTGATCATGGCCGGGCGCGTACGTGGCTACTCCAAGGCCGGGCAGCAGGTGGCCGAGAACGCCGAGATCGAGCTTGTCGCTCGGGCGCCGTACGTGTCGCGAGGCGGCGAGAAGCTCGCTCATGCCCTCGACGAGCTCGGCGTTGATCCAGCCGGAAGGGACTGTCTCGACGTCGGCGCCTCGACTGGCGGCTTCACGGATTGCCTGCTTCAACGTGGTGCCCGGCGGGTGATCGCGCTCGATGTGGGTTACGGGCAGCTGGCCCAGAAGCTGCGCGACGACTCGCGCGTGACCGTGCTCGAGCGGCTGAACGCGCGCGAGCTGCGTGAGCTTCCCTTTGCGCCCGAGCTGGTGGTCTGCGACGTCTCCTTCATCAGCCTCAGGCTGGTGCTGCCGCCGGCGCTCGCGCTGGCCGCGCCCGGCTGGCAGGCGCTGGCGCTGGTCAAGCCCCAGTTCGAGGCCGGCAAGGAGGAGGTCGGTAGGGGCGGTGTCGTTCGCGACCCCGAAATCCGCCGCCGCGTGGTGCGTGAGGTTGCTGAGGCCTCGCTCGCCTGGCATGCACGGGTGGCCGGCGTCGTAGACTCCGGGTTACCGGGCCCGAAGGGAAACAGAGAGATCTTCATCCAGCTCGTAAACGACCTCAAACCGAAGCTCCCCGCCGAGCTCGAGGAGTGGATCACCGATGCCGTCTGCTGAGCTAAACGCGCAGCAGAGCGCTGAGCCGGTGCGCAAGGCGGCCGTGATCACACATGGCCGCGTCGAGACGATCGGCGACGGGCTCGAGCGCCTGCACGCTGTAGCCGAGCACAACGGAGTGACGCTTCTCTTCCCGAAGGAAGAGCGAGAGAAGCACGGCCTTCCGCCCGGCGACGACGACGTTCGCCAGGCCGATCTCGCCGTCGTGCTCGGCGGTGACGGCACCATGCTGCGCGCGCTCGACCGGTTCCTCGAGAGCTCGGTGCCGGTCTTCGGCGTCAACTACGGGCGCGTCGGCTTCCTCACTTCCGTCTCGGGCGCCGAGCTCGAGAGCGGTGTCGAGCGGGCCTTCGCCGGCGACTACCGGTTGCTTGAGCTGCCTACGCTCGAGGTCGAGGCGGATGGGCAGCGGCGTGCTGCGATCAACGACATCGTTCTCATCTCTTCGACGCACGGACGCGTCGTCGAGCTCAACTGGCAGGTCGGCGGCGAGGACTACGGCAAGGTCGCCTGTGACGGCATGGTCTGCGCGACCGCGATCGGATCGACGGCCTACAACCTCTCGAACGGCGGCCCGGTACTGGTCTGGGGCATCGACGTGATGGCGATCACCTTTGTCGCCCCGCACACACTTGCCGCACGCCCGCTGGTGGTACCGCGCGGGCAGTCACTGGTCGCCCGCAACGAGACAGCCGACATCCCGCTTTCGGTGCTCGCGGATGGTTATCCGCTAGTCGAGCTTCACTTCGGCCAGAGCGCCGAGGTCACCTTTGGCGAGAAACGGGGACTCCTGGCGCTGCTCCCGGAAGTGACCTTCGTGCGGCGCTTCCGCGAGATATTTCCGTCGTAAACCTTCGATTCAGGACTTGCCTCTTCTTGTGGAAGAAGCGTTTCTCTTTCGTCACTGGTTTCGCTTGACGCCGGGAGTCTTCTCTGCTCCGTATCTGATACCGGAGGGGGAGTTGATACGGTTTCGGGATTGCGAACTTCGTACGGCCTGGCGCCCTCCAGTGACGCACGACGGAACGAAGTGCTCTCACTGTCTCGAAGCGACGACTGTCCGCAGTCCTGCCCGGTCGCTAGCCTCTTGCGGAGTGACTTCCGCCCCGGGTTCCCATGCTGCGTAGGCTCAGGATCGAGAACCTCGTCCTCATTCGCGAGGCCGAGCTCGAGTTCGCGCCGGGTCTCAACGCGATCACGGGCGAGACCGGCGCCGGCAAGACCATCCTCGCCCAGGCGATCGGGCTCCTGCTCGGGCAGAAGGGCGACTCCGCGTATGTCGGGCCGGCCGCTGAAGAGGCCTACGTCGAGGCGGAGCTGGAACTGCCCGAAGGTTTGCTCGACGAGGAGGAGTTCGCGGCGCTCGCCGAGTTGCAGCCCGACGGTGAGGACGGTCTCGTGCTGGCGCGCCGGGTCTTTGCCGACGGCCGCACTCGCGCCTACGCCTGGGGACGCGCGATCGCCCGCGAGGATGCCGCCGCCGCGGCCGAGCGGCTCATCGCCATGTCGGGTCAGTTCGAGCAGCGGCGGCTGAGCCGCCCTTCCTATCAGCTCGATCTGCTCGATGCCTTCGCCGGCGAGGAGCAGGGCCGGCGGAAAGGAGAAGCGCGCCGGGCCTGGCGAGAGCTTCTGGCGGTCAGGCGCCGCTACGCCGAGCTCGCGCGCGACGCGACCGCCGTGCAGGAGCGACTCGAGGAGTTGCGTGCCTTGGTCGAGGCCACCGACGACTTCGACGCCGGTAGCGAGGAACGTCTGCGCGCCGAGCGCGAGCGCATTCGCCACGTGGCCGAGCTGGCTCAGGCGGCGCAAGCAGCGCTGGCGGCGCTGGCGCCGGAGGATGGAGACGGGGCCGCGGGGCTCGTCGCAGTCGCCGAGCGGGCGGTGGCGCCACTGGAGCGACTGGCGCCCGAGTTGGCAGCCTGCGGTGAGGAGTTGCGAGGAGTCGAGCTCGAGTTGCGCGAGAGCGCCAGCTCGCTGGCCGCCTTCCTGGCCTCGCTCGAGGTCGAGCCCGACCGTCTGGAGCAGATCGAGGCCGAGCTCGACTCGATCGCGCTGGCAAAGCGGCGCTTCGGCTGTTTTGACTTCGCCGAGTTGATCGAGCGCGCCACCGCTGCGCGTACGGAGCTGGCCCAGCTAGACGAGGGCGTCGATCCGGTCACGGCTGCCGAGACGGAGATGAACGCCGCCGAGGAGCGTGTGCGAGCGCTGGTCGAAGAGTTGCGCGCCGCCCGCCGCGCCGCGGCCGGGCCCTTCGCGGCTGCGGTTGCAGGTGAGCTCGGCCAGATCGGCCTGGGAGAGGGGGAGTTCCGGGTCGAGCTGGCCGAGCGCGAGCCCGGCCCGAGCGGCGCCGACGAGGTCGTTTTCTTGATCCGTCCGAACCGGGGCCTTCCCTTCGCGCCGGTGGCGGAGACGGCATCGGGCGGCGAGCTGTCGAGGATCGCGCTGGCGCTGGCCGCGGTTGCCGGCGGCGAGACGCTCGTCTTTGACGAGATCGATACCGGCATCGGCGGGCGCACCGCCAACACCGTCGCCGACACGCTCGAGCGCCTCTGCGCCCGCGCCCAGGTGATCACGATCACGCATCTGCCCCAGATTGCGAGCAGAGCGTCGTGCCACTTTTCGGTCGAGAAGATCTCCGGCGATCCGACGCACACGCGCATCGAGGCACTCGGCCCGAGCGAGCGCTCGGCCGAGATCGAGCGCATGCTCGGCGGCGAGGAGTTCCTGGCCGCGGTGGCTGCTCGAGAATCTCCGGGCGGCGACTAGTTCGCCGTTCGAGATTCGGCACGCTATCTGCACGCTTTCGCGCGGTATCGAGCCGCGAAAGACACTAATCTCGAACAACCCCGCGGGTGGGTGGATCGGTGGCGGGCGAAGAAAGAGGTGCCCCAGCCGAGCGAAGCCGGTCGGATTTCGTCTCTCTATAGGCACCGTCCTGCCGTCTCCCTACGATCCGTGGGTCATGGCACCGAGGGGGATGGAGATTCGAGAATGATCCCCGCCGTGCTAGCTTTGCACTCAGTGGAAAGACGAATTACGGCGATTCTCGAGTTTGCGATCGTATCGCCCGGGCAGTCGTCTCTCCGAAAAAGCAGAGCGAGCCGCGAATCCGGTGCTGCCTCGGTATCCGTCGATCGGCCTGGAAGGAGCGGACAGTGAGCGCGCGCGCGACCAAGTACATCTTCGTCACAGGGGGCGTCGTCTCGGCGCTCGGCAAGGGCATCGTTGCGGCGTCGCTCGGGCGACTGCTCAAGGCTCGCGGCCTCTCCGTCCAGGTGCAGAAGTTCGACCCCTACCTGAACGTCGATCCGGGCACGATGAGCCCCTTCCAGCACGGCGAGGTGTTCGTGACCGAAGACGGGAAGGAGACGGATCTCGACATCGGCCACTACGAGCGCTTCGTCGACACCAACCTCACCGGCGCCTCCTCGAACACCTCCGGGGCGATCTGGGAGACGGTCCTACGCAAGGAACGGAAGGGCGAGTTCCTGGGCGCGACCGTGCAGGTGATCCCGCACATCACCAACGAGATCAAGCACCGCATTCGCCGTATCGCCGAGACGACCCCCGCCGACGTCGTCATCAATGAGATCGGCGGCACGGTCGGCGACATCGAGGGACTGCCGTTCCTGGAGGCGATCCGCCAGTTCCGGCGCGAGGTCGGGCAGGAGAACGTGCTCTACATCCACGTCACTCTGGTGCCCTTCATCGAGGCGGCCGGCGAGCTCAAGACCAAGCCGACCCAGCACTCGGTCAACGAGCTGAGGCGCATCGGTATCCACCCCGACATCGTCGTCGCCCGCTCACACGAGCCGATCTCGCAAGACATCCGCGACAAGGTCGCGCTCTTCACCGACGTTGATCGCGAGGCCGTGATCGGCAACCCGGACGTACCCGACGTCTACCTCGTCCCGACCGTGCTCAAGCGCGAGGGACTCGATCGCCTGGTCTGCGAGAAGCTGGGACTGCCGGCCGGAGTCACCGATCTGGGCGAGTGGGAGGATTTGGTCGCCCGCATCGGCAAGCTGGAGGGCGAGGTCGAGATCGCGCTCGTCGGCAAGTACGTCAAGCTTCAGGACGCCTACCTATCGGTGCTGGAGGCACTCAAGCACGGGGGTATTCACCACGGCTGCAAGGTGCGTGTGCGCTGGGTCGATTCCGAGGGCATGTCGCTCGAGGAGGCTCGCAGCGAGCTCGAGCAGGTGGACGGCGTGCTCGTCCCGGGCGGTTTCGGCTCGCGTGGCTGGGAGGGCAAGATCCTCGCCTGCCAGGTGGCACGCGAGCAGGGCATCCCCTATCTCGGCATCTGCCTGGGCATGCACGTCGCCGTGTCTGAGTTTGCCCGGAACATCGTAGGGCTCGAGGGCGCCAACTCGGCCGAGATGGATCCCGAGACGCCCTACCCGGTCATCGACCTCCTGCCCGAGCAGAAAGAGGTGCAGGACCTCGGCGGCACGATGCGCCTGGGTGCCAGCGCCGTCGAGTTGGCCGAGGGAACCGGCGTTCGCGCAGCCTATGACGAGTCGGTCATCCACGAGCGTCACAGGCACCGATACGAGGTCAACAACATCTACCGCGAGCGCCTGATCGCGGCCGGGCTGGTCGTCTCGGGTACCTACCAGGACGGGCGCCTGGTCGAGATCGTCGAGCTGCCCGATCATCCCTGGTTCGTAGCCAGCCAGTTCCACCCCGAGTTCAAGTCCCGGCCCACGCGCCCGGCGCCGCTCTTCCGCGACTTCGTCGGGGCCGGGCTGAAGCGGGCGATCGCGCGCGGGACAGTGCAGCGCTCAGAGGCCACGCTTGCCGCGGAGATGAGCGAGAGCTCGTAACCGACACGAGCAGCAAGTCGCGACCGAGGCTTAGAATCGGCCGATGCCCCGTCGCGTAGTCACACTCTTCTCTGAATTGGCTCGAATTCCGAGTCCGTCGAGCAAGGAGCGAGCCGCTGCCAACTACGTGCTCGCCTATCTGCGCGGACTGGGACTCGATCCGCGCGAGGACGGAGCAGCCCCGCTCATCCCGGGAGAGGCGGGTAACGTCGTTTGCCGCCTGCCCGGCGCCGAGCCCGGCGGTGTGCCGATCATGCTCTGCGCCCATCTCGACACGGTGCCGCCACAGGGGCCGATCGAGCCGGTAGAGACCGCTGGGGTCATTCGCAACTCGGCCGGGACGATCCTCGGTGCCGATAACAAGTCGGCGGTCGCGGCGATGCTCGAGGCCGCTCGGCGGATCGTCAAGGAGCACCGTCCCCATGCGGGCGTCGAGCTCGTCTTCACCGTCATGGAGGAGGTCGGCCTCCAGGGCGCCAAGCTCCTCGATCTGAGCTCGCTCGAGGCGAAGCTCGGCTATGTCTACGACCAGGCGGCGCCGATCGGCGAGGTCATCCTCGGCGCCCCCTACCACCGCGAGCTTCACGCGAGCTTCATCGGCCGCGCGGCGCACTCGGGGATCGCGCCGGAGGAGGGGCGGAGCGCGATCGTCGCCTGTGCGCGCGCGATCGCCGATTTTCGTCTTGGCCGGATCGACGAGGAGACGACCGCGAACGTCGGCGTCGTCCGCGGCGGCCAGGCGCGAAACATCGTCCCCGGCCTCTGCGAGCTCGAGGCCGAGATTCGCTCCCACAACGAGAAGACACAACTCGGATTGATCGAGGAGATGCTGGAGACGATCGCCTTCGCCGCCGAGCAGAGCGAGTGCCGTTCCGAGACGAAGCTGATCGAGATCTACCGCGGCTACCGCTTCGAGCCAGATGACCTGCCGGTGGCAATCGCCTGTAAGGCGCTCGCAAGTCGCGGCATCGAGCCTAAGCTCGCGCTCACCGGTGGCGGCGCCGACGCGAACATCTTCAACGCCGGCGGTCTACCCTGCGTCAACCTCTCAAACGGAATGGCCCACATCCACTCGCCCGAGGAGGAGATCGCCGTCGACGATCTTACGCGGATGGTTGACGTGACGCTGGCGCTGGTGGATGCGGCGCGCGACGCCGACGCCGGGTAAGGGTTAGCTGTCGCCGCTCTTGGCGGTGGGCTTCTTGCCGACGGTCGTGGGGCTGATCTTGACGACGAGCCAGGTGACGGCCGCCGCGAACGCAATAACGCAGGCGATGAAGACGATCAGTCCGATCAATCCGAGTGCCGTGGCCATCGCTCCCTAGAATAGTCGAATGGAACTCCTCTCGAAACGAAGCACTCCGCCGCCTGACCGCGCTCGGCGGCGCGATCCTGCGTCCTCAGTCGCACCCGTAGCCTCCGGCCACGAGCACTCCCTGCGTCCTTGTCTCGCATCCACCGATCGCACCCTGTCGGCGGGTCTTCATTCCGAAATGAGTTAATGGCGCGGGCCTGCGTGATTGTGCTCGATGCGGTGGGAGTGGGCGCGCTCCCCGATGCGGCACGCTTCGGCGACGAGAACGCAAACACGCTCGGCAATGTTGCGACGGCGGTCGGTGGGCTCGATCTACCGATGCTCGAGGCTCTCGGCCTGGGAAACGTCGCTCCACTGGAAGGCTGCCCGCCGCAACCGGGAGCGCCCGCAATCGCCGGCCGGCTGGCGCCCCGTTCCGCCGGCAAGGACACGACCAGCGGTCACTGGGAGTTGATGGGAGTGGTCATGCCGCAGCCGCTGCCGACCTACCGGCACGGCTTCCCCTTCGAAGTCATCGACCCCTTCATGCACCGCACCGGGCGCGGCGTGATCGGCAACAGGATCGCCTCGGGGATGGACATCATCCAGGAGCTCGGCGAGGAACACATGGCGACAGGCAAGTGGATCGTCTACACCTCGGCCGACTCCGTCTTCCAGCTCGCTGCCCACGAGGAGGTCGTCGCGCTCGAGGAGCTGTACGAGGCTTCCGGGGTTGCGCGCGAGCTTCTCACCGGCAAGCACAACGTCGGGCGTGTGATCGCGCGGCCTTTCAGGGGCGAGCCGGACTCGTTCGAGCGAACGCCGAACCGGCGTGACTTCTCGCTCCAGCCGCGCCGTCCCAACTACCTCACCCTCATCCACGACGCGGGCGCCAAGGTGTTTGGAGTCGGCAAGGTCGGTGATCTCTTCGCCGGCTGCGACATCGACGAGTCGATCCTCACCAAGTCGAACGCCGAGGGAATCGCGCACACCGAGCGCCTGCTCGACGAGCTCGAGAACGGCCTCATCTTCACCAATCTGAATGATACGGATGCGCTCTGGGGTCACCGTAGCGACCCGGTCAACTTCCACCGCTCGCTGCAGGACTTCGACCGGCGACTGCCCGACTTGCTCGCCTATCTGCGCGAGGGTGACCTCCTGATCCTCGCCTCCGATCACGGCTGCGATCCGACCACCGAGGGCAGCGAGCACACGCGCGAGTACGAGCTCCTGCTCGCCTACGTCGAGGGCACGAACGCCGCCGGCCGTATCTACGAAGGCGAGCCGGCAGACGTCGGCGCGACGGTGAACGCCTGGCTCGGTGGCCGCTCGCCGGGGCGCAGTCTTCCGGGCAAGCCGTTCGTCACGCCTGTCTGATCGACTCAGGCCGAAGCGACGAGCACGAGATCCCAGCTGAACGGATTCGTCTCGATGACTACGGCTTTGCGCGAGAGGAAGACCGTTTCTTCGACCTGCTCGGAAAGCGACGGGAAAAAGTCCAGGCACTCGGTCTCGATGACGATCGATTTCAAGGGAAAGTCTTTCTCGCTCCCGCTTGGAAGCCCGGCTGGGGCCTGCCTCGACCAGACCGCGATCTCTCCGATCTGAAGCCCACCGTCAATCGCGCCGGCACCGGTGAGCTCGGCCAGTTCGTCGAGAGCTTCGACGTCGAGCTCGAAGGCGAGGCCGAGGATGTGGGTCGCGCCGTTTGGATGAGCCGTCTTGCGCTTCGACGCCGGCCGCGGCTCATCGAACGCGGTCAGCCAGATGAAGGTACCGGCGACGACCGGCTTGGCGAAGTTGAGATAGGTCCAGCCGGGCCTGCCGTAATCGGTGCTGCCGTCGTAGTTGACGTGAAGTCTGTACGGGTCGAGAGAGGCGAACCTGCGCTCGTATCCACCGATGAAGGGCGCTTCCTTCGGCGGCAGCAACAGCGAGATGCCCGGGCAGTAGGGCTCCATCCCGGCCGGGATAAAGGCGAGGTACTCGTCGGTGTCCTCGACCTCGATCAGCTCGAGCGAAGGCCCCTCTGTAAAGTCGATGAAGCGCAAGGACTGCGAGCCGGCATAGCTAGCGATCTCGGGTCGCAGGTTGAAGCCGAGCTTCTGCAGGCGAGCGAACTCGGTGCTGTCGAAACCGTGTCCGTAGATGCTGCCGATCGTGAGCATCAAACGGAAAGGCTAATCGTTCGCGGGGCCTAGTTCTTGCGCTCGGGCTCGCTACCAGTCGGGCTCGACGGGAACGCGCTTGGCAAGGCTGGTTGCCGGTCGCTCGGGATCGAGCTGCCGTTTCAGGCGTGCTCGGGCGCGGTGCAGGCGCACGCGCACGAGGTTCGCCGGGGTGCCCATCACCGTCGCAATCTGTCTCGGTGTCAGGCCATCCCAGGCGGTCATGGTCAGGATCTCCCGATCGCGGACGGAAAGCCCGGAAAGTGCCGCTCGCAGAGCATCGCGCCGCTCCCTGTCGATCTGCGACGTGGCCGGCTGGGCGCTGCGTAGCTCGGCTGCCAGGCGCTCGACGAGTGCGTCCGCAGAACGCATCCGGCTCGCTCGCTTCATCAACAGGTTCCGCGCAACGCCGAAAAGCCACAGTCGCGCCCGCTCGCCCTCGGGAACTCGCTCTAGCTTCTCCCAGGCGATTCGGTAGGCCTCGGCGAGGATGTCGGCCGCGTCTTCGGGGCTTCTCGATCGGCGCAGGATGTAGGCAAGCAGATCGCTGCGGGTGTCGCGAAAGAGCTGCTCGAAAGCCGCGCACGGGTTTTCGGCCGGGCTGCTCATGACGTTCTACTCGCCAGGTACTGCTCGTACTTCTGTTCCCACTCGGCCGTCGAGAGATCACGCCACTCAGAACGATGAGCCGTCATGAGAGCTCTCCAGTCCCAGTCGTTTATCTGGCACGTGCCTCCGTACGCGTGGGTCGCGAGGAGATGCTCGACGTGGGCGCGATCGCCGGCCAGCACCGCGTCTCGGTACGGCAACATCCATCCGAATACCGTGGAGTGAATAAAGCCCCCGTCGCCGGGAACGGTTGGATCGGGATGCGGATCCTCATCGGTGACGGCCTCCCAGCTCGGTGCCTCGGAGATCACCTGAGCAGCCCGTCCGGCGGCGGCGGTATCACCGGCAACTTCAGCGTGTCGCCAGTCCAGTACCCATGCGCAGAAGGCGCTCATGGCGAAAAACCCGTGCAGAGCGCCGCTCGATACCGATACCTGAACATCCGTCTCCGAGAAGGAGTTCGCGGCGATTACAGCCTCTCGCCAGCGCTCATACGCCTTCGGAAACGGGATGTCGGAGGAGATCTGAAGCGCCACGTCCTTGAAATCCGGCGCCGAGGGGTTGAGGATCTCGCCAGGGCCGCCCATGGGCACTTCTCTTTTTGGCATGTACTGACCGGTATGAGCGCTCAGCTGGGAGCTCGCGGCGACCGCGGCGCCCGTGCCAACCACGGCGAACCCGATCACCAGCGCGGCGCGGGGCCTGGTGATCACTCGCCTCCAGGCTGCTCGTGGCGTCGGCCTTGTGCGGTTGGTGATCGAGATGCCGATCTCGTCCAGCGCAGTCTCGATCCCTTCGCTGCGAAGCGGCGCGGGATCGACAGGGTCTCCGGCTTCCAGGAACGCGTCGAGGTGGTCGGCCGGTCGTTTCGGGTGGCGTTTCATCCGGAGCTCCTCCGTCCAGGGGTTGGATCCTATGTCCTCTACGTCCCGGACGAGCTCGATTCGTTACGCGAGCCAGAGCGGTGACTCGCGAACACTTCGTTCCGCCGCCCCCCGCCACTTGTCCACCCACCCGCGGGGTCGTGACACGGTACCCGGAAAAAGCGAACGAGATGTGCCAATTTCGTGCCGAAACAACCCAGGGCACCTCCAGGGCGGACTGTCCTTCCGCGGCTAGGCTTGAAACGTGCCCGAGCTCCCCGAAGTTGAGTCGATCCGCCGCTCACTCGAGCCGCTGATCGCGGGAAGACGCATTGTCCGGGCGGAGATCCTCGATCCGAGACTCGTCCAGCCCGAGCCCGCCTCGGCGATCGCCGGGCGCCTTGCCGGCGAGCGAATTGCCACTCTCGGCCGGCGTGGCAAGTACCTGATCGTGGGCATGGAGAGCGGGCGCTCGCTCGTCGTCCACCTGCGTATGACCGGCTCGCTCCGCCGCCTGGAGACCGGAAGTCCAGCCGACTCCTACCGGCGCGCCTGGCTAGAGCTCGATGACGGTAGCCGCCTGGATTACCGTGACGTCCGGCGCTTTGGGACATGGCGTCTGCTCGAGGCCGGCGAGCTGGAGAGCTACCTGGCCGATCGTCTCGGCCTCGAGCCACTCGAGCCGGCGTTCACGCCAGAGGCTCTTGCGGAACGCCTACGCAGACGCCGGGCGCCGGTCAAGGCAGCTTTGCTCGACCAGCGCACAGTCGCTGGGCTCGGGAACATCTACGTCGACGAGGCGCTCTGGCGAGCCCGCCTGCACCCCGCTCGCCCGGCCGGCTCGCTCGGCAAGTCGTCTCTGACCCGGCTCCACGAGAGCATTCGCGAGGTGCTCGAAATCGGTATCGCCCGCCAGGGAGCGACGCTGCGCGACTACTCCTTGCCGGACGGGGAAAGCGGCTCTATGCAGCGGGAGTTTCGCGTCTACGGTCGCGACGGGGAGCCATGCGAGCGCTGCGGCACGGCTATCGCGAAGACGAGGATCGGCGGGCGCGGCACCTGGTTCTGCCCGCGTTGCCAGCGGCGCCGGGACCGGCGCGATCGCTCGTGAGCTCGTTGGCGATCGGCGAGGCGCGGTCGGGCGCCGGCTCAAGTCCCCAGCTGGTATCAGATACCGCTCAGAGAAGGCGCTTGCTGTCAAGGGGGCATCCGTGCCGAGAGTGCGCCGATCGCTCCACAGGCTCGACTCAGTTCGTTGACGCCGGGCGGGACACTACACTGGCCGAGTGGGACGAGCGCTGAAAACAGAAGCTGTCGTGCTGCGCTCGTTCAGGCTGGGCGAGGCGGATCGAGTGCTCCATCTCTACTCGCTCGAGCGCGGCCGCATCGGCGCGGTGGCAAAGGGCATCCGAAAGACCAAGTCGCGCTTCGGCGCGCGCCTGGAGCCGCTCTCGCACGTGGAGATCATGCTGCACGAGGGCAGGGGAGAGCTGGGCACGATCACAGGAGTCGAGCTGCTTCAGTCGCACCGGGCCGCCCGCGAGGACTTCTACCGGCTCGGCGTCGGGCTGATCGGCGCCGAGGCGATGCTGCGCCTGTTCGGCGAGCAGGAGTCGAACCCGCGCGCCTTCGAGGCGCTGACGCGCTTCCTCGATCTGCTCGACGAGATTCCGAGCTGCGCTCCGGCTCCCGTCTCGCACGACCCGCTGGCGCTCTCCTTTCAGCTCAAGCTGATCTGGCTGGCCGGCTACCTGCCTCATCTCGGCAGTTGCGCGGAATGTGGGGGCGCGCCTCCATTCGCCGGCTATTCAGCCCGGGCGGGCGGCGTTGTTTGCCGCAACTGCGCGCCGGGCTCGTTGGCGCTTTCCGCCGCCGGCTTCGCTGGGTTGGAGGGCTTGCTGCACCATCCGCTCGCCGAGGCGGGGGCGGTGAAGCTGAGCGAGCGAGCGGCACGGGACTGTCTGGGAGTCATCACCGCCTCCTACGAGGAGCACGGTGGCTTCCGTCTACGGACGCTCTCGGCATGAAGAAGGAACTTCCGGGCGGCTTCGAGCTCGATGATAGCGCCGCGAGGATCGACGTCGCCGAGGTGCACCGCTTCCTCTCGACTCAGTCCTACTGGGCAAAGGGTCGTCCTTCCGAGATCCAGGAGCGTCTAATTCGCGAAGCGAGCCGCGTCGTCGGTCTCTACTACCAGGGCCAGCAGATCGGTTTCGCGCGAACCGTCTCGGACGGGATCGCGATCGCCTATCTTGCCGACCTCTACGTTCTGCCCGAGTATCGCGGTCGAGGCTTCGGCGCCCTGCTCGTGCGCTTCAGCGTCGAGGAGGGTCCCTTCGCGCGCCTGCGCTGGATCCTGCACACCGTCGATGCGCACGGCCTCTACGAGAAGTTCGGTTTCGCTCCACCTTCGACGCGGACGATGGAGCGCCAGGCGCCGGGTTAGATGTTCACGAGCGACCTGCGCGGTGTTTGGATCTCGACTCTGAATCGGCACGAAATCGGCACAGAGAGGTGCGTCTTCCCATCATTCGGGACGGTACTTTGTAACCACCCCGCGGGCGGGCGGTTCGGTGGCGGGCGAGTAGAGAAGTGCCCTGCGCTAACCGGTCGTTTCGGTAGTCCATCTTTCAATCTGATGGAAAAACATCGGCCGGCCGGTTAGCCGGTATGTGCTTACTCGCCCTTGGGCGTCTTCCACGGCGCCGCCAGCTGCTCGGCGACGTGGTCACCGACCTGTGAGAGCGCCGCGCGGATCTGGCTCAGCGAGTCGCGGTCGCGGATGGTGACGGTGTCGTCCTCGAGCGTCTGGTCGTCGATCGTGGCGGCCCAGGGGGTGCCGATCTCGTCCTGGCGCCGGTAGCGGCGGCCGATCGCGCCCGAGTCGTCGTATTCCGTGAGGAAGCGCAGGCGCAGCTCCTCGTAGAGCGATCGCGCCTTGGCGACCATGTCCGGGTTCTTGCCGATCAGCGGCAGCACGGCGATCTTGACCGGCGCGATCTGCGGGTGCAGGCGCAGCACGGTGCGCTCCCGCTCGCCCACGATCTCCTCGTCGTAGGCGTCCACCAGGAAGGCCAGCAGCGACCGGTCGGCGCCGGCCGAGGGCTCGATCACGTGCGGGACGTAGCGCTCGCCGTCCTGGCCGACGTACTCCAGCTTGGTGCCCGAGAACTCGGTGTGGCGGCTGAGGTCGTAGTCGCCGCGGTTCGCGATCCCCTCCAGCTCCGACCAGCCGATCGGGAACAGGTACTCGACATCGGCGGTGCCGCTGGAGTAATGGGAGAGCTCCTCCTCGGAGTGCTGGCGCAGGCGCAGGTGGCTCGGGCGCAGGCCGTAGCGGTGGTACCAGCCCATTCGCTCGGCGAGCCAGTACTCGTACCACTGCTGGGACTCCTCGGGCGGCACGAAGAACTCCAGCTCCATCTGCTCGAACTCGCGCGTGCGGAAGAGGAAGTTGCCGGGCGTGATCTCGTTGCGGAACGACTTGCCGATCTGGGCGATGCCGAAGGGCGGCTTGCGCCGCGC